>NZ_JALCJA010000001.1:0-605392 GCF_022646225.1 Levilactobacillus sp.
CTATATGGAAGTAAGACCCCTGAGAGATGATCAGGTAGATAGGCTGGAAGTGGCAGCGTTGTGAGACGTGAAGCGGACCAGTACTAATCGGTCGAGGACTTAACCAAGTAGAATTGGTGTTCTCAAAGAAAATGAATTGATAATATCTAGTTTTGAAAGAAGAAGTTCTTTCAAAGTGTAGTGGCGATAGCCTGAAGGATACACCCGTTCCCATGCCGAACACGGAAGTTAAGCTTCAGCACGCTGATAGTAGTTGGGGGATCGCCCCCTGCGAGGATAGGACGTCGCTACGCGGTTTTGGAGGATTAGCTCAGTTGGGAGAGCGTCTGCCTTACAAGCAGAGGGTCACAGGTTCGAGCCCTGTATCCTCCATTTGAGCCGTTAGCTCAGTTGGTAGAGCATCTGACTTTTAATCAGAGGGTCGACAGTTCGAGACTGTCACGGCTCATTCGCCTTCGGGCGTTTGGCAATTAGATATTGAACGGATACTGGCTATGCCGACTTAGCTCAGTTGGTAGAGCACCTGTCTTGTAAACAGGGGGTCGGAAGTTCGAATCTTCTAGTCGGCATTTTGCGGAAGTAGTTCAGTGGTAGAACATCACCTTGCCATGGTGGGGGTCGCGGGTTCGAATCCCGTCTTCCGCTTCGTACCGAGAGGTACTAAGCATGAATTATCATTTTGCACCCATAGCGCAACTGGATAGAGTGTCTGACTACGAATCAGAAGGTTGTAGGTTCGACTCCTACTGGGTGCATTTTAACGGGAAGTAGCTCAGCTTGGTAGAGCACCTGGTTTGGGACCAGGGGGTCGCAGGTTCGAATCCTGTCTTCCCGATTAAATAAATAAATTTTATTTAACACTTCGCGGTGTAGCTCAGCTGGCTAGAGCGTTCGGTTCATACCCGAGAGGTCGAGGGTTCGATCCCCCCCGCCGCGATTTAGACTTGAACTGGACCTTTAGCTCAGTTGGTTAGAGCAAACGGCTCATAACCGTTCGGTCGTAGGTTCGAGTCCTACAAGGTCCATCACCAGAGGGCACTTGTATGTGTTATTTATGGAGGATTACCCAAGTCTGGCTGAAGGGAACGGTCTTGAAAACCGTCAGGTGAGTAAAATCACGCGAGAGTTCGAATCTCTCATCCTCCTTTTATATTATCGCGGGATGGAGCAGTCTGGTAGCTCGTCGGGCTCATAACCCGAAGGTCGTAGGTTCAAACCCTACTCCCGCAATTTGGTCCGTTGGTCTAGTTGGTTTAGGACGCCTGCCTGTCACGCAGGAGATCACGAGTTCGAGTCTCGTACGGACCGTTACCATATTTGGTTAGCTGAGTATGGTATTCATAACTTCTAAATGGTTAAATGGCTCGGTAGCTCAGTCGGTAGAGCAATGGATTGAAGCTCCATGTGTCGGCGGTTCGATTCCGTCCCGCGCCATTAAATATATCTCATTATATTGCGGGTATAGTTTAGTGGTAAAACCACAGCCTTCCAAGCTGTTGTCGCGAGTTCGATTCTCGTTACCCGCTTTATATGGGCCTATAGCTCAGCTGGTTTAGAGCGCACGCCTGATAAGCGTGAGGTCGATGGTTCGAGTCCATTTAGGCCCATTATGGAGAAGTACTCAAGTGGCTGAAGAGGTGCCCCTGCTAAGGGTATAGGTCGCGGAAGCGGCGCGAGAGTTCGAATCTCTCCTTCTCCGTTTAGTTATGACCCGTTGGTCAAGTGGTTTAAGACACCGCCCTTTCACGGCGGTAACATGGGTTCGAATCCCGTACGGGTCATTGTTTCACAATTTCATATTATCGCGGGATGGAGCAGTCTGGTAGCTCGTCGGGCTCATAACCCGAAGGTCGTAGGTTCAAACCCTACTCCCGCAATATTTGGTCCGTTGGTCTAGTTGGTTTAGGACGCCTGCCTGTCACGCAGGAGATCACGAGTTCGAGTCTCGTACGGACCGTCCATGAGAGTCTTCCTGTGGGGGAGGCTTTTTTGGTATCTGTTGAGAAAAGATCTATGGAAAAAAGGAGATACGACGTGATGGCTGATATACAGTTAATGGATAGCCCTTTTTGTCTTGGGGAGCGCGCCTTTAATGATTCAGGGGTGGTTAAACAGGTCGCACAATTTTACCAATCGGTGCCCTTTTATCGGCCAACACCGTTAACCCGATTGGCAAATTATGCCCGAAATCAGCATATCGGTAGCTTATTGGTTAAGGATGAATCGCAACGTTTTAGTGACCGGTTAAAATCATTTAAGGCTACTGGTGGTCTTTATGCCATGGCTTGTTGTATTGCCCAAAAGGCCGGGTTGCCGATTGCGCAGTTGCGGTATTCGCAACTTCAAACACCGGCAGTGAAACGGATCGCCGATGAGATCACGTTCTACACGGCAACGGATGGCAATCATGGTCGCGGTGTTGCCTGGGCTGCCGACCAATTGGGCACGCATGCAGTTGTTAAAATGCCGGCAGGCTCTACGCGGACCAGGGCCCAGCATATTGCTGCGTTTAATCAGACGGCGGTAGAAATTACGACGAAAAATTATGATGATACCGTGAAATTGGTCACGAAACTGGCTGATCAAGATCCCAATGGCATTTTGATTCAGGATATGGCCTGGCCGGGCTATACGAAAATTCCACAGGAAATCTCTAGTGGTTACAGCATTATCGTTGATGAGATCCTTAAGCAGTTGTCAGCAGACGAGTATCCAACACATCTGTTTTTACAAGCAGGGGTTGGTCAGCTCTCGGCGGGCATCATCGACGCGTTGTTTAGCTTTCTACCACCGGCCCAACGACCGCTAGTGACCATCGTTGAGCCGGCAACGGTCGCGTGTTATTACTTGTCCGCGCAACGGGCCGATGGTGACAGACAGACCGTTCCCGGGTCCCCGCAAACGATCATGGCGGGCTTAAATTGCCAGACACCCAGCCTGATTTCATTTCCAGTCATTCGTGACACGGCGAGCTACTACGGGACCCTTTCTGACGAGACGGCCCGCATCGGCATGCGCGTACTAGCGAGACCTCAGGAAGGTGATCCGCGAATTGTTGCGGGTGAATCGGGGGTTGCTGCATTTGCCTTTGTTAATGCCGCTTTACGGGACCAGACTTTGCGGCAACAACTGAAATTAGGTCCTGCATCTCGCGTGTTAGTGATTAATACCGAGGGAGATACGGATGAGCAGGTGTATCAAGAGATTGTTGGCTAACGTTGACCACCATTAATTGCGTCATAAACGAACGCATCAGTTTAAAAAGAGGACCATTACTAAGCACATGTTGGCTAGTAATGGTCCTCTTTGTTTCAGGCCAGGTGACGGCCCTGTTGGAGATAGTGATTGAGACGGGGATCGTGGGCGTAAATGTAGAGGCCCTTGACCCCACGTTTCATTAAAACGTTGATGGAATTTAAGATTAGGCGTTGCTTAATGACGGTGAGCTCTTGGGGATCCGTCAGGTCATCGCGGCGCTTGAACGCCTCGACGTCCGTGTAGCGGTCAAGGTGGATGACCAGATGATCGTGCTCATCTAGGCCAATCGGTGGCCCTAAGATGATGCCGACGTAGTTCAAATCGAACCCCTGACAGGTGTAGATCGAGCCGACCTCGTTGATGGTTTGTGGCAGTTCCGCCCAGGGCGTTGCGGTGTAGTTGTACTGGTCCCAGGGGAGGTGAAAAGCGCCCTCCGTGATGTAGTGCTTGCCCCCGTCAAGTGTGGACGGGTAGCCGGAGGTCGAGACGATGCGGGACAGGCCGACTTCCTGGTTACGGGCGACGATGGCCTGGCGCATTTTTTCGGCGTCGGCAAAGACGCGCAGATCGTAGTTAGTTCCACCGGATGAAGGTAGCGGGCGGAGTCGTTGGTGGGTAAAGTCATTGATCCAGCGCACGAGGTCGTCGCTGGCCTGCATCCGAAATTGGTGGGTCAGGCGATAGACCTCGTGAGGGACCGGGGCCATCAACGCTTCCAGACGTTGTTCCGTCCAGTAGCTTTTGAGGCGCAGGACCTGGGTCTCGTCAAAGACCACGATGATGACCTTGGCCGTGGCCATCAAGGATGCTAACTGATTGTGACCATAGAAATTATTGTAATGGTCCGGCTGCGAGAGCAAGAGGTGTGCCTCGTCGATGACCAGCACGTCGGCGTGACGCTTGCCCTGACTGATTTGGTTGATCAACGAAGTCGGTCGCTGGATGTCCTTTTTAAAGAGGTGAGGTTGGTGCCCCGCAATCTCACGATAGACCTTGAGAATCTCCGGATGGTTGACTAAAAAGTAGTTCTCCGTACCAGCCAAGGGACTCGTCGCTTGGGTTCTGGCGGCCTCTTGAATGCGGTTGAAGAGGTGGGCCAAAACGACACTCTTGCCAGTTCCCGCATCGCCGTAGAGGGCAAACATAGCGGGACCAGGTTGGTTGAGGTGTGTCGTGGTAAAGGTAAAAATGCGGTCGACCAGCTGGGTCTGGGCCGGCGTTAGCGGCAACAGTGGAGAAAGTTTCGCCGTTGCGGCGTTGGATGGTGTCGTGAACAAATCACCACGACCTTTCTAAACAGAATACGCCCATTGTACCGCGAATGGGTGATCGAGAAAACCCAGGTGGGCCAGGCAAGCGGGCACAAAAAAGCCGGAACGACCACGTCCCAGCTGGTGTGAAGCATTTTTTATTTTTCGTCCGCAGTCACTTGGTGATAAGAAGCGCTGTGGAAATGGTTGGCACTGACGGCGTACGGGTCAAACGGCGCAAAGGCCGGTGAGTGGCGCCACAGCGCGTAGGCATCGCTGTCTGCCCAGATGGTCAGGAGAACGTATTCATTGGCGTTCTTCTCCTTGGTCAAGACGTACATCGCGGTCATCCCACTGGGGAGGCCGTTGCTGGCCAGGCGATTGGCCTTGGCGTCAAAGACCTTGGCCGTGTCCTGATCGAACGTGAAGTATTTGAAGCTGAAGAAACCTTGCCATTCAGATGACCCTTGGTGGAGCTGGACACGATAGTTTAAACCACCGTTGAAAACAGACGGTTTCCCGGAGGCATCCACCAATTGGAGACCTTCATCGGCATCGGAACCGGCTAACAAGACCATCTTGCGGTCCGGATTGTCCGCCATGATCTTGTCTAACAGATCCTTACTGCCAAAAGTTGTTGCTAATTCATGAAGCATGCTCATCCCTCCTGACTAGTTTGTTACCTTTATTATAAGGTTCTTCTGAAAAAAAGCGAAACGTTTACACTTTTGAACCGCCGCGCTAAACTGAAGATAAAACGTTTAGGAAAGGATGATTCTTGTGAAATTAACTGTGTTAGGCTGCTACGGGGGTTACCCCCACAATGGCGTAGGAACCAGTAGTTACCTGCTGACTAGCGGTGATTACCGGTTGCTGGTCGATTGTGGGAGTGGGGCGTTGTTGGCCTTAGAGAAGGTCTTAGACCCCTTACAATTGAATGCGGTGTTGCTGACGCATTATCACCACGACCATACCGCCGACGTCGGGGTCTTACAGTATTTGTGGCAGTTGAAAGCGGGCAAACGGGCCGAACCGGTCTTGCCGATTTATGGACACACCGCCGATCCGTTGAATTTTGGCGCCTTGACCTGGCCCAACGCCACGGTCGGTCAGGCGTACGATCCGGCCCAGACCCTGAACCTGGGACCATTCACTATTGACTTCTTGCCGACCCATCATCCCGTTCCCGCCTATGCGCCCCGCATCACGGAAACGGCCACGGGGGCCACGCTGGCCTTTACGGCGGACACGGCGGCCTTTGCGGGGCTGGCCGAATGGGCGACCGGCGTCGATGTGCTGCTGGCCGACACCAATTTCTACGCCGATCACCAGGGGCCCGCTTGGCATTTGACCTCCACGCAGGCCGGTCAATTGGCGAAGCAAGCCGGGGTCAAACGCCTGTTGCTGACGCATTTGCCGCAAACGGGTGACTTGCAACAACTGGGCAATGAAGCACAGGAAGCGGCTGGTGCGGCCACGAAGGTCAGTGTCGTTTCAGCAGGGTCTATTTATGAAATCTAATGCTTTTTATTCGAGAAATGTTAATTGCTTAAAACTGATTAATTGTCAAAACGGTGGTGTTAGGTAACAAGTTAATACAATAATAGGCAGATGGGGTAAAATTGTAAATTAAATATTTTTAAGAAAGGTCTTTCTTTTTCTCATAAAATCGGTATAATAGAGCTAATCAAACAAATCTATTGACCGTGAAGGAGGAAAAGAATATGACAGTTACGCTCTACACCTCGCCTAGTTGTACCTCTTGTCGCAAAGCCCGTCTGTGGTTCGAAGAACATGGTATTGCGTACCGTGAACAGAATATCTTCTCCGAACCCTTGACGATCGACGAAATTAAATCCATCTTGCGTTTGACCGAAGATGGCACGGAGGAAATCGTGTCAAAGCGTTCCCGTGTTTATCAGGAACTGACCGTTGACTTAGATGATTTACCGCTCCGTGACCTGTTTACCTTGATTCAAACCCATCCGGGCATCTTGCGGCGGCCGATTATGGTCGACGACAAACGTCTGCAAGTGGGTTTCAATGAAGAGGAGATTCGGCGCTTCTTACCCCGGCAAGTCCGCGCATTAGAACTTCAACGCGCTCAGCGATTGGTAAATGGCGCAAATTAAGCTTAATTAGTTGCATCTGACCGGATTTGTGAGAAAATGTTACTTGCAGTCCGGTTTTTTGGTATGATGACTTTACAAGCCGGTAAAATAGACTAAAATGAGTATCAAGGACAATACCCAAAACCCACGAGAAAGGGGTGTTATTCATGGAAATGGAACGAATCAATGAAAACACGATTCGGGTGGTTATTGGTAATGACGACTTAAGTGAACGCGGCATTACGGTCTTAGACCTGCTCGGTAACCACAAACAAATCGAAGGCTTCTTCTACAGTATCTTGGAGGAAGTCGACGTTGATCACCAATTCCAAGACAACGACGCGGTAACCTTCCAAGTTTTGCCGAACCGTAACGGTCTGGAGTTGTTTATCAGTAAGAATACAGACGAGGATGATGCCTCGACTGACAACAACCAGGGCGATGCTAGTGTCGATAGTGCTCACCCCGATCAAGTGTCGGATCAGATTAAGGAGCGCTTGATGGAAACGGATGACCCACGGGATTATATGAAACACCTGCAGTCAGCGACGACCACCAGCGATTCCAACGATATTGAAGACTACTTGAACGACAAGGGCCAGCCAACGACGACTCGCGTGGTTAAGTTACATTCATTTGAAGACATGATCAGCGTAGCACGCGTCTTGCGTTTGGAAAACGCGGCGTCCAACCTGTATCTTTACAATCACGACTACTATCTGGAATTGATCTTCTTCACCAACGAGTCATCCTTCGAGTCCATCAAGGACGAATTGGCCGTGGCGTACGAATACGCCGACCGGACCAAGGTGGCCCCAGATGTGTTAGCGGAACACGGGAAGTTGATTATGGAACACTCTGCACTTGAGCTCACACGGTTTCATTTTTTGAGTGACTAATCGGAACTAGTAGGAGCCTGAAACGTTGATATAACAGTATTTGCGTTTTTAACTTTTCCTATCAATTCCTATGTTTTCCTGTAAAATGCCCAATAAAAGCACAACTTTACGATATTCATATAAATACTGTGCATTTTTCTCCGAACCTCTTCTTGTACAAGGGGTTTGGAGATTTTTTTGTTTTTTTCAGAAAATGAGTAATTGAATTTGAATAATAGAGAGACCGAATAAAGAGTGGATAGGCAGTTAGCCGGTGAGTATTAAGACTGCTTTCTGGCACACGTTTAGACTATTTAGAGTTGGACGCAAAAGGCCTGGGGTGGCTGCCCCAGGCCCTTATGTTATTCGATGGCTTTGTGATGGCTGGTATAGCGGGCCAATGATTTTTTCCCGCCCCAATATCTGGTGAGTCGGAGCGATTTTTTGGTGCGCTTCATTGTTACGATATGATATTGGGTTCCACCTATGGTTGTTTTTGTATGGACTTTATAAATACCGTGCCCCTTTCCTATAACGTAACGAACTGTTTCTGGATATGTATCTGATCCGGTCATTCCTGTCCAAAAGCTATGCTTATAGCCGACGTAGGTGTATGCGCGTTCCCATCTTTTTCCATTAGCGTGTTCCCAACCGATGTGCTTTTTCCAGTTTCCTCGTAAGACCTTAGGCAAGGTTGAGTAAACCTTTGCATTAGCTGTAACGGGTGTAGCAGACAGCCCTAAACCAAGTGAGACCGTCGCTAGACTGACCATCAAGATATTCTTGTTCATATTCTTTCCTCCGATAAAAAGTAATTTAGCGATAATAACTATGCCAGAACGAATTCATAGTAATTTTGTGCTGATTGTAATATTTTAGATGGATAATAAAATCAGCTGAATGGGCGTATTTGAAACGATAGGACTTATGACCAACGTACCGCCATTTTACTCGGGTACTTTTTTCGCCACTGTAATGAATTGTATGTTTATGAATACGGACGCCTTGGTGATGGTTATCGCGAGCGTACCAATGACCGCGTAACTTGCTTGGAATAGCAGAGGTATGCCAGGCTGACGCTTGAACAGAAGTTGGCATACTAAATAGAGCTAGTGAAAGACTAGTTAACGCAATGGTTCCCGTAATGAATTGGTTCATGACTTCACCTCCGATTTAAGTATAGCACTGTGAAAGAAGGCTAGAGCGTAGCTAAGTGGTGGTGCAGGAGAAGGGCCGGTGGAGACGCAGAGACTGATGGATCACAACTTAAAAACCACACAAGCTATCAACGAAATTCTCGGCGTTTTTTAATAAACAAAAGAATATTTTAAACCCTGAATGGCTTAGTGGACAATATAGGACCAATCCCACTTTATCGCGACAGGAGCGAATCCGCCGCCAGTCTCTGGATTCGTCAATCGTTATTTTGACGGTAGCCGGGTGTGATAACTCTACGAAGGGGCCCACCCAATTTTGACCAGCTGTGACACCCACTAGGTGAATCGCTTGAATTTCCCCCGTCAAATATTAAAATTAGGGGTGTTAAGTTTATGAAATGGAGTGGGCAGAAAAATGACGTTAGCGCAGCTGGAAACGGTGTTGTTAGGAATCACCGGCGTGGCCGTGGTCGTCTTGGTTGCCACTATTGCCATTTATTTTTGGTATTCGCGCAAAAGTTCCAATAACTATTTGGAAAATCATGAAATTGAACTCCGCTACTTTATCCAAAAGCAGGTCGACTTTCGGGGCCACACCACGGGGTACGAGTGCCTGTTACGCCAGCACAACGCCGATGGCTCCTGGTCGTTGCCGCGACAGTTGGACTCCTTGCCCTTACAGCGGGTGATTTTTTTACTGGAGGACACGTTCAAGTCGTTGCCGACCGAGCCCATCACGTTGTCCATCAACCTGGAATACGACCAGATCATTAGCCCGGATTTCCGATATTTCGTGCGCTGGGCCATTTCCAAGATTACCCCGATGTCGCTGGCCGTGGAGTATACGGCCAATCACCAGGACCATATCAACAAGCGGTTACTCCGTCGCCGGGTGCGTGAGGCCCGGTCGTATGGCATGCGGTTTGATATCGATAACGTAGGGTCGACTCTGGCCAACCTGAAGAGCGTGGAGTGGCTGCTGCCAGAAGTGGATTCGCTGAAATGTTCCATGCGCAGCTTTCGCAAGGAGGACCCGTCCGTGTGGCTGGATTTGAACCTGCAATTTTGGAATCGGTTGTCCCAGGACAACGACATCCAACTGATTTTGATGGGGGTCGAAGATGAGGCCGATGAGCAATTGGCCGAGCAATTAAAGATTCGGGTCCGGCAAGGCTACCGGTTCGGGCGGCCAATGAACCCGCAGGAGGCTAGACAATAGTGGCAAAACAAGCCAAACAACCGAAGCAACAATTATATACAGATGCGTACTTTGAAAAAGGTCACTGGGGATTGAAAATTTGGCAGACCCTGGTGGCCATTTTCGGCTGGATCTGCGTGGTGGTGCCCGTGGTCATCACGGTCACGGCCTTTTGGGCAGTCTATGACCCGCGGGTGCCGCATTTGTGGTCGTATTCCGAAGGCATCTTCGAAATCAAATTCATTGGCATCATCCTGTTGTTCTCGCTGGTGATGGTGTCGTTATTTGCGGTGGGGATGACCATCATCCAGAACCGCAAGCGTGACCGGGTGGTGGAACAGTGGCCGACGTTTAATCCGATCAACCAAAAGAAACGGGAGACTGAGCTGGAAAAGTTCATGGACGACCGGTTTGGGGATGAGGACTTCCGCCACAACGTTCGGACGTATCAGGTCCAGCCGGAACAAAACTTGGATACGGATCAGATTCAAAATTTATACCGCAAGCATGATTTGAACGATTTGGATGAATAGGAGGCGCGCATGCTTAACGTTTTTATTGACAGCATTTTAAAGGCCACGCTGGGCCAGACGCTCCTGAACATCTTTTTGTTGATTCTGTGTTTGTATCCGGTCATCGGGTCGTTTTTCTGGTTCGCAGGGGCATTGTCCTATCGGTTCTTGAAGACCAACAAGCGCGATACCGACTGGCATGAGATTCCGGTCGACCAGCAGCCGATGATCACCATCATGATTCCCGCGCACAACGAGGAGGTCATGATCGAAGAGACCATCACCTACCTGTTTGACCAGTTGAATTACAGCAATTATGAGGTGCTGGTGATGAATGACGGCTCCACCGACGACACCGGTGCCATCATTGCCCGCCTGCAGGAAAAATACCCGCGGTTGCGTACGGTCGAGATCCTGAAGAACAAGGGGAAGGCCCACGCGTTTAACATCGGCATGTACTTTGCCAAGGGGGAGTACATTCTCAGCAACGATGCCGACACGATTCCCGAGCCGGACGCCTTGATGAAGTATATGAATTTCTTCATGCGCGACCGTGACATGAATACCTCGGCCGTGACCGCCAACATGGACGTGCAGAACCGCTCGAGCCTGTTGGGCAAGTCGCAAACGGTCGAGTTCACCAGCATTGTGGGTGTCATCAAGCGCAGTCAAACGGCCATCAATGATTCCATGTACGCGTACAGTGGGGCCAACACGCTGTACAAGAAGGATTTTCTGATCGACGTCGGCGGCTTCCGGCAAAATCGGGCCACCGAGGACATCAGTATCGCCTGGGACCACCAGATGATTGGAGCCGTGCCACGGTTTGCGCCCAACGTGATCTTTCACATGAACGTCCCCGAAACGATCCGCGACCTGTACAAGCAACGGAAGCGCTGGGCCCAAGGGGGTACCGAGGTCTGGTTGACCAACATTAAAAAGTTCTTGTTACACCCGATTGAACACCGCTACCAAATTTCCATGTTTGCCGACTCGACTCTGTCGATCATCTGGTCGTTTTTCTTCACGTTGACATCGATCGCATTTCTGGCGACCATGGGCTATTTCCTGGTGACCGGCGACTTCGAGCGTGTCATACATGGCCTCGTTATTTCCTTTATCTTCGTGACGTTTGAGCTGTTCGCGGGCTTCATGCAGCTGTTGACGGCCTTGCTACTGGACCATCACGGCATCAAGCTGAAATACATGCTGTTTGCGCCGCTATACATGCTGTTTTACTGGATGGTCAATCCGGTCACGGTGGTGATGACCTTTATTCCGGCGCTAAAGACCATCCTGGGCTTCGGTTCCGGCACTTGGGTCAGTCCCAAACGCAAGTCGCTGCAAAAAAAGTAGCGTCTATGGTTACTAACGAACGGGCGCGGGAATTGGTAACCGGGGCTGGGCGTATCTTTAGAATTCTTTTAGAAATGAAAAAGGCATCGCGTCTCGCGGAAACGGATTTTCCGGGACTTGATGTCGTTTTTTTTAGTACAAACTTTGGATATAATCAGAAGATATTCTCTGCTCATGTGGAGTTACATATTTACCGTTTAAATTATCAAGATACGACTCAACCGGGCTAGGCGAGAAAATTACGAAATAAAACTTTTGCTTTCCGTTGCTGATCGTTACATGATATGAGCCTGTGTCACTAGCAAAACTAGGCTGGAACACATGCCCAATCCTTAGACTAACCCTATAACGATATGCGTTTCCAACTCTAACTTTCTTTGTAGTCACCCCAGCCAGTCTCTTTGACAAATAGTATGTGATTTTTGCGTGAGTACGCTTAACTTTTTTGATTTTTGCATAGCGCGTAGCCCTGAACACTTGACCTTTTGAATGATATGCAAGTTGGCTATCCGCTGTTACCGAAATGAACGGAAATGTCGTCTCATTATCAGAATTAGATGTTTCTTTTCTTGCATATAGCATTGGAAAGGCAGCTACTGAGTTTTTGGAAAACGCCGTTGTACGTACATATGGATACTTAGCAGCCCCATTTTCTTTCAAAAAAGTCTTACTATAATGCCAATTACCCAACTTCTTGAAAACCTTTTTCTGATTCTTGATACTTAACGTTGTATTATCCACGTTAACTAAGTTTCCCTGACCATCACTATTACCTGTTACCACGGAACCCTTGGGCAAAATAACTTTTTTATGCCTAAACTCGTTTGTTAATACTAACTTAGACTTAATTTTATACGTTTGAAAAAGATTATAGTGATTCACACTATTGTTATTGGCGTTAGCACCATACGTATATTCAGAACTCAGATTTGACAAATTACTAATATCTATCTTACTAATTTCCTTATCCAATTTACTTTTAGCCGACGCGTTAGTTACGGCCATGCTCCCCGCCACGGCACCTATCAGCATTAGTAATGCAGTGCCTTTTCCATTGATTTTGAACAATCCAATTACCACCTAATATAATTCCTGTTATGCTATTATAACGCAGTCCGAAGCACATAAAAAACCACCCATTAATCGGCAGGGTGGTTTACTGTTATTCTCGCACTTCCTCGTGGCCTGTCACGGCTTCCATAACTTCCCTAGTTACCACAATTTGCCTGACATAGTCTTTTGTCTTTCCCCAACGCCATGCCGCTTCTTGGGAAGCCATAATATCAGGGTCATTTAGATCTGTACGTTTTCCCACTTTTGTCACTTCATAACATCTTTTACAATTAAGATTAAAAATGCAAGCATGAAAATGGCAATTGTAGCCACGTTAATCGTTTTTTTACTCATTTAAATCCCTCCACTTGTTATTTTATGCAATACCATAGTAATACGAAGACACAATAAGTAGGCGGGTCGCCCCGCCTGCTTTCTAGTGTCCCTGGCCCTTCCAGATTGAGTAGCCTAAGTTGATTGGCGATGTTACGAATCCTAACCAGTTAACCGCCTGTAGGGCCACTCTTTTTATCTGCGCTCAATCGCCAGCAAGAACGGTGGCGTGTGAATTTGATTGATAAAGCCGTAGCGCAGAACCTGGTAAGTTTTTTGCGGCAATTGCTGGCAAAAGTCGACCACGGCGTTGCGTTCGGTGGCGCCACCGGGGTGACCGGCGTAAACGACCAGGATGATACGCCCGCCGCGGGGTAGATGTGGCAATAGGGCCTTCACGGCGGCTAGGGTGGTTTCTGGGCGAGTGATGACGGATTTATCACCGCCGGGGAGGTAGCCGAGGTTGAAGATGGCTGCGGTCACCGGTTCGTCGGCCGCGAGGTATTCGGCCACGTGTTCATGGCCGGTGGCGTGTAACTCGACTGGTTGGCCGAGGCCGGTCAGTTGGAGCTGCTGTTTAGTTTCGGCCAACGCGGCCTGCTGGATGTCAAAGCCGATGACCCGGCCGGTCTTACCGACCAGGTTGGCGAGAAACAGCGTGTCATGGCCTTGGCCCACGGTCGCATCCACGACGGTGGCGCCTGGGCCGACGATTTCGGCTAAAAGCGTATGGCTATAGGTTAAGGCATTGGGTAAATTCATTTATAACACATCTCCATAACGAGTGAGGAACCATTGACTCAAAGTTAACAGGCAAAAGCCCAGTGACCAGCCGCCCAGCACGTCGGTGGGGTAGTGCACGCCCACGTAAATGCGGGACAGGCCGATGCAAACGATCCACAGGCTGAGGACCACGACCACCAACCGGCGCCGCCATGGCCGTTGTCGTAGCGACCAGCCCAGCAGCACAATCAGTGAGCCCCACAGCAACATGGCCGTGATGGAGTGGCCGCTGGGAAAACTGTAGGAACTGGCCGCAACTAGGCGGTTAACGGTCGGTCGGGGGCGTTGGACCAGGTGCTTGATCAGACTGTTACCAATGCCGGCCCAGACCAGCACGTTAAATGCCAAAAACAAGGCCCCGCGGTAGCGCCGCGCAATGACCAGGATGGCTACCAACAACAGCGTCACCCAAGTCACTGGCTTGGGGTCGCCGGAATGGGTAATCCCAATAATTGTTTGCGTGACGCCGGTCGGCAGCGGCTGACGTACCCAGCCAATAACGAGTCGGTCCAACGCATGGACCCAGCCTTGCTGAAAACTGACTCCCAGCAAGTCAATTAGAAAGAAAATTCCCGCGGCCCAGGTGAAACGCCACCGTGTTCGTGAAATGGTCATCAAATGGTGACCTCCTATATCATGATTTTAATAATTTCAGTATAGCACAGGGGGGATACCATAACGGCAAACGGGGAGAGATGTTAGGCTTACTTAGGAAATGCAGGGCTATCGGTGACCAGTTAACCGCCAGTGGGTCCACTCTTTTTTCCAAAAACCGGGGCCCGCCCCTTGCTTTTCACTAGGGGGTTTGCTAAGATGAAAACAATCTGATTAAACCAAGACATTGACGAGAAGTAGTAGTTTGACAAGGCATTCAGCAAGCGGATGGTCGCTGTGAATCCGTTGCCTGGTCAAACGAACTTGTCTCCGAGTCTTCTCCGCTGCAAAGTGGGCGTTTGGCGACGTTATCAGCCGGAATGAGCCTCGGTACAAGACCGGGGAAATGTAGGTGGTACCGCGCTGACACGCCCTACAGAAGCTGATTTTTGGGCTTCTGGGGGCTTTTTTTGTGGACACAATGAGAAAGGGAGCGAAGAATTTGGCATACGAACACCAAATTATTGAACGCAAGTGGCAACACTACTGGCGGGTCAACGAGACATTTAAGACCGCTGACAACCAGGCAAAACCGAAGTATTACGTGATGGATATGTTCCCATACCCATCCGGTCAAGGCTTACACGTGGGACATCCGGAAGGTTACACGGCCACGGATATTATGGCCCGCCTGAAGCGGATGCAAGGCTTTAACGTCTTGCATCCCATGGGCTGGGACGCCTTTGGTCTGCCTGCCGAACAGTACGCCTTGAAGACGGGGCACAATCCCAAGGACTTCACCGCGCACAACATCAAGAACTTCAAGCGCCAGATCCGCTCACTGGGCTTTTCTTATGACTGGAGCCGCGAGGTCAACACGACCGACGAATCCTTCTACAAGTGGACCCAATGGATCTTTGAACAAATGTACAAGAAGGGCCTGGCTTACGAAGACAAGATCATGGTCAACTGGGCGCCTGACTTCATGGGCGGGACCGTCGTGGCCAATGAAGAAGTCGTTGATGGCAAGACGGAACGGGGCGGCTACCCCGTCTACCGCGTACCCATGCGCCAATGGGTCTTAAAGATCACGGCGTACGCCGACCGGCTGCTCGATGACCTGGACGATTTAGACTGGCCCGATAGCATCAAGGAAATGCAACGCAACTGGATCGGTCGTTCTGAAGGGGCCAGCGTCTTCTTCCCAGTTGACGGCCAAGCAGACACCAAGGTCGAAGTCTACACGACGCGGCCAGACACGTTGTTTGGGGCGACCTACATGGTTTTGGCCCCTGAACACCCACTGGTCGATCAAATCACGACGCCCGACCATGTCGACGAAGTCAAGGCTTACCAAAAGGCCATCGACAGCAAGTCTGATTTGGAACGGACTGATTTGAACAAGGACAAGACCGGGGTCTTCACCGGCGCATACGGCATCAACCCACTGAGCGGCAAGAAGCTGCCTATCTGGATTGGTGACTACGTGCTGTCATCTTACGGGACCGGGGCCATTATGGCCGTGCCCGCTCACGATGACCGGGACAACGAATTTGCTCAGAAATTTAACCTGCCTATCGTTCAAGTCATCGCGGGTGACGACGACACGGACGTGCAAAAAGCAGCTTACACCGGCGACGGCGAACACATCAATTCCGACTTTTTGAATGGCATGAACAAAAAGGATGCCATTTCAGCGGCCATCGATTGGTTGGAAGCCCACCACGCCGGCCACAAGAAGGTCAACTTCCGCTTGCGGGACTGGATCTTCTCTCGGCAACGCTACTGGGGTGAACCCATTCCGGTTATCCATTGGGAAGATGGCGAAACGACGCTGGTTCCTGAAGATGAATTGCCATTGAAGCTGCCCGCAGCCAAGCAACTCGAACCTTCCGGGACCGGGGAAAGCCCACTGGCCAACCTGGATGACTGGGTCAACGTTGTGGACGAAAACGGCCGCAAGGGGAAACGGGAAACCAACACCATGCCGCAATGGGCAGGGAGTTCCTGGTACTTCTTGCGTTATGTTGATCCGCACAACGACCAGGCCATTGCTGATCCCGAGAAGCTGAAGTACTGGATGCCAGTCGACCTGTACATCGGTGGGGCGGAACACGCCGTCTTGCACTTGTTGTACGCGCGGTTCTGGCACAAGTTCCTGTACGACTTAGGTGTCGTCCCAACCAAGGAACCCTTCCAGAAGTTGGTCAACCAAGGGATGATCTTGGGCACCAATCACGAAAAGATGTCGAAGTCTAAGGGCAACGTCATCAACCCCGATGAAATCGTCGAAAAGTTCGGGGCCGATACCCTGCGCTTATACGAAATGTTCATGGGGCCGCTGGAAGCTTCCAAGCCGTGGAGCACGGAAGGAATCAATGGGTCCAAACGTTGGCTCGACCGCGTTTGGCGCCTGATGATCGATGACAACAACCACCTGCGTGACCGGGTCACGATGATCAACGATGGTCAGTTGGATAAGATCTACAACCAGACGGTCAAGACGGTCAGCGAGGACTTAGAAGCCATGCGGTTCAACGTGGCCATTTCTCAACTGATGGTCTTCGTCAACGAAGCTTACAAGGTCGACAGCCTGCCACTGATCTACATGGAAGGCTTCGTCAAGCTGATTTCGCCAATCGTGCCGCACATCGCGGAAGAACTCTGGTCCTTGATGGGTCACGACGACACGATTGCCTACGCCAAGTGGCCAACGTATGACGCCAAGCAATTGGTCGAAGACGTGGTCGAAATGGTCGTTCAAGTCAACGGCAAGGTTCGGGCGCACTTAAAGGTCGCCAAGGACGCTGCCAAGGATGACATCGAGGCGCAAGCATTGGCCGATGAGACGGTCAAGACCCATACGGATGGCAAGACGATTCGTAAGGTAATCGTCGTTCCTGGCAAACTGGTCAACATTGTTGCCAACTAAGCTGGTTTAAGTTAAAAGTGTCAGTCACTTTCCTAACGGGAAGGGGCTGGCACTTTTTGATTGGATGCGTTGATGGTTGGCGGCATAATGGGATTATCTGGCGGGGTGACTCACGTTGACGGTTCAAAAAAATCGTGCTGGCTACGTGAGGGTAGTCGGCACGATTTTATGACGACTTCTGTTAGACTGCTGAAGGTTGAAAGACGGTCTCGACGCCTCGCTTTGCGCCAAAGGTCGCGTCTCAAAGTGGCCTCATGGCCGAAACGTGCGCCACCAGGCAACTGGTTCCGCTTAACACTGCTAGGCAGTTAAGCGCCTGTGGACACACGCTTTTTAAGCGGTTGAACCCATATTTGGCGAACTCTTGGCTACGGTAGTGCGTGTTAGTAACTGTCGTCTTAGCCCCAGGTAGTAGTCACATTGACGACTCGTCTATCATTAACACAGTGTTACTGATAGGCTTCAACCTTGCCGGAGGCAGCCAGGGTGGAGCCAGCTGTGTCGGCGGTGTTGGCTGAGGTTTTTTCTCAGCCTACAGCGCGGGACGACTTGAGAGACTGGCCGGTTTTGCCAGGCTTTCAAGCGAGGTGGAAGACCGCTCCTCAGGCTGGAGCCGTTCCCCATAGCAGGTGGAACCCTGGCTGACGCAGGCGCCTGGTTTCACTAATTTTAGGTGTCAAAATGCCATCATTACGCAACCAACACGTTAATTTTAGGTTCAACCTTCAACTAAATTGCCATTAGCGGCGCCGGTGCCGGACGAACGTGAAGAAGTGCAGGATGCTGGCCAACAAGACGTAGAAAATCACCACAAACGTGGCGTACGTCAGCCAGAATTTACCAGCCGCAAAGACGCCGAACCACCAGGCTTGCAGGCCCATGGTGATCAAGGCCATGACCGCAATCATGAAGAAGAGCAATATGTAACGTTTCAAGGTATTATCATCCTTTCGTGGTCGGTCGGCAATTTTGTGCCCCCAGCGCTGACATTCGGCCAGCTTTTCGGGCCGCGGTGTGTGGTCGCCGCCCCAGGTGCCCGTGCCGACAAATTCGCCGACCTTGATCAGACCGGCCCCAGTGAGGATCCGGTCGATGGTGACGAAGGTCTGGTCGGTGATGCCAGTGAAGAAGTTTTCGGTCGAGCTGATGAAACAAGTGGTCATGCTCAGGTAGTGCTTGTCCTTGTACTTGCCAGGTAGCGTGTCGGCCACTGAATTCATCCGGACTAACCGGAAACGCATGCAGTCGAAGAATTGTTTCATGACACCGGCCATGCCGCCCCAGTAAGTCGGCACGCAGATGATCCAAAAGTCACTGGCGGCCATCTTGGCCTCAATTTCATCTAACGCCGGGCAGGGCTGTTCCTTGGTATCGGGATAAATATCGTAGTCCCGCAAAAAGACCGTATCGACCTCGGCGGTGTCTGGCAACGCCGCAATCACGGCATCCAGATAGCCGGCCGTGATGCCGTGGCGCTCATGACTCCCCAACAATGCCAAATAACGCAAACGAATCGCCTCGCTTATCTCAGTTTGGGACGGCCAGCGCAAAATACGCAAGCTGTAAACCGCCCATCACCCCAATTGGTTGATACCTCAAGTATAACGCAAACTGTTGGTGAAAAACGCTGACAAGCCTAATTTAGCGGGTGATAAGCGAGCTGAAGTTAGCGCAAAACCAGTTGCAATCATTGCCGGTAGGCCAGGGAAACGTGACAGATTGGGTGGAGTGGTTAGCGACTGACGGCCGGTGAATTGGTGTCATGGTTTTTGGCACAGCGTGAGCGAAAGGCGGGGCGCCAGATGACCGAGGACTCAGCCGTTGTGGTGAGTGCTATAAGACGCAAAAAAGCAGCGGTTCCGCTGGGGTAACCGCTGCTAAAGACAAGTGGGACTTACAAAATTTCAGTTAAAATGGCAAAGAAGCGCTGTCGAATAACGGCTTCTTGACCCGTTTTCGAAAGTTGGTAGTGCAACAGATGGCGGTCGAATTCGTGGAAGAAGACGCCAGCCATCGTCTGATAATCACTATCGTTGGTCTGATCGATTCGCTTAAAACTCCGCCACGTTGAATAAATGAGTTGGGCATTAGGAATCGCGGCTAACTCTGGAAAATGTGCTCGGATACTCTTGGTCATCGTCACGACTTGCTTTGCCCGTTCTGGTGACATCTGCATTTTAGGTGCTACGGTGGAACCAGCTGTTGCTTGCGTCATATTGGCATTCCTCCTTGAATATTTGTTGCTTCTCGACTACCTCCAGCATACCACTGTTTCACAAGTTCCGTTAAGCTGGACGCTGACATTTTGCTTAAAAAGGGTAAATCTTTACCGAAACCTGAGAAATAGAACGGAAATCCTATGTTATAATGTTTGTTTGATTAGCTTGTCATGAACAAGCACGGATTCGTTGAATTTAGAAAGTGAAAGTAGGGTGTCAAATGGCGACAAGGTCAGATCAAACTGGTAATCAAGGTAGCGCGCAGGACCAAATGGTTGCCGGGTCGGCGTGGATGACGGCCGGGAGTATTTTCTCTCGGATCCTCGGTGCAGTGTACATTATTCCCTGGAACATTTGGTTCGGCGCCTTCTACCTGCAAGGTAACGCGTTGTATGGGAAGGGCTATAACATCTACAGCTTCTTCCTGATTGCGGCGATTGCGGGGGTGCCTTCCGCGATTGCCAAACAGGTGGCGCACTACAACGCCCTGAATGAATACGGTATTAGCGTGCGCTTGTACAAACGGGGGCTAGAAATTGCCCTGGTCACGGGGATTTCAATCGCGTTACTGATGTTCTTTGGTGCGCCGCTCTTTACCGGGGGCGACCAACATCTGATTCCGGTGCTGCATTCTTTGGCCTGGGCCATCTTGATCATCCCCACGATGAGTCTCACGCGGGGGTATTTCCAAGGCTTCCAGCAAATGGCGCCGTCCGCGATCTCCCAGTTTGTGGAACAATTGGTCCGGGTCCTCTACATGTTACTGACGGCCTTCGTGATCATGCGGGTCTTAAAGGGCAACTGGGTCACCGCGGTGTCGCAATCGACCTTCGCCGCAGCCATTGGGGCGTTGGCCGGGTTACTGATTTTAGGCGTCTACTACTGGCGGCGTCGGCACTATTTCCGCGGCTTAGTCGCCAACAGTAACAACGAACTGGTGGTGCCAGCCAACCAGCTGTATAAAGAAATCATCGCCCAGGCCGTGCCGTTTATCGTGTTGGGGGCCGGCATTACGATCTTCCAACTGATCGACCAGTACACCTTTGCGCCCATCATGCATTTGGCGGGGACCTATACCGATGCGCACCTGAACGACTTATTCGCGTTATTCGGGGTCAATGCGAACAAATTAATTATGATTACGATTTCTCTGTCGTCGGCGTTGGCCGTCACTGTGGTGCCGTTACTGTCCGAGTCCTACACGCGGGGCAATAAACAAGAGATCTCGGCACAATTATCCAACGCGTTCTTGATGTTTGAATTCGTCATGATTCCCAGTGCCTTGGGGATGGCCGCCATCGCCAGTCCACTGAACCTGGTCTTTTACGGCCGGTCACACGCCGCCTTGGCCGCCTCGATTCTGGCCTTTTCGTCGTACCTGTCGATCTTACTGGGCCTGTACACAGTGGTCTCGGCGTTGATGCAAGGGATTTCGCAAAATAAGCGGGCGGTCCGCTACTTCTTGGTCGGGACCGTAGTGAAATTTGTGGTGCAATGGCCACTGGTTTACTTCCTCGGGGCCTTTGGGCCGCTGATTGCCACGGGCATCGGGTTTACCGTGACCTGTTATTTGATCATCCATTCGCTGGATCAACAATTTGGTATCAACTTTGCCCACATCGCCAAGAAGACCAATGGCATCCTACTGGTCTCATTGGGGACCTACGCACTGGCTCGCTTGGTGGCCTGGATCGGCGCCTTCAGCGGTAGTCAAGGCCGGGTGGTCAACTTCTTGATCGTGATGGTTGCGGTCATCGTGGCTGGATATTTTTACGTCTACGTCGTGTTGCGGACGCGCTTAGCCGATGCCATCTTAGGGCCGCGGGTCGCCGGGATTCGGCGCCGGTTGCACATTCGTTAGGAGGAACTTGTGATGAACATCGAACGTTATTTAACGGCCCATCGGCAGGGGACACCCGGACAGATTTTCCGGTTGTTACGCCAAGGACGGGTCACAGTCGATGACCAAGTCGTGGATTCGCCGCGGACCGACGTCACCAGTGACCAACAGGTGCGGGTGGACGGCTTGACCGTCACGGGTCGCCAACCCCAATATTTGCTCTTTAATAAACCCGTCGGCTTCGTGTTGAACCTGGAGCCGACCAGTCAGCGGAGTTTGGGGAGCCTCTTGAATCCCTTGGATCAGCAGCGGTCGCTCAAGGCATTGGCCAATCTGCCGAAAGAAGCAATCGGACTTGTTCTGGCCAGCGACGACGAACGATTCTTAGCGGACGTCGCCCGGCAAAATTGGCGGAGCATCCTGCAGATCGTCCTGGCGGGAACGACGGTGCCAGACCTGCCGGCAAACGTGGCCTTTCAAGATGTGACCAGCCGAGTGGATACGGTCCACCAGACCGTGACGGTGGCATTGACGACCACCGATGTGGCGGCCGGCGTCAGTGCGTTAAGCAACCTGGCCCATGCTAATGAGCCGGTGGTGCGTGCCCAGTTTGGCCCCGTGGCCTTGCCAGTCGATCTAGCGGTGGGTACCTACAGGGGGCTATTCGCCAACGAAATTGATGCGTTGAACGGACCACTCGACTTGAAAACAGAGTAACTGACAAATCCCTTGATGAGCCGCTGTGTTGGCGGTTCATCAAGGGATTTTTTGGTTACTATCTGAGGGCTGAATCTAAAATTAACGCGTTGATTGCCGTAACAGCGGTGTTCTGACACCTAAAATTGGTAAAACAGGTGCCTGCGTTAGCCAAGGGTTCCGCTTGCTTTGGAGAACACCTCCCGCCTGAGAAGCGGTTTTCCGGTTCGCTTGAGAGCCCGGCAAAGCTCACCAGTCTCTCAAGTCATTCCGCTGGTTCCACCCTGGCTGCCTCCGGCAGGATTGACGGCTATCAGTAACACTGTGTTAATGATAGCCGGTCGTCAATGCAGCTACTATCTGGGGTTGAGACGGCTGTTACTGGCACGCACAACCGTAGCCGAGAGTTCGCCAAATATGGGTTCAGCCGTGGGAGTTGTCTTAGTGGCACGGTTCATGCCGCTTAGACAACTGGCGTCTTTGAGACGTGTTCTTCGGCTCAAAGCGAGGCGTCGAGACCGCCTTTTGGCTCGACCCGTCCGCCCCAGCGTTCCAACCCATATTTGGCGAACGGTAGGCGGCCAGTTCTTATTGTGAGGCTGAGAATGACTATTTTTGACGTCATGAGTTAGGTGGTAACCATTGGTTTAAGCTTGTGTGCCCTCATGTGCCTTCATGAACCGTGGCAGGTCAGCGGCGATTTGGCTAGGCAAGACCACGTATTGGGTCTGGGCCAATTCTTCGGCAATGGCGCTGTGGGTGTAGACGGCGGCGCACACGGCTTGCTCTTGCGGGGTGAATTGCGCGGTGAACCCGCCAATCATCCCCGCCAGCGTGTCGCCCATGCCACCGGTGGCTTGGGCGGGCGTCCCTAATGGATTGACGTAGGTCTGCGTAGCCGTGTAGATCTCGGTACGGTGGGATTTGACCACCACGGTGGCGTGCAATCGGTCCACGGCCTGGCGATTAGCCGTCGGTGTTTGCTCGGCAATTGCGATGCCACTGAGTCGTTGCCATTCCATCTGGTGTGGCGTAAAGATTAAGTGGGCCTGGGGTAAGGCTAACTGGTGTTTGGCCACCAACGTGATGGCGGAGCCGTCGATCACCAGCGTTTGGTTGGGCGTGACCGTCCGCAAGACGTCGGTCAGAACTTGTAGGGCGGCCTCGTCCGTCCCCAAGCCGGGACCAATGACCACGACATCGGTGCCTTGGACCAACGCCTGGGTCTGACTTACGTCGGCGATATCGGCAAACATGGCTTCGGGTAGGCGGGCGTGCAGGCTTCCCTGATTGCTGGCGTCGGTGATGGTGGTGACCAGCCCGGCACCGGCGTACACGGCAGCGGCACTGGCCATCAGAATGGCGCCACCGAAGTTGCGGTTGCCGCCAATCAGTGTGACGCGACCATAAGTGCCCTTGTAGCTATCGGCCGGACGCTGGCGGATGGTGCTCGTGAGAATTTTATCCGTTAAGGTTTCCATGAAAAAAGCCTCCTCATTTTCTCTTTCAGTATAGCACGCCACTGGAAAACCCGGCCGTCTCAGGTGAATTGTGATTTTGCCAGTGAAATCGGCTTACATTTGGCGGGCGATATGCTAGAATTATGCTAAGGTTAGTTTGAAAACGCTTTTGACGCGGAGAACCGCGGGCGATGACAAACGCGTGACCATAAACCGGACGTGAGGTCCGAATAAATGAAGGAGGTCCAATCATGGCAATTGATTGGCAAAAGCTATCTGAACACTACCGGGAGGACTATATCGCTGATCTGACCACCTTGGTCGGTATCGACAGTTCTCGTGATGACTCAAAGGCCACCGATGAGTATCCCTTGGGACCAGGTCCAGCTAAAGCTTTGATCGCATTTTTAGGCTTGGCGGAACGCGACGGTTTTAAAACCAAGAATCTGGATAATTTAGCCGGCTACGTCGAATACGGTTCGGGTGAAGACACGCTGGCAATCCTGGGGCACGCCGACGTGATGCCAGCAGGCAAGGGGTGGCACACAGATCCCTTTACCCTGACGGAAAAAGACGGTAACTTGTACGGCCGGGGGACCTCAGATGATAAGGGGCCTGCCTTGGCAGCTTACTATGGGTTAAAGATGTTGAAAGATCAAGGCATCGACCCTAAGATCAAGATCCGCTTCATTATTGGGACCGACGAAGAAAGCGACTGGACGGGGATGAACCATTACCTCGACTTGGAACCAGCACCAACGCTGGGCTTCTCACCGGATGCTGAATTCCCCCTGATCAACGGTGAAAAAGGGAACGTGACCTTCACGACCAATTTTGCCGGGACCAACGGTGGGGAATTGACCTTAGTCGATTTTGAATCCGGTCTGCGAGAAAACATGGTGCCGCGTGATGCCGAAGCCACGGTGACGGGCGCCGACAATGACCAATTGGTTGCGGCATTCAAACAATTCTTAGACCAAGTGCCCGTTACCGGGGAAACGACGGTTGACGCGCAAGGTTTGCATTTTGAAGTGATCGGTAAAGCGGCTCACGGGATGGAACCCAAAAACGGCATCAACGCGGGGACTTATCTGGCCAGTTTCTTGAACGACTACAATTTCGGAGGCGATGCGGCCGATTTCTTGAGCCTGCTAGCTAACGAATTGCACGATGATTCACGCGCGCACAAGTTAGGCATTGCCTTCACGGATAAAGTGATGGGTGATTTGACCATGAACGTGGGTGTGCAAACGTTTAAGGCCGACCAAGGGGCGTTGATCAACACCAACTTCCGGTACCCAACTGGGACAGGGGCGGCCGACATTAAAGCCGGACTGACCAAGGCGACAGCTAACATGGCGGCGACCATCAAGCAGGGTCGCGAAATGGTGCCCCATTACGTTGACCCAAGTGACCCAATCGTGGCCACGTTGATGGACGTTTACCGGCAACAGACTGGCGACATGACCGCCCAACCCGAAGTTGTGGGTGGTGGAACTTACGGTCGGTTGATGAAGCGTGGGGTCGCCTTTGGGGCCTTGTTCCCCGGCACGGCCGACACCATGCACCAGGCCGATGAATTTCAACCGGCAGCCGACTTGTTGAAGGCCATGGCGATTTACGGTCAGGCCATTTATGAATTGACCAAGTAGGCTGATCGGCGAAGGAGTGAGAATGATGGCCGCAGAATATAAGCATATTTTAGTCGGCGTCGATGGGTCGCGGCAGGCACGTCGGGCATTGGACAAAGCCATTGCGGTGGCCGTGCGTAACCAGGCTGAGCTGATCATCGTTACCGTCATGAGTGGCGGCGATTACGTCGGCCTGGGTAGCGATACCCAGGTGGGCTTCGGCTACGTTGACCAACGGGTGATGGACGAATCGCGGCAAAAATTGGAAGCGACGGTCGATAAATACCGGCGGCGGGCCCAAGATGCGGGCGTCGAACAGGTGGTTACCGCTGTCTTCTACGGTCACGCGAAGGTTGACTTGGCAAAAACATTGCCCGAGGAATATCAGGCCGACCTGATCATGCTAGGCGCCACCGGGGTCAACGTGGTGGAGCGCATGTTGATGGGGTCGACGGCGAGTTACGTCGTGGCCAATGCCATCTGTGACGTGTTGATCGTCCGGACGGATATTCACAACCAGGCGCAGAGTTTGAAAAAAATCGCAGAATAATTGCACTGACACAAAAGGGGCTGTGGCGAAATGTCATAGTCCCTTTTGTTGTAGGTTTGGTTGGTAATTGAAGATTAAAAATTACGGGTCGCCGACTTGGCCAACGCATCAAAATGGGCGTCGAATTGGGCCTGGTCGACCTGCGTCACTAGGGTGATGGGGCGACCGTTCGGCGTCAGAAATGTTCGCCCGGCGCCGTGGCCAGTGGTCAGAACGTCGCCGTGAACGACTTTGCTAGTGACGATTTCCGGGTAGCGACTGGTCAGGGCGGTCAAGACGTCCCAGAGGTAGTAGGTGGAATCGGCTTCGAAGGCCATGACTAACGAATAGCCGTAGCCAATCAGTTCCATGGCGGGGTATTTGCGAAGGCTGGCCCAATGCTGGCGGCGCTCGGCGGTCAGTGGAATCTGGTCAGTACTTTCTAGGCCAATCATGACGATGTCTAGGGGACTGTCCCAAACGGTCTTGACGGCTTCGGGGTCCCAAAAGGCGTTCCATTCCATGGTGCCGTCTTGGTCGGGTTCGCCGACGTTACCTTGGTTGTTCATGGTGCCGCCCATCCAGTAGAGCTTGTCGATCTTATCAGTGATGGTGGGGTCGATGGCCAGTGCCCGGGCGAGGTCTGTCAGCGGGCCGGTCATCACCAGGGTCGTTTTGCCTGGGGTGGCTTGCAGCTTGTCGATCAGGTCTAGGTGGGCCGGGGCGCTAGCTTGCGGGGTCGTGACGTGGCCACGTTCGTTTAGCACTGGGAAGTTGTCAAATGAATAGGCCGACAGCCGCCAGTTTTGCGGGAATTGATGCACGGGCCGGGAATCAGATACAGCCACACTGAGCGGTTGCTGTGGGTCGCCAAACAGGTCGATGATCTTGCGTGAGGCCGCCGCGGCAGGTTCGACGTATGAATCCGCACCCACCACACTGACTCCGGTCAAATGGATATCGGGCATTTGGAGCAGTAATAACAGTGAGACCAAGTCGTCGACGTTACCATCGTGATTAAAATAGACATTTTGCAAAACGAGCACCCCTTAATCAATATCAAATTTTAAAAAGTATAGCATGAATGTTAATAATTTGGTAGGGACATCGGCGATATTTTTATTTTTATGATAACGTAAAACGATAAACACGAACGATAAACCGATTTACGCATCTTTACGGGCAGAAAAAAAGCGCCAGCCCTGAGGGACTAACGCAACAAGTTATTCTGATTAAAGTTAAAGTCGGTGAATATCTAAGACACTGCCGGTTTCGGCATCGGCCACGAACTGGTATTGCACCAGCTGGTCGTCTTCATAGCGGGTAATGCCGCCGTAGTAGACGCGTGACTTGACCGCAAACTTTTGAAACGGGACCGCGTGCTTTTCAATCCAGGCACCCTCGATAGGAGATTCTTGCCGGAATTGGCGTTTGACCTGTTCCAAAATATCGTCTGGGTTGAGCCGGTTAGCGCCGAAAAAGCGCGTGATGAAAACGCCCATTAAGCCCCCGAGTACCCCGGTGAGACTTAGTTGATACAATTGTCCGTTCTTAGCAGCCATGCTACCGCCTCCTAATTTCTGTGGGCATGCTTCCCATCACTTCTTGCCCCTAGTATAGCAATGATTGCGCGGAAGTTCCCGTAAAAAGGCAGATTTTTCGCAAATTTCTTGATTAGTGGGTAAATTGGCGCACTTTCCTCGTGCCAACGGGCCGGTAAACCCACTGTGGCCGGTTTACAAACAAAAACCGTGTATATTTAGCCAGTCATGCTATAATGGTTGATGTTAACTTTTAAAACTAACTGAAAAAGGAGTGCTCATTCATGGAACAATTACCCAAGATGTCTGCTGCGGATTTAAAGGACGTTGTTAAAGAAGGCAAAACCATGTTGTTCTTCTCAGCGACCTGGTGCCCAGATTGCGCCTTTATCAAGCCCGCAATGCCAGAGATCGAAGCAGAATATCCTGACTACACCTTTATTGCCGTCGACCGGGATGAAAACATCGACCTGGCGGTAGAGCTGAACGTTTTCGGCATTCCTAGTTTCATTGCTTATGCCGATGGCCAAGAAATTGGTCGGTTAGTGAACAAGGATCGTAAGACTAAAGCAGAGGTAGAAGAATTCATCAATTCTTTGACGACCAACGCCAACTAAACCCGTTGGAAAGGATTCAGACATGTTAATTGCTAGTTACAACCCTAAAGAATTAGGGGATACTTTGATTGTTGTTGTTGCGCAGGATTCAGCGACCCAAGCCCACACGGTACGGGACAATATCGCGCGGATCTATGATGCAGCGACGGAAAAGACCTTAGGCTACAACTTCTTGAAAGTCTCTGACATCTTGCCAGAGATCAGTGGCAACGGCCAGGTCGATTTGTCGGCTGATGATGTGGCGGCATTGAATACCGCCTTGGAGGACGCTGGCTTTGCTGGTGAATTGGTCGCAGAGACCAGTTCGCGCTTCGTGGTGGGCTACGTGAAATCGGCCAAACCGCACCCTGACTCCGATCACTTGCTGGTGACGGAGACCGTCGTGGATAACGACGAGTCCCTGCAAATCGTGAGTGGGTCACCGAACATGCAGGCTGACATCAAGGTGGTCGTGGCCAAAGTTGGGGCCATGATGCCCAACGGTCTGATCATCTGGCCCGGTGAACTCCGCGGCGTTGCCAGCAACGGGATGATCTGTTCTGGTCGTGAGCTCAAGCTTGCCAATGCCCCGCAGAAACCAGGCGCCTTGATCTTGCCGGACGACTACACGGTCGGTGAACCGTTTGACTTCGAACGCGGTCAAAGTATTTTCAAAAATTAAGAAGATTATTACAAAGCAGGTGAACCCTTGTCGGTTGCCTGCTTTTTTGTGTACAATAGGGGAGACTGCCAATTTGGCAATGGATTGTCACCAGAACGGATGGCAAGTAGCGTCTGGAATTAAAAAATAATAAAAAGAGAGATTCAGGGAATGAGTTAAGTGGCCGTCAAGTTGGCGGCGTCTCCTCCCAAGAGTCGTGAAAGTCGACGGGTGCGCTCGTCAAGGAGGAAGAAACACATGGAGCACTATGATGGACCGGCATTTTATCGCAAATTTCCGGTAAAACCGACCCCTGATCAAATGGAAGATACCACGGATGACCGGTCACAACGACAGGTCAAGCTCCGTAAAGAACGTAACGATCGCCTGCGGATTCGCCAGGAGCGGGAAGAAAAGCGCGAATCGGCGGCTCAAAGCGCAGCCCAAGAGGTTTTGCACCACACCCAACGGCGTCAGTCTGCGGCATCAACGCCCGCCACGGCGGCGAAAACGCCGGAACAGGCCGCAGCCGCAGCCAGTGCCAATTACCGGCCGTTTGCGGTCACCCCGGTACCCAAGCAACGGCAACGGGTGTGGCAACCGTCCGTGATTCGGCAGCGCTATCAAAGACTGGTCGTTAAGTTACGGAAGTCAAATGACAGCTTCCTGTTATTGGGAACGGCGGCGGATGAAGCCGCTTTAGCCGCACAGGACTCCCTAAAAGACCAGCCTGAACCGGCGCCAACGGAAGTCTTTTTGCCCGACGAATCGGCGGCTCCGGCGACTACCACGGACGCAGTGGCAACGCCAGCAAAGCCTGCGGCAACGGACACAGAACCGCAAGAAGCAGAACCGCAAGAAGCAGAACCGCAAGAAGCAGAACCGCAAGAAGCAGAACCGCAAGAAGCAGAACCGCAAGAAGCAGAACCGCAAGAAGCAGAACCAACACCTGAACAACCGGCCTCTGCAGCCTCTGTAGCGGACGACACCGTCGATTCAGCGGCCGCAATCGCCACTTCGGCGGCTCCGGCTAATGAAGGTACCGCGTCGTCTGTAACCACTACCACTGCGGCGACTACTGTAGCGCCAGCATCCGCTGGGGATGAAACGCCAGCCGCTGCCCCAAGCAAGCAAGCGGTCGTGGGCCCAACGGAGGTCTTTTATCCAGAACCGCAGGCGCAAACATCGACGGATAGCGGAGCTTATTTGCCAGTCGATAATCCAGTACCGGCACACTCGGCTGCCAGTGAAACGTCCGCTACGCCAGCCGCCAAGTCAGCGCACTCCGGTGAAACGGTGGTCATTCAACCGACCCAACCGGTGGCTAGTGAAACGCCTGCTGACACACTCAAACCGACGACCGCAACCGGTGAACCTACTGAGACAGCCGAAGTTGCGGAAACGAGCGATACACCTGACAAGACTGAATCAACCGCTACCAAAGAATCAGCTGAAACCAATGAAACAACCGAAACCAATGAACCAACGGAAAAAGCAACAGAGCCTGCAGAGGTCACAGCACCTGAATCACCGGCAACTGCCGAGTCAACATCTGCGGTTACCCCTTCAGTGAGCGCGCCGTCTTCAGCCGCAACCAATCAGCGCCCAGCCGAGGTCGATCAATTGCTGGACCGGGCAACGGCAGCCACAAATACCACTGGGCCGGCTGCTTCGTCGACTGCCGCACCACAATCGGCGGCTGCCAAGCCAACACCGAAGCCTAAGGCCAAGCCGAGTCGCGGCCTGGGACATTCCTTAGGCGACATCATGCAAGAAGAGGGGAACGACCAGCGCAATCTGGCCTTGTTTGACCGACCGACGGCGCCCGCGGAACCGGCCGACACGACGCCGGCGCGCGGTTATCATTTCCCAGATCTGGCGCTGTTGCCGAAACCGGTCGTGCCGGATGAAGAGGCCTTGGACGAGTGGATCGAACACCAAGCCGAGGTGCTCGATGCCACGTTGAGTGCCTTTCACGTCGACGCCCACGTCACGGACTGGACGGTGGGGCCGACCGTGACGCAGTTTCAGATCAGTTTGGCACTGGGGGTCAAGGTCAATAAGATTACGAACCTAAACGATGACTTGAAGCTTGCCCTGGCAGCCAAGGACATTCGGATCGAGGCACCGATTCCCGGGAAGACGACGGTCGGTATTGAAATTCCGAACCTGAAATCACGCCCCGTCATGCTCTCGGAAATCCTGAACTCGGCGGCCTTTAAGAAGAGCGAATCACCGTTGACGGTGGCCTTAGGGGTCGACCTCTTTGGCCAACCCCAGGTCACGGACTTGCGCAAGATGCCGCACGGTTTGATCGCCGGGGCTACGGGTTCCGGGAAGAGTGTGTTCATTAACTCACTGCTATTGTCGATTTTGTACAAGGCCACGCCGCAACAGGTCAAGCTCTTACTGATTGACCCGAAGGCCGTGGAAATGGCGCCTTACGATGGGTTGCCTCACCTGTTGTCGCCCGTGATCTCTGATCCAAAGGCCGCCGCGGCAGCCCTCAAGTGGGTCGTCACGGAAATGGACGAGCGTTACGAAAAGCTCGCCGCGGCGGGCGTCCGCAACATTGAACAATTTAACGACCGGGCCGACGCCAATGACGAACCCGGGCTGAAGATGCCATACATCGTGATCATCATTGACGAATTAGCCGATCTGATGATGATGGCGGCCAGTGAGGTACAAGATTACATCGTCCGCATCACGCAAAAGGCACGGGCCGCTGGAATCCATTTGTTAGTGGCCACACAACGGCCAAGTGTCGACATCGTGACCGGGACCATCAAGAACAACATCCCGACGCGAATCGCCTTCATGGTCTCCAGTCAGATCGATTCGCGGACCATTTTGGACACGGCCGGGGCTGAAAACCTGTTGGGTCGCGGGGACATGCTGTACCTGGGCAACGGGGCCAGTCAACCAATGCGGCTGCAAGGGGCCTTCGTCGAATCTGAAGTCGATGGCGTCACCGACTTCGTGCGGACACAAGGCAAGCCGCAGTATGCCTTTTCACCCAAGGGACTCTTACAACGGGAAACGGCCGAGGAGAATCAAGACGAGCTATTGCCGAAGGTCCTGGCATACATTTCCCAAGAAAAGACGGTTTCGACGTCCAAGCTCCAACGGGTCTTCTCGATTGGCTACAACCGCGCTGCCAACCTGATCGACGACTTAGAACAGCACCATTATGTGTCACCGCAGCACGGGTCCAAACCCCGGGAGGTCTACTTGACGCCCGATGACTTGGGTAAGGACTTGCCAGAGCCTCATGACCAGGGTGCACCATTTTCATCCTAGGTTGAGGAGGCCTCACTGCCTTTCTCCCCGTGATTTCTTTTAAGCGGGTGGGGGATATGCTAGAATAAGAAAAGAGTCACTCAGACGGTTTGGGGGAGTAGTGGCCTGACCGAAAGAGTAGAAAAGAGGATCATTTAATGGATAACGCAACGGTTTACCACTTTGTTGGAATTAAAGGATCAGGGATGAGTGCCCTGGCCCTGATTTTGCACGATAAGGGTTTTAAGGTTCAAGGTTCAGATATCACCCAGTACACGTTCACACAACGGGGACTGGAAAAAGCCGGGATCGACGTCATGGCCTTTGATGAAGCCAATATTCACGAGGGCTTGACGGTCATTGCGGGGAACTCCTTTACGGATGAACACCCAGAAATCAAGAAGGCCCGGGAAATGGGTCTGCCCGTTTACCGTTACCATGAATTCTTAGGTCACCTGATTGAAGGCTACACGAGTATTGGGGTGGCTGGTGCGCACGGGAAGACCAGTACGACTGGCCTGTTATCCCACGTGTTGAGTGGGGTAGCGCCAACGTCTTATCTGATTGGTGATGGAACGGGGAAGGGGACGCCTAATGCCCGCTTCTTCGTCTACGAAGCCGATGAGTACCGGCGCCACTTCCTGGCCACTAAGCCAGACTACGCCATCATGACCAACATCGACTTCGATCACCCCGACTACTACACGGGCATCGATGATGTTTACAGTGCCTTTGAAACCTGGGCCAACCAGGTCAAGAAGGGTATCTTTGCTTGGGGGGATGACCCTGAGTTGCGTAAGCTCAAGACCGACGTGCCGGTTTACTACTACGGCACCAAGGACCGCGACGATTTCCAAGCTAAAAATATCAAACGTTCGACGACCGGCTCCAACTTTGATGTTTACCATGGTGATGAATTCTTAGGCAACTTTGAAATTCACCTGTATGGTGAACACAACGTCTTGAACAGCCTGGCTGTCATTGCCGTTTCCTACTTTGAAAAGGTCAACATGGACGAAATCAAGCGTGAACTGGCCAACTTCAAGGGTGTTAAGCGGCGGTTTACGGAACGTAAGCTGGCCGACATGACCATCATTGACGACTACGCCCACCATCCATCCGAAATCAAGGCCACCTTGGATGCTGCTCGGCAAAAGTACCCGGACAAGGAAATCATTGCGGTCTTCCAGCCGCATACGTTCAGTCGAACGATTGCGTTGATGGACGACTTCGCCAAGAGTTTGAACCTGGCCGACCGGGTCTTTTTGACCAACATCTTCAGCTCCGCACGGGAAACTGCCGGGGCGGTCTCCAGTAAGGACTTAGCCGCAAAAATCGCTAAGGGTGGCGACATTTTGACGGTTGATAACATGTCCCCATTATTGGATTTCCATGACGCGGTCGTGGTCTTCATGGGTGCCGGCGACGTGCAGAAGTACGAACGGGCTTACGAAGAATTATTAAGTCATTTATCACTGAAAAATAACTAAATTTATGGGCACTGGTGGGCGAATCGTCGCTGATCGGTGCCCTTTTTGATCGGCTGATTGGTCTGGACCGCTAATCGGGTAAACGGATTTTTGTCGAAATGACTATCCGGATGAATCACTGTTACAACGGGCATTTAACGCACTTAACCCATTCGTTAGATATGAGTTGCACTTTTCTGAAGAATCTGTATTCTAGTAAATTAAGGACGCGTATCGTCCTTAATTTTTTTCAGGGGAGCGAGTGCTAGTGGAAGTTGGAACACAACACAATTGGTGGTATAACCAGTTATTCACCAATTGGAAGAAGTTTGAGGTTATTTACGTGTCGATCTTGATTTTGCTGCAGGTCGTGGTCTATGTGATCGTGCCCGACAGCGTGATTGGGATGGTGTCCGGTGTCGGCGGGGTCTTGTGCCTGGTCTACGGGATGAAGGGACGTAAGATTTCGTTTATTTTTGGGTTCATTCAATGTGTCGCCATGACGTATGTGGCCTGGATCAGCCATGCCTACGGGTCTTTTGCAATGGATATTATTTATGTTATTTCCCAACCCATCGGCTGGTACATGTGGGGGCATGACGAAGCGACCCGGTCCTTTAAGAAAACGACCAGAAACTGGATCTTTGCGGCGGCCTTTGTCGCTTGGGCCCTTGGCTGGTTGGTCTTGTCCCTGTTGCACGGTCAATTGCCATACTTTGATTCGGTCAACTTCGTGGTGAGTTTGATTGCCCAACTGCTCTACATCATGAAGTTCAAGGAAAATTGGTCCCTGTGGATCGTGGTCAACGTGGTCAACGTCTTGTATTGGAGTATTCTGACCTTCCAGATTCTCACGGGAGCCACCAACGTCGGGACGTTGGGCGCCAACCTTTCCCAGGTGGCCTTGCAGATTGCCCTATTATTTAACGCCGTTTACGCCAATAAGGTGTGGGCAAGTGGCGAGGCCGATAACGAAGGGGGTGCCGGTCAATCTGCGGCTAAGTAACGTGGCCATTACGCGACAATTCTTTTCCAGTTCTGAACACATTACTTGTGTTTACTATTAGATTTGGTAAAATATACTCTAATAACCCTGTGGCTGGTTCATCAATTGTGATGGCTAAGGCAGGAATTGATTTGAAAAAGAAGGAGCGTTTCAATGAACAACTATGATCAGCAACCCCGGACGACAGTAAACACTGAGGTCGGCCTCAACAGCTTTATGACTAAAATGTTTGGCTGGATGGCTGCGGCCGTGTTGGTCTCTGCAGTGACGGCGTACTTGATGATCCCAATGGCAAGTCAAGCCCAGGGCTTACACGGTGCCGGTCTTTGGTTACCTATTATCGTCTGGTTTATTTTACCGTTCGTCATTAGTGGACAATCGATGAAACGACCAACCGTCGCTTTAGTCGGGTTGTTTGTTTACGCGGTGATCACCGGTGGGGTCATTTCGACCTACGCCATGGTCTTCAGCATCAATACGATGGCCGCGGCCTTTGTCTCCAGTGCGGCAGTCTTCGTGACGATGGCCGGTATCGGGGCTTTCACCAAGAAAGACTTGACCAAGATTGGGACCCAAGCTACGGGGGCCTTGATCGGGTTAATCGTGGCGATGATCGTGAACATGTTCTTGCGGATGCCATTGGCGTCCTTGATCTTATCCTTCGCCGCAGTCATTATCTTCTCAGCACTGACAGCCTGGGATACGCAACGGATGCAGAAGATGTATCTGCAATACGGTGACCAAGTCTCCACGACTGGGTTGGCCGTCAACGGGGCCTTACAACTGTACTTGGACTTCGTTAACTTATTCTTACAACTCTTACAAATTTTCGGAATCTTTGGTGGCAACAACGACTAAAGGTTACGCAGAAAAGCCTGGGACGAAAGCGCCCAGGCTTTTTGTGTCACCGGAAGTCGAGACATAGCTAAAACGACGGCGTCTTAATGCCTAAAAAATCACTGAGATTGGGATCCTGCGATAAGCAGCGATTGGGAAATGCGGCCGGCTCGAGAAATAGCTTGGTGGTTGACTATGAAGCCTGACACTTCCAGTTGCTAAAGGGTGCCCATCTCTGGCTGACGCTGACAGGTTGGCGAACGGTAGGCGGCCAGCGCGGACTATGGGACCGAGCAGCAAGTGCTTCCATGCTTTTCAGAGATTTCTTTTCGGGTTTACCTGGTTTTTTGGTAAAATAGATTTAGAATACTCGAGCCCGGCTGACCGCGGCTCGAAAGGAGCGTAACATGGCGGAAAAACGATTATTATTGATTGACGGAAACAGTGTCACGTTTAAGGCCTTCTTCGCGTTGTACACGGCGTTGGGTAAGTTCACCAACAGCGAGGGGCTGCACACGAACGCCATTTACGGCTTCAACACGATGCTAGAGATCATGTTGGACAAGGTCAAGCCCACCCACGCCTTGGTGGCCTTTGATGCGGGCAAGACGACATTTCGGACGAAAATGTATGACGACTACAAGGGCGGCCGGGCCAAGACGGCGCCGGAACTGTCCGAGCAATTCCCGTATGTCAAGGAACTCTTAGCGGCACGGGGCATTCAGACTTATGAACTGCCCAACTATGAGGCGGATGACATCATTGGGACCTTGGCCAAGCAGGCTGAGGAAAACGGCTTTACCACGACCATCGTGACCGGGGACCGGGACCTGACGCAACTGGCCGATGACCACACCACGGTGTCCATTTCTAAACGCGGGGTCACGGATATTGAGCACTACACGCCGGCCTACGTGAAGGAAAAGATGGGCGTGACGCCGAGTCAGATCATTGATATCAAGGGGTTGCAGGGGGATAATTCGGATAATTACCCTGGCGTGACTGGCGTGGGTCCCAAGCGCGCCGTGGATTTGATTGGCAAGTACGGCAGTATTGAAAACCTGTACGATCACATCGACGAGATCACTGCGAAGAAGCTCAAGGAACATTTGGTCGCGGACCACGACGAGGCGCTCCTGTCGAAAAAATTGGCGACGATTCTCCGGGATGCGCCAGTGACCAAGCAGGTAAACGACCTGACGTATCAGGGAGACGACCAGGAAAAATTAGTCGAATTCTACCAACGCATGAACTTCAACCAATTCTTGAGCAAAATGCGCATTGATGGTGAGGCACCAACTGCCACCCCCGGTCTAAAAGACGTGGACTTTACGGTCTTGAAGGCCGACAATCTCCAGACACTGCCGGCCTTTGCGGATGGCTGTGAATTCTACTTGGAAATGTTGGGGGACAACTACCATCTGGCCGACTTCGATGGCTTCGTGATCGGTCACGAGGATCATTGGTGGGTCAGCCGCGACGCCAGCCTCTTACAGCAGGCCCCGTTAAAAGGGTTGTTAGAGTCCGCTGACGTGGCCAAACAGGTCTTTGACGCCAAACGGACTTACGTGGCCTTGAATCGCTTAGGCATCACGTTAGCGGGAGTTGACTGTGACCTGTTGATCGTGTCCTATTTGTTGAACACCTATGACAACAGCAATGACCTGGGACGGGTGGCCATGGAACACGGCTATCACCAGGTAGCTACTGACGAAGACGTTTACGGCAAGGGCGCCAAGGAAGCCATTCCAGCCGACGACGTGGACTTCTTCTCGCATCTGGCACGCAAGGCGCGGGCCATTGAACAGCTGCGGCCGCAATTAGTCAAGGAACTGGCCGATAATGAACAAACGCAATTGTACCGTGATATCGAATTGCCCATGGCGTTCGTGTTGGCCCGGATGGAAATCGCTGGGATCACGGTGGAGGCCAGTGAACTCGAGGCCATGGGCAGTAAGTTCACCGAACAGCTAGCCGAGATCGAGCAGACCATTTACAACGAAGCCGGCGAGGAATTTAACATTGGTTCGCCCAAGCAATTGGGGCACATCCTGTTTGAAAAGATGGGTTTGCCGGTCATCAAGAAGACCAAGACCGGGTACTCCACGGCGGTCGGCGTGCTGGAAAAGCTGGCGGCTGAGGCACCGATTGCCGAAAACATTTTGAAATACCGCAAGATTGCCAAGATTCAGTCGACCTACGTTGAGGGCCTGTTGAAGGTGATTCATCCCGACGATCACAAGGTGCACACGCGTTACCTGCAGACGTTGACGCAAACGGGACGGTTGTCTTCGGTCGACCCGAACCTGCAAAACATTCCGGTGCGTAACGAAGAGGGCAGAGCCATTCGGAAGGCCTTCGTGCCGCGTCATCCGGGGTGGCAGATCTTCTCGTCTGACTATTCGCAAATCGAGTTGCGGGTCCTCGCGCACATGAGTCATGACGCCAACATGCAAGAGGCCTTCCGCGAGGGTGAAGACATTCACGCGGCCACGGCCCGGCGAATCTTTAAGATGGGTCCCGACGAAGAGGTGACCCCGAACATCCGGCGCCAAGCCAAGGCGGTCAACTTTGGCATCGTCTACGGTATCAGTGACTTTGGCCTGTCCCAAAACATTGGTATTACCCGTAAACAAGCCAAGGCTTTCATCGATACTTATTTTGAGGAATATCCTGGCGTCAAGGCCTACATGGATCGGATGGTCCAACAGGCCAAGGAACAGGGATACGTGGAGACGATTGCCCATCGGCGGCGGTATTTGCCAGACATCAATTCGCGTAACTTCAATCAGCGGTCATTTGCTGAACGGACGGCCATGAACACGCCAATTCAAGGAAGTGCCGCCGACATTATTAAGATTGCCATGATCCAGATGGAAGATGCCATCAAGGATCTGCAGGCCACGATGTTGATGCAGGTCCACGATGAACTGATCTTTGAGGCCCCTGCCGAAGAGATTGAGACGTTGGCCAAGTTGGTGCCTAGCGTGATGGATTCAGCCGTTAAGCTGGAGATCCCGCTGAAGGTGGAAAGCCACTACGGTCCGACCTGGTACGACGCGAAATAGCGGTAAGGGAGACGATAAGCGATGCCAGAATTACCTGAAGTTGAAACGGTTCGACGGGGATTGACCCGCCTGGTTCAAGGCGCCACGATCGACCACGTTGACGTCTATTATGGAAAAATGGTCACGCCGGAAGCCGAAGTGTTTACCGCGGAGTTGATTGGCCGGCAGATCGAGCGTATCGACCGGCGGGGCAAGTACCTGTTATTTCGCTTTAGTGGCGAGCTGACGATGGTCTCGCATTTGCGGATGGAAGGCAAATATGACGTGCAACCGACCGGCAGTCCCATTACCAAGCACACCCATGTGGTCTTTCATCTGACCGATGGGCGCGACCTGCGCTACACGGACACCCGTAAGTTCGGCCGCATGCGTCTGGTGCCGACGGGAACGGAAGGCACGGCCTTACCATCATTGGGCAAATTGGGACCAGAACCCACCGAAGCCACGCTGACGCTGGCGTATATGCAACAGATCTTTCACAAGTCACACAAGGTGGTCAAGCCCTTCTTGCTCGATCAGTCGAAAATCGCGGGGTTGGGCAACATTTATGCTGATGAGGTGCTGTGGCTGTCGAAGATCAATCCCTTAACGCCGGCCGACGAACTGTCCGATGACCAGTTAGAGACGCTACGGCAAAGTATTATTACGGAAATTGGCCTGGCCATTCAGGGTCACGGGACCACCGTGCATTCGTTTTCCACGGCCTTTGGCGAAGCGGGGCAATTTCAAAACCACCTGCATGTCTATGGCCGCGAGGGGGAACCCTGTGAGCGTTGCGGGACCGAAATCGTGAAAATCAAGGTGGCCCAGCGAGGGACGCACTATTGCCCGCGGTGTCAGCCGGTGCCGCTAGACGCATTGGAGGCGTTGACAGATGACTGAGGTATGGGGATTGACCGGGGGCATTGCGACGGGAAAATCGACCGTGAGCGCGTGGCTGCGCGCGGCGGGCATTCCCGTGATCGATGCCGACATCATTGCCCGGCAAGTCGTTGCGCCCAAAACGCAGGGTCTGCAGCAGATTGCGCAGACCTTTGGGGCGGACTTCGTGACGGAAGCGGGCTTGGACCGGAAGAAATTGGGCCAGTGGGTCTTCACCCAGCCGGCCGAATTGAAGAAGCTGGAAGCCATTACGGCACCGTTGATTCAAGCGCAGATTCGCCGAGAATTAGCGGCGGCCAAGGCCCAACAAGTGCCGGTCGTCATGATCGACGCGCCAACTTTTTTTGAGGTAGGTTACCTGATTCATCTGGTCGATCACGTCATGGTCGTAGCGACCGATGTGCCAACACAAAAGCAGCGGTTAATGGCGCGTGACGGGCTTTCGGCGGCGGATGCACAGGCGCGAATGGATCGGCAGTGGCCGCTTGCTAAGAAAATCGCGCAGGCCACCGTGGTTATTGATAACGGGGGAACGATTGCCCAAACACGCCAACAAGTGGTAAAATGGCTTGACGCCAATAAGTTTGGCAACAGTAACCATTTAAAACGAGGTGAACAATAATGCAGTGTCCACACTGTCATCATAATGGATCGCGGGTCGTTGATAGTCGACCCACCGACGACGGGCGCGTGATTCGCCGCCGTCGTGAGTGCGAGAACTGTGGTTTTCGGTTCACGACGTTTGAGCGGGTTGAAGTTACGCCGCTGCTAGTGATCAAGAAAAATGGGACGCGAGAAGAGTTCAATCGGGAGAAGATCCTGCGAGGCATCATTCGTTCCGCTGAAAAACGCCCAGTGGGCATGGATGTCATGACCAATATCGTCGACGAAGTGGAAAACAAGATTCGCGCGTTAGGCGTCAATGAGATCTCCAGTCAGTTGATTGGGGAATACGTCATGAATCGTCTGGTCGACGTTGACGAAATCGCCTACATTCGCTTTGCCAGCGTTTATCGGCAATTCAAGGATACCGGTGTCTTCTTCAACGAGTTGAAGGATATGCTGGCCAAAGACAAACAAAAAGAAAAAAAGCATGAATCAGACCAGGGACAAAGTGAGGCGAAGTAAAGCATGGAAAATTCCTGGCACCAATTAAAACCACGAACGGGCTTTTTGGTGCGGTTAGCGGATCGCTTGACCGATCAGAGTTGGCAAACGTTGACCCAGCTTTACCAGCCGATTGTGGGACCGAGTGCCGCGGGGCTGTACTCGGCCCTTTTTTGGCTTCCCAAACGCGGGGAGTACCAGCGCCATGCCACCTTGTTGGGGTTGCTGGGGATGGACCTGGCACATTTCTACGAGGCGCGCTTGCGGCTGGAAGCGACCGGCTTGCTGACGACCAAGGTCAAAACGTCAGGGGAGCTGACCAGTTTCGTTTACGAATTGCAGGCGCCCTTAGCTCCGGCAGATTTTTTCCGCGATGATTTATTGAGCGTGCAGCTGCTCGGTGTAATCGGCGAAGAGGCCTACCGGACGCTGGTGACCGTCAATACCGTGAAACCGCAAACTGCGTCAGATGAACAAGACATTACCAAGAACTTTCTCGACGTCTTTCACGTGGATGGTCAGGAACTCAACCGCTTACCGGCCGCCATTACGGCCACACGCGAAGACCTCCCCAATGACGACGCCGCGCCGGCATTGACGCCGACGTCCCACGAGGATTTTGACTTCAAATTGCTGGGGGAAATCTTGGAACATTCGTTCATCGACACCAAGGCGTTGCGTAGCTACCGGCAATTGCTCTTGACGGAGCACGCCACCTATAACCTGGATGAGGTGACCATGGCCAGATACGTGGGGGATGCCACGGATCTGGCGACCAATCAATTTGACCCTGAGCAGTTCAAACGCGTGATTGCCCAAGACTTCTCGCGGCAACACCGGGGTCAGCCAGCGGCCACATCCCCAACGACGACCCAGCCCACTGGTGAGCGGCTGAGTTCGGCCGAGCAAACGTTGATCACCGTGGCCAGCAAGTCCGTGCCCGCCTTATTTTTGCAAGGCATCAAACAAAAGAACGGCGGGTTCGTGACGGATGGCGAACAGCGAATCGTCCGCGACCTGGTCAGTCGTCAGTTGTTTCCCGATGCCGTCTTGAATCTCATGATCTATCACGTGTTGGTCGATGAAGAACGGCCGACGTTGAACAAAAACTTGATGGATACGATTGCAAACGACTGGAGTAAGAGCAAAGTGACGACGCCGCAGTTGGCCATCAAGAAGATTCGTGAACGGCAACAGGCGGCCCAACAGCCGCGGCAATCTCGTCGCCGGCAACCGACCGTCAAGGAGACGCTGCCGGATTGGGCCAAAAAGCCCGCTGCCAAGCCGTCCGCGACACAAGCCAAGCTATCCGAGCAGCAACAAAAGCAGTTGCAGGCGCGGATCGCCAAGCTCCAAGCACACAGTAACGATGGGAAGGAGGCATAACCGATGGAAGACTTGAGTAAGACCATGCAACAGTTAATGAATCAGCGGCATTTGAACGATAATTACCGGCAGTTGATGGCGAAGGTCTACGATGACCCCACGGTAACGGCCTTTTATCAGGCACACCGTGATGAGTTGGCCGACGACGTCTTGACGCGCTCGGCCGCCAAGCTGTACGAATTCGTCAGTGAACGCGAAAAATTGGCCAACGGGGGGACGACCTTTGCGACGGGCTATGAACCCCAGCTGATCGTTTCCAACCACCTGATCGACGTGGCCTACGTGCCGACCAAGGAAACGCAGGAAAAACAGGCCCAGCAGCAATTGCGGCAACGGGTGAAGTCTATCGCCATGCCCAAGAGCATTCGCGAGGCTGATTTGAAAAATTTTGACCAAGATCCGGACCGCGCGGAAGCCTTAATGGCCGCGCTAGATTTCGTCGATGCTTACGAGGCCAGTCCTAAACGGCGTCACCAGGCCCTGTATTTGGCGGGGAGCTTTGGTGTCGGTAAGACCTACCTGCTGGCCGCCGTCGCCAACCAATTAGCCGCTGATGGGTTCTCCACCACGTTAGTTCACTTTCCCAGCTTTGCCGTGGAAATGAAAAACGCCATCGCGCAAAATGGAGTGGCGGAAAAGCTGGACGCCTTGAAGAAGTCGCCGGTCCTCATGATTGATGATATCGGGGCCGATGCCATGTCCGCGTGGGTGCGTGACGACGTGTTAGGCGTGATCCTGGAATACCGGATGCAAGAAGAACTGCCAACGTTCTTTAGCTCCAACTTCTCCATGGAACAGCTGGAAAAAGAACACCTGCGAATCTCCACGCGGGGGGATGACGAACCGTTGAAGGCTCAGCGGCTGATGCAACGCATTCGTTTCTTGGCCCGGGAAATCACGATGGTTGGAGTGAACCGGCGTCCGCAGTAGGCACATCATCTGGCCTTGATGCGTCGCGGGGCGAGTATCATCTGAAGGCTGAACCTAAAATTAGCGCGCTGATTGCCGTAATGACGGCGTTCTGACACCTGAAATTGGTGAAACTAGGCGCCTGCGTCAGGCTAGGATGGGGCTTGCTCTGGTGAACGCTTCCAGCCTGAGGGGGCGGTCTTCCGGTTCGCTTGAAAACCTGGCAAAACTTGACTAAAAATCCCGCTGAGCAGCCACTAAATCTTAAGAGAAATCCTTGACAATCGCTGCCGGCAAGTGTTTAATAGTCTGTGAAACCAAAAGAGCTATGACGAAAGACATGGTGTTTACGGGATCGTTCACAGGAAGAGTTGGCCTAGCTTGGAAGCCGACTTAGCGACCGCAAACATTACCACTTTCTATCAGCTGTCGAGAGGAAATTTTCGGCCGGTCCGTCCCGTTATCAACGACTAGAGTTCACGGGACCAGTCTCGTGAAAAATATCGGGTGGAACCACGTTATTGACGTCCCCAGTACCTTCTTAGGTGCTGGGGACTTTTTGCGTCGTTTACCCAAATTTCTATAAGGGAGATCATCATTATGGCAGATATTTCAATTCAATTCCCTGATGGTAAGTCCAAGGACTTTCCAGCAGGTACGACGCCCGCTGACGTGGCCAAGTCGATTTCAATCAGCTTGGCTAAGAAGGCTGTGGCCGCTAAGTTAGACGGCAAATTGGTCGACTACTTAACGCCATTAGCCGGCGATGGGGCCATCGAAATCGTCACCAAGGATAGCGCTGAAGGCTTGAGCGTTCTGCGGAACACGACCGCTGCTTTATTGCGGATCGCCTTGAAGAAGCAATTCCCAGCTATCCGCTTGGGTGAAGTCAGTGCCGATGAAGACGGGTTCTTCGTGGATACCGACAAGGACGACCAACAAGTCAGCGTTGATGAATTAGACGCCTTGAGCGTGATCGTTGAAAAATTAGTGAGTGATAAATTAGCTATCGAACGGACCAGCTTACCGAAGGCCGACGCTTTGGCCTTGGTCAAGGATGATCCTTACAGCACGGACCTGATCAACGCGGTTGACGGGGATGCGGTTTCCTTCTTGAAGATTGGCGATTACCAAGTCTTAAGTGACGGTGCCCAATTGGCCAACACCGGTGACGTGAAGAAGTTCAAGTTGCTGTCTGTTGCCGGTGCTTACTGGCAAGGTAAGTCCTCTAACCCAATGCTCCAACGGATTTACGGGACGGCCTTTTACAAGCAAGCTGACCTGGACGCTGATTTGGCTAAGCGCCAAGAAGCCCGTGAACGCGACCACCGGGTTATCGGGAACCAATTAGACCTGTTCTTCGTGGATCCTAAGGTCGGCGCCGGCTTGCCTTACTGGATGCCAAACGGGGCCACGATTCGGCGGACCATCGAACGTTACATCATCGACAAAGAAGTTGCCAACGGCTATCAACACGTTTACACGCCAGTGCTGGCCAACCTGGATCTGTACAAGCAATCCGGTCACTGGGCCCACTACCGTGAAGACATGTTCCCACCAATGGACATGGGGGATGGCGAACAACTTGAATTGCGGCCAATGAACTGCCCAAGCCACATTCAAATCTACAACCACCACATCCGTTCTTACCGCGAATTGCCATTGCGAATTGCCGAATTAGGGATGATGCACCGTTACGAAAAGTCCGGTGCCCTGAGTGGTCTGCAACGGGTTCGGGAAATGACGCTGAACGATGGTCACACCTTCGTGGCTCCAGAACAAATCCAAGACGAATTCAAGAGCATCTTGGACTTGATGGTCAAGGTTTACCGTGACTTTGATATCAAGGACTACACGTTCCGTTTGAGCTACCGTGATCCTAAGAACACGGAAAAGTACTTTGACGATGATGAAATGTGGAACAACGCCCAAACGATGTTGAAGGGTGCCATGGATGACCTGGGCTTACCTTACGTCGAAGCCGAAGGGGAAGCTGCTTTCTACGGTCCTAAGTTGGACGTCCAAACCAAGACGGCCCTGGGGAACGAAGAAACGTTATCCACCATTCAATTGGACTTCATGTTGCCAGAACGGTTTGACCTGCATTACATCGGTGCCGATGGTGAAGAACACCGTCCAGTCATGATTCACCGTGGGTTGGTTTCCACGATGGAACGGTTCACCGCTTACCTGACTGAAATCTACAAGGGCGCCTTCCCAACTTGGTTGGCACCTAAGCAAGTTACCATCATTCCGGTTTCTGAAGAAAAGCACGGTGCCTACGCGGACAAGTTAGCCGCTGAATTAAAGGTCGCTGACGTACGGGTCAACGTCGACAAGCGTGGTGAAAAGATGGGTTACCTGATTCGGGATGCCCAAACCCACAAGATTCCATACACGTTGGTCGTGGGTGAAGACGAAATGGCTAACGGCACGGTCTCCGTCCGCAAGTACGGGGAAGACGATAGCCAATCCATGAGCAGTGATGCCTTTGTTAAGGAAATCTTAGCCGACATCGCCTCATACAGTCGTGAAGACTAAATCAGGCTTCTGGCGAGTAACCAGAGAATAGAAGAGTGTTGATGCAAAGGTGGTCGGGGTCTTGCCTCGGCCCTTTTGTTGTCTTGACCCGGCGGCACCTGTGCTGAGACGGTTTCTCGTCTGTCCGTGTTGCGACGAACCAGTCAGCTTGCTGGTAGCCAAACATTTTAATCACGAAACACTGTTGACATGTGCTGGACTAGCTGGTATGATGATTAAGTTGAGAAATTAAGCAGAGGCTTCCGCTTCTCGCCCCGTGGCTAACGCTGCCGGGCTAGATAGGCACGTTAGTTCGATCTTTGGATTGGATTTCATGCGGGAGCTGTTTGATTTTTGATCAAAGGTTCCCGCATTTTTTTATTGAGTGAGATTTCTGCAGTTCTCGAGATTATTTTGGAGGTGGATTACCATAGCAAACGACACGATTGTCAACGAGGGGATTCGCGCACGCGAAGTTCGATTGATTGCCGGCGACGGTGAACAATTGGGTATTAAGTCCAAGCGTGAAGCTTTACAGATCGCTGAAGACGCTAACCTCGATTTAGTTCTGGTTGCACCGAAAGCTAAACCACCAGTAGCCCGCATCATGGACTACGGGAAATACCGTTTTGAGTTGCAAAAGAAGCAACGTGAAGCACGGAAGAAGCAAAAAGTGGTCAGTGTCAAAGAAGTACGGCTCAGTCCTACCATTGATACCAACGACTTTAACACCAAGCTGAAGAACGCTAAGAAGTTCTTGGCCAAGGGTGAAAAAGTCCGGGTCTCAATCCGGTTTAAGGGTCGGGCAATTACGCATAAAGACATTGGTCGCGAGGTGCTCAACCGGATGGCTCAGGAGACTTCTGAAGTCGCTACGGTTGAACAACGGCCTAAGATGGATGGACGGAGCATGTTCTTAATGCTGGCGCCTATCGCTGAGACTAAGTAAGAATTGATTGGGTAGCTTTAGCTGCCGATTTAAGGAGGAAATTTCGTATTATGCCAAAGATGAAGACTAACCGCGCCGCAGCTAAGCGTTTCAAAGTGACTGCCAAGGGCGGTATCAAGAGTGCCAACGCATACACGTCTCACCGTTTCCACGGTAAGACCAAGAAGCAACGCCGGAACCTTCGTGGTACCCGGATGATGAACGAAACGACTGTTAAGACTTACCATTCTTTATTACAAAAGTAAGCTAGTCGGAAATTTTTCGGGTCGACGAAATGTCGACATAATGTTTGAATTGATTTAGGAGGAAAAGATTATGCCACGAGTTAAAGGCGGTACTGTTACACGCGCACGTCGCAAGAAGGTTTTAAAGTTAGCTAAGGGTTACCGTGGTTCAAAGCACCGTTTATTTAAGGTTGCCAAGGACCAAGTCATGAAGGGCCGTCAATACGCCTTCCGTGACCGGAAAGCCACTAAGCGTAACTTCCGGAAGCTTTGGATTGCCCGGATCAACGCCGCAGCCCGGATGAACGGTCTGAGCTACAGCAAGTTGATGCACGGTTTGAAGTTAGCCAACATCGACGTTAACCGGAAGATGTTAGCTGACTTAGCAGTGAACGACGCTGCTGCATTCAAGGCCTTAGCTGACCAAGCTAAGGAAGCTTTGGCTGCTTAATTCAGTCAATTTGAAAGGACTTCGCTGCGGCGGGGTCTTTTTTATTACGATTTGAAGGTTGAAATTAGAATTGACACTTTAATTGCTGAAACGGCGGTGTTCTGACGCCTGAAATTGGTGAAACCAGTTGTCTGCATCAGTCAGGATTTCCGCCTGCTCAGGGGACACCGCTAGCATGAGGAACGGTCTTTCGGTTCCAGATGGGACCATCCTTGGCTGACTCCAGCAAGGTTGGCGGCTATCAGTGATGCCGCGTTGGTCGCAGCGAGTAGACAAGTTAGTTGCGACTAAGACAATTTTTAGCGGTAGCGCCATTGTAGCCGAGAGTTCGCCAAATATGGGTTCAGCCGCTTAACAAGAGTGTGACGACAGGCGGTTAACTGGCGAGCATTAACACTGCTAGGCGGATAATCCCGGTCTTGGATTATTTGCCTAGCAGTGTTAAGCGGAACCAGTTGCCTGTTGGCGCACGTTTCGGCTATGTGACAGATATAGACGTGTTTCTCGGCTCGACCCGTCCGCCCCAGCGTTCCAACCCATATTTGGCGAACGGTAGGCGGCCAGTTGCCACTATGATGCGGTCAACAGCTAATCCCAACGCTATGAGTGGCGTATGGGACAACCGGCAAGGCGGACAGCACAGAAAATGGTAACGCCACCAGAAAACAGTTGGGGATTCTCGACGGCTGATGGTGGTAAAATCGGCCAAAATTGCGTATAATAAAAAGCTAGACATGCCAATACTGGCAAACGAACGAAGGGGGGCAGTCACCCGCATGGTTTCTGGATTCAAACCCACGTGGATGGTTACGAACATATACGATTTGACGCCAACAGATTTGCGGGCCAACGGCATCAAGGCGGTCATGACCGATCTGGATAATACGCTGATTGCGTGGAATAACCCAGACGGCACGCCAGAATTGCATCATTGGCTCAATTTGTTGGAGTTGGCAGGGATTCAGGTGATTGTGGTGTCTAACAACAGTCGCGCTCGGGTTGACCGCGCTGTGGCACCATTTAACCTGCCCTACATTCACCGGGCGCTCAAACCATTGGCTTGGGGATTGAATCGGGCCTTACGTCGCTGGCATTTACGCCGCGACGAGGTCGTCATGGTGGGTGATCAATTGTTGACGGACGTCTGGGCCGCGCATCATAGCGGTGTCAGAAGCGTCTTAGTCAAACCCATTTTAAGCTCAGATGCCTGGATCACGAAGGGCAATCGGTTATTGGAAAAGGTAGTCATGTGGCGCTTGCGGCACAACTACCCCGAATTAACTTGGCAGGAGGATCTTAATGAACGAAAAACACATTGAACCGGTCGTCATTGATGGCGAGCCACTTCACTGCATTGGCTGTGGAGCGGTCGTGCAAACCACGGATAAGACGGCACCGGGGTACACCCCGCAATCCGCGCTCGACAAGGGTATCGAAAAAGAAGAAGTCTATTGTCAACGGTGTTTCCGGCTCCGGCACTACAACGAAATCGTGCCCGTCGGCTTGACCGATGATGACTTCTTACGCCTGTTGACGCAGATTCAAGACGCCAACGCCTTGATCGTGTACGTGGTGGACATCTTCGACTTTAACGGTAGTGTGATTCCGGGACTGCACCGCTTTGTCGGTGATAATCCAGTCCTACTGGTCGGCAACAAAGAAGACCTCTTGCCGCGCTCACTGAAACGCAGTAAGTTACGGGACTGGCTGCGCCAACGCGCCAACGAAGAGGGGCTGCGGCCAATCGACGTGACGCTGCTGAGTGCCAAGACCAACCAATCCGTGGATGGCCTGTTACAATTGATCGACAAGTACCGGGGCGACCGAGACGTGTACGTGGTCGGGGTCACCAACGTGGGGAAGTCCACGCTGATCAACCAGGTGATTCGACAAAATACCGGGGTGCAAGACCTGATCACCACGTCACGGTTCCCTGGGACCACGTTGGATAAGATTGAACTGCCACTGGACGATGACCACGTGTTGGTCGATACGCCCGGGATCATTCAAAACCAACAAATGGCGCACTACCTGGACGGCAAGGACCTCAAGATTGTGACGCCGCAAAAGCCAATCAAACCCAAGAATTACCAACTCAATGATCAACAAACCCTGTTCTTGGGCGGCATTGCGCGGTTTGACTACACCAAGGGCCCGAAGAACGGGTTCACGGCTTATTTTGAAAACAATCTCTACATTCACCGCACCAAGCTGGAAAACGCTGACGACTTTTACGCGCGGCAATTGGGCCAGCTGTTGACACCACCGCATGCCGACACGAAGGATGACTTCCCGCCGCTCGTGGCTCACGAATTTAAGACGACGGTCAAGAGTGACCTGGTCTTTGAGGGCCTGGGGTGGATCACCGTGCCAGCCGGAGTCAATGTGACTGGCTGGGCGCCCGCGGGTGTCGGTGTCTTGATTCGCCGAGCAATGATTTAAAAATTGGAGGACAACAACTTGCTACGAGGAAAACAAAAACGTTATTTACGGGCCCACGCCCATGCCATGCGCCCACTCTTTTCCGTGGGTAAAAATGGGCTGACCCAGACCTGGTTGGATCAACTGACCGGTGCTTTAGAAAATCGGGAATTGATCAAAATCAATCTGCAACAAAGCGCCGACGTTTCCGTTGACGAAACCAAGGCCTTTATCGAAGACAACACCGACATTCAGGTGGTTCAAACTATCGGGCGCGTCTTGGTCTTATACCGGGTCGCTACCGAGGCAGAAAACCAAAAGATTTCACCAATCGTGGAAAACATGTAGGGAGGTCTGGCAGTCGTGGTGAAGATCCTAGAACGAACGAGTACACAAGTGGCGACCCAATTAGCGGCGACCGCTGAGAAACGGCGAATTGGTATCCTGGGTGGGACGTTTAACCCACCGCATTTGGGACACTTGGTCATTGCGGATCAAGTGGCGACCCAGTTGGGGCTGGATAAAGTCTTATTCATGCCGGATGCCGAGCCGCCGCACGTGGATCGCAAGTTGACGATTCCCGCCAAGGACCGCGTGGCGATGGTCAAGGCGGCCATCAAGGACAATCCGCGGTTCGACTTGGAACTCACGGAAGTGCAACGGGGCGGCCGCAGCTACAGCTATGACACCATGTTACAGCTGACGCAGGCCCATCCGGAAAACCAGTACTACTTCATTATTGGTGGCGACATGGTCGCTTACTTGCCGAAGTGGTACCGCATTGACGAGCTGGTCAAATTGGTCCAGTTCGTCGGCGTTTGTCGTCAGGGATTTAATCGCGAGTCGCCGTACCCCGTCTTGTGGGTCGACGTCCCGCAAATCGGGATCAGTTCAACGATGATCAGAGAACAGGTGCGCCGGGGGCAATCCGTGCGTTACCTGGTCCCGACCATGGTCGATCTCTACATTAAGGAGCATCTATTATATCGTGACTGAACTAACCTACACTGAAAATATTTTTGCTGGGACGCGCGCGGAACTGTTGGCCAAAATCAGTCAACAGTTGAAGCCCAAACGGTTTAAGCACGTGCAACGCGTGGAACAAACGGCCATCACATTGGCCAAGCGCAATGCTGTCGACCTGGAAAAGGCCAGCATTGCCGGTTTGGTTCACGATTACGCCAAGCAACGACCAGACGAGGACTTCATCACGGCCATCAAGCAGTACCACTTGGATCCCATGTTGCTGGACTACGGCAACGCTATTTGGCACGGGGTCGTGGGGGCTGAATTGATCAAGCATGAGCTGGGCATTTACGATGAAGATATCTTGAATGCCGTGCGTCACCACACGACCGGGGCGGTCTACATGTCGCCCTTGGAACAAATCGTCTACATGGCCGACTACATCGAACCGCAACGGGACTTCCCGGGAGTCGATGAGGCGCGGCAATTGGCGAAAACGGACCTGGCGAAAAGCGTGGCGTTTCAAGCCAAGCACACGCTGGAGTATTTGGTCGAAAACGGCAAGCCAGTCTATCCTAAGTCGATCGACACCTACAACGCGTGGGTGCCACAATATCCGACTATTTGAGAGGGGAAACTATGGAAAGTAAAGCAATTTTAGAAATCGCAGTGAAGGCTGCAGAAAACAAGCGTGCAGAAGGCATGGTGGCTTTAGATATGACCAAGGTCAGCTTAATGGCCGACTATTTCTTGATCATGGAAGCCAACTCGAACCGGCAAGTACAAGCCATTGCTGATGAGATCGTTGACCAAATGAACGTCAACAACGTGGCCATTCGCGACGTCGAAGGTAAGAACAGCGCTGAATGGATCCTGATCGACTTGGGCGACGTGGTCGTTCACGTCTTCCAAAAGGACCAACGCAGCCATTACAACTTAGAAAAGCTCTGGTCAGACGCCCCAGAGATTGATCTGGGCCAATGGGTTGAAGCATGATCTATCAATCCTTTGCAGAGCTTTACGACGAACTTTTTGATCCAGCCATGTATGACCAATGGCTGGATTTTGTCGCTAACCGGGTGGCTCCAACCAGTGGGGAGCTACTGGACCTGGCGTGTGGGAGTGGCCGCTTAGGCGTCTTGTTGGCCCAGCACGGCTATCAGGTCAGTGGTTTGGATCTGAGTGAAGAGATGCTGGCGTTGGCCGCCAAGCACGCCGAAGAAGCCGATGTGACCATGCCGTTGATGGCGGGCAACATGTTGGATCTCAGTGACATTGGGCAATACCAAACCGTGACGTGTTTTGCGGATTCATTTTGCTACCTGAGCGACTTGGATCAGGTGACCCAGGCCTTTGCTCAGGTGCACGATCACTTGGCTGTGGGTGGTCAGTTCTTGTTTGACGTCATCACGCCGCACCAAACGGATGACGTTTACCCCGGGTACATGTACAATTATGTGGATGAGACCCGGGCGTTCGTCTGGACCAGTTACGGAATCGAAGACGAGACCCATGCCGCTGAACACGACTTGACCTTCTTCACGAAGAATGAAGAAACGGGCGAGTATCGCAAGGTGACGGAGTTGCATCATGAACGGACCTATCCGTTGGCAGATTACCAACGCGCCTTGGCCGCCGCGGGGTTGACCGTAAAACGCGTCAGCGCCGACTTCGGTGAACATGAGGTTGCACCCGACACGACTCGGTGGTTCTTTGAGGTGACACGGGAGGCGTAGACATGACGTTACAGGCAGTCGGCATCATCGCGGAATATAATCCGTTTCATAATGGGCACGCCTACCAGATCGACCAGGCGCGCCAACGAACGGGCGCCGATGTGGTCGTTGCCGCCATGAGTGGTAACTGGGTCCAGCGGGGCGAACCAGCCCTGATGGATAAATGGCAACGGACTGCGGCTGCCTTAGCCGGTGGGGTCGACCTGGTCGTCGAATTGCCCACGGCGAGTGCCTTGCAGCCGGCGCATTTGTTCGCAGCGGGCGGTGTCCGGCTCTTAGCGGCCCTACAGTGCCATTGGTTGGCGTTTGGGACCGAACACCCGGACATGGACTATCAGCGCTTAATGGCGCATTTACCCACGAATCCGGCGACCTTCAAACGCTTTGACCAAACGTACGCGTCGCTCTTTCAGGGTTATCTGCGCGAGCAAACGGGCATCACGTTGAATGCCGCCAACGATATCCTGGGCTTCTTTTATGCCTTGGCCAATCGACGGGCGGACCGGCCGCTGACGCTGTTGCCTTTGGCGCGGCGGGGCAGTCAGCACAATGATGCGACGATTACGGCGGACACGGCCTTTGCCAGCGCCACGGCCATTCGTTCGGCCGCCTTGGCGGGGGATTGGGCCGCCATCGAATCGGTGGTGCCGACCAGCACCCTGACACGCTTGCAGCAGACCCAACTGACCAGTTGGCCGGATTTTTGGCCGTGGTTGCGTTATCAGCTGGTCAGCAGCGATGTCGCCGATTTACGCCAACTGTATCAGATCACGGAAGGCGTGGAGTATCGCCTCAAGCGTGCGGCCTTGGCCAGTTCGACGTTTGCCACATTCATGCATGCGGCTAAGACCAAGCGGTATACGTACACCCGGATTCAACGCCAAGCGGCAGGTATCTTGTTGCAGGCCAAACCAGCAGAGATGTTGGCGGGACCGCAATACCTGCGCGTGTTGGGGTATTCGGCGGCCGGCCAGGCGTATTTGCATCAGATCAAAAAGCAGGTGGCCCTGCCGCTGGTCAGTCGGGCCGACCGGGATTGGCAAAAGGGTCCCGGCGAATTGGACGACCGAGCCGGCGCCATTCGCACACTTTTGACGGGTATCGACCAGGATTACGGCCGAATTCCGGTAAAAAAAGACGATTCTGAATGACTATCAAGGAAATTACCTTGACATCACATTTTTTGACAGGTATAATTTATCACGTTGCATTGGAGGGATTGCGATGAAATGGTCGTTGACCGAGCTCCGCAAGAATTACCGAAATGAGCCACTTTCGTTCGACGAAACGTTGGATTTGAAGGCTGACTTAATGGAACGCTACGGCGATGACGTCTTGGATTTAAGCCCCGTTCATGCCCAGGGAATGGTTTCCGTGGTGGACGGTGACGTTGTGGTCGATGCACAGGTAACCGCGGACTTGACGGTCCCGTCTAGTCGGTCATTAGCGCCGGTAGACTTACCCGTAGATTTCAAAATGACGGAATTTTATGTTGCTGACGCCGCTGCGACGCAACGGTTTGAGAAGACCGACGTTGTGATGGTGGTCAAAGATGACCAAATCGATTTCGATAAGGCCGTCGGTGACAACATTATTTTACAAATTCCGATGCACATTCTTTCGAAAGCCGAAGAACAGGGCGAAAAGATGCCGACTGGTAATGACTGGGAAGTCGTTGCCGAGGCTGACCTGGAAAAGGTGGAGAAGGAAAATCAATCAGTTGATCCACGTCTTGCAAAGTTAAAGGATTTCTTCCCTGATCAGGATGATCAATAATCGCCTTTGTAAGCCTTAAAAATTTTTTCACTAGTGGATATAATTTATTTAAAGGAGGTGTTTTCTTTGGCTGTACCAGCACGGAAAACGTCTAAGACGAAAAAGCGTATGCGTCGGGGTCACATCAAGTTGGCTTCCCTGAACTTAACTCCTTGCCCTAACTGTGGTGAGTTGCGTAAGGCCCACATGGTTTGCCCAAGTTGTGGTTTCTACGATGGCCGTCAGGTCGTTGCGGTTAAGAACGCAAACAACTAATTTTAATTAGTCAAATGAAACTCCCATGAAGTCCGCGGCTTCTGGGAGTTTTTTTGCGGCCGTTGAGAGTGGGAAAGGCGATTAGCTGGCGAGCATTAAGGCTGCTAACAGAATAATCCTGGGCTTGGCTTGTTTGGTTGGCAGTTTTAAGCGGAACCAGGCTGCCTTTTGGCGCACGTTTCAGCTATGTAAAAGTGACGCGAAGAATCTGGAAGGTTTTGCCCCAGGCTCGGCCGTCAGCTAGATTGGATGGGCGCTGGCCATACCCACGGGCGAACGCTCAACTACGGTGGTGGTTGGCAGCAGCGCTGGTTGATTTGATGGCTGTCAATGGCCATTTGTCTAAGAACAAACGCTACTGGTGGACTGCGCCGGCTTCCCGTGGCAGTATCGCTTAGTGGTCAGGGGCATTTTAGCCAGTTAGCGATTTTAAAACCCGGAACTTTAACAAATTTCACGTATAATAAGACTACACGAATAGGAGAGGTGATCTCGTGACGATTAAATTAATTGCGACTGATTTGAATGGGTCGTTGCTCCACAATGATCAGAGTTATAATCGGCCGTTGTTCAAGCAAGTGCTGCGTCAGCTGCAAGCACGGGGCGTGACGTTGGTGTTAGCTTCTGGAAATGAATATGCCCACTTGCGCGAGTTGTTTGCGGATGCGTTGGCGGACAATTTGGTCTTGGTCGCGGAAAATGGCGCATCTATTTACCAACAAGACCAATTGATTTTTGACGGTAGCTTATCGCCGGCAGCTGTGACCCAGTTCGTCACGGTCGATCGGCAACAGGACTTTTTGCGGCACGCCTATGTGATTTTGACCGGGGCACAAGGGTCGTACACGGAAAGTGGGGCGCCGCAGCAGCTGTTGGATGCCGCTAGTGCCTATTATGATAATTTGCAACAGGTCACGAGCTTACGGACTGTGACGGATAAGATTAAAAAGATCAGTATTTCCACACTGCCGGATCAAGCGGCCCAACTGGTCGAACAGCTGAACACGTACTTTGACGGTCGCTTGCATGCGCATGACAGCGGCTATGGCGTGATCGACGTGGTTGCCGCTAACGTAGGCAAGCTTCCCGCCATTCAGTGGCTAGCGCAGCGTTTGGGCCTCTCAGCGGCGAACATTATGGCCTTTGGCGACGGCGCTAACGACGTGCCCTTGCTTCAGTATGCGGCCCAGGGGCTAGCCATGCAAAACGCTGACCCGCAGATTCAAGCCGTGGCAACGGGCGTGACCCAGTGGGACAACGAACAAGATGGGGTCTTGCAGACCATCTTGACGCAAGTTTTAGGGTCGTCAGCGGACTAAACACGTTGCTGACTTAACTTACCCGAGGCTAGGGGCATCGTCGCTGGCACAACTGCGGTATACTCTTCTGTGAACAAAAGGGAAGGGACGCAGATGAAATCCTTGAGACGTGACGTATTGGTACTGGTTCTCAGTATCGCACTGCTGGTGGACGGCTTCGAGCTGGTCGCCGCAGTCAGTGGCTCCCGGCAACTAGCTGGGAGTACCGCGCACGGCGAGATCGACGACCGGGTGCCGGTGACATTGGTCCAGCAACAGGGGAAATGGTAAGGGTGAAATTTAAGCTAAAAACGATACGTCTGGTCGGCTATTTCAAGCGGATCGGACTTTTTTTTCGGAAAAAGCGCGGTCAGATTTGAAAATTTCACAAAGTGGCCTGCAAGTCTTGAAGAATTGGTTGGACCAATTGATTATGATAAAGCTTCCGCTGGACGTGTTATAAATTCCTTTATATCAGGCTTTTACGGTGAAATTAAGATTAGAGATCTCATTTATCGACGATCAAATGTTAAGAAAGTCTTGGGATTACCCCCGAATTTGCGGATTTTGTGGTAAAGCTTGTGAATTCCCGGTAGACTAACAGTAATCATTTGGAATAGGAGCCGAGAGCATGCGTAAACGATTGGGTCTCTTACTGGTGGTTCTCATTGGTGGCTGGTTTTTGCTACCAAGTCTGCAAGGGACGCTACCTAGAATAGTTGCAATGTCACAGACGATGGCCGCCCAAGCAACGCACGAATGGGAGACGCAATTGCCATTGATGGGGCGTCAGGATAAAGATACCGCGACCCCCGTTGAGTCCATCGTCAAGCCGCGAACGCTAAAGAAAACTTATTACTATCACTTTGCTGGCAGTGTGCCCAATGACCTGGAATCGACGTTTGAGCAGGCCATTGCCGTCTACAATGAGACGGGGATCGTCAATCTGGTCGCGGGCGATGCCACGGAGCGGCAAAACGGCCTGACGATTTTTGCCTATCGGATGACCATGCCGAAGAAACAAGCGGCGTATCTGGAGCTGGGCAAAGGGGGACCCGAGATTGAAACAGTCACCGGATTTCAAGGCTATACCGCCAATCACGCTCAGGCCGGGCTCAATTTGACTTATGCCCAGAGTCGCCAAGTTTCCGTGGCGATTCATGAAGTGGGACACGCCTTGGGGCTCGATCACAGCGAGAGTCGCCACTCGGTCATGTACCCCATTGATCAGGGCAAGACGCATCTTTCGGCTGCGGATATTAAAACTTTGCGCAATCTATACGCATGAGGCAATTTTCGGAGAATTGCCGGTGAGTTTTGACCAATCTTTTGCAGATTAATCGCATACTTAGGTGCCATCAGGTAAACTAGTCCTTGGCAATCAGAAAGGGGACGGTTAACGTGAAGAGATGGCATCACTGGTGGCTGCTGATCGTGTTGGGCATCGGGTTAGTGGTCAGTGGGTGGGGGCAATCGTTGGCGACGGTGGCGTTACGCCAAGATCGCTGGGTCAATCATTTGGCTATGTGGATTGACAGTCCCCACGCACAAACGCCCATTGACGCCGTGGCCCGGGCGCATCCCTTGCAACCAACGTATCACTATTATTTTGCAAACGCAGAAGCCCGGGAATTTCGCCAAGTGTTTGAACAAGCCGTGGCCATTTTTAATCAAACGGGCATCGTGCGACTGCTTCCGGGATCAGCGGCCGATCACCACAACACGGTACGTTTCTTTACCTACCGAGACTCGGCACTGAAACATTCGGCGGTGGCCGAGCTGGGAAAGGGTGGCCCCCACATCATTCGTCGTCCCAGTTGGCAAATGCCCACGGTTAATCACGCGCAGGCGGGCTTGAATTTGGCACATCCGGAATTACGCATCCGTCTGTCAGTCGCGGTCCACGAAATCGGCCATGCGGTCGGCTTAGCGCACAGTGACAATCCGAAATCGGTGATGACGGCCATGGACCAGGAACAAGAACACCTGACGGCACCAGATCTGGCGGCTTTGCGGCTGTTGTACCGGTCGTTTTAGGCTTTGGTGAGGTTGGGAGGGGGCGCTGAAGGTGATTAGGCTTGTGATGCTGTGAAGACAATCAATAGCGTCAGCGTTACTGAAGAAAATTTCACTAGTGGTTGGCTTCAGAGCTGGTAGTTCCGATTGCCAGATGGGGGGTTCTCTAACTAGAAGAGTTTCGTCGGTCAGTCAACGCTAATTAAGTGGATGGCAACTATCAGGTCAGTCGCAGTCAGTGGGTTAAACGGCTGGTTTAGGTGGTGTTGCTACAGTAGCCGAGCAGCTCAGACTGAGTGGCAGTGAACACCCAAAAGCCATCTGAGCAAGACAAAAAAGAGGTTGCCGTCCGCCTGAGCGAACGACAACCCCTAGATCAAATCAGTGGCTTATTTAGTAAAGTCAACAACCATCCGGCCAACGATTTGGTTATTCTTCATTTCATCAATGATATCATTAACTTCGTCAAGACGACGGGTTTGCACGATTGGGTGAACCTTGCCTTCAGCACCGAATTGGAAGGTTTCGGCTAGGTCTTGCCGCGTCCCAACTAAGGATCCGCGAACGGAGATCCCATCCAAGACCGTCTTAGCAATGTTTAATTCCATGTCACCTTGTGGTAAGGCCACGGCAACCAATTTGCCATCTGGCTTCAAGGCGTTGACGGATTGCGTGAAGGCATCCTTGTTCACAGCCGTGACTTGGGCATTGTCCACGCCGCCAACTTTTTCTTGGATTTGTTCAGCAACGTCACCGTCATGCCGGTTGATCAGCAGTTCGGCACCGTTAGCCTTAGCAGCGGCCAACTTGTCAGGGTTCCCATCAACGGCAACCACGTGGGCACCGAAGACGTTGTGGGCGTATTGGATAGCCAAGTTGCCTAAACCACCGGCACCAACGACTTCAACCCATTGACCAGGCTTGGTTTCGCCGACCTTCAGAGCCTTGTACATGGTCACACCGGCACAAGTTAAGGAAGTGGCTTCAACTGGGTCCAAGCCATCTGGTACCTTAACGGCGTAGTTGGCGTCCACGATGCATTCTTCAGCCATCGCGCCATCAACCGTGAAGCCAGAGTTCTTGACGTTGCGGCAAAGGGTTTCCCGACCAGTCAAGCAGTATTCACAGTGGCCACAGCCCTTGAAGAACCAAGCGATAGAAACGCGGTCGCCAATCTTCAGGTTCTTAACATCATCGGCAACTTGGATAACCTTACCGACACCTTCATGACCAATGATCCGGCCGGGTTGCTTACCGAAGTCACCGGCAGCGACGTGTAAATCGGTGTGACAGAGACCACAATATTCCATCTTTACCAAGGCTTCACCGTGCGTAATGGGACGCAGGGTAACATCCTTAATATCTACGTAACCATCAACTGAATCGCGAATAACTGCTGCTTTCATGAAAACAATCCCTCTTTCTTTTTATCTACAAGACTCAGTATACTGCAAAAGTTGTCAGTTTCAAGTGAAATTTTGCACAAAAATTATTAAGATTTACTCAAGATGACTGATAAGTGGCACTATGACGCCTATTCATTGTCATCATAAGCTATTTAACAATGTGAAGCAAACGACATAACCGTTTTCAAAAGCTAACTTAACTATCGAATGCAACCGGTTGAATTTTACAAGTGAAGGATTTTTTGCCGGTTTAGGTGCTTAAGATTAAACTAAATGTGAGAAGCCACGCGGATTTGCATACAAGTAAGAGGAAATATGATAAAATTAAATGTTGAAATGAATATCGGACGGCCACTGCCAGTGAGGCTTTAACTGGTGGTGCCGCCGTGAAATAGCCAGAGGAGTTAAAGTGTAATGAGTCGAATTTTAATTATTGAAGATGAAAAAAACCTTGCCCGCTTTGTCGAACTAGAACTAAAGCATGAAGGTTATGAGACCAACGTCCAATTTAACGGACGGACCGGCTTGGAAGCTGCCTTATCCCAAGACTTTGATGTCATCTTATTGGATCTGATGTTACCTGAATTGAATGGGATCGAAGTGGCCCGGCGGGTGCGTGAAGTGAAGAGTACGCCGATCATCATGATGACGGCGCGCGATTCCGTGATCGATCGGGTCTCCGGGTTAGACCACGGGGCCGACGATTACATCGTCAAGCCATTTGCGATTGAAGAATTGTTGGCACGGGTCCGGGCCCTGCTGCGGCGGATTCACCTGGAAGGCGAACAGAAGAACACCAAGCAAACGACCGTGAAGTTTAAAGACTTAACGATTGAAAAGGAAAACCGCATCGTCCGCCGTGGCGACGAGGTGATCAACCTGACCAAGCGGGAATACGAATTACTCCTGGCGTTGATGGAAAATATCAACGTGGTCTTGGCCAGGGACGTCCTGTTGACCAAGGTTTGGGGCTACGAGTCTGAGGTTGAGACTAACGTGGTCGATGTATACGTCCGTTACTTGCGGAACAAAATTGATGTCGCCGGCCAGAAGAGTTACATCCAGACGGTTCGGGGGACAGGGTATGTGATGCGTTCGTGAAATCGCCAGAAGAACCTAAAGTTCCTGAAAAACCAGCGGTCCCTGAACCGCCAGTAGCGGCTACGGTGGCAGATGATGATCAAGCTAAGAAGCCCGGGTTTCGGTTCTCGTTAAAATGGGAATGGGCCTTGTCAACGGCCTTTGGCGTGTTGGTCATTTTCGCGGTCATCGTCCTGCTGATCTTTAACAGCTTCATGACGGTGTTGATGCGTCAAGAAAAGACCCACGTCGCAGATACGATGAACGTAGTGGTCGAAAAGCTCAATACCCAAAAGCAACCATTGACGGGCGCTCAGGTCAATCAACTACTGCGACCACGGACGGTCTTGTCAGAGACCAAAAAGCCCACGGGTCCGTACAACAACGCGGTACTTACCAGCCTGGCGCGCGACAGTCAAACCGTCACGGTCTATGACCAAAAAGGGCACCCGTTGTTTGCGACACGCCAGAGTCCCTTGGCATTTCAGAAGTCCAAGAAGCAGCGCATTTCGACTAGAAAAATCAACGGCCGCAAGAACCTGGTCGGCATCGCGCCGATCCGGGCTAAGCAGGGCGATACGATTTTAGGTTACGTGCAGGTCACGGACAATCTCCGCGACTATCGTGCCACCCAGGTCAAGTTATTACAGATTGATCTGGTCCTCGGCATGATGGCGGTCTTGGCCGCCGCCGTGCTGAGCTATAGCCTGGCGACCTTCCTGTTACGGCCGGTCGAGGCCATTCGGGACACGATTCACGCCATGCGTGAGGACCCCAAGACGGATCGCCGGGTGCCGGAAATGCATCATCAAGATGAACTCAGTGACTTGGGCGGCCTGTTTAACGACATGTTAGACACGACGCAACGCTACATGGACCAGCAACAACAGTTCGTGGAAGATGTCTCCCATGAATTGCGGACGCCAGTGGCCATTATCCAGGGCCACATGGAAATGCTGGATCGCTGGGGCAAGGATGATCCGGAGGTCTTGAATGAATCGATCAAGGCTTCTTTACAAGAGACCAAACGCATGAAGAGTCTGGTCCAGGAAATGTTGGACCTGCAGCGAGCCGAGCAGATTGAGGTCAACTACCCCAATGAGGTCTCGGATGTCAGTGAAGTGGTTGAACAAGTCTTTGACAACTTCAAGATGATTCATCCGGATTACGTCTTTATCTTAGACAATGACGTCCAGCGACCGGTGCAAGCACAGATCTACCGGAATCATTTGGAACAGATCCTGATTATTCTGATGGATAATGCGGTCAAGTACTCCCAGTCGCGCAAGGAGGTTCACATGAGCTACGAGAGCGATTCGCGCAGCTTGGAGGTGGCCGTGCAAGACTTTGGGGAAGGAATCTCGCAGGAGAATCGGGACCGCGTCTTTAACCGTTTCTATCGGGTCGACAAGGCGCGTTCTCGCACCAAGGGGGGCAACGGGCTAGGTCTGGCCATTGCCAAGCGGTTGATTGAGGCTTACCACGGGCGCATCACCATTGAAAGCGCGCTGGGCCAAGGCTCCGTCTTCCGCATCTCCCTGCCGATTTTGTCGGACAAAGACGCCCAGCTCTTGACGGAAAAGAAGGAACAGGCCCAAGCGGCCAATGATGTGCCGGGAATCAAGTCAGAACTGTTAGCGGATACGTCAATGACGGACCAACCAACGGATGAAACACCAAAATCATAAAACTTTGAAGGACTGCGGCCTAGTGGCGAAGCAGTCCTTTTTTGATTCTGGAAACAATCGCCCGGCTTACGGTTGTCACAGTAACCCACTCAGTTTTTTGCGTTTTAACAAACCTTAAGAAATGAGGATTGACAACGCCACGAAAGTTCAGTATCCTATGGTAACTAGTTAATTACATGAGTAACTAACCAACATAGGGGGGATCTTTCAAGATGAAAATTTTAAGTAAGTTAATCGCGGTCGTGGCTGGTTTAGCCGTTTTGGGTATCGTCGGGGCTGTTATTTTGCCCGGTGTGACCAAGAATAAGCACAGTGAGTGGGCGATGGCCGCCGACAACGTCAATCCACTGGTCAAGACGGAAACCGTCTACGCCTCGACCAACGCTAAGCCGGTGCGTCACTATATCGGTGGTGGCGGTGAGGACGAGTACGTGTACCAGCTGTTGACCTACAACGATCAGGGGAAGGCCCGCACGTTGACCTTTGACGCGCAGTGGCGGTTGAAGCCCAATAAATTCCTGAAGATCACCACCAAGGGCCAGAATGTCGAAAATTGGGAAAAGGTCGACCGGGCCGCAGTCCCCAGTGGTGTGCGGCAGAATTTGATGGTGGATTAGCGCCAAGTGGACCACATCAGGGGAGTCGCTTACCAAGTCTGCGTGGTTGTCTCAATTGCCTGAGAATATTTTTGGCTAATGCCAACTAGCAGACGGCAGGGCATACAACAGTTTTGGGAAAAGTAAGTACCGAATCACGGGCCGTATTGAACTAGCGATTGTGACTTTATGGTCATCTACTGCGGCTGGCGTTAGCTCCTAATCGATGAAGTGGCCATCATTGCCCATGACGGCATGCAGCTTTGAACCATGGTAGTAGGCCCATTTCGTGGCCTTATAGCTTTTATTGGCGATATCCTTTAGGCAAGCACCTAATAACTGACCATCTATGATTGATGGTCACAACAAGATATGATTACCTCATCAAATAAATTGGTGAGGTTTTTACTATGAATAAACCAGATATCGTGCAAGTCAAAAAGATGGCCCAGTCCTCAAGTCTTGAGGATTGGGCCATCTCTTTACTATTGTCACTTCGATCTAGGAACCCTAATGCGTACAGACGATAGTGGGCGACACGAACGTCCAATCATCGAAGCTTATTTGTCAGTGCGTAATTACTTGTGATGTTGTTGCTTACCAGCGTTTCGATTCCGATTCTTCTGACTGACCTTCTTGGCCGTGGCTTGCTTGGCAGCAGGTGTTACGACCTTTTTCGGAACGACAGGTGCAGCGGGTGCCGGTTGATCCTTCATTTTTTCTTGGATCTCACGGCGAATCCGTGGCCGGTAGAAGTTGATGATCAACGTTTGCAGGCAGGCGAACAGTCCACCGACGAAGAAGTACAACCCTAATCCGGCTGGGGAGCTCATCGTGAAGAACAGAATCATCACGGGTGAGAGCAGCAGGGTAAAGCGCATTTGCTTCTTTTGTTCTTCCGGCATGCCTAGCAGGGATAAGTATCCTTGTAGCAGGTAGGACAGAAAGGAGAGCAGGGCTAAAATCCAGCTGGCTTTCCCCAACGGGATGTTCATGAACACTGCTTTGGAGAGCTCAGGTGAATAACGAATCGCGGCGTACAGGGCGGCGAAGATGGGCATTTGAATCAACAATGGCAAACACCCGATCCCACCGGTCATGCTGATGCCGTTGTTGCGATACAGCGCCATCATGGCTTGGCTAGCCGCTTGTTGTTCCTCTGGCGTGGAGGCTGCTTTTTGTTGCTTTTGCAGCGCGGTCATCTGCGGCCGGATCATGGAGATCTTTTCTTGTTGGACGGTGGCGTTGCGCATTTGCTTGACCATGACGGGCAGTAGGACCATTCGCACGATCACCGTCAAAACGATAATGGCCCAGCCGTAACTGCCACCAAAGATGTGTGCCAGCCAGTCCATCACGTGTTGCCCAGGCACGGCTAGGTAATCGTACACGAAGCCGTAGGGTTTACCGTTTTTGGTCTGGACACAGCCACTGAGGACCAGTGCCAGTGCCGCGAGGGCCGCGGTAACCGAGAATTTCTTGGAGATTTTCATATGCTATTTTGAACCCCTTTATGATTTTAAACGTGTAGAGCGTAGACGCCCCCAGCGGCAAAATCGCCGTTAACATCAACCATCTTACTTGATTTGGCGGGCTTTTTCAATTGATTATGCGGAAGTCACTGAAATGTTTGACGGGTAAGTTAGTGATGGTGAGGTCGGTGACCTGAATCCAGGGGGATAATCCGTGTTGGAGCTGATCGGTAAATTGACTAAGCAGTGCGGCCGACGCGCTGGCCACAATGACGACTTGGCCGTTGGCGAGATTTTGCACGGTGCCAGTAATGCCGAGTTGATGGGCGAGTTTACTGGTTGACCAGCGAAAGCCGACGCCTTGGACCAGGCCACTGACCAGAATCTGTTGGGTCTGCATGACTACCCAGGCCTCCCTTCAAAAAAATTCACTTTAATCATACCGCGAGTCGCCGGTGCTGCCTAGGGATATGGTAGAATTAGGAAAAGAATTCAGATGGGAGTAAGGATACCGTGACAGAAAAAATTACGTCGGGACAAAATAAAAAGGTCAAGCAGTGGCGGGCACTGACCACGAAAAAAGGGCGCAAGGCGACCCAAACTTACCTATTAGAAGGGTGGCATTTGGTCCAAGAAGCCATCAAGGCCCATCATGACTTAACGGCCATCATGGGCACGGCCGAACAATTGGCCGATCACGCCGCGGAATTACCCGCGGGGGTGGCCACCTACGAACTGACCGACAGCATCGCCCAAACGATTGGGGATACCGGGACGCCCCAGGGCATCTTTGCCACGGTCCCGTTGCCCAAGGATACCGCGGGCGACCCGCAAACGGCTGATGGGGTCTGGTTGTTTTTGGATTACGTCCAAGATCCCGGTAACATCGGGACCATGGTGCGGACGGCCGACGCTGCCGGACTAACGGGCGTGGTCTTCGGTAAGGGGACCGCGAGTCGTTTCTTGCCGAAGGTCTTGCGGTCGATGCAGGGAAGTCAATTCCACATCCAACTGGTCGAGGCGGACCTGCACGACTGGATCAGTGCCTTTACGGCGCGGCATTTGCCAGTCTACGGCACCAATTTGGACCGCAACGCTAAGAGTTACCGCGACGTCCCGCCATTAACGGCTGGAGCCATTGTCATGGGCAATGAAGGCAACGGCATGGCCCCCGACCTACAGCAGATGACCACGCGCAACCTCTACATCCCCATCAAGGGCCAAGCAGAATCCCTCAACGTCGCGGTCGCAGCGGGCGTCGTGATGTTCCGGTTGGTGAGCTAGAGCTGAGGCTGCGTCAGGCGGAAATACGGTCTGCTCTGCAGGTGATGCGCTCCAGAACATCAACGAACAGGGGTGACGCCGCGCCTTTCTTCGGCGAGCAGGTCCGGTCCGTCCACTGGGGTTTCACCCTTGGAGCGGTCAACGATTTACCCCGGTGGTGGCGAGAAAAGCTAAAGAAAAGGTAAACCCACTGAAAAATCAAGCAAGATGGTTGCAATTTGGCCAAAACCAAGTATCATATAAGGATAAGATGACTGAATATCATAATTTTAAATGAAAAGGAAGCATTCTATGACCAAACTTACTTGGCGTGATGACCCCGAGTACCTTGCTTTAGTTTCTGATTTGTTGGCCAAGGAGCCGGTCCAACGCCTGGCGAATTATACCCAGCACCATCATTCTGACCGATTAACACACTGTATTTCAGTGTCCTACAACAGTTATTTGATTGCGAAGAAACTTGGTTTGAATACCCGGGCCACTGCGCGGGGTGGGTTGTTGCATGATTTGTTTTATTATGATTGGCGGACGACGAAGTTCAATCTGGGTTCGCACGCGTTTATCCATCCACGGGTCGCTTTGCGCAATGCTGAAAAGCTGACCGACTTAAGCCCCATGGAAAAGGATATTATCTTGAAGCACATGTGGGGCGCCACGCTCGCTATGCCGAAATACCGGGAAAGTGCCATTGTTTCTCTGGTCGATGATTATGAAGCGGTCCACGAATTCTGTGGTCCCGCTCGTAAGCGAGTCGAAGCCCTCATGAACAAAGTAACGCCGAACGCCTAGTTTCAGTGAAACCTGGATGGGAGGCAAGATAACATGCAAATGATGTCACCAAAGGCCCAAGATGAATCGACGGTGGATTTTGAACTCTGCCCCCGATTCGAACAGACCTTTTCGTTTCTCGGTAAGAAGTGGAACGGCTTAATTATTGACGTTCTCTTACAGGAGGGACCACAACGTTTCCGTGACCTGGCCCACAACATCCCCCGGTGCAGTGACCGGGTGTTGGTGGAACGGCTCAAGGAATTGGAATTAAACGGCGTGATCGTGCGCCGGACGTTCCCGGACAACGCGCTGATCGAATACGAGCTGACGGAAAAGGGCCAAGAATTCAAAGATATTATGGCCGCCGTTCACGCCTGGTCGGATAAATGGTATTGTCCGACCGAAGTCAACCAGAAGTAGTTGACAGGCGCTGAGAAATCCGCTAGGCTATGAAGGTAATAGTTAAAAACGATGATAGAAAAGCAGTAGCCGGTGCAATTTGTCAGGAAGAGTTTGCCTAGACTGGAAGCAAACTTCAAATTACTGGGTGAATTCAGTTCTTGAGTTGTAATCGGGATTCGTGAAAGCGATGAATGATTTTCCGGTGAATGACCGTTATCATTTCTGAGTGTGGCTAGAAGTCTCGACTTTTAGCTGAATCAGGGTGGTACCGCGAAGCTTCGTCCCTAGTTATGGGACGGGGCTTTTTTGTTTGCCCGGATGTTGTCAAAATAGAAAATGGAGGATGACGTATGTCTTTAAAAGATAAATTAACCGAACTGCACGACCGCGGTCTGGCGGAAATTAAAAAGTCTGCTGACCTCAAGGACGTCAATCAGGTTCGGGTGTCATTGTTAGGGAAAAAGGGTCCCATCACCGAGGTCTTACGGGGGATGCGCGACCTAGACGCCGAAGAACGGCCCAAGGTCGGGGCGTTTGCCAACGAGATTCGTGATGATTTGACCGCGGCTTTGGCCAAGCGGCGTGAGGAATTGGAAAATGCCGTGTTGAACGCCAAGCTGGCCAACGAAGCCATCGACGTGACGTTACCCGGCACGCCGGTCGCCAAGGGTGAACCGCACGTGATCCAACAGATCATCGACCAAATCGAAGACCTGTTCTTGGGGATGGGCTACCAGGTCTTGAGTGGTCCCGAAGTCGAAGAAGACAAGTACAACTTTGAAATGATGAACCTGCCGAAGAACCACCCCGCCCGCGACATGCAAGATACCTTCTACATCACCAAGGAAATCTTGATGCGGACGCAAACCTCACCGATGCAAGCGCGGACACTGGAGACCCACGACTTTAGTCAAGGCCCACTCAAGATGATCTCGCCCGGAGTCGTTTACCGGCGTGATACCGATGATCCGACCCACTCCCACCAATTCCATCAGGTGGAAGGCCTGGTCATTGACAAGCACATCACCATGGCTGACTTGAAGGGGACGCTGCAGGTCTTGGCCCACGAACTGTTTGGTGACAAATTTGACGTGCGGTTGCGGCCCAGCTACTTCCCATTCACGGAACCTTCCGTTGAAGCCGACATTACCTGCTTTAACTGTGGCGGTAAGGGCTGCAAGGTCTGCAAGAACACCGGCTGGATCGAAGTCTTAGGGGCCGGGATGGTTCACCCGAACGTCTTGAAGATGGCCGGCGTGGATCCCGACGTTTACGGCGGCTTTGCCTTTGGGGTCGGGCCTGACCGGTTCGCCATGTTGAAGTACGGCGTCGATGACATCCGGAACTTCTACTTAAATGATGTTCGCTTCCTCAAGCAATTCACGAAGAAAGGATAACCGCCAACCATGAAGATTTCATACAATTGGATTAAAGAATATTTGGATTTAAACGTTGAACCAGCCGACTTGGCGGAAAAGATCGAACGGACTTCCGTGGAAGTCGATGACGTTATCAAGCCTAGCGACGGCTTAAAGAAGATCGTGGTCGGCCACGTCTTGTCCGTTGAAGCCCACCCAGACTCCGATCACTTGCACATCTGCCAAGTGGACGTCGGTGAAGACGAACCGCTACAGATCGTGTGTGGTGCGCCGAACATCGCCAAGGACCAAAAGGTGATCGTGGCCTTACCGGGATCACGCATCGCAGACAACGTCAAGATCAAGAAGTCCAAGATGCGCGGTGTGCCGTCTGCCGGGATGATCTGTGCCTTACAGGAAATTGGCTTCCCTGAAGACGTTGTGCCTAAGGCCTATGCCGATGGGATTTACGTGATGCCTGCCGATGCGACGCCTGGTGACGCCGTTTACGATTACCTGGGCATGAACGACAGCCTGATCGATTTGGACGTGACGCCAAACCGTGGGGACATGTTGAGCCTGTACGGGACGTTACATGATTTATCCGCCATTTACGATCTGCCCGTGAAGTTCGACCAACCCGCCGTCAAGGAGACGGGTGCGGCCATCGCCGACCAATTGACGGTCCACGCCGATGCTGCCTTGGCACCACAATACCGGATGCGTCTGGTCAAGCAAGTCAAATTGGCTCCCAGTCCCATGTGGCTACAGATTCGCCTGTGGAACGCCGGTTACCGGCCAATCAACAACGTGGTCGACATCACCAACTACATCATGTTGAAGTACGGTCAACCGTTACATGCATTTGACTATGATAAATTTAGCGGGCAAGACGTTTACGTCCGGACTGCTAAAGCCGGTGAAAAGCTCACGACCCTAGATGAAGGGGAACATGACTTAGACGACCACGACATCGTGATTGCGGACGACCAAAAGCCAATCGCCTTGGCCGGGGTCATGGGGGGCTTAGATACGGCCATCGCTGACGGGACCGTCACCGTAGCCATTGAAGCCGCCGTCTTTGAACACGACCACATCAGAAAGGCCGCCCAACACCACAATCTGCACACGGACGCTTCCCAACGTTTCGAACGGGGTGTGAACCAAGCCGGCGTTCAAGAAGCCTTAGACGCCGCCGCAGAGATGATGACGGACCTGGCTGGTGGCGAAGTCCAAGCCGGGACGGTCGTGGCCACGGATAACGTGCCCGCTCCCGCAGTGATTACCATTACCATGAGCCACATCAACGCCGTCTTGGGGACAGCATTGTCCCAAGACCAAGTGACCCACATCCTGACCACGTTGGGCTGTGAGGTTACCGCTGATGGGGAAACGTTGACGGTCACGGTACCGGTTCGGCGCAACGACATTCACATTCCAGCCGACTTGCTGGAAGAAATCGCCCGGATCTACGGTTACGATGAATTGCCAGCCACCTTACCCACCGGTCGCATGACCATGGGTGAGTTGACGACGGCCCAAAAATTAATGCGAGCAACGCGGCATTCACTGGAAGGGCTGGGCCTGAACCAAGCCATTTCTTACGCTTTGACGACTGAAGACAAGGCCAAGATGTTTATGATGCAGGCCAGTGAAACGACCAAGTTGGCTTGGCCAATGAGCGTCGATCACGCGGTCTTGCGGATGAACATCATCACGGGGCTACTGGACGACATTGCTTACAACAGCGCTCGTAAGGTCAAGGATGTGGCCTTGTACGAACAGGGACGGGTCTTCTACCGTGAAGACGGCGTGGACCGGCCCAGCGAACAGGAACACATTGCTGGGGCGATTACTGGGACGTTGTTGCCCACGGCTTGGGACCTACCAGCACAACCGGTCGATTTCTACCAAGTTAAGGGGATCGTGGCAGCCTACCTGAAGGATATGGCGGTCAACGGGGATGTCACCTACGTGGCCAACCACGACATGCCAGAAATGCACCCAGGCCGGACCGCGGACATTTTGGTTCACGGGCACCGCATCGGGTTCATGGGTCAAGTTCACCCGACGATTGCCAAACAATTCAAGATTGGTGCCACTTACGTCTTTGAATTGAACTTGCAGGCCATCATCGATATGCCTAAGCAAGAAAATCAATACGATGTGATTTCCCGTTACCCAGCCATCACCCGTGACGTGGCGATGCTGGTCGACGATGACATCACCAACGAACAAATTGTGGCCTTGATTGAAAAGCGTGGCGGGGCGTCCTTACAATCCGTCAAGCTGTTTGACGTTTACGATGGCGTGAAGGTACCTAAGGGCAAGAAGTCCTTGGCCTACACGTTGACGTACCAAGACAAGCACGCCACGTTGGTCGATGACGCGGTCACCCAAGCCTTTGAAAAGGTTGAAAAGCGGCTGCAAGACGACCTCGGTGCTGAGATTCGTTAGGGCATTAGCGCGTTCTTGAAAGTTGTAAAATTAACGCACGTCTACTTTCCCATGGGGGAGGTGGGCGTGTTTTTGGTTAGGTGAGCTAAGAATCAAACGTCATGGTCGGGAGTTGGGTGTAGCGTGCTAGGGGAAGGCTGGTCATATTGGTTAGTAATGCTTGCCAGAAGTATTTGAATTAATTCTAGCTTAGGGCTTTAAGCTAGTTTAGTCCCGGTATATCCGAAAACTGGCGGCTTTTGAAACGTGTGGCGCGAGCCAGGTGCTCGTCTAGAACATCCGAAAACTGGCGGCCTCTGAAACGTGTGGCGCAAGCCAGGTCCCTGCGCTTAGCAAGATTAAGGGCTACTGCCCGGCGAGTGTTTTTAATTTTTGCACTTGTTTGGAGCGTTAGGTAGGTGCTCGTCTAGAATATCCGGAAACTTGCGGCTTCTGAAACGTGTGGCTACCGGGCAGCTGGTTGCGCTTAACCCCGCTAAGTAAATACCCCAAGCCCAGGATAGTTATTTGAACTAATTCTAGCTTAGGGCTTTAAGTTAGTCTGTTCCCGGTATATCCGAAAACTGGCGGCCTTCGAAACGTGTGGCGCGAGCCAGGTCCCTGCGCTTAGCAAGATTAAGGACTATTGCCCGGCGAGGCCGAACAGCAGCCCTTAATCTCCCTAATGCTCAGGACCTAACCGGCTCGCGCCACACTCTATTTATTACAATTTTCCCAAATCCCCATTTCAGGTTCCCGCTCGCCCGGAATTTCTGTATAATAGAGAAGACTATGGCATTAGAACGGAGGAAATAAGTTGGATAATGGCACAAATCCGACCCCGTCGCGGCAAGAGTCGGGGAAGAAACGGTCGTTTGGCCGCCGCATTATGATTGGCGTGGTCAGCTTGCTGGTGGTCTTGGCCGTGATTATTGGCTTCTTCGGCTATCACTATTTTCAGTCAGCCTTAAAGCCGCTGGATTCTAGCGATAACGACGTGGTTCAGGTTCACGTTCCGATGGGAGCGACTTCCAATAAGATTGGGCAGATCCTACAGGACAAGAAAGTGGTTAAGAGCGGCATGGTCTTTAACTACTACGTCAAATCGAATAAGTTCACGAACTTCCAAGCTGGGTACTACCAGCTGAAACCGTCCATGACGTTGAAACAAATTGCCCGGCAATTACAAAAGGGTGGCTCGGCAGAACCCATCCAGAGTACGGCCGGCAAGGTGTTAGTGCGTGAAGGCGAGACCATCGACCAGTTGGCCGCGGAAATCCCGATTCAAACGGACTTTACCAAAAAGGAATTCATGAGTCTGATTAAGGATCAGGCCTTCTTCAATCAGTTGGCGGCGAAATATCCACAACTGTTAGGCTCGGCCAAGAAAGCCAAGCACGTCCGGTATCGGTTGGAAGGGTATTTAGCCCCCGCGACGTATCAGGCTGGCAAGAAGATGACCTTGAAACAATTGATCACCCAAATGGTGGCCAAGATGGATCAGAACTTGCAAAGCAGTTACGCTACGATCAAGAAGCAAAAGTTGACGGTCCAAGAAACGTTGACGCTGGCTTCTTTGGTCGAACGTGAAGGGGTGACCCAAACCGACCGGGACAAGATTGCGGGCGTCTTCTTGAACCGCATTCAGGCGGGGATGGCCTTGCAGTCCGATATTTCTGTCCAGTATGCCTTAAAGACCACGAAGTCGACGTTGACCTACAAGGATTTGAAGGTCAAGTCGCCGTATAATCTGTATATCCACACCGGGTACGGTCCTGGACCGTTTGCCAGTCCTAGCACCTCGTCGATCCATTCGGTATTACACCCGAAGGACCGCAAGAAGGGGTACTACTACTTCATCGCGAACACCAAGACGGGGAAGGTTTACTTCTCACAGACTTACGCGCAACATCAAGAAAAAACCAGTTCATTAGCTAGCGATAATAAATAAAGGATGGCGACAGTGTTGGCAAAGAAAAAGCGACCGATTATCATTGGGGTTACCGGGGGTTCCGGTAGCGGGAAAACGACGGTTAGTCGGGCAATCTTCAATCAATTGATTGGGCACTCAATCATGATTTTGCAACAAGATTCGTACTACAACAACCAAGACGACATGACGATGGAGGAACGGGCCGCCGTGAACTACGACCACCCGCTGGCCTTTGATACCGACTTGTTGATCTCACAACTCAAGCAGTTGTTGAACTACGAACCAATCGAAAAGCCCGTTTACGACTACACGTTGTCCACGCGTAGTAAGGAAACGATTCACCAGGAACCGCGCGACGTCATCATTTTGGAAGGAATTCTGATTTTAGATGATGAACGCTTACGGGACCTCATGGATATCAAGGTCTTCGTTGATACCGATGATGACATTCGGATCATTCGGCGGATTCAACGGGATATGAACGAACGGGGCCGGTCGTTGGAGTCCGTTATCCAACAGTACTTGGCAACGGTTAAGCCAACTTACCATCAATTCGTGGAACCAACGAAGCGTTACGCTGATTTGATCGTGCCAGAAGGTGGCGAGAACCAAGTGGCTATCGACCTGCTGGTGACTAAGATTCGGGCGATCCTCGAAGCTAGTGGCAATGACCAAGTTTTTGACAATCCAGATACAACCATATAGAATAGGACAGGTTAGCTGGTAAACGGCTAGCCTTTTCTATCAAATTAAATTTAAGTTGTGGAATTCCACAAATCAAAATACGCTAAAGGGGTGGCCAATGTGGCACAAGATAAAATGTATCCAATGACTGAAGAAGGTAAGGAGAAGCTCGAAGCCGAACTGGAAGATTTAAAGATGGTTCAACGGCCAAAAGTGATTGACCGGATCAAGATCGCCCGGTCTTACGGTGACCTTTCTGAAAACTCAGAATACGAATCAGCCAAGGACGAACAAAGTATGTTGGAAACGCGGATCAGCACCGTTGAACGGATGCTGCAATACGCGCAGATCATCGACAACGATGGCTCTGATAAGGATGAAATCACGGTGGGTAAGAAGGTGACGTTCAAGGAATTACCAGACGAAGAACCCGAAGAATACACCATCGTGGGGGCCGCTGAAGCCGACCCAATGTCTGGTAAGATCTCCAACGATTCACCAATTGCCAAGGGCCTGTTAGGGCACCGTAACGGTGAAGAAGTGACGTTTGACACGCCAGGTGGCGACATGACCGTCAAGATTTTAGCGGTCGACTAAGAAAAAATTTTGCGGATGGCGACCACTGGTGGTCATCAGGTGAGGGTGCACTGACTGCGGTCGGGGCGCCCTTTTACTTACTTTTGAGCAGTTAATTTGCGGGCAACAATTTAATTGTGTATCATGTAGTTAGTGAAATGATACTTGCCAAGACCCTACTTGGCGTGGTATAAATGGGTATGAAAACGGATTCATAGACTGTCAAAGAGGAGTCTTACAAATGAAAATTAATGTGACTGATGCAGCAAGCAAATGGTTCCGTGAAGGCATGGGTATGGCCGGCCACGGTGTCCGTTTCTTTGGTAAGGTTTACGGCAAGACGCCTGTGCATGAAGGGTTCTCATTAGGCATGACACCAGACGATCATCCCCGCCACCCAGTCGTAGCGGAAAAGAAAGATGACGTGACTTACTACATCACGGAAGGCGACCAATGGTTCTTCGTCGGCTACGACCTAACGATCGACTACGACGCCAAGACGGATGGCCCAGTTTATATTTATGATGACAACGGTGAACTGGATAAATAACGGTTACCGCTAACCACTGACCTTTGGGTTGGTGGTTTTTTCTATGGTGGCTACTAGCCAGTTCAATACTTGCGTTAGCCTGGGTTCTGCGTGCGCTGAAAAGCGGTGCCGGCAAAGCGCTGACGACCTCGTGCAGTGAACGGACCCTAAACGTCAGCTGGCTGGGACGACAAAGCAAGTGTCACTTCTAAGGGGAGTCAGGAGTTGTTTCCAGCAGCTAGACGTTAGCTAGTATCACGGGAGTAGCTGGGCTAAACACGTGGTTGGGCGAATCACCACCGCAGCCGAGAGTTCGGCAACTATGGGCTCAGCCGTGGGAGTTTCCTTAGTGGGTGGTCTTTACCCACTTAGGAAACTGGCGTCTTTGAGACGTGGGTTATCGGCTCAAAGCGAGGGCGAGACCGTTCTTTGGCTCGACCGGTCCGCCCACCGTGTTCCAGTCCCATAGTTGCCGAACGGTAGGCGGAAAGTTCTAGTTATGTCGCCACAAAACAACTCACCTCAGACACACAAAACCCCCACCGCAGGCCGATGATGCCTGCGATGGGGGTTGCTAATGCGTGAGATTAGGGACGGCGCCGGTGAACGAACCACCAGCCGCCGGTCAGGCCGATGAGCGTCAGACCGCTGATCAATAGGCCAACGTTCAGCAACGGTGGCCAGTAGGCCAGGGTCACGGTACTCTTGCCTTGCGGGAGCTTGATGGCGGTAAACATGCCAATCGTCTTGTAGGTCTTGACGGCCTTGCCGTTGACGGTGGCGTGCCAGCCAGCCGAGTACGGAATGGAGGTGTTGAGCACCTGATTGGCGTGGCGACTGGTGATGGTGCCACTGAAGTAGCGACTCGAGTGCTTGGTCAACTGCCAAGGCTGTTGCTTGAGCTGAGCGACGGCGCGTTGGAACTTCGCCGTGTTCAACTGATAGAGCGTGAAGTTTTCCAGCCACAGCGACCCTTTTTTCAGCTGAATCGTCAGCTTCTGTTGCTCGCCCTTGGCGTGGTCGGCCGCACTGACCATGATGGTATTCCGGTAGGTCTTGTACTGATCCAGCGTCTTGCCGTTCAAAATGAAGGTGGCGTTGTCCGGATTGACCGTGGAACCAAAGGTCAGGTAGTAAGCGTCGTTGGTCGTGGGCGTGAAGGTCAATGTGATCTTGGCCGGCTTCAGCAGGTTCTTACGCTGAAGGACCGCCCCCGTGATCTTGGTTTGTTGGGCGATGTTTTGGAACGTGACTTGATCGAAATTCTTGGCCGTGTAGAGCTTTTGATCCGTGGTCTTACCCGTGAGTGCCGCCAGCCAATTGGCTTGGTACTGGGCGGGATCCGCGGTCTTATTTTTTAGCGTCAAGATTTGGTCGCTCGCTGCGTAACCCATCGGCAGGGCGTATGGGTTTTGGTAGGTGGTCGCCCAGTGGTCTTGGCCAATCGCACGGTAGCTGGCTAGATCCGCCTTGTTCGTGGAGGCGGGCAGCATGCTGGTACCACTCAACGCGCCAGATAACTGCTTTTGCTGGAAGTAATACTTCATGTTCAACAAGGAATCGGTGACCAGCGTGCCGTTGCTGTATTCCACGAAACCGTCGCCGTCCGGGCTACCGATGTGGCCGTAAAAGGCGGGCGTGGATTTGGGTAGAACGGAGGAAAAGACGCCGCCGCCGGCATAGCCCGTTTGAAAGGCATCGCCCTTGGTCCGTAAGAAGGTCTTGCCGATGCGGTAGGCACTGTCGTCGCGCTTCTGCACGCGATTGACCAGCCGCTGGAGCTCGTTGGTGTAGTTGCCGTACTCGCCCTGAGAGACGTAACTGATGTTGTTTAACGAGACGAAGGCGTTGGCCGAGATCTCGGTGACCCCAATGACGAAGAAGGCCAACGGGTAGATCCAGTGGTGTTTGACGGGCAAGGTCGTCAAGCCCAGGGCTAAGACGACAAAGAAGATGCCCAACAAGACGAGATTGAGCTGCAGGAATTTGAAGGACTTGAGGTTGAGGGCCACGTAGGCCGCCCCGATGGCGATGATCACCGTGACCACGGCAATGGCCAGCCAGCCGGGCTCGAAGTCGGCGGTCAGCGTTTGCGCGGCTAACCAGATCAGCCAGAAACTGACGACAAAGGAGAAGCGGTAGGGGTACCAAACGGGAAATTGGCCCGCGTGCCACAGCAGGTCCAAGGGTTGGACGCATAGGGACAGGGCGAGAAATCCCGTGACAATGCCTGCGGCAATCCGGCTACGTAAGCGAATCCGGTGGTCGCCAAAGAAGAAGAGGCTCCCCAACAAGGCGATGGCGCCGATAAACAGGTTGGCCGTGCCGCTCGGCATTTGGTCAAAATTGAATGCGCCCATGAAAAACTTGGCAATCATCTTCGGCGGGAAGAATTCAAATTTCCATTTAAAGGTCGTGACGGTGTATTGGGCCTTGCTTTGTGCCAGGGACCACCACGTCGGCAAGAGGATGCCGGCCGCAAGCAGTCCACTGACGGCGGAGGTCGCCGCAAACTTAGCGGCCTGGCCCCAGAAGTGGCGCCAATTTGTGAATTGATCAACGGCAAGCCACATGAAGGCTAAAATCATAAACAGGCAGATCATGTAGGCCATGTAGTAGTTCACGATGAGCATGAGGGTCAACCAGACCACGTAGGTCCGCCATTTGCCCGTGTGCATCAGCAGGTACAGCCCGTAGAAAATCAACGGCAACAGGTAGGCCGCGTCCAGCCACATGATGTTGAGCTGATTGGCGATCGACCAGCCCATCAAGGCGTAGGCGGTCGCAAAGGTGACGGCTTGAAAGCCAGTTTGTTGGGTGGTCTTGTCCAGCAACCAAGCGAAGGTCAACCCGGCCAGACCGTACTTGAGGACGGTCAACAAGAAGACACCGGTGGTCAGACTGGCCCCGGGGCACAGCAGCAATAGCCAGTTGAGCGGACTCAACAGGTAGTAGGCCCAAGTCCCCAGCATTTCACCACCGAGGCCGTTAGCGAAGGAATACACGATGCTGCTGGGGTCGTGTAAAATGGCCCGCCGCAGATACGCGAAGAAATCAATGTACTGCTGGCCCAGATCCACGGTCAACAAGCTATTGGTCCCAAACGGTGCCATTTGCCGGTAAATGAAGTAGATCGTCATCAATAAGAAGGGGGTCAAAAACGCCCCGAGTAAGGTTAACTGTCGTCGGGTGAGGGCCCAACGCTGTTTCTTTTTTTGCAAGGAAGCCACCTCAATCTTTCCAAAGTTTAAAAATAAGTGCTGATGCGGGTGCCGACTGGCTTAGAAAACCCAGACGCTGCCTTGTGGGTTGGAAAAGAGTGTGCCAACAGGCGGTTAACTGGCGAGCATTAACGGTGCTAGGCGGATGATCCCGATTCTGGATTATTTGCCTAGCAGTGTTAAGCGGAACCAGTTGCCTGTTGGCGCACGTTTCGGCTATGTGGCGGATATAGACGTGCTCCTCGGCTCAAAGCTAGGTGTCGAGACCACCCTTTGGCTCGACCCGTCCGCCCCAGCGTTCCAACCCATATTTGGCGAACGGTAGGCGGCCAGTTTCCCTGAGCCTCGCTTTTACCATCATACTATAATGTGGTCGCCCTGGTTGGCCGCTTAAACAATTTTAAAGATAATTCAGAACTCAACTAACTTTGTGACGATTCGTGGTAATTCAGTGACGGAACTGACGGGAATTCTAGCGAAAAGCCCCATATTTTATTTATTTTTGGTAAAATGGGGAACAGGCCGCTTGGCGTCGAATCACAGTATGCTAGAATACCAAGTGAGCGTCATTTAATTCCGGTCTCTAGAATAGCATAGATTGTTTAAATTTCGGAAGCGGGATAGTGACCGGCAACGAAATTTGGTAAAATAGTAGCTGTACAACAAGGAGCAGAGATTGTGAAGAATTTTTATAATCGCGTTAGCAACCGTAATCGGCGATCTAGTGGCGGTCCCATTAAGTCAGAGATCCCGTTTCGGTTGAATATTCTTTTCATTATTGTGGCCCTGTTATTTGCAGCGCTGATAGGTCAGTTGGCGTATTTGCAGGTAATTTATGGGTCGCAATTTAAGGCCGAGGTCAATTCGACTGATACCACGATTGAAACCACCAACGTGCAACGGGGGATGGTTTACGATTCGAACGGTAAGGTGTTGGTTGGCAACAAGGCGCACCAAGCCATCACCTATACCAAGGGCGTGAGCGTACTGTCATCGAGCATGTATGACATCGCTAACAAGCTCGGCAATTACTTAACTGTCTCAACCAGTTCGTTGACACCCCGCCAGGCGATCGACTACTACTTGACCGATGCGAAACGGTTAAAAGCAGTGGAAAGCAAGCTGTCCGGGACCAAGGGCTTGTCAACGACGGGACTTTACAACAAGGCACTGTCTTATTTGGAAAATGACTCCTCGTTCAAACTGACCAAGAAACAACAGAACGCCGCAGCCATTTTCGCTAAGATGAGTGGGGCCTACTCGTTATCGACCACCTACATCAAGGACTCCGGCGTTTCCAGCAAGGAAATTGCGGAAATCGGTGAGCATTTGTCCGAAATGCCTGGGGTACAAGTCGGGACGAGCTGGTCGCGGAACTATCCTAACGGGTCGTCGATCAAGTCGATCATCGGGACGGTTTCATCCGAAAAGACCGGGCTACCAAGTGACCGGGTCAACGAACTCTTGGCGCAAGGCTACTCACGAAACGACAGTGTGGGTCAGTCTTACCTGGAACAAGAGTACGAATCCGTCTTGCGCGGTACCAAGGCCGAGAAGCAGGTCGAAGTGTCCGGGACCACGGTGACCAAGGAAGTGAAGAAGTATGGTGGCTCTAAGGGGGATAACCTCCAATTGACCATCAACTCCACGTTCCAAAAGAAGCTGCAGTCCTTAGTCCACTCCGCTGAATCTAGCGCTGGGGGTGTCTCGACCGGGACCTACGCCATCGTGATGAACCCACAAACTGGGGGCATCATCGGGATGGCCGGAGTCGATCGGAACCCATCCACGGGTAAGATCACCACGAACGCCTTAGGGGCCATGAACAGTGACATCGTTATGGGGTCTGTCGTCAAGGGTGCCATGGTTTCTGGCGCTTTGATGGATGGTGTGATCACACCAACGAACAACACCCTGACCGATAAGCCGATCACGGTCGGCGGGGTCAAGAAGGCTTCTTGGTTCAACGCTAACGGTGGCGCCAACATGGCCGTCAACGCGTCGACCGCGCTGGAAGTTTCTTCTAACTCCTACATGATGCAGCTGGCCATGAAGGAAGCGAACTTCAACTACGTTTCCGGAGGGGCCCTGACCATGGGGACCAGCATCTTCGCCAAGGAACGGGGCTACTTCAACCAATTCGGGTTGGGGGTTGCCACCGGGATTGACTTACCAGGCGAAAGTACCGGGTTACAAGGGTCCAGCAGTAAGGCCCACATTGGGAATGCCTTGGACTTGTCCTTTGGGAACTACGATGCCTACACGGTCTTGCAGGTTGCCCAATACATGTCCACGATTGCCAACGGGGGAACACGGATCGCGCCTCACGTGGTGGAATCCATCCGCGGAACCAAGTCAGACGGCACGCTGGGCGCTGTGAAGTCCACAGTCACTCCCAAGGTCTTGAACCGCATCGATATGACGGCGGCAGAAAAGAAATTGGTTACCGAAGGGCTCTACGACGTGGTTCACGGGACCAACACCTACAAGACGGGGGCCGAATTAGCCTCCATCTCGCCAGGTATCTCCGCCAAGACCGGGACCGCGCAAACCTACTACAAGGGGAACGAAACGGTCACCTTGAGTTTGGCTTCCTACGCGCCGTCTAACGATCCGAAAGTGGTCGTGGCCTTAGCGATGCCAAACCTGAGCACGAGTGCCGAAGACAATAACATGAAGCTGGCAAAACAGATCTACGCTGCCTACTGGAAGTCGGTACAATCAACTTCAACGTTGACGAACCCAACCAAGGCAACCAAGGCTGGTGCCGCTCAGAATACCAATGGATAGTCGTTGGTAAAATAGCCGTTGTGACCGTTGCAGGTTGCGACGGCTATTTGAGTGGAATGGCACTTTGCCGGCTCACCCCGAGACGGACCCGCTGCGGGCAAATGACATTAGTCAGCGTCCCCGTTACCAGCACTACCATTTCGCTTGCTAGGGGGCCGGCTTCGGCCTGAAAAGCGGTCTTTCGCCTCACATCACGCTGGTGGTTCCGACGAGATTGGTGCTTGAATTTGACGGTGCATGGCTGCTTGCATGTGATGAACGCGCTGAGCCGATAATGAAAATTGAAGAGCCCCCATGACTGAATTGCACGTAGCTGTCAGGCGGGGTGGTGACACAGGGGACCTAAACCGAATGCTTTAAGGATGGCGATGGGTACTGGTAGCCGCGGTCCGGAATGCGTTGTTTTGGCAAGCACTACGGTAGCCGATAGTTCGCTAGAGATGCGTTCAGCTGTGGGAGTTTCCTTAGCGGCAGGGTCCACGGCACTTAGGAAACTGGCAGCTTGGAGACGTGATTTTTCGGCTCCAAGGTGAGGTCCGAGACCGTTCTTTGGCTCGGGCCGACGCCCTCAGCGTTCCAACGCATCTCTAGCGAACGGCAAGGCGGCCAGCTACAACTACTTTGCCAGAAACCACTAGTTTTACCGGCGAAAACCAGCTGTTAAGTATTTTTCCTTAACATATTTGGCAATATCCCTGGTAATTGCGGCGGATTAATGGTAATATATTACGAGTTAAGGGCTCTAGCCTGTAATTATAAACAAGTTGGGAGGTTACCCACAATGCGTGTACACATCACTTTAGAATGTACGGAATGCCACGAACGCAACTACTTATCCAGCAAGAACCGGCGTAATAACCCGGACCGGGTTGAATTTAAGAAGTACTGCCCGCGCGAACGGAAAGTAACTTTGCATCGTGAAACTAAGTAAGGTACGGGCGAGAGTCCGCACCTTTTTTTATTGAAAAAATCGACCGAGGGGGTAAATGATGCCAACTAAAGCAGTAATTCGGCAACAAACCATTCAGGCGTTGAACACGATGCCCGCAGCACTTCGGCAACGAGCATCGGCGGATCTCTATCGTCAGCTCTTTGCCTTGCCAGCCTGGCAAAATGCCAAACGTGTGGCCACGACTATCAGTGGTGGCTTTGAATTAGCGACGCAACCCATCATCGACCAAGCCCACGCCGCCGGGAAGACCGTTGCCGTGCCGGCCACCTTACCACATCGCCAGATGGCGTTTCACGTGGTAGATCGGCAGACGACTTTTGCGACCAGTTCGTTTGGCTTGCAGGAACCGGTCAATGGTGCGATTATCGAACCAGCGGCGTTTGACTTAATTGTGGTCCCCGGACTGGTCTTTGCGGACACCGGTGAACGATTGGGCTTTGGCGGCGGCTATTACGACCGCTATTTACCCCAGACGACTGGCTTTAAAGTGGCGTTGGCGCTGCCCGCGCAGCAGACACGCCAGCCCAGTTGGTCGGTTGAACCATTTGATGTCTTATTGGATGCCGTGTTAAAGGCACCCGTCGAATAGAAAGGAAGCCTTGCGGTGACGAATTTTAAATACCGGTTGCGGCGATTGGACCAGACGCCCTTTATGACGGTTGGGTTGATCGTGATCATGGTGCTGGTCTTCTTGGCCATGACGCTAGCCGGTGGCAGTACCAGCGTGAACGTGTTGATCACCTTTGGGGCCAAGCTTAATCCACTGATTCAACAAGGAGAATGGTGGCGCCTGTTTACGCCAATGTTTCTGCACATTGGGTTCACGCACATCTTGATGAACATGGTGACCCTGTACTTTGTGGGGATGCAAATTGAGGCGGCCTTTGGGCACACTCGGTTTCTGGCCATGTTTTTGGTCGCGGGAATCGGCGGTAACATTGCCTCGTTTTGTTTCTCGGACAGTCTATCCGCCGGTGCCAGCACCGCGATTTTTGGCCTGTTTGGCGCCTTTCTGATGTTGGGGGAATCCTTCTGGCAAAATCCCGTGATTCGTCAATTGGCACGGACCTTTCTGGCCTTTGTCGTCATGAACATCGCCTTTGATTTGTTTACGCCCGGTATCGATTTGGCCGGGCATTTAGGCGGACTGGTGACCGGATTTCTGGTAGCGTATACAGTTGGTGTTCCCAGAATTGGTAAGGTTAGTCCAATTAAAAGAGTGGTAGCAACCATTGTCTTAATTGGTGGATTGGTCTGGTTGTATTTACACGGCATGGCGCAGTAAACCCCGAAAAGTCTCGTGCAATTTCATGGAGGTTGTGGCACAATGAAAACGTTATATGATGTTCAGCAGCTACTTAAAAAGTTTGGTATTTATGTGTATATCGGCAGACGCCTGTTTGACATCGAAGTCATGGCATTAGAATTGGACCACCTCCGTCAAGCCCGAGTGGTGGACGATTCGACGTTTGTCCAGGCCAAGATTGTTTTGACACATGAGCACCGGTTAGAGGAACAACGAGCAAAAAATAATCACCAATCCATTGGAGGTATTTAGCGTTATGGCACGGAATTTAATTGGAATCGATTTAGGTGGGACGACCACGAAAATGGCTTTTCTCTCACTGGCAGGGGATATCTTGACGAAATGGAGCATTCCAACGGATATTACCGACGAAGGTAGCCACATTGTGCCAAATATCATTGACTCAATCAGTCAACACATCACCAATTCCGAATTCAGCAAGGATGACTTCTTGGGGATCGGGATGGGGACGCCCGGCTCTGTCGACATTGAAAACGGCACGGTTATTGGCGCCTTCAACTTGAACTGGAAAAAGCGTCAACAAGTACGCGACCAGATTCAGGCCGGCTTAGGGCTACAATTTATCTTGGACAACGATGCCAACGTGGCTTCCCTCGGTGAATACTGGAAGGGTGCCGGCGAAAAAGACAGCGATGTCGTCTTCGTCACGTTGGGGACCGGTGTCGGTGGCGGTGTGATTGCTGGTGGCCATCTGCTTCACGGAATCAACGGTGGCGCCGGCGAATTAGGCCACGTCACGGTACAACCAAATGGGTACTTATGTACGTGTGGCAAACGCGGTTGCTTGGAACAATACGCTTCCGCGACCGGGGTCGTCCACGTCGCCAACGACATGGCCAAGGACTTCATGGGCACGTCACGGCTGAAGGAAATGGAAGACAATCAAGAAAGTGTGACCTCCAAGATGGTCTTCTACTTGGCCGACAACGGCGATATCTTGGCCAACCAAGTGGTCGATCGGGTGACCTTCTACTTAGGCTTAGCCTTAGCTAACGTGGCCAACATCTTGAACCCGGCCAACATCATCATTGGTGGTGGGGTCTCCAACGCCGGCAACACCTTATTACAACCAACGACGCGGTATTTCCAAGAAAATGCCTTCCCAGCCGTTCGTGACTCAACTAAGTTACGCTTAGCCCAATTAGGGAACGATGCCGGGGTCATTGGTGCCGCTTCATTAGCTTTGCGTTTCCAAAAGAGTAACTAGAACTTGTGGTTTAGGAAGGACGATTTAGTTTGGTAATTGCAGCAATTTCAGGAATGACGGTCTACACCATCATTTTGCTAGTCTTGATTATCGCGTGGGCCGCATGGCAACTCATCACCGTGGTTCGGCGAAATCAGGTTTCCACTGTCATTGACGAGGAGACCTTCCAAGCAGGCATGCGTAAGGCGCAGGTCATTGACTTGCGTGAAAAGAAAGACTTCGATGCAGGTCACATTTTAGGGGCCCGCAACATTCCGTATTCAACGTTTAGAACTTACCATACCGGTATCCGGTCTGACTTACCGGTCTACCTGTACGATCAAGGTAAGGCACTCAGCACCCGTGCCGCGCTAATGTTGGGTAAGGAAGGGTACAAAGATATTTCTATCCTGAAGACGGGTTACGCCCGTTGGCAGGGAAAGACTAAAAAATCAGAGTAATTGATGTGACATTTTCATCAAAAAATGAGCCAGGGACAAGCCGCCCGGGCTCTATTTTTTTACGATCAAGCGCCAGTCTCACCACGTCTCAAGCCGTCCACCCACATTTGGCGAACGGTAGGCGGACAGCGAGCACAAACTAACAAAAAAGCGGCCAGGGCATTGCGTCCTGGTCGCTACGTATTTGCGTTTAAACTTAACCGTGGTGGGCGGCGTGGCTCTTGCGGTTGGCCCGCTTACGGTTTTCTTCAAACCGGGCTTCTTGGTCCTCGATTGGTTGAACGACCTTTTTCTTGAAAGAAAAGACAGCACCAGCAACGGCACTAGCAGTAGCAACAACGCCAAATAAGAAACCTTTCGTAAAGTGCTTCATCGTATCCGACTCCCATCATGTAAGATTTTTAGCTGAAGGTTGAAAGACGAAAATTAACTGTATTGTCATCATGCGACTCATAGCGTCAAAATAGTCGTTTTCAGCCTCACGAAGCGACCTGGCCGCCTACCGTTCGCCAAATATGGGTTGGAACGCGGGGGCGGACGGGTCGAGCCAAAAGGCGGTCTCGACACCTCGCTTTGAGCCGAAAGTCGCGTCTCAAAGACGCCAGTTGTCTAAGCGGCATGAACCGCGCCACTAAGACAACTCCCACGGCTGAACCCATATTTGGCGAACTCTCGGCTAAGGTAGTGCATGCCAGTAATAGTTGCCTTAACCCCAGGTAGTAGCTACATTGACGACTAGTCTTTCATTAACACAGTGCTGCTGATAGTCGTCAACCTTGCCGGAGGCAGCCAGGGTGAAGCCAGCTGTGTCGGCGGTGTTGGCTGAGGTTTTGTCTCAGCCTACAGCGCGGGACGACTTGAGAGACTGGCGATTCTTGCCAGGCTTTCAAGCGAACCGGAAGACCGTTTCTCAGTCTGGAGGTGTTCCCCAGAGCAGGCGGAACCCTGGCTGACGCAGGCGCCTGGTTTCACCAGTTTAGGTGTCAGAACACCGTCATTACGGCAATCAGTACGTTAATTTCACTTTTGGCCTTCAACTTTTTAGTTATCCGCTTCCATTATGCTTGTTTTTAGCCGAAATTGCTAGCGATTTACCCGATTAAGGGGGATTCTTCTACTGAAGGGTCGTTGTGGTTTTCTCACAAAATTAAGCGGCAAGCCGGCCGTTCTGTGGTACCCTTACTACAGAAGTCTGAACGTGAAAGGAATGGGGATTCGTGTTTAAGAGACAACCCACACAGATTATTGCCCACCGTGGCAGCAAGGGCACGCGCCCGGAGAATACGCTACTGGCGTTTCAAGCGGCGCTGGATGCTGGCGCCGATGGGATTGAGACGGATGTCCAGTTTTCCAAGGATCAGCAATTAGTCATCATGCATGACGAAAGGGTCGACCGGACCACCAATGGCACCGGACTGGTCCAGGATCAGACGTTGGCCGAATTGAAGCGCCTTGACGCCGGTAGTCACTTCGGCAGTGAATTTGCCGGGGCCAAGATACCGACCCTCGATGAGGTGATTCAGCTGTTGATTCGCGATGAGTTCACGGGCGTCTTTAACCTGGAACTGAAAACCAATAAGATTCATTATGATGGCATCGAACAGGCCTTAGCGGATTACTTTACGCGGCAACCGGTGCCGTTTCGACTAGTCTTCTCCAGCTTTCGGGCCCAGTCGATCATCACCTTGCGTAGCCTGTACCCGCAGGCCGAGTATGCCAAATTATTCAAGACGGCCGGTCGCCAGGCGCGGCGCATGCAGCGGCAACACCTGGTCGGCGGTTTGCATCCGGACATTCGCTGGGTCAAGGCCCACCGGTTCTGGCTGCCGCACGTGCAACTACGGCCGTGGACCGTCAACAGTCCCGCCGACATGGCGTATTGCTTGCGCCACCACTTTGCCGGGCTGATCACGGACTACCCGGCCCGGGCCGTGGCGTTACGGACGAAAATTCAGGGAGGCAACGAAGCATGACAAAAGTTTTAGCAGTCGTCGGTCCGACGGCGGTCGGCAAGACGGCGTTGGCCATTCGGTTGGCCCAGGCGTTTGATGGGGAGATCATTTCCGGGGATTCGATGCAGGTGTATCGCCACCTCGATATCGGTACGGCCAAGGCGACCCCGGCGGAACAGGCTGCCGCGACCCATCATCTGATCGACATTTGTGACGTGGACCAGCAGTTTACGGTCGCCCAATTCGTGGCAGCGGCTCAACGACTGATCAGAGAGATCACAGACCGGGGGCATTTGCCTATCATTGCCGGAGGGACGGGCTTTTACCTGCAGGCCTTGTTCGATGGGCTGAAATTAGGGGCCGATGCACCCGGTGACCCGGCCATTCGCGAGCAATTGCGCGCGCAGGTTCAAGCCAATGGACCCCAGGCCCTCTGGCAACGCCTGCAACAGCTAGACCCTGTGGCGGCGGGGAAGATTCCCCCGACCAACGTTCGGCGCACGGTGCGGGCGCTAGAGGTCATCCAGGTCACGGGAAAGCCGTTCTCGCGGCAAGACAATGGTGGCCCACAGTATGACGAGCTGTATGTCGCCTTGAACACGGACCGCCAATTGTTGTATCAACGAATCAATCAACGCGTGGACCAAATGATTGAAGCCGGCTTGCTCGATGAGGTCCGCTGGCTGGACCAACAGGGCGGCACCCAGCTACCGGCCGCTACCGGCATCGGTTACCGGGAATTGTTGCCGGTGATCGATCAGCCCGCGGCCTATCCGGCAGCCATTGCGCAGGTAAAGCAAGACTCGCGGCACTATGCCAAACGCCAGCTGACCTGGTTTCGCAATCAGACCACGGCGACCTGGTATGACCTGGTCCAACACCCGGAAACGTACGCCCAGATTCAGTCACAGGTCGCTACGTGGGCGGGACTTAGTTCTCACAATTAATTAAGGAATAGTTAAGGCTTGACGCCGATGTTAGATTTTCTGACATGAATGCTTGACTACCGCTTTCAGGGTGGTATGATAGCCTCATAGTTGAAGGGGGCCAGTAGTGATGAAGGAAAAAGAATTACGTCGTTCACTAGCAGTTTTGCCGATTGGAACGGTCATGAAGCTCACCAGTCTAACGGCGCGCCAGATTCGCTACTACGAGGCCCAGCAGTTGGTCTTTCCCGAACGTAACGAAGGGAACCGGCGGATGTATTCGTTAAATGACGTCGACCGGCTCTTGGAGATCAAGGATTATCTGGCTGACGGGGTCAACGTGGCGGGCATCAAAGCCATTTACGACCAGCAACAAAGGGCAGCCCAGGCGAAGGCTACGGCGCAACAAAAGCCCTTGACGGATGAGGATGTCCGGCGCATTTTGCAGGATGAATTCATTCGCCAGGGTGGGTTGGGTCACCCGACGCCGGGGATGCAACGACCCCTTTAAGACAGATGTTGGATTCTAAAAAATAGCAGGGAGCGATTTTCATGGCAAAACCGGAATATTCCAAGGATGAGATCCGTCAAATGGCCAAGGACGAAAACGTCAAGTTCTTGCGGCTAATGTTCACCGATTTATTTGGCACCATTAAGAACGTGGAAGTTCCCATCAGTCAACTCGGTAAGTTACTGGATAACAAGTTAATGTTTGATGGGTCTTCTATCGACGGCTTCGTCCGGATCGAAGAAAGTGACATGTACCTGTACCCTGACCTCTCTACGTGGATGATCTTCCCTTGGAGCACGGAACGGGGCAAGATTGCGCGGGTCATTTGTGAGGTCTACACCACCGATGGCAAGCCATTTGAAGGCGACCCACGGAACAACCTGATTCGGGTCTTGGGCGACATGCGCAAGGCGGGCTTTACGGACTTTAACATTGGACCGGAACCTGAATTCTTCCTGTTCAAGATGGATGAAAATGGCAAGCCAACCACGGAACTCAACGACAAGGGGAGCTACTTCGATATGGCTCCCATGGACTTGGGTGAAAATTGCCGGCGCGAAATCGTCTTGACGCTGGAAGAAATGGGCTTTGACGTCGAAGCCGCTCACCATGAAGTGGCGCCTGGCCAACACGAAATCGACTTCAAGTATGCCGACGCTTTGGCTGCGGCCGACAACATTCAAACGTTCAAGCTGGTGGTCAAGACCATCGCCCGCAAGTACGGCCTGTACGCGACGTTCATGCCTAAGCCATTGGCCGGCATCAACGGGTCTGGGATGCACTTGAACATGTCTTTGTTCCACGATCAAGGCAACGCCTTCTTTGATAAGAACGGGGAAATGGAATTGTCCGAAGACGCCTTCCACTTCCTGGGCGGCCTGTTGAAGCATGCCCGTAGCTTTACCGCCATCTGCAACCCAATCGTCAACAGTTACAAGCGGCTGGTTCCAGGTTACGAAGCCCCAGTTTACGTGGCTTGGTCCGGCTCTAACCGCTCACCACTGATTCGGGTACCAAATTCTCGTGGCTTGTCTACGCGGTTGGAACTGCGGAGTGTTGACCCGGCGGCTAACCCATACCTGGCCATTGCGGCGGTCTTGGAAGCCGGCTTGGATGGCTTGCGGAACAAGTTAGCACCACGAGAAGCCATCGACCGCAACATTTACCGCATGGATGCCGAAGAACGGCAAGAAAACCACATCACCAACTTGCCAGACACGCTGCACAACGCCTTAAAGGACTTGGCAGCCGACGACGTGATGCGCAATGCCATGGGGCCACATCTGTATCAAAGCTTTATTGAAGCCAAGAACCTGGAATACAATTCTTACCGGACCCAAGTTTCCGAATGGGAACGGGATCAATACCTGGAACTGTACTAAACGCAGGTTAATGAAACATCATGGGAGAGCTCAGGACTGCTGGTCCGGGCTCTCTTTTTGAAACGCCAAAAGCCTTACTGTGAGCGAGGATTGGGAACGCGGATCGAGTCATTGGCTTGCCATGGCGGGCGAATGTTCTCTCTGGCTGTTTTGGTGGAATTATCTGTGGGAAGTCCGATTGCTTTTTTGCGGCGCAACTGCTGGTGAACGAGGTCAACGGGGGTGTTGGTGACACGCCACTATCGTAGCCGAGAGTTCGGCAAATATGGGCTCAGCCGTGGGAGTTGCCTTAGCGACTGGGCTTGTCGCTTAGGCAACTGGCGTCTTTGAGACGTGTTCTTCGGCTCAAAGCGAGTTTCAAGACCGTCTCTCAGGCTTGAAACGGTCCGCCCACCGCGTTCCAGTCCCATATTTGGCGAACGGTAAGGCGGCCAGTACAACCAGTGTCACCAACGAAACCCCGACCGAAGTCCGGCGATAAGGAAAAATTCCTGCATTTCCCCTAAAACTTCGGGCAAACTGCTTTTTTCTCACAGAATTTTTGGTAACATGAAGATATAACCAAATGTTCACGGCAAGCGCTAGGGAACATCAGAATAATGAGGGATAATCCATGGAAAATCAAGAACAACAAGCTAGTGCCGCCGATACCTTAACACAGGCAATCGCCAACAAGCTCGATTACTTAAGCACCTTACAGGCGGCGGTTCAGCACGGCGATGATCGCCAGGTCTACGAACTGTTGGACCAAGTGCGCTACTACCAAGAAGTTAAAAAGACCCGTTCGACTCGCAGCGTCAATCATCTGGCCGAACTGGTCGACAATATTCACCCAGAAATCAGCCACTATTTAAGTGACAAATTGATTGACTACTTAGGCCACATCTACCCGTTCTTCTACTACGAAGAATATACCACGGGACTGTTCCACATTTACTTTGGGAACTGGTGGGACCGGCGTTTATTCGGCGACTTAGACGTAATCAACGTGCAGTTTAAGTTCGACGAAAAGGAATACCAAAAGCTCAAGGACTCCTTTGCCTTAGAAGCCCACGGTCAACGGTTGAACACCGCCCAGATCGAGTCCATTTCCGGTCAAAGTGAACAGCTCCAACGGCTGGTGGATGCCCAAACCACGCGGGACAACCAAAAGGCGGACTTGCGCGAACAGCTGAAGGAAAACAGTTCCAAGAGTAGCATGCCTTGGGATTCCGGCAAGCTCAAGGACGAACGGCAAAATATCATCGACCAGCTGACCAAGTTGGCGGACGAAGACGAACAAGCCTTGAACGCCCACAAGACCATCAAGGAAAACGATGACAAGATTTTGGTGCTGTCGAAAGAAGACACGATTTTGAATTACGAAAAGCAAAGTATCCGCGATGCCTTTGATGACTTCGAACACTTTGAAGCGCACAATGCGAGTCTGTATGCGGATTACTTGAACAGTCTCTTAGGCAAGAGCGAGGGCGAGGTGCTAAACAATGATTAACGAAAATGACCCCTCGACTTTGACGACTAGTGGCCGGTTGCTCAACTACAACGATGCCATCAAGGACGGCCTGGAAACGGGACTGCGGTTCACCAAGCTGATGGATCAGTTGATCAAGACCACGGAACCAGACGAATTGGTCGCGGCGGCAACGGAACTGGCGGACTTTAAGTTGGATTCCGATTACGTGACCTTCCCGCACCAGTACAGCAACGCAGATTACTACCTGTTGTTTATGTCCCGGATGCTGGAATTACACGACCAAGGCAAAAACGTGATCTTACAATCGCGGGACCACCACGAGGAATTGACCCAGCAATTAACACCACTGGGCGACCGGGGGACCTTTAACTTCCGCGTCGAAACGTCCGAAAACGGTGGGGTCTACTACCGCGAACGGGCCACGGGCCAATCCCTGTTTTACCTGAACCTAGAACGTAAAATGTTCCGGTTTAACAGCCACGCTCTGACACAATTATTTATCATCGACCTCCACGATACGGTGCCGGCCGAAACGGTCAAAACGTCCGTCCAGATCCTGGTGGACTTTGCCCGGTACTTAAAAGAAGACTACGGCTACTCCGTGGACTTCAACTTACTCGACGCTGCCAACCGGCAAAACTATGCCGTGCGGGCCGCTGATTTACCAGCCGGCGTCGTCGACCGTTTATTCGTGATGGCGGCCAAGGAAGATTACATGTTGACCAACGGTGTGAACGGCAACGGCGCGGAAATTGCGTTGGAGCACGGCGTTGTGGTCGATATTTTCAACAACCAATTGGAAGGGCAACCAGAGTGGGTCTTGACCGTGCACGATGACGACCAGAAGGTATCGTGGTTCGACGTCTTACTCAAGTACCCGTTCATGCGTGACTGGTACTTAGAAAACTTGACGGACCTTGAAATTAAATCTGATCCCCTGATTTTCGGCTAGGAGGGTACACGTGTTAGAGTTAGCAAAGTTAGTTCAACAATCGATCGCCCTAGATGAGCAGATCACCCGGGATCGCGATATTGAAATGTCCCGGCAGTCACAGATTGAAAATGCCTACGTGGCTTTAGACGTGGAACTCGCTGAGGTGGCCAACACCTCGGAGTGGTTCAAGGTGTGGAAGACGCACCGCGGCAAGTCTGACGACGGGCAAACGCCGGAAGAGACGCTATTAACGGAATACACGGACGCCATGGACTTTTTCTTCTTGGTATCAGCCAAGAAGACCTGGACGCATCTGATCATGTTGACGGAAGAAGACCTGACCACGTTAGCCAACAGCCGACCGGCCAAGGACTTGGACCAACAGTACTTGATCTTAAAGCGGATGCTGTTCAACAGCCATTTCGCCCACCGACAAGAGGACTTCCGCCATGCTTGGCGGTTGTTCCTGAAGTGGGGGTTCGTGGACTTCGGCTTCAGCCAAGACCAGATCCAAGCCGCTTACGAAGCCAAGCGCCAAGTCAACCTGGACCGTCAAGCAAACAATTACTGATTGATCGCTCGGGCCGCCTTACCGTTGCGCGAAAACTAGGCTGCATGACAAGGCCTGCGACGGCCGGAAATTCCACCTGCTATAGGGGGCTATAGGGGACGGTTCCAGCCAAAGGGCGGGCTTTCACCTCGCGTGGAAGCCTTGCCAAATGCGCAAGTCTTCCAAGGCGCCCACGCTGTAACCTGACTGAGTAACGTCAGGTTACGGTGTCGATACAGCTGGTTCCATCTCCGGCCGTCTCCGGCAGAACGTGTCACTCACCAATAGTGGCCACTAACTGGGGATAGGTCGGCTGAGAACGGTAGGCGGGCATTTTTCACTATATGAGACTGTAAACGACTAATTTCAACGCGATGAATTGGTGAGACTAAGGGACTGTGTACAAGCTGGCACAGCCCCTTTCTAGCAGGGAAGGAGCGAGACCTATCAGTCAAAAAGACCCACGCGTCGTACGGACCAATGAACGCCTGCGACAGGCGCTGAGCATCCTGTTGCAGCAGCAGTCGTTGAAGCAGATTTCCGTGCAGAAGTTGACGCAAAAAGCACAGATTACTCGAGGGACCTTTTACCTTCATTACAAGGATAAATTGGACTTTTTAGAACAGACAGAACAGCAGGTGATCGATGAGTGGTTTGCGACCGCTAAGGCGACCGTCATCACACCGCAAGGAGAGCCCACCACCGGCTTTGCGTTGGGCCCGGCCCTGCGTTACGTGGATGAGCATCACCAAATTCTGTTGGTCTTGCTCCACCCACAGTTCACGCAGTTTCAACCGCGGCTCTTGCAGCGGTTTGAACGCGAGTTGACGGCTTACGGTCGGCAATTACCAGCGCCGGCGGGGGATGAACCGCCAGTCGACGTCCAGGCAGCCTTTTTGGCCACAGCCTTTACCGGGCTGGTTCATCACTGGCTAAATGACAATCGGCGTTACCGACCCGAATTTTTGGCCCGAACTTTTTGTCAGTTGCTGGCGCCGGAAACCACGCCCCTGGCGGCCTGGTTCGCCCCGGTCGGTGTCGATTCATTTGCCAATGCAGAAAAAGCTTGACACGAAGGGCCCCATCAAGTACAATTTTCATGTTGTATTTGTGGACTTCCACAGCTGCAACCGCTCGGGACGAGTTTTAAGTTTTCCGCTTGCGGAGCACTCGTTTTCGGCGAGTCTAAGTCTAAAAATATGAAGGAGGTGCACATACATGTACGCAATTATCGTAACTGGCGGCAAGCAGTACAAGGTCGAAGCAGGCCAAGCTGTTTACGTCGAAAAGTTGAACGTTGAAGCTGGTGAAAAGGTTACTTTTGACCAAGTTGTCTTTGTCGGTGGCGACACGCCTAAGATTGGGACGCCAACTGTTGCTGGTGCAACCGTAACTGGGACTGTTGAAAAGCAGGGTCTGGAAAAGAAGGTTGTGACTTTCAAGTACAAGGCCAAGAAGGGCCAACACACGAAGAAGGGTCACCGTCAACCATACACTAAGGTTGTCGTTGATGCTATCAACGCTTAAGCCTAACGAATAAGAGAGGCGATCTCGATGATTCACGCGACAATCCACTACGGTGCGAAGCGAATCAACTCATTTCAAATCACTGGCCACGCTGACTCAGGTGAGTATGGTCAAGACATTGTTTGCGCTGCGGTTTCGGTGCTTGCGATTACGACAGTTAATGGCTTACAACGGGTCGCCAAGATTCCGGTGTCAGTCGACAATCGTGATCAGGCGGGGGGCTTTCTGGAAGTTCACCTGCCACCAAAGCTGGAAGCATCGACCGAACTTAAGGGACAAACACTCCTCCAGAGTTTTGCGGATGGGTTAAGAGATGTCGCCACAAATTACGCGGATTTTGTTGAATTCGCTGAAATCAAAGACTAAATTGCGGAGGTGAAACTTATGCTGATGAACATGAACTTACAATTCTTCTCTCACCATAAAGGTGGTGGGTCCACTGCTAACGGTCGTGACTCTGCTGGTCGTCGTCTTGGGACGAAGGCTGCTGATGGTTCGACGGTTACTACTGGTTCTATCCTTTACCGCCAACGTGGGACGCACATCTACCCAGGCTTGAACGTAGGCCGCGGTGGTGACGATACGTTGTTTGCTAAGGCTGCTGGCGTCGTTAAATTCGAACGTCTGGGCCGTGACAAGCGCCAAGTATCCGTATACCCAGTTGCAGAAGAAGCAGCTAAATAACACGAGGTTTTCCTCGTAACGACTGAAGAGCTTGAGGCGAGACCAATTCGCTTTGAGTTCTTCTTTTTTCTTCCAATCTTCAAGGAGGCTGAGGTTAAATGACGACTAGAATCGAACGCCTGCAGGCCAAGTTTGCAGGACTGAGTATTGATAGTTTTTTGGTGTCTTCCCCTAGTAATCAACGTTATCTGGTGGGGACCAGTGTCGAATCCGGTGACGGGTATCTGTTGGTCACGCAAAATGACGCCGTGTTCATTACGGACGCGCGTTATGAGGCCGAGTTGGCCAGCACGATGCCAGCGGTGCCGAAAACCATCACCCGCGACTACTTACAAGCCGTAGATGATGCCTTAGAGGCCGCTGGGGCCACGGTACTGGGAATTGAAGATAGTTTAACCTTAGCCGAGTTTGAGTGGCTAGATGAGCATTTGATGACGGACATCGTCCCACTGAAAAATGTGATCGACGAGTTGCGTCAAGTCAAAGAACCCGCCGAGGTGGCCGCGATTCGCCGGGCGACGGCATTGACCAGTGAGGGCGTCTTGGCCTTGTTGGAAGTGCTGCACGCGGGCATGACCGAACGGCAGGCGGCTCAGTGGCTAGAACGGTGGATGCAAGACCACGGCGCGACCGGCCCCAGCTTTGGGACCATCGTGGCCAGTGGCGTGCGGTCCGCTTGGCCCCATGGGCAGGCTAGTGACAAGGTCTTAGCAACCGGCGAATTGGTCACCATTGACTGTGGCTTTTACGTAGACGGCTACACCTCGGATCTGACCCGGACCGTGGCCTTGGGCGATCCCGGCGCAGAACTAACGGCGGCCTATCGCGCCGTGCAAACGGCTCAAGAAAAGATCATGGCGGCGGTTCGTCCCGGCGCGACTGGCGATGAGCTGGACGTGATTGGCCGGCAATACTTAACTGATCAGGGCTACGGTCCCGCCTTCATCCACGGTACTGGTCACGGGATTGGTTTGGATATCCATGAAGGCCCCAACATTGGCCGCGGGTGGCCGGACGTTTTGGCCCCCAATGAGGTCATCACCGTTGAACCCGGGGTCTACTTCACGGGCAAGGGGGGCATTCGGATCGAAGATGATCTGTTGGTCACCCAGACCGGTCATGAAATCCTGACGACCGTGCCGCGAAATTTAATTATTCTGTAAGTGGCACGCCAATCTTGCTTTTTATGGGTAAGAATTGATATTATAAAGAGGACATATTTTAGGAGGCTAACACATTATGGCAATTTCTACTGCTGATTTTAAAAATGGTTTAACAATTGAAGTCGATCACGCAATCTGGCGCATCATTGAATTCCAACACGTTAAGCCTGGTAAGGGTGGCGCTTTCGTTCGTTCAAAGCTGAAGAACTTACGGACGGGTGCCGTTCAAGAAAAGACTTTCCGTGCCGGTGCTAAGATGGAACAAGCGGACATCCAAACGCGTTCCATGCAATACCTGTACGAAGATGGCGACAATCGGGTCTTCATGGACACCGACAACTTCGAACAAATCGAAGTGCCTGGCGAACAGATCAAGGACCAACTGCCTTACTTACAAGAAAACATGAACGTTGACTTGGTTCAATACGGTTCCGAAGTGCTGGGAATCGAAGTACCAAACACGGTAGTCTTGGAAGTCGTTGCGACGGAACCTGGCATCAAGGGGAACACCGCTTCTGGTGGTTCCAAGCCAGCTACCATGAACACGGGCTTGGTTGTTCAAGTGCCATTCTTCGTTAACGAAGGCGACAAGCTCTCCATCAACTCAACCGATGGGACTTACATTTCTCGCGCCTAGGTTTTACGATCCATTGAATCAGTAAGGGAGGGTCAACGAATGGCAGAAGATACTAATATTATTTTAGAATCCAAGGAACCTGCTTTGGGCAAAATCGAAGTGGCACCGCAAGTCCTCGAAATCATCGTCGGCATTGCGGCTAGCCAAACCGAAGGCGTCGCTCGGATGCGGGGTTCTTTAGCGAATAGCGTCACCGAACTGTTGGGTCGTAAGGAACAACACGGTAAGGGCGTGAAGCTGGTCTTTGACGGCGACGAATTAGCAGTTGACGTTTACGTTTACTTGAACTACGGGGTAGCGGTTCCGAAGGTTGCCTTGGCCATTCAAGATAACGTGAAGCAACAATTGTTGTTCATGACGGACCTGAAGTTGCGTGAAGTTAACGTACACGTTGAGGGCGTCATTCCCGAAAAGACGGCGCAACAGGTCGACCCTGATAACCTGTTTGACCAGAGCGATGAAGGAGACAGTGACCAAAAGTGACACTTACACGACATCAAATTCGGGAACGCGCATTTCAAATGCTCTTTGCATTGAACGCTAATCCTGATGCCGATCACGATGCGTTGTATCAACGTGTTTTGACGGATGACCCCGACCAAACCGTTCCGGTGCCTGAATACCTCCAGACGCTGGTTACTGGCGTTTTGGCACACCAAGCTGACTTGGATGCGAAAATCGACCAGTACCTGAGCACTGGCTGGCAACTCAAGCGGATCGCCAAGACTGACTTGGTGATCATGCGGATCGCTTTTTATGAAATTGACTACGTGGAAGACGTGCCAAATAGAGTCGCCGTCAACGAAGCCTTGGAATTGGCCAAGAACTTCAGCGATGACCGGTCTCGTCGGTTCATCAACGGGGTGCTCGCGCACACGTTGGACGAACCTTTGGATTCACAATCCTAGTCACAAATCGACTGACTGCTAGTATTTAGCGGCCAGTCTTTTTTGGTTATTCAAGTCAGATGTCTCGCCAGCTCGGGGTGCGGGCGAATCCAGAGTGAACCTGAAGCTTGAAAGCCGGCAATCAGCTGGAACTACTGTTAGCATGCGATTCATGACGTCAAAAATAGTCGTTTACAGTCACATGATACGAATTGGCCGCCTACCGTTCGCCAAATATGGGTTGGAACGCTGGGACAGGCCAAGCCAGAGGGCGGTCTCGACACCTCGCTTTGAGCCAAAGACCACGTCTCAAAGTGGCCTCATAGCCGAAACGTGCGCCAACAGGCAACTGGTTCCGCTTAACACTGTTAGGCAAATAATCCAGAACCGGGATTATCCGCCTAACACCGTTAATGCTCGCCAGTTAACCGCCTGTCGTCACACTCTTTTTCTTTCACCAGGCCCTATCTACTGACAAAAGGTTAACCCATTTAACGGGTAGCTTCCGGGTCATTTTGCGCTACGATGCAGTCCCGTTTTCAGGTCAACTATGCTAAAATGGAAGTTAACTTGAAATTTACGGGAGGAAGTACTTCATGACGACCATTATTGACGGTAAGCAACTGGCCAAGGACCTCAACGCCCAAACTAAGGACCGGGTGGCAAGTTTAGCCCAGCGCGGCATCGTGCCCGGCTTAGCAGTGATTATTGTGGGTGACGATCCCGCCAGCGCCATTTACGTGCGTAACAAGCACAAGAAGGCCGGCCAACTGGGCATCAACTCAGTGGTGCGGCAACTTCCCGCAACGATTTCACAAGCGGACCTGTTACAAGTCGTGACCGAATACAATCAGGACCCAGCCATTCATGGCATCCTGGTCCAGTCACCCTTACCCGCGGGCTTGGATGAACAAGCAGTGGTCGCCCACATCGACCCGGCCAAGGACGTGGATGGCTTCCATCCATTAAACGTCGGTCGGCTCTTTGCCAACTTACCGGGCCATCACCCCGTTTCGTGCACGCCGCGGGGGATTATGACCATGCTGGACTCGCTACACACCCATTTACGGGGCAAACACGCGGTCGTCGTCGGCCGTAGTATGATCGTGGGCCGGCCCATGGCCTCGATGCTGCTAAACGCCGACATGACGGTCAGTGTGGCGCACGTGTACACCAAGGACCTGAGCGCGTTGACCCAACAGGCCGACGTATTGGTCGTGGCGACCGGCGTCACACATTTGATCAAGGAGACGGACGTCAAACCCGGAGCTATCGTCATCGACGTGGGGATGGATCGCGACGAGAACGGCAAATTGACCGGTGACGTGGACTTCGACGGCGTCGTGAAACGGGCGGGGGCCATCACGCCGGTTCCCGGAGGTGTCGGGCCCATGACGATTGCGACGTTAATGCAACAGACGGTTGACCTTTGTGAGTGGAGTGAGGAACGTGGCACAAACTGATTATTTAACGGTTACGGCGCTGACCCAGTATTTAAAGCGCAAATTCGACGTGGACCCGTATTTGGGCAAGGTCTACCTGACGGGGGAAATCTCCAACTTTCGCCTGCGGCCGCACGCCCATCAATACTTTAGCTTGAAAGACGACCACGCCAAGATCAGCGCGATCATGTTTAAGTCGGCTTTTGAGAAGCTGAAATTCACGCCGGAGACCGGGATGAAGGTTCTGGTGACCGGCCGCATCTCGCTGTACGAACCGACCGGAAATTATCAGATCTACGTGGAACGGATGGAACCGGACGGCGTGGGTCAGTTATATCAAGCCTATGAACAGTTGAAACAGAAATTGGCCGATGAAGGCCTCTTTACGGCGCCCAAACGGCCGTTACCGCGCTTTCCCAAGCGCATTGCGGTCGTTACCAGTCCCAGTGGGGCCGTCATTCGGGATATCATCACGACCACGCGGCGGCGTTATCCGATTGCCCAGATCGTGTTGTATCCGGCAGTGGTCCAGGGGGATGCGGCGGCTCCCGATATCGTGCGTCAAATCCAACGGGCCAACGCCAATGGCTCCTTTGACACGTTGATCATTGGCCGGGGCGGTGGGTCGATTGAAGACCTCTGGCCCTTTAACGAAGAAAGCGTGGCCCGGGCCATTGCTGCCAGTCGGTTGCCGATCATTTCCTCGGTCGGCCACGAAACGGATACCACGATTGCCGATCTAGTGGCCGATGTACGGGCCGCAACGCCGACCGCGGCGGCCGAACTGGCCGTGCCAGTCTTGAGCGAGGAACTATTGAAACTGAGCCAGCAGCGTACGCGGCTCTTTAATGCGATGAACAACCGCATTACGTTCCAGCAAGAGCGCTTGAATAAATTGATGACAGCCTACGTGTTCCGCCAACCACAACGCCTGTACGAAACCTACGTGCAGCGGCTCGATCGGGCCCAACAGGCCTTGGGACAAAGTATGCAGACGCAATTGCGCCAACGCGAGCAACGCTTTCAGTTGGCGCGACAGGGCTTGCGGAGCCAATCGCCGTTGGAGCGGGTCCACCGTGACCAATTGACCGTGAGCCAAACGACGGCGCGGCTGAACACCGAAGCCAAGCGCTACTTGACGACGACCCAAGAACACGTGGCCCAATTGATCAATGGATTGGATTATTTGAGTCCCCTGAAGATCATGGGCAGAGGGTACAGTTACGTGACGCAAAACGACCACGTGGTTAAGAGTGTCACGGACCTTAAGCCCACTACCGCCACGATTCATTTGAGCGACGGCACGGCAGAAGCAGAGATCAAGACAATCACACCAGCAACGGAGGCTAACCATGAGTGATGAAAAACAACCAACTTTTGAAGAGAATTTGACCACTTTAGAGACCATTGTGTCGCAGTTGGAACAAGGCGACATTCCTTTGGAACAAGCCCTGGACCAATTTCAAAAAGGGGTGGCGTTGAGCAAGAGCCTGCAAGCGACCTTGCAAGATGCCGAAAAGACGTTGACGACCATGATGAACGATTCAGACCAAGAAGTCGCCTTTGAAACGCCACAAGGGGGCAATGGGGATGCCGATTGATTCACGGCTCCAAACCTTTGAAACGACCTGGGTGCCGCGGCTAAACGCGCCCCTGGCAGACGCGATTGCGACCGATAGTGGCGATGCGCGGTTGGCCGAAGCCATGAGCTACTCCGTTTTGGCGGGGGGCAAACGGTTGCGGCCGCTGTTGACGGTAGCGACGATGCAAACGCTAGGCGCGACGTTTGACGACGAGCGCGACTGGCGGCCGGTCATGGCACTAGAATTGTTGCATACCTATTCGTTGATTCACGACGACCTGCCGGCGATGGATAACGATGCCTTGCGGCGGGGCGAGCCCACCAACCACATGAAGTTTGGGGCGGGGATGGCCACGTTGGCCGGTGACGGGCTGTTAACGCTGGCCTTTCAATGGCTAACGGCAACCGACCTACCGGCGACTACGCAGGCAGCGTTGGTTCAAGCTTTGGCCGTCGCCGCGGGGCCTCACGGCATGGTGGCTGGTCAGGCCAAGGATGTCCAAAACGAACACGTGGACCTGCCGATGGCCCAATTGCGGGTCTTGCACCGCGAAAAGACCGGTGCTTTGCTGCACTACGCGGTCCAGGCCGGGTTGATCTTGGCCGGAGCACCGCAAACGCAGTGGGCACCGTATCTCCAATTTGCGGATGCCTTTGGGCTGGCCTTTCAGATCTACGATGACATTTTGGATGTCGTGAGCACGCCGGCCGAATTGGGCAAGGCGACCCAAAAGGATGCGGGCGAGGCCAAGAACACCTATCCGGGCAAGCTGGGGCTGGTCGGGGCCAATCAGGCCTTGATCCAGACGATTGCTCAGGGGCAGGCCGCCCTGCAAGCGGTACCGGCATCAGTGGATACCGAGCTGTTAGCCGCGTTCTTTAGTTATTTTGATACGAAACGGGTGAAATAGATGAAGAAAAAACGGGTCGCTGACCTCTTAGTCGAACAGGGCTTGTACACGTCGTTAGATGATGCCAAACGCGCCGTGATGGCGGGTGAGATTTTGGGAACGAACGAAGAGCGGTTGGACAAGCCGGGTTCTTTGATCCCCGTGGATACGGAGCTGCATTTGAAGGGCCATCCCTTACCCTACGTTTCGCGGGGCGGATTCAAGTTGGCCAAGGCGTTAAAGGCCTTTGACATCGATGTCACCGATCGGGTGGTCCTCGACATCGGCTCGTCGACCGGGGGCTTCACCGACGTGATGTTACAAAATGGTGCCAAGCTCAGTTACGCGTTGGATGTCGGCAGTAACCAGTTGGTCTGGAAGTTGCGCCAAGATCCACGGGTCATCGTCATGGAGCACACCAATTTCCGGTACAGTAAGTTAGCTGACTTCACCAAGGGCCAGCCCACCTTTGCTTCCATTGATGTCTCCTTTATTTCACTGAAAATGATCTTGCCGCCTTTGAAGGCCATTTTGGCCCTGAACGGCGACGTGGTGGCGCTGATCAAGCCGCAATTTGAGGCCGACCGCGAAGACGTGGGCAGTCACGGCATTGTCCGTGACCGTGATGTGCATACGCAAGTAGTTCAGATGATTATCGACTTTGCTGTGGCCACGGGGTATAGCGTTTTAGGCCTGGATTTCTCGCCGATTCGCGGGGGTGAAGGGAATATTGAGTTCCTCGTGCATTTACGCTCAGTTGATAAACATGCAGTTTGTGCAAGTTCGGTCTCGGTGGCAGACACCATTGACGCTGCCTACAAAGGCTTAAAACAATAGATTATGAGAAATTTATGAGAATTTACTTTCCAAATACTTAGGTCTGGTATATGATAAGATTATGCATTTTTATCACATAAGGGGGGCTAGGTATGAAGAAGCAGGAACGCCAACAATTACTCAAGCGATTACTGACATCGCGAGAAATTGAGCGGCAAGAGGATTTTGTCCGGCTATTAGAAGAGGACGGTATCCACGTGACGCAAGCGACCATTTCGCGGGATATCAAGGAGATGCAACTGGTCAAACTGCCGGCAGAATCTGGCGGTTACCGGTACAGTCTGCCTGTCCAAAAGAAGATCGACACCCAAAAGAAACTCCAACGGACCTTACAAAATGCTTACATATCCTTTGCGGTGCAAGACCAGTTCACGATTCTCAAGGTCTTACCCGGCAACGGCCCAGTCATTGCGTCACTGTTGGACCAGATGCGATATGAGTTTGTTTTTGGGACGGTGGGCGACGACAGTTCGGTCTTGACCGTTTGTGTTTCGCACCAGGGTGCCTTACAATTAGAAAAGACGATTGACCGCATGCTTGCGGATTAGGTAAACCAGACCACGACTGACGACCAGCAAAAGCTGACGAAGCAGCAGTGGTCTTTTCTTTAGGGGGTCCAGACGTGTTACAAGAGCTGTCTATTAAAAATTTTGCCATCATCGACCAACTCGACGTGGCATTTAAAAATGGCATGACCGTCCTTACTGGGGAAACGGGTGCCGGGAAATCCATCATCATTGACGCCGTGGGGCTACTAGCCGGCGGTCGCGGATCGGCCAGTTTCGTGCGGACCGGGACCGACAAAGCCATCATCCAGGGAAGCTTTGTCTTTCCGGAGGGGGGCACCACGTATCGGGTCTTAGACGACCTGGGCATCGACCACGATGACGGCAGCGTCATTTTACAACGCGAGATTCATCAAAACGGGCGCAACACCTGTCGAGTCAACGGGATGCTGGTCAACACCAGTACGCTCAAGCGCATTGGTGAAACGGCCGTAGATATTCATGGCCAAAATGAACACCAGGAATTGATGCAGCCGGAAAAACACCTGGGGATGCTCGACGAATTTGCCGGAGCCACGGTCGCCAAGCTGCGACAGCGGTACCAGGCGGTCTACGAGCAGTACACCCAGTTGCGAGCGACGCTGGAAAATAAGCGGGCCAACGAAAAGGAGTGGGCCCAACACCTGGACATGCTCAAGTTCCAGGTCAACGAAATCGAGTCGGCCCAACTGGAACCCGGTGAAGAGGACAGTCTGGTGGCCGAACGCGACCGGCTGGATAACTTTCAGAAGATCAACGATGCCTTGCAGCTGGTTCAGGTCACACTGACGGGGGAGGATACCGCCCCCGGGGCGACCGACCAGATCAGTGGCGCCATGCAGGCGATGCAGGGCATTGCCGATTTCGACCCGGCCTTCAAGCAGATTGCCAGTAGCCTGGAGACGGCCTATTACGCCTTGAGCGACGCGGTGGGCGACGTGTCTTCGCAGTTGGACCTGCTGGAGTGGGACGAAGGGCGTTTAGACGAGATTGAACGGCGCTTGGAAGTCATCAACCAATTGAAGCGCAAATACGGCGACTCCGAGGCCCAAGTCTTGAAGTACTTCGACAAGATTGCCGCCGAATTGAAGCAAATGCAGGCCACCGATGAAACGGCCGACGACTTGGAGGGCCAAGTGGCCACCCAACGCACGACGTTGTTAAAGCTGGGCGAACAGCTGAGTAAGGCCCGCCAACAAGCTGCCGAGAAGCTGGAGGCGGCGATCCACGGCGAGCTGGCGGATCTGTACATGGACAAGACGGTCTTTGCGGTGCACTTCACCCGCTCCAAGTCCCAGCCGATTTTGAGCACGGGGTTGGACCACGTGGAATTCTACCTGCGGACCAACCCCGGTGAAGCCATGCGACCGTTGGCCAAGATTGCCTCCGGTGGGGAATTGTCGCGGATCATGTTGGCGTTAAAGACCATTTTCTCCGAGTCGCAAGGCATCACGTCGATCATCTTCGACGAAGTGGATACCGGAGTCAGCGGTCGGGTCGCCCAGGCAATTGCCGAAAAGATCAGCGGCATTGCCCGCGCCTCACAGGTGCTGTGTATCACGCATTTGCCTCAGGTTGCGGCCATGGCCGATCACCACTACTTTATTGCCAAGGAAATCGTCGGTGAGCGGACCGAAACCAAGCTGACGCGCTTGACTGAAAAGGACCGTATCAGCGAGATTGCCCGCATGTCGGCCGGCACCCAAGTCACAAAATTGGCGTTGGAACACGCTAATGAGTTGCTGGGGTTGGCTGATGAGGTTAAGGAAAAGCACGCTAAGAAACGGAAATAAAAAAGCGACTACCTGAACTTTGACGGGTAGTCGTTTTATTTTTGCAGCAAACTTAATTCCAGTGGAATAATTTCATCAAGAATAAGTTTACCGTTTTACATTTATTCCGAGTTTATTCGTTGACTTGCGTTATACTTGACTTAAATAACGTTGAAGTATGGGGTGTTTTTGATGTGGAAGAAAATTGGTATGTGGATATTTGGGTTATTAATGTTTCTGTGCGTATTTGGAAGTACTCAACAAGTGGTCCAAGCGCAAGCGGCTGATATTACATCCGAAATTGATGGGTTAGATAAACCAGCAAAAATTGAAGAAAGAATCGCAGAAAAATTGGAGGAAGTTTCTACAGATGCACAACTGGAATCAGGGCAAAACTACCGGCTAACTTATTCTTGGAAGCCCAAAGATGGCACTAAAATTGTGGACGGTGATACGGCACGAGTCACCCTTCCCAATACAGCCTCGTTAGCTGTGGGACCTGACGTTGATATTAAGAATAATCAAGGGGAAAAAGTTGCAAAGTTGGTTGAGAATACCGATAACACAGCAGAGATTGTCTTTAATGGGACATTGGCTAGTGCCACGATGTTTGAACAAGGGACGCTTCATCTCAGTGTTGTTGGAAATAAAGTGACAGGGGGAACGACTACTGGCGGAAGTGGTGAAATTCCATTCATTACTAAGAATGGTTGGGTGGCCAGTATGAACGATGCAAAGTTGCCATCGCAGGCTGCATGGAACATTGCGTTTAATCCGAAATCAAAGGATCTTGGAGATGTGACGTTAACTGATACTTTAGGGGCTCATCAAACGTTTATTCCAGGTAGTGTTAATGCCACTGAGGGAGAAAATCCTGAGACCAAGTTAACAGAAAACTCAGATTTTAAAGTGACCGCGTCTGGATCAACAGTAACGATGACTTTTTTTAAAGTTACGAAAAACATTTCGCTAACCTATCTTGTATCCGTAGCCAGTGCAGATTTCACCGGTCAAACAACGGGGGTATTGAGTAATCGAGTTGAACTTGTTGCTCAAAGTGGGGATACAGGTGGTGCTGGAACAGGTTCAGGAACAGGTTCTTCATCAATTGGCTCAGTTAATAAGGATTTCACCTGGGGTGGCGATGCAGGTGATGGGTTGCTAAATGGCTACGCTGGAAAAGTGACACTGACTAAGTTAGCTGCTGGTACGGGTGTTGTTCTGCCAGGTGCGGAGTACACGCTCCAGAAAAAGAATACTGAAAATAAATATGAAAACTATCAGACTAATTTGCGTACAAATTTGCAAGGTGAGTTTATTGATACAGGATTAGGGGTGGGTGATTATCAATTCATCGAGACGAAGGCACCAGCGGGCTATGCTTTGAGTAAAACACCAATTTCTTTTTCTATTACACGCAAAGAGCCGACTGCCAGCCGAACCCAGGAAGATGATGTTGTGGAGACGAGTAGTAGTTCATCCACAATACCTGGATCTAATACTGATAGTGGTCAAAGTCAGGGGAGTTCGCAAGTCGTTGAGTCGAGCTCACATTTAACCAGTTATTCAGAGTCATCCTCGATAAGTTCAACGCAAACCAGTTCGACAAAGAAGACAGAGTCTAAAAGGAACTCGACCAGCAAATCGACTGGTCGGAGTGCTAATCAAGGAGAGTTATCAACGAGTACGTTATCGCAACCCATTGTTGGAAGGATTGGCAATTCTAGCCACACCCCAACCCAACAAACGTCGACACCAAGCCAGCATCACCGTGGCCTAGCTGACAAGCTGTTGCCTAAAACCAATGAAGCCAAGACTATTTACGCCGCGATTGGTGGGTTGCTATTGCTTGGCAGTAGCCTAAGCCTCTGGCAATATCGCCGCACCCGGAAGAACTAAAATTCAGGAAAAAAAACGACCATGGTAGAACGTCAGAATTCTGTCATGGTCGTTTGGCTTACTTCACGCGTTGGATTGACCGCAAAAGGGCGGGGGTCACGATGGTGGCAAGCTGTTTGTTTTGTTTTAACATGAGGTGACCAGCGGCGTCTTCTTTCAACTGACCAATGACGGTCGTGGGCGCCACGTCGGGGGCCGCCTTGAACTGGAGCCGAACCAGGTAGTGGCGGTCCAGGGCTTGTTGGATGAAAAGCGTCAACTGGAAGTCAGGCATCTGGGCGTAAACGACTTGGCCATCAATGACCGGTAGCGGGCTGAAGAGTTCCTGTGATAGGGTGGCGACCCGATCAGACAGGGTCACACGTTTTGCGATTGAATTTTGCATGCTGATCACCTCGAACGTTTGTTTGTATTTTTATTATACGAACGTTTGTTTGAGATTGCAAGCCTTTTTGTTCGATTGGGTTGCCGCCTGTGACGGTAAAGGCCGTCTAACCGTTGGGGGACGCATGTTCTCGTGTGCAGGTCGACGGCATTATTTTTACGGCCGGTCGGCTGACGGGGTCTGGGAGAACACGGAACGTGGTGGCACGGCCGGCTAACCGCCAGTGATCAGGCAGGATTAACCCGATTTCACCGGTTTTTTTCGACAAATAGGCGCGATATGCAGTATTTATCGCTGAATAGTGGTAATATAGTATCCTATAGATTATAGTTCGCGCCAAGCAATCTGGTGCTGACCGCCAACTCGTTTTGGGGATGGCGGCTTAATTAAATTTTGTGATGAAGGGATTTTTAAACGATGGCTAAACGTGGAATGCTCATTGTGCTCTCGGGTCCTTCCGGAGTTGGTAAGGGAACGGTTCGTAAGGCGCTGTTTGAAACGGGGGCGACCGACTTTTCGTACTCCATTTCGATGACCACTCGGAAACCGCGGGAAGGCGAAGTCAATGGGGTCGACTATTACTTCGTCTCGAAGGAAGAATTTGAAGAAAACATTCGTAACGGTGAAATGCTGGAGTATGCCAAGTATGTTGACAACTACTACGGTACCCCGTTAAAATATGTAAATGAGACCTTAGATCAGGGCAAAGATGTCTTCTTGGAAATTGAAGTCAACGGGGCCATGCAGGTGCGGGCCAACTGCCCAGACGCTGTGTTTGTCTTCTTAACGCCACCGGACTTAATGGAATTGAAGCACCGGCTGATTGGTCGGGGCACGGATGCCATGGATGTCATCAACAAGCGCATCAAAAAAGCAGTTGGTGAGATTCGGATGATGCGCAACTACGACTACGCCGTGGTCAACGACGAGGTTAGCAAGGCCGTTGAGCGGATTCAAATGATCATTCGCAGTGAACGTTTACGGGTGACCCGGGTCATGCCGGATTACGAACAAATGATTGGAGACGAATAAAAGATGTTACTTTATCCCTCAGTTGATGATTTATTAGCACAAGTTGATTCCCGTTACTCTTTGATTATGTTGGCTAGCAAGCGGGCCCATGAATTGGATGCCGGTGCCAAGCCACTTTTGACCGATTACAAGTCGCCCAAGACGATTGGTCGGGCATTGGAAGAAATCGCTGCCGGTGCTTTAATGATCGATCCGGACGAAAAGGATCTGGACGCCTAAGTTTGGCGGTTCAGGAAAGACCAGGTTGCCGTTGGGTAATCTGGCTTTTTTTATCAAGACGGCGCTATTGAATTGGAGGAAACGCAATGTTTGAAGACAAACACATCACTTTGACGGTCAGTGGCAGTGTGGCGGCCTACAAGGCGGCCTTGCTGGCGCGCCAACTGGAACGAGCGGGGGCCCAAGTCCGGATCGTGTTGACCGCGGGGGCCGCGCATTTTGTGACGGCGGCGACGTTTGCGGCGTTGACCAAGGCCTCGGTGCTGACGGATGACACCTGGTGGCAGGCTCAGGGGCAGATTGCCCACGTGGAGCTGGCCGACTGGACGGACCTGGCCATCGCGGCCCCGGCCTCGGCCAATCTCATGGCACAACTGGCCAACGGATTGGCCAATGATGCCGCGAGTGCCACGTGGTTGGCGACCGCCGCGCCTAAGGTCGTAGTACCGGCCATGAACAGCCACATGTGGCAGGCCCCGGCAACTCAACGTAACGTCCAGCATTTACAAGCCGATGGTGTCCACGTCTTGACCCCGGCGACGGGCCAACTGGCAGAAGGCTACTCGGGGCCGGGGCGGTTTCCCGAGCCCACCGACATCGTGGCCGATTTGATGACGCTGGGGCTCTTTACCCCGCAGACTTTGGCCGGCAAACGGGTCATCGTCACGGCTGGGGGGACGCGCGAACGCTTGGATCCCGTACGCTTTTTGACCAACGACTCCTCCGGTAAAATGGGCTACGCCGTGGCTACAGCCGCCAAACAGGCCGGAGCGGACGTCACGTTGATCACGGCGCCGACCAAGCTCACCGCGCCCGCGGGCGTCACCGTGGTGCCCATCCAAAGCACCACGGACCTGTCCGAAGCGGTGTTAGCGGCCTTTCCCCAGGCGGATGCCTTAGTGATGGCCGCGGCCGTTGCGGACTTTCAACCGGACGTGACTGCCGATCAGAAGATCAAGAAGACGGCGGACAATGACGAATTGATTTTAAAACTCAAGAAAACGCCGGATATCTTAAAACAAGTGGCGGCCATCAAGCAGCCCGGTCAGGTGACCGTGGGTTTTGCCGCGGAAACGCAAAATTTGCTGGCTAACGGCCAAAAGAAGCTGGTCAGCAAGTCCTTGGACCTGTTAGCCGCCAACGATGTCTCCCGAGCCGACATCGGCTTCAACGGCGATGACAATCAGGTGACCTTCATCGCTCCGAACGGCGTGACCGACCAGACGCCCAAGACCAGTAAAACAATGATCGCGCGGGCCTTAGTTGACCGCGTGGCCCAGTTATTAGCAGAAAAGTGAGGTGAGACACCATGGCCCAGATTGGCCAAATTATTGTGGACGTGCCAACCATGCAGACGAATGAGCCTTATTCTTACGCCATTCCCGCGGCGTTAGCGCACCAAGTTCAGGTGGGGATGCGGGTCACGGTACCGTTTGGTCGCGGCCACCGCGTCGTTTCTGGCGTCGTGGTTGGCCTGAGTGACGACACCAACTTTGACGGGGACTTAAAGCCGATTCAAAGCGTGCTCGACTTGGCGCCAGTGCTCGATGACGAGCTCCAACAGCTGGCTAAATGGCTGGCCGATACGACCTACGCCTTTCGAATCACCTGCATTCAAACCATGTTGCCCAACCTATTGAAGGCCCAAACGGAACGGCAGATTCAACCGACCGAGCCGCTATCGGCCGATGAGATGCAGGCGTATTTTCCTCAGGGGGCGCCGCGTGACTTTGACACGGCCAAATTAGATGAGTCGACGCTGGCTGGCCTCTTGCGCCTGCAACGGGCGGGCAAGGTCGAGGTCGTCTACCAGGTGACCAGCAAGGCCGCCGCTAAGACCACGACGGGCATCAAGCCGGCATTACCGGTCGCAAAGCTCCAAGAGATCCAGGCAACGGTGGCCAAAAAGGCGCCTAAACAGGCCGAACTGCTGGGGTACCTGCAGACCATGGCCCCGGATAAATTGGTAGCCCAAAGCCAAGTCGCTCACGCTGCCGACGTCAGCACGGCCGTCATTGCGACCGCTGCGGACAAGGGCTGGGTGGTGAAACAGCCGCTGGAAGTGTACCGCGATCCGTTTCATCAACCCGTCAAGCCCACGCAACCGCTACGGCTCAATGCCGAGCAACAGACCGCGGTGGATGCCATCACCAGTGCCGTTGACGAACAACGCACGGAGAACTTCTTGGTGGAAGGCGTCACCGGTAGTGGGAAGACGGAGGTCTACCTGCAAAGCATGGCGGTCGCCTTACAACAGCACCGCACCGCGTTGATGTTAGTGCCCGAGATCGCGCTGACGCCGCAGATGGTCAACCGCGTCAAGGCGCGCTTTGGCCACCAGGTCGCCGTGCTCCACAGCGGCCTGTCCAAGGGTGAACAGTACGATGAGTGGCGGCGCATCGACCGCGGTGAAGCGACCGTGGTCGTGGGGGCCCGCTCGGCTGTCTTTGCCCCGGTGCGCAACCTCGGGATCATTATTATGGATGAGGAACATGAAAGTAGTTATAAACAAGACGAAAATCCGCGCTACCACGCCCGCGACGTGGCTTTGTGGCGGGGGCGGTACAATCACTGTCCCGTGGTCTTGGGAAGTGCCACGCCGTCACTAGAAACGCGGGCACGGGCCGCCAAGGGTCTGTACACCCGGCTGGTCTTGGCCAAGCGGGTCAACGATCATCCCTTGCCCGCCGTACACATCGTGGACATGCGTGAAGAAGTCAAGCAACACAGCGAAGGCGACTTCTCCCAACCCCTGTTGACGGCCATTCAGGAACGGTTGGACCGGCAGGAACAGATGGTCTTGATGTTAAATCGGCGGGGCTACTCGTCGTTTGTGATGTGTCGGGACTGCGGGTTCGTGTTGAAATGCCCAAACTGTGACATCTCCTTGACGCTGCACATGGATACGCACACGATGAAATGCCATTACTGCGGCCATGAAGAGGCCATCCCCCACATTTGCCCCAACTGTCATAGCCGCAAGATTCGCTACTACGGCACGGGGACGCAAAAGGTCGAAACGGCCCTGCAAAAGGAATTCCCGACGGCGCGTATCTTAAGGATGGACGTGGATTCCACGCGGCGTAAGGGGGCACATGAAAAGCTCCTGCGGCAATTTGGCCAACACCAAGCCGATATTTTGCTGGGGACGCAGATGATCGCCAAGGGGCTGGACTTCCCCAACGTGACGCTGGTCGGGGTCTTAAATGCCGACACGGCACTGGGCTTGCCCGACTTTCGGGCCAGTGAGCGGACCTTCCAGCTGTTAACCCAGGTCAGTGGGCGTGCCGGCCGGGCCGAAAAGCCAGGCGAGGTGTTCATCCAGACCTTTAACCCCGAGCATTACGCCATCGAGCTCGCCCAACAACAGGATTACGAGCGCTTCTTCGTGACGGAAATGCACATGCGCCATCAGGGCAACTACCCGCCGTATTATTTTGCGGTCCAACTGACGGCCAGCCATGAAGAAGAGGCCAAGGCGGCTAAGGCGATGTACCAGATCGTCGGCCAGTTACAAAAAGGCTTAAGCGACAACGCAATTATCTTAGGCCCGACGCCCAAGGCGATTGCGCGGGTCAAGCGGAAGTATTATTATCAAGTTGTGATCAAATACAAAAGGGAGCCGCAACTCAAAGCGGTCTTGGAAAAGATCCGGCAGGCGGCCCAAATCCCCGCCCGCCACGGTCTGACCATCACCATCGACCCCGAGCCGATGAACTTTATGTAAAAGAGTGAGCCCAAAGGCGGTTAACTGGCGAGCATTAACGGTGCTAGGCGGATAATCCCGAGTTTGGATTATTTGCCTAGCAGTGTTAAGCGGAACCAGTTGCCTTTGGGCGCACGTTTCGGCTATGTTGGGGGGGCCAGCGGAACCGGCTGCCTTTGGGTGCACGTTTCGGCAAAGGTGGGGGGCCAGTGAAACCAGTTGCCAGTTGCCACACGTTTCGGCCATCAGGCCGTTTCAAACCGTGGTTTCCAGCTCCAAGCGAGGCCCAGACCACTTACCGGGCTTGGCTCGTCGACCACCTGCCAACCAAGATTTGGTGGACGCTCGGCGGCTAACCGCTAAGTCCCGAGAACGCCTCGGAACGGTCAGGCCAACCACCAGCTCCCTTTTTAAAGCAAACCAACAATCAGTAAACCTATCAGAAAGTATGGTGCAAGACATGACTTCAGTAATTTTTATGGGCACGCCGAAATTTTCGGCCCCCATTCTCAGCAGTTTAATCGACCACGGCTACGAGGTATTGGCCGTGGTGACCCAACCGGATCGCCGGGTGGGACGCAAGCACGTGTTGACCGCGTCGCCCGTCAAGGAAGTGGCGGTGGCACACGGCATCGAAGTGCTCCAACCCCAAAAGATCTCCGGTAGCCCCGAAATGGCGCGGGCCATTGAATTGGCACCGGACTTGATCGTGACGGCAGCCTTTGGGCAATTTTTGCCGACCAAGCTGTTAAAGGCGGCCAAGGTCGCTGCCGTCAACGTGCACGCGTCGTTACTGCCGAAGTATCGCGGTGGCGCGCCCGTGCATTATGCCATCATGAATGGCGACAAGGAAACCGGGGTCTCCATCATGTTCATGGAAAAGAAGATGGATGCCGGGGATGTCTTGGCCCAACGCGCCATTCCCATCACGGATCAAGACGATGTCGGTACCATGTTTGACAAGCTCAGTGACCTGGGTCGTGACCTACTCTTAGAGACCTTGCCCAAGCTCCTGGCGGGTGAGATCACCCCGGTACCGCAGGATGAAAAGCTAGTGACCTTCTCACCAACCATCAAGTCCGATGAGGAACGGATCGACCTGAACCTCAGCGCCCATTTGATTGACTGCAAGGTCCGCGCACTGCGGCCAGCGCCTATCGCCCACATTTACTTGAACGGCGTGCGCACCAAGCTGTGGCGGGTGACGGTCTTGGACCAAACGACCGACCTCAAGCCCGGCGCTTTGGTCAGCCATGATAAGCACCACTTGGCGATTGCGACCGGCGAACACGGCGTTTTAGGATTAGACGAGATTCAACCGGCCGGCAAGCCCAAATTAAGCATTACGGACTTTCTGAACGGGACGAGCGACGCATTGACAATTGGCGAACAGGTGGCTGAATAATGACAAAAAACACAACACCGCGGGCTTTAGCGGTCGAGGCATTGACCCGTGTCGCAAACGGGGCTTACTCGAATTTACAACTGGAACAGACGTTGGAAAGCCACAACTTGAGCGACGTGGATCGCCGCTTTGTGACGAACTTGGTTTACGGGACCATCCAACACCAATTGACGTTGGAATACTACCTGGACGGGTTTATCAAGCCCAACCAAAAGGTCCTGCCGTGGGTCAAAATGACCTTGCTGGTGGCCCTTTACCAAGAACTGTACTTGGATCGGGTCCCCAAGCGGGCCATCTTCAATGAAGCCATTCAATTGGCCAAGGACCGGGGCCACGAAGGTATTCGCCGGTTCGTGACCGGGGTCTTACACGCCATTGACCGCCAAGGCTTGCCTGACTTGAGTCAGATCAAGGACCCGACCAAGCGGTTGAGCCTGGAGTATTCCGTGCCAGAATGGCTAGTGACGGCCATCCAACAACAGGTCGGTGACGACAAGGCGCTCAGCATTTTAGCAACCATCAACCAACCGGCCGCGCAATCCGTACGGGTCAACACGGCCGTGGCCACACCAGAAACCGTGGCCCAATCCCTGACGGATCAAGGCTACACGGTCACGCCCAGCGTGGTGGCTAGCAATGCCTTTCGGTTAGACGACAAGGCCGCCAATCAAAGCAACGTCTTTGAGACCGGTGAACTGACGATTCAAGACGAAAGCGCCATGTTACCGGTCGAGGCCTTACAAGTCCGGCCCGGCGATCAGGTCCTAGATGCCTGTGCGGCCCCTGGCGGCAAGACCACCCAGATTGCGGCGTTGCTCGATGCCCATTCTGGTGGGAAGGTGACGGCCTTAGACCTGCACGCAAAGAAGGTCAACTTGATCGAAGCCAACGCCAAACGGCTCCACGTTGCCGACCGGGTCGACTCGGTGGCCTTAGATGCCCGCAAGATCAACGACAAGTTCCCGAAGAAGCAATTCGACCGCATCTTAGTCGACGCCCCATGTTCGGGGTTGGGCCTGATCCGGCGAAAACCAGAGATTCGTTACGAAAAATCGGCCCAAGATATCCAGCAACTGCAACGCGTTCAGTTGGACATCTTGGCTACCGTGAGTGAAAAATTAAAGCCAAACGGCATTTTGGTCTACAGTACCTGCACGATTTTGGACACGGAGAATGCGGACGTGGCGGCGAAGTTCTTGGCTGCCCATCCGGACTTCGAGTCCATGCGGGTCAAGACGGCCTTAGACGTCAAGGCCGACCGGACCACGGATACGTTGAACATCTATCCGGATGATTTTGATTCGGACGGGTTCTTCGTCAGTGCCTTTCGGAAGAAAAAGTAGGGGTGAGTCGTCATGAAAGTGGCATACCGCACGTCCATTGGCAAACAGCGCAATGACAACGAGGACTATGTCGATGTTTTCACGAACTTAGCGGGTCAACACCTGGCCATCATCGCGGATGGCATTGGCGGACACCAGGGGGGCGACGTGGCCAGTGCCATGGCCGTTTCCCATCTGGGACACGAATTCGAACAGACCAAGCTCACCACGCCAGCGACGGCCAGTGAGTGGATCACGCGCCAGATTACCGCCGAGAACCAATCGATCATTGATAAATCCAATCAATTTGCGGATCTCAACGGCATGGGCACGACGCTGGTGGCGGCGTTATACTTCACGGAAGAAGTCGTCATCGCCAGCATCGGGGATTCACGCGCCTACCTATTACGCGATGGCAACCTGCGCCAACTGACCGAGGACCATTCGTTGGTCAATGAACTGGTCAAGCGCGGCGAGATCAGTCGCCAAGCGGCTCGGCACCATCCCCAAAAAAACGTCATTATCCGCTCGCTGGGCATTTCTGACGATGCGCGCTTTGACCTCAACACCTACCCGTTGGTGCTAAACGACCAGCTGTTGATGTGTACAGATGGGTTGACCAACATGGTCGATGACCAGACGATTCAAGCCGTGTTGACCAGTGAACGCACGGCCGAAGAAAAGTGTGATCACCTGATCGAACTGGCCAACGATGCCGGGGGACTCGATAACATTACCGTGTTACTCCTGACCAACTTCTCACGGGAGGTGGCAGACTAATGCGGACGGGTTATACCTTAAGTGGCCGGTACCGCATCATTCGCGCGCTCGGCGAAGGTGGGATGGCCAACGTGTATTTGGCGCACGATCTGATTTTAGACCGTGACGTTTCAGTAAAATTGTTACGACTTGATCTGCGGGATGACCCCAGCACGATTCGCCGGTTCCAGCGAGAGGCGCTGGCCGCAACCGAACTGGTCAATCCCAACATCGTCCAGGTGTATGACGTGGGTGAGGAAAATGGCATGCAGTATTTGGTCATGGAATACGTCGAGGGGACCGACCTCAAGGCGTACATCAAGGCCCATTTCCCAATCGCCTATCAAGAAGTCATCCACATCATGGAACAGATCTTGAGTGCGGTCCAAACGGCGCATGAGCACAATATCATTCACCGGGATTTGAAACCGCAAAATATTTTGATCGACCAGCACAAGGTCGCTAAGATCACCGACTTTGGGATCGCCGTGGCCTTGTCCGAACACAGTCTAACGCAGACCAACACGGTGCTGGGGTCCGTGCACTATTTGTCGCCGGAACAGGCACGTGGGGGGATGGCGACCAAAAAGTCCGACATCTATTCGTTGGGGATCATCCTCTACGAACTCCTGACGGGCACCGTACCCTTTGAGGGGGAAACGGCCGTCTCCATTGCGTTGAAGCATTTCCAATCGGAGATTCCATCGGTACGAGAGATCGACCCGCGGATCCCGCAGGCATTGGAAAATGTGGTGCTCAAGGCCACGGCCAAGCGCCCCGAGGACCGTTACACCGACGCGGCGAGTATGGCGGCGGACCTGAAGACCTCGTTATCGCCGAAGCGGGCGGGGGAAGTCAAATTTACCCCGGCCCAAGACGACGATGGCGAGACCAAGGTCCTGCCTCTCAGTGCGTTAAGTTCGTTGACGCCGGAAACGGCCGCAGCGGCGACTCAGACCACACCACAGGAAAAAACGGCGACCGATTCGGCGCCTGCTAAAGCAGCGGGGAAAAAGGGCCGCAAGAAGACCCGTCATCCCCGTCGCCGCAAGTTCCTGCTGGCCGGGCTAGTCGTCTTGTTGCTGGTCGCGGGCATTTTGATCGGTATGGCGCTCTTTCGGCCGCAGATGACCAGTGTGCCGAGCGTGGCTGGGCGGACGGAACAGGTGGCCAAGAGTCGCCTGACCAACGCCTACTTGACGGTGGGCAAGGTCCACAAGACGGCTAGTGCCACGGTCAAGGTCCATCGTGCCGTGCGGACCGAGCCGCGGTCGGGGACCCAGTTGAAACGCCAGACAGTCGTGGATCTGTGGATCAGTACGGGACCGAAGCGTTATCAGCTGGCCGATTACCTGGGGGATGCGTACGCCAGCACCGCCGCTAAGTTAGAGGCGCTGGGTTTTAAGGTCCACCGCGAATCGGTGCACTCCACCAGCGTCCCGGCCGGTCGGATCATGCAGCAAAGTGTCCAGGCGGGCCAAAAGGTCGTCCCAGCGAAGACCGATATCACGTTTACGGTCTCCACGGGGTCGGAAACGGTCACGCTGGCTGATCTGACCAACAAGACCAAGGCCCAGGCACAAAGCTACGCCACCAACCGCAACCTGAACCTGGCGTTTGACTACGCCTATTCCAATGATGTGGCCAAGGGCCGCGTCATCAAGCAGTCCCCTGGTGAAGGTGCTGTGGTCCAGGAAGGCGACGAGGTCACGTTGACCATGTCGCGCGGCGTGGAGAGTGAAAGCAGCTCCAGTGTCGATCAATTCAGCGTGAACGTGAAGATTCCGTTTGACGATGACAGTGCCAGCGAGAGTTCGAGTGAAGACGATAGTGATGACGACAGCAGTAGTAGCAGTAGCTCGTCGGCCTCCAATCTGATTCAGATCTACTTGCGCGACCAGGACCATTCGCTCAGCACCATCTATAAGCAAATGACGATCACGTCAGACACCAGCGTGACGTTGCCGTTCACCGTGGCTTCCGGCAAGTCCGGGGCCTACAAGGTGGTCCGCGACGGCCACGTGATTGCGTCGGACAGTCACGTCACGAAAAATTAAGAAAAATCTGCAATTTGCGCCTAATTCTCTGTATAATGGGAATTGGGCTTTTTTTGTCTGGTGGCAAGTAACTGGCCGACTACCGTTCGCCAACTGGCAACACTGTACTCGCCAGTTACCTGCGGCCGCCAGGGGTTCCGCCTGCTCTGGGGAACGCCTCCAGCCTGAGGAGCGGTCTTCCGGCTCGCTTGAAAGCCTGGCAAAACCCGCCCGGCTCTCAAGTCGTCCCACGCTGTAGGCTGAGACAAAACCTCAGCCAACACCGTCGACACAGCTGGCTCCACCCCTGGCGGCCTCCGGCAAGATGACTGGTTATCGATAAAAATGGCCAACGCTTGCCGTCCGGCAGGTTACCGGTCATTGGTCCAATCCTTGGCTACAGAAAGTCTAGACGAACAAATCTGAATGTAGTCGTGGTAATCATGAGTGATTATTAGACCAATCGTCACGTCATTGCTGATCTTACTGGTGTCGTTGCCGGATATCACGCACGTAGCTGGGAGATCGCCAAATATGGGCTCAGCCGCTGAACAAGAGCGTGATGACAAGGTCCGTTGGCACACATTTCGGCTGGCGGATATAGACGCGTGCTATCGGCTCAAAGTTAGGGTGAGACTGTCTCTTGGCACACGCACACCGGTCACCTACCGCGTTCCAGTCCCATATTTGGCAACGGTAGGCGGCAGACAAGTCCTAGTGGAAGGGTAGCGAGACGACTGCTTTAGTTGTGATATTTAACACAACCGCAGGAAAACTAGTGTCAATTTGCAAATTAGTGTAAACTGGAAACAAACCCATAAAGGAGGTGCGCATTGACAGAAGGACAGATTCGTCAATCGCTCAGTGGCTTTTATGATGTCTTTAGCGACGGTCAGCTGTACCGGACCCGCGCGCGGGGAAACTTTCGGAAACGTAAGATTACGCCGTTGGTCGGGGACCGAGTGGCTTTTGAGAGCTCGACGCCGCAGGAAGGCTATATTCTAGAGATTTTACCGCGGGACAACGCGTTGACCCGGCCGCCGGTGGCCAACATTGACCAGGGGGTCGTTGTGACCGCCGTGGCCCAGCCGGAATTTTCGACGGGCTTGTTGGACCGGCAACTGATTGCCTTAGAAGTCAGCGGGATTGCGCCCGTCATCTACTTCACGAAGACCGATCTGATCGACGATGACCGTTACCAGTACTTTGAACAGCTGGCAGCGGGTTACCGCAAGATTGGGTATCCGGTAATCTTGAGTCGGGCACCATTTTCACAGGACGGCTTAGACCAGTTCCAGGCGACCTTGGCCGACAAGGAAACCGTGATTATGGGACAGACCGGGGCCGGAAAATCGACCTTGTTGAACCACATCGCGCCCGATTTGGACCTGGCCACCGGCGAGATTTCGACCGCGTTGAACCGGGGGCGTCACACCACCAGAAAGGTCAGTTTGATGCCTATCGCTGGCGGGTTAGTGGCCGATACGCCGGGATTTTCGTCGTACGAAACGTTGACACTGGATTACCGGGAGCTGAGTCATTATTTCCCAGAATTCGTGGCGTTGGCCGGTGATTGTCGTTTCCGGGGCTGTGTGCACGTCAATGAGCCAGGGTGTGCCGTGAAGGCCGCGCTGGCCGACGGTGAGCTCATGCAGAGCCGTTACGACAATTATTTACAATTACTCACGTTGTTAAAGAATCAAAAACCAATTTATAACAAGAAGAAATGAGGAAGAGAATTTATGATTAAAGTAGCGCCTTCAATTTTAAGTGCCGATTACGTGAACTTACAACCAGATATCGAAAAGGTGGACCAAGCAGGAGCCGAAGTCTTACACATCGATATCATGGACGGCAACTTCGTCCCAGCACTGTCTTACGGTCCCGGCTGGGTCAAGGCCATTCGTCCCATCACTAAGATGGTCTTAGACGTACACATGATGGTCCAAAACCCAGAACGTTACGTTGAAGACTTTGCCAAGGCCGGCGCCGACATCATCGGTGTGCACGTCGAAGCGACGCCGCACATTCACCGGGCCTTACAAATGATTCAAAACGCTGGCGCAACGCCAGAAGTTGTCATCAACCCGGGGACGCCCGTTGCCATGATCGAACCGGTCTTGGACATGGTCGGCCAAGTCTTAGTGATGACGGTCAACCCTGGCTTTGGTGGTCAGAAGTTCTTACACAGCACGGTCGCTAAGATCGCCGAACTGGATGCCATCAAGAAGGCCAAGGGTTACGACTTTGATATCGAAGTCGATGGTGGGGTCAACGATCAAACCGTTGTTGACTGCGCAAACGCCGGTGCCACGGTTGCTGTAGCTGGTTCATACGTCTTCAACGCCGACGACCCAGCTGCGCGGATTCAAGCCCTGAAGGACGCGACAAAATAATGCCCCGGGGCGGAACGTTTAATCTGTTAGTGGGGGGCCCTAAGGCCAATTGGCCGGCGGACCTCACTGAGAAAATCGTTGGCCCCTGGATTGGCGTTGATCGAGGGACCCTGCGGTTGATCGAACACAATGTACAACCGGTGGCGGCCATTGGGGATTTCGATTCTCTGGCGGCCCCAGAACTGCAACGGGTCCGGCGCAATGTCAAAGATATTCGGCAGTCGCAACCCGAAAAAGATTTTACTGATACGCAGATGGCGGTGTCCGTGGCCTTTGGGGACTACGGCGCCGAACAAGTCGATATTTACGGGGCCACGGGTGGTCGCCTCGACCACTTTTTAGCGAACCTGTTTATCGTTTTGGAGCCCCAGTACAAGCGTTATGCCAACCGCATTCGCTTGATCGACAAGCAAAACACGATTTCGTTTTACCTGCCGGGGCACTATCAGCTACGTAAAGAACCGGATAAAAATTATCTGGCCTTTATCCCACTGACGTCCATCGACCATCTGAGTTTGTTAGATGAAAAATATCAGCTCCATGACGAACCGATTCCTTATCCCATCTCATTAGCCAGCAATGAATTTACGGGCGAGACGGGGGAATTTCAGTTCGACACCGGGGTATTGTGTGTGATTCAAAGCTGCGATACCTACGAAGCGCGGCATGAATAGCCACAAAAAAGCGTCACGATGATCCGGTGGGGATGGTCGTGACGCTTTTTTAGCTGGGCGAAGTGAGGTACCGAGGCCAGCAAAGTTGGCGGTCTTCTGGTAAACTGTCTTATGGAAGAGATGGTTGATTTGTTTAACCAATGAGTGACTAGATACGAAAAATTAAAGGAAATTTTGCTATGGGCAAATAAAAAAGCACCGACCAGCAAGACTGGTTAGTGCTCTTAAGATTATCGTGTCTGTTAACTAGACGCGAGTGACCTTGCCTGATTTCAAAGTCCGAGCTGAAACCCAGACCTTCTTTGGCTTACCGTCCACTAAGATGCGAACCTTTTGCAAGTTCGGCTTCCAAGCGCGACGACTTGAATTCAAAGCGTGAGAACGCTTGTTACCGAAGCGCGTCCGCTTACCGTTGATAAAATCCTTTGCCATGGCGTAAACCCTCCTTTATGGATTCATTACTTTTAAAAAGCAGTGCTTTTTACTCACCTGACTAATTTACCATACTCTTTTGTCGAACGCAATGTTTTCTTTCAAGTAATTTTGCTTGACACTTATTTACCGTCAGAACACGCATTTTGGTCTTCCTATTTCTATTTTTGCGTGGGTTGTGGTAAGATTAATTTCTGTTAAGATTCTATTTCCAGACAAGGAGGCTATTTCCATGGCCGTTAAGATTAAGACTCAGTACGGAACAATTGATATTACCAATGAAGTAATTGCGACCGTAGTTGGGGGTGCCGCGACTGATAATTATGGTGTCGTGGGCATGGCAAGTAAGAATCAGATTCGTGACAATGTTAATGACATTTTACGACGGGAAAATTATGCCCGTGGGGTGGTCGTTCGCCAAGAAGAAAATGGCGTGGCCATCGACGTGTACATTATTGCCAGCTATGGCACGAAGATTTCCGAAGTGTCTCGTAGCGTGCAAGCCAAAGTCAAATATAACCTGGAAACCATGCTGGGGGTTACCGCAAACTCAGTCAATGTGATTGTCCAAGGGGTGCGGGTGTTGGCTGATTAGCCAGACGTACTGAAATCAAGGAGGAAACTTAGTTGAAAGTAACAGAAATTACTAATCTTGAGTTTGGTAAGATGGTCCAAGCCGCCTCGCAAAAGCTAAACCAAAACGCTGATTTTATCAATTCACTCAATGTCTTCCCAGTCCCAGATGGGGATACGGGAACCAACATGAGCTTGTCGCTACAAAGCGGGGCCAAATACGAACGCGATGCGGATAGCACGGCGGTCGGGGTCTTAGCCGTAGCCTTGGCTAAAGGCTTACTGATGGGTGCCCGGGGAAACTCCGGGGTCATCTTGTCCCAAATTTTCCGCGGTTTTTCTAAAAAGTTGGCCGACAAATCAGTTTTGACCGCTCAAGATTTAGCGGATGGCTTCGCAGCTGGCGCAGAAACGGCCTATAAGGCGGTTATGAAGCCAACCGAGGGAACTATCCTCACGGTGGTCCGTGAAGGGGCTCAGGCCGGTTTAAATGCCGCTAAGGAATCCGACGACGTGTTGGTCGTGATGGATGCCGTGTTTGAGGCCGCTAAAGCTGCTTTGGCCAAGACACCAGATCTTCTGCCCGTCTTGAAGCAAGTCGGCGTGGTCGATTCCGGTGGCCAAGGGTTGACCTTTGTGCTGGAAGCCTTTAATGATTCACTGAACGGTCGCGTGGCCGAAGAAGGCGACTACCAACCAGACAACGCCGAAATGGATGAAATGATCGAAGCTACCCACCACCAAAGTGTGCAAGGCAAGCTCGATCCTGACAGCATTAAGTACGGTTACTGTACTGAAATCATGGTCCGCATTGGCCGTGGCAAGCAAGTCAAGCATGACTTTGACTACGATACCTTCTACAACTACCTGGCCGGCCTCGGTGACTCGTTGCTGGTCGTGAACGACGAAGAGATCGTCAAGGTCCACGTCCACACGGAACATCCGGGCAAGGTCATTGCCTGGGGCCAAGAATTTGGTGACCTGGCCAAGGTCAAGGTCGACAACATGCGGATGCAACAAGAAACCATCATGGAACACGACGAGGAGTCCGGTAACGCGCCCGTTGCTGCGGCAACTGACGAAGCACCCGCTGACACGGCGATCATTGCGATTGCGGCCGGCGAAGGCTTAGGCACGTTATTTAAGAGTCTGGGCGTGACGCACGTCGTCAACGGGGGTCAGACCATGAACCCTAGCACCCAAGATATTGTGGACGCCATCAACCAAAGCCAGGCCAAGCGCGCGATTGTGTTGCCCAACAACAAGAACATCTTCTTAGCTGCCGAACAAGCCGCTAAGGTTGCGGATATTCCGGCCGTAATCGTTCACTCGAAGACGGTTTCCCAAGGGATGACCGCGATGCTCGGGTACAATCCGGACGCCGAATTGGACGAAAACCAATCGGCCATGGAAGACAATTTGAGCGCCGTGAAGAGTGGGCAAGTTACCCACGCCATTCGCGACACCCAGCTTGATGGCTTTGACATCAAGGAAGGCAACTACATGGGCATCGTCGACGGCACCATCAAGGTGACCGACGCCGATCTCTTGACGACCGCCGTGGCGACCGTTAAGGCCATGTTAGATGATGATAGTGAAATTATTACGATTATTTATGGTGCCGATACGACGGCTGAAGTGGCTGAACAGCTGCAACAACAGGTCGCTGCATTGGATGACGACTTAGAAACAGAAGTTCATGAAGGGGACCAACCGGTTTACCCATTCTTGATCTCGGTTGAATAACCGGTAAACGAAAAAAGATTGGGCTGACTGTCCAGTCTTTTTTTCGCTATCTAACTGACGGGAGGGAACAAAATGACAAGTTTAAGTGACAGCGTGGCAGCCTTGCCGGGAGTCGGTCCCAAGCGGGTTCAGGCATTAAACAGCCTAGAGATTGAAAATATCAATGACCTTTTGACGTACTTTCCCTTCCGTTACGAAGATCTGCAGGCCAAGGACCCCGCGGAATTGACCGACCAGGCCAAGGTCACGTTGAAGGGAACCGTGGCCGGAGCGGCCGTCTTGACGCGGTTTGGCCGCAAGAAAAATCGGCTGAATTTTCGGTTGTTGTTGGATGAACACACCGTGATTCCAGTGACGTTTTTCAATCAACCCTGGTTGAAGGACAAGCTAGAAGTCGGCAACGAAATCGTGGTCTACGGCAGGTTCGACGCGAAACGCCAATCGCTGGCGGGGATGAAAATTTTGGCCAGTGCCGACAGTGGCATGGGGTCGATCTACCCGGCCAATAAGGAGATTCGTCAGGGCACGATTCAAAAATTGGTGACGTCGGCCTACGAGACCTATGCGCCAGTGATCGTCGACCTGATTCCCGAGCCGTTGCGCGAGCAGTACCGCCTGTTACACCGCAAGCAGATGATCCACGACATGCATTTTCCGGCGGATGGGGCGGCGGCTCAGGCAGCCCGGCGAACGGCCAAATTTGAGGAGTTTTACCTGTTTGAGTTGCGTCTGCAAATCGTGCGTCAACAAGACCATACGCTTCATGGCCAAGCGCTGCATTATGATTTGCCCAAGCTCAAGGCCTTCATCGACTCGCTGCCCTATGAATTGACCGGTGCACAAAAACGGGTCGTCAACGAGATCTGTTTTGACTTGAAACGGCCGGTCCACATGAATCGCCTGTTACAGGGAGATGTTGGTAGTGGGAAGACCGTGGTCGCCGCCATCGCTATGTATGCCGCGATTACGGCTGGGGCTCAGGCGGCCTTAATGGCGCCTACGGAAATCCTGGCTGAGCAGCACGCCAACAATTTGGCCAAGCTGTTCGCCGATTTTCCCGTCAATGTGGCTTTACTGACGGGAGCGACCAAAGCCAGCGCCCGCAAGACGTTATTGCCGCAGATTGCCAAGGGCGGTGTGGACCTGTTGATCGGGACGCACGCCTTGATTCAGCCGGAAGTGACCTATCACCGGCTGGGATTAGCCGTGATCGATGAGCAACACCGCTTTGGAGTCAACCAACGCCAAGCCTTGCGCGAAAAGGGCCAACAGCCCGACGTCTTGGCGATGACGGCCACGCCGATTCCCCGGACCCTGGCCATCACGGCCTACGGTGAAATGGACGTGTCGGTCATCAACGAACTGCCGGCCGGGCGTCAACCCATCAAGACCACCTGGATTCGCAGCAATCAGGTCGACGCCACACTGCGGCAGGTCAAGGCGGAATTGAGCACCGGGTCGCAGGCCTACGTTGTCACGCCCTTGATCGAAGAGTCGGAGGCCGTGGACATGAAAAATGCCGAGGCCATTTACGCCCGCTTCAAAGAAGAGTTCGAACCCGACTACAAGGTCGGCCTTTTGCACGGGCGCATGAAGGACGATGAGAAAAACGCCATCATGGCAGCCTTTAAGGCCAACGAATTTCAAGTCCTGGTCGCCACGACGGTTATCGAAGTCGGGGTCGACGTGCCCAACGCTACGTTGATGATGATCTATGACGCCGACCACTTTGGCTTGGCGCAACTTCACCAGTTGCGTGGCCGGGTCGGTCGGGGCACACGGGCCTCGGCCTGCATTTTGATTGCGGACCCCAAGAATCAACTGGCCGTGGAACGGATGACGACCATGACCAGTACCAACGATGGCTTCGTGTTATCGCAAAAGGATTTGGAATTACGAGGCCCAGGTGATATTCTAGGAAGAAAGCAATCCGGGGTGCCCGACTTCAAGGTGGGCGATCCCGTGGCGGACCTAAACATCTTGAGCGCTGCCCAACAGGCGGCTAAGGAAACGGTGGCCGCGCCGGATTGGGCCGACAAGGACGCCAACCTGGCCCTCGCCGCCTTCCTCAGCACCACCGCCCACCAGAACACGACTATGGACTAGGCAGTGGTGTGCTTGGCTGGCCGCTTTGCCGTTCCGCGAAACTAGGCTGGAACGCTGGGGGAGGACGGTCCGAGCCAAAAAGCGGTCTCGGACCTTGCTTTGAGCCGAAGAACACGTCTCAAAGACACCAACTTGCCAGCAAAGTACGCTGACAAGTTCCCCGGCTGAGCCTAGTTTCGCTCCACTCACGGCTGACGTGGTGGAGGTCCGCAACTATTAGTTGTGAATCATGGTTGTGTTTAGGGCTCACCGATGCGGGTTGTCCGCGATGCCGTGTTGGAGTTGATTTCCAATTGTTACTGAGCCGAAGACCACGGCATAAATGTCCCAGTTCTACACTCACGGTTGAAATGGGTACTGTCAGCGGTGCTGTACTTTGGTGGTTATTTTTAACCGTTGTGGCGGTTGAACCACCATCGTAGCCGTGAGTCCGCTAAGTGAACGCCCGTGACTGAGCCCACATTTGCTGAACTATCGGCTATGGTGGTGGGGGCCTGGCTACCCATTCGTGTTCGTTGGGCGGTAGCAACCGCTCGGCTTTACTGGTAGATATTGGTTTAAGTCAGTATTACTGGCAAGCACAATCTAAGCCGAGAGTGAAGTGAAATCTAGGCTCAGCCGGGGAATTTCGTCGTGTTTTTTGCGACGAAATTGGTGACTTTGAGACAGTGAATTTCTGGCTCAAAGCAAGCACCGAGACCGGGCCTTGGCTCGGGGCGGTCCTTCCCCAGCGTTCCAGCCTAGAATTTCACGTAACGGCAGGCGACCAGCTCCCACCAATCCCGTCAGCCATTTAAAAAATAAGTAAACCAAAAATACCGTCTGAGCACGTAGACGTGATGCAAAGGAAGGGTACTCATGAAAATTGCCGTAGACGCAATGGGTGGCGATTACGCCCCCGCAGAAATCGTTAAGGGCATCGAATTGGCCCGGGATGCTTACCCGGACCTGGAATTTTTACTCTATGGTCAAGAAGAACAGGTCAAGCCCCTGCTGCAGGACAGCACGCGCATTGAATTGATCTCCGCACCAGAGGTCATTGCCATGGAAGACGAACCGGTGCGGGCCGTTCGTCGCAAGAAACAATCCAGCATCGTACTGGCTGCTACGGCCGTACGCGAGGGCCAAGCCGACGCCTTCTTTTCGGCCGGCAATACCGGGGCGGTGTTGGCCGCGGGATTGCTGATCGTTGGCCGCATCAAGGGGATCGATCGGCCCGGCTTGACCACGACGTTGCCCGTCTTGCGCAAGCCGGACCAATCCAGCTTCGTCATGTTAGACGTGGGCGCTAACGCCGACACCAAGCCCTTTAACGTGGTCCAATACGCCATCATGGGGCAGTATTACGCCCAATCCGTGATGCACGTGTCAAATCCGCGCGTCGGCCTTTTGAACAACGGGACCGAAGCCGACAAAGGCGACAAGGCGCACCGGGCCATTCACGACGCCTTGTCAGCGATGGACGAAATCAATTTTGTCGGTAATGTTGAATCACGTGAACTGTTAAATGGGGCCGCTGACGTGGTGGTGACCGATGGCTTTACCGGTAACGCTACGCTCAAGGCCATTGAAGGCACGGCGCTGTCCATGTTGAAGCTGATCAAGGGCGAGATCATGAGTGGCGGCCTCGGGGGTAAGTTGGGGGCGGGACTCTTAAAACCTGTCTTCAAAAATGTCCAAAGCGCCATGGATTACTCACAGTACGGTGGGGCGGTCTTGCTGGGCTTGAAGGCGCCCGTGGTCAAGACGCACGGGTCGACCAAGGCACCGACCGTGAAAAACACGATTGGCCAGATTCGCGAATTGCTCGCCAGCAAGAGTGCCGACCAGTTAGTCACGTATTTTGCCGAACACGGCGACCAGATGGCGGCCCTGAAGGAATCTCTGAAGTAGCCGGCTATAATGAATTTGCGTAAAATCTTCAACCGGGGGTCCACGCACATAATGGGCTAGACAAGGACTGGCAAAACGGTTAGACTACTTATTGAATACTGTGAGTGAGGGATTACAATGACAAAAGCAGAAATTTTTGACAAAATTGCGGACATCATCGCCGACCGGTTTGAAACGGACCGCGACGCCATCAACGACCAACTGAACTTCAAACAGGACCTGGACGCCGACTCCATTGATTTCGTGGAATTTGTGTTGGAACTGGAAGACACGTTTGGCGCTGAGATTTCCGATGAAGACGCTGAAAAGCTGAACACGATTGGCGAAGTCGTTGATTACATCGACGCTCACCAAAACCAAGAAAAATAACCACTGAGCGAGTCCGGGCCGTCGATTACTACGTCCCGGGCTCTTTCACGCTTTACCCCACCCAACGAAGTGAAAATTTTGCCGCATTTTGACGTGGATTGGGTCGGGTTCAGGTATAATAGGTCTGTGTGTCTAAAATCAGACGAGAAAGTTTGCCAGTTACCAAGCAGATTAGAGCAGAAATGAGGGAATTAGCGCGTGATTGTTGGATTAAATCAAGAGTTAGCAGAAAATTTTGATATTCATTTTAAAGATCAATCGTTGTTAGACGAAGCGTTTACCCAAGCTTCGTACGTGAACGAACACCCCAATCAGGGGTTGAAATTTTACGAGCGCATCGAATTCTTAGGGGATGCCGTGATGCAGTTGGTCGTGTCTAACTACATTTTCCGGCGTTATCCCAAGATGCCGCAGGGCCGGTTGACGCGGCTGCGGGCCGCTATGGTCAATGAACAGAGCTTTGCCAGTTTTGCTCGCGAATGCCATTTTGACAAGTACATTCGCTTGGGCAAGGGTGAAGAAAAGGCACAAGCCCGCCAACGAGACTCATTGTTGTGTGACATCTTTGAGTCGTTCATCGGGGCCTTGTACATGGATCAAGGCTTGGATAAGGTCGTTTCGTTCGTTACCAAGGTCGTCTTCCCTAAGCTAGATGAGGGCCGCTTTGACGAATTCTTTGACCACAAGACGGAGCTGCAGGAATTGGTCCAACAAAACGGACCGGTCGACATCGACTACCGGCTGCTCGACGAAGAGGGTCCCGACAATGACCGGGCCTTCAAGGTTGCCGTCTACGTGGATGACAAGCTATTGGGCGAGGGCCACGGCCACTCGAAGAAACACGCGGAACAAAATGCCGCGCGCCACGCGTTGGCGAATTTGAAAGAAGAGTAAGGATGACTAACGATGCGGTTAAAGACATTAGAAATTAGCGGGTTCAAGTCCTTTGCGGATAAAACCCGGATTGACTTTTTGCCGGGGATGACTGGCATCGTCGGCCCAAATGGGAGCGGTAAGAGTAACATTTCCGAAGCCGTTCGGTGGGTCTTGGGGGAACAATCTGCCAAAAGTCTGCGGGGCAGTAAGATGCCCGACGTGATCTTTGCGGGTTCGGCCGACCGGCACCCGTTGAATCGGGCGGCCGTGTCGATCACGCTGGATAACAGTGATCACTATTTAAAAAGCGACTACACGGAGCTGACCATTAGCCGGATTCTCTACCGGTCGGGTGATTCGGATTACCAGCTGAACGGGCAGAGTTGCCGGCTCAAGGATATTACGGAACTCCTGATGGATTCGGGGATGGGGCAAGACTCCTTCTCCATCATTTCACAGGGGCGCGTCGAGGCCATTTTCAACAGTAAGCCCGAAGACCGGCGCAATATCATTGAGGAAGTCGCTGGCGTTTACAAGTACCGCAAGCACAAGGAAAAGGCCCAACGTGAGCTGGACGACACTATGGCGTATCTCCACCGGGTCGAAGACATCATCGCGGAGCTGGAAGGCCGCGTGCAACCGCTAGAAGAGCAGAGCAACCTGGCACAAGATTATTTGGATCAGCAGCAAAAGTTTGCCCGGTTGGACCGGACGCAATTGGTCCGCCAGCTCCACACTGAAATGACGCAGAAGCAAACGGCTGACGAGCAGGTCACCGCCAAGCAACAACAGGTGGTCCAGCATCAAGCGGCTGAAAAGGACCAGACCAAAACAGTCACGGCCTTAAAACGCCAACAGACCGAGTTACTGGCCCAAAAAGATGATCTGCAAGATCAACTGGTTCAGGCCACGCAACAAGTCGAGCAGCGTCAAGGGCAGGTCAACTTGTCCGGCGAACAACAGAAACACCAAGACGAACAACGCCAACAACTTCAAGACCAATTGGCGGCACTCAAGACGCAACTGACGGCCAACCAGGACGCCTTGGCGCAGGCCCAGGCATCCGTGGATGAACTGGCCGCGGCGATGAAGACGGCCAAACGCGAAGCCAAAGAACTGACGGCCGCCACGGATCCGCAGACGATTGCGGCTCTGCGCCAACAGTTGGAAGACCAGCGGGCCACTTATTTTGACCAGAAGCAGGCCGTCGCTAACTGGCGCAATCAACGTCAATATTTACAACAGAACCAAGAGCGCCTGCAGCAACAAGGCAAGCGTGTCGCCGAACAATTGGCCACACTGCAGGAACAGGCACAAACGGCCCAACAAACCGTCGCAAAATTGGATCAGCAAGCCACGACCCAAAAGACGGCCCTGAACCAAGCCGAACAGGCCCTCGATACCGAGGCCGGCGCGTACCAACAACACCAGCGCCAGTACCAAACCTTGCAGCACAATTGGCAAGCGGCCCTTGAGGTCTACCAACGGGCGCAGACCAAGGCGGCCAGTCAACAGGCGTCTTCCGCCGAATACGGGGGGTTCTATCAAGGCGTGCGGGCCATCTTGAAGCAGCGCGACCATTTCCGGGGCTTACTCGGGGCGGTCTCCGAACTGCTGACGGTACCCGAGCGCTACACCACCGCGGTGGAATACGCCTTGGGTGGCCAATTGCAACAGGTTGTGGTCGATGATGAAACCACGGCCAAGGCCGCGGTCGGCTATTTACGCGAACACCGTGCTGGGCGGGCGACCTTCCTGCCGTTAAGCACGATCCGCGGTCGGCAAGTGGACCACCAAACGTTGCAACAGGTCCGCAGTCTGGCCGGTTTCTTAGGAGTCGGGAGTGAGCTGGTCAAAATCGATCCAGCCGCCACGCCGATTTTAGGCCATCTCTTAGGGACCACGCTCTTTGCGGCGAACCTGGAGACGGCCGTGGCCATCAGCCAGCGCATCCACCACCGCTACCGGGTCGTGAGCCTGGCCGGCGACGTGGTCAGCGCTAGCGGGGCCATCACCGGGGGACAAACGCGCCAGAACCACAGTAGCGTGCTCCGTCAGCAACAAGAGCTCCAGCAATTGCAGGCCAACATTGCCCAGATGCAGCAGTCCTTGACCGCTCAGGAAGCCAAGATCAAGGCACAACGGGCGGCTCTGGCGGCCAGTGAGCAAAAGAGTCAACAGTTGCAGAGCACCATCAATGAATTACAGCCAAAATGTCGACAATTAGACGACCAACTGGCCGGTGCCAAGACGACGCTGGAGCAGGCCAATCGGCAGGTCAAGGCCGCTGAACTCGAAATCCAGCAGGCCCAGGCCAGCGATGCCGACGACCAAAGCAGTCAGTTGGCTCAGCAGATCAAGGCGGGGGAAGCCCAAGTTGCCGACACGGAACAGGCCATCGCTGATTTACAACAAAAGATCAGTATGGTCACGGCCGAGCAGTCGCAAAAACAAGCGGCCCTGACGGCTAAGCAAACGTGGCTGGCCGGTGCCAAGGAACGTCATCAGCAACACCAAGCCACGGTAGCGGGCCTGCAGACTGACATTACTGCCGGTCAACAGCAGGTCACGACCGTTTCCGACCAGTTGGCCGCCTTGACCCAACAAACGGCCCTGACGCCGGCTGCGGCCAAGCAACAGTTGGCTCAGGCGCAATCCGACCGGCAACAGGTCCAAACCACGTTGACGGCGACCGATGAACAGTTGACCACGGTCAATGATCAGTTAGCCCAAGCCGAAACGGCCAATCAACGAACCAGCGGGTTATTGCAGCTGGCCAACGACGATTTCCAGGCCGCCCAGGTCCAACAGACCCGCTTGGCTGCGTTGATTGATCAGCAGCAAAACCAGTTGGCCGAGAAGTATCAGTTGAGCTTAGCAGCCGCGGAACAAGACGTCAGTGATTTGCCGGCTGACGAACTGGCCGTGCAGTTGAAGCTCTTGAAGAAGGGCTTAGACGAGATTGGGGCGGTCAACGTGAACGCCATCGACGAGTATCGCGAGGTCAAGGAACGCTATGACTTCTTGACCCAGCAACGCGACGATCTGGTCACGGCTAAGGAGCAGTTGACGACCACCATGACCGAACTTGATGGTCAGGTCAAGCGGCGGTTCAAGGACAGTTTCGATCAGGTCGCAGCGAAATTCACCGCCACGTTCAAGCAGATGTTTGGCGGCGGTAAGGCCGAACTGGTGTTGACCGATCCGCACGATCTGTTGACGACCGGCGTGGACATCATGGCCCAGCCACCAGGCAAGAAGTTCCAAAACATGGGCTTACTTTCCGGGGGCGAACGGGCATTGACGGCCATCACGCTGTTGTTTGCCATCTTACAGGTCCAACCCGTACCATTCTGTATTTTAGATGAGGTGGAAGCGGCGCTCGACCCGGCCAACGTGACTCGGTTTGCCCGCTACATCCACCAGTTTCAAGATCAGACCCAATTTATCGTGATCACTCACCGCAAGGAAACCATGGTCCAGGCCGATATCCTTTACGGCGTCACAATGCAAGAATCCGGCGTCTCAAAAATGGTCGCCGTTGATTTGGACCAAGAAACCACTCAGGAAAGGAAGCAATCCTAATGGGATTATTTGATATTTTTCGTCGGCGTGCCAAAAAGGAACCGACCAGCACGGCGCCGGCTAGTAGCGCGGCCGCTGAAGAAGCGACTACTAGCAGTGCTGCACCCGTTGCCAGCAGTGCGGCGGCCAGTGAGGCGCCTAGCAGTGCTGCCAGTAGCGCTGCACTGGAATCCGGCGCCCAATCAGTTGCCAGTGCGGCCCCGTCACAGGCCCCGGTAGCGCCAGCTTCAAGTGCCGCGCCATCGTCCGCCGCAGAAGCACCGGTTGCTGAAAAGAGTACGGCGGCCTCTGTGGCCCCGGCAACCAGCGAGGCAGCAACCAGTGAAGCCGCCGCTGTGGCTCCGGAAGCCGCGCCAGCCTCGGTCGCCAGTGAAGCACCGGTTACCGAGGAAAGTGCCGCGCCGGTGAGTTCGGCAGCTGCCAGTGTGGCCACAGAACCTGCTTCGGTGGCACCGACCAGTGTCGCCCCGGAAGCTGCACCGTCTAGCGCAGCCGCGACGTCCGCCGCTGAGGCAACGCCGGTTGCACCTAGCTCGGCAACACCAGTTGAAGACTCAGTCGACACACCGACTGCTCCCGCAGAAAAGACGGATGAGCAGCTCTACGACAAGGGATTGGAGAAGACCCGGACCACGTTTGGACAGAAGTTAAACGCCTTGCTGGCGAACTTCCGGCACGTGGATGAGAGCTTCTTCGATGATTTGGAAGAAACGCTGATCGGCGCCGACGTGGGCTTTGACATGGCCGTGGAACTCAGTGACGAGTTGCGCGACGAGGTCAAGCTGCAAAACGCCAAGAAGTCCGCGGACGTGCAAAACGTGGTGGTCGAAAAGCTGGTTGAGATTTACGACGAAGCCGGCAATAACGAAAGCACCGCGTTGAACATGGCTACTACCGGCCCGACCGTGATCCTGTTCGTTGGGGTCAACGGTGTCGGCAAGACCACGACCATTGGGAAAATGGCCAACCGTTACCATCAAGCGGGCAAGAAGGTCTTGTTGGCCGCTGCCGACACGTTCAGAGCCGGAGCGACCGAGCAACTGGACGTCTGGGCCAAGCGCGCCGACGTGGACATCGTGACCGGTAAGCCGCAATCGGATCCAGCCGCGGTAGTCTTTGACGCCGTGCAAAAGGCGAAGAAAGAAGACTACGACATTCTCTTCGTCGATACGGCCGGCCGGCTGCAAAACAAGGTCAACCTGATGAACGAGTTGGAAAAGATGAAACGGATCATCACGCGCGAGATTCCGGATGCACCGCATGAAGTCCTGTTGGTCTTGGATGCGACGACCGGACAAAATGCCTTGACGCAAGCCAAGTTGTTTAAGGAATCCACGGACGTCACCGGGATCGTCTTGACCAAGCTGGACGGGACCGCTCGTGGGGGGATCGTCCTGGCCATTCGCAATGAGCTCCACGTGCCGGTGAAGTTCATCGGTCTGGGCGAACAAATTTCAGATCTCCGGCCATTTGACCCGAACGAATTCGTTTACGGGTTGTTCAAGGGCTTAATTGATGTGAATGCTTTAGAGAAAAAGGCTTAATCTTTTAGGGGAAGCGACCAACGCGGTTATTGGCGGGTGGTCGCTTTTTTCGTTGATGTGGCGGATACCGCTTCTAGCGCACGCAGGCGGCCGGCAAGCACTATGCCAACCGATTTCCCGTTTACCGGTAAAATCAGCGAAAAAAATTGACGAAACCGCGAAAAATCGGTATTCTGGTAGAGTGTGACATGAACTGGAGGACTCGCAATGGAAATTGAAAAAAATTATCGGATTAATTCCTTATTTGCGTTCTACCAGCCGCTACTGACCGCAAAACAGAATAATTATATGCAGCTGTACTACGGTGATGACTATTCCTTAGGTGAAATTGCGGAGGAATTTAACGTGAGTCGGCAGGCTGTTTACGACAACCTCCGCCGCACGGAAAAGATTCTGGAAGATTATGAAGCCAAGTTGCATCTCTATCAAGAATTTACGGCCCGCAACGCACAGGCTGATGAAATTCAGGCCTACGTGGCGGCCAATTACCCACAGGATGCCAAGTTAAATCGCTTGGTTGCGGGACTCGAAAATCTAGAAGAACAATGAAAGTTAGGTGGCAATACGAATGGCGTTTGAAGGATTAACTGAACGACTACAAAACGCAATGCGCAAGCTTCGGGGCAAAGGAAAAGTCTCCGAAAGTGACCTGCGCGAAACGATGCGAGAGATTCGACTCGCCTTACTGGAAGCCGACGTTAACTTTACGGTGGTCAAGGACTTTGTCAAGCAGGTCCGCGACCGCGCAATGGGCGCCGACGTTTTAGAAGGGTTGAACCCCGCTCAACAAATCGTCAAGATCGTTGACGAAGAGTTGACCAAGACCATGGGGGACGAAGCCGTTCCGCTCAACAAGTCCGCTAAGATTCCGACAATCATCATGATGGTTGGGCTCCAAGGGGCCGGGAAAACGACGACGGCCGGCAAACTGGCCTTGAAGTTAAAAAATGAGGAAAACGCGCGTCCCTTAATGATTGCGGGCGACGTTTACCGGCCAGCCGCCATCGACCAATTGGTCCAAGTGGCTGCCGGCATTGACGTTCCCGTCTTTCAACTGGGGACCGATGTGGATCCCGTGGAAATTGTTCGCCAAGGGTTAGCCCAAGCGGAAAAGGACCACAACGATTATGTCATCATTGATACCGCCGGGCGCCTGCAGATCGACGAACAGTTGATGGACGAACTGGCGAACATCAAAGAATTGGCCCACCCCGATGAAATCCTTTTGACGGTCGATGCCATGACTGGGCAAAACGCCGTGGCCACTGCCGAAGGGTTCAACGGCAAGCTTGACGTGACGGGGGTCGTTTTGACCAAGTTGGATGGCGATACCCGTGGTGGGGCCGCTTTGTCGATTCGTTCCGTCACTGGTAAACCCATCAAGTTCATCGGGCAAGGCGAAAAGATGACCGATTTGGACGTCTTCCACCCTGACCGGATGGCGTCACGGATCCTGGGGATGGGTGACATGCTCTCCCTGATCGAAAAGACCCAAAAGGAATACGACGAGAAGCAAGCCAAGGAATTGACCGAAAAAATCCAGGAAAATTCTTTTGACTTCAACGACTTCTTGGACCAGATCGAACAGATTCAAAAGATGGGGCCCATGGATGAATTGATGAAGATGATCCCGGGGATGGCCAATAATCCGGCGTTGAAGAACGCTCAGGTCGACCCCAAGGATATGAACCACTTGAAGGCCGTCGTGTACTCGATGACCCCCCAGGAACGGACCAATCCCGACGTGTTGAATCCTTCACGGCGGCGACGCATTGCGGCTGGTTCCGGGCGTCCGATTCATGAAGTGAACCGTATGATCAAGCAGTTCAACCAGATGAAGAAAATGATGAACCAAGTCTCCAAGGGCAACATGTCCGGCATGGAGCAACTCATGGGCAACGCTGGCATGGGTGGCGGTATCGGTGGTCGGATGCAAAAGATGGCCATGAACCGGATGACGCGGCAAATGAAGAAGAATAAAAAGAAACGTCTAAAGCGCAAGAAGCGGCGGTAGTCGTAAAAAAAGAATGGGCTAAAGAGGCTGCCTTTTAGCGCACGTTTACGGCTCTGTCCGTGCTGAAAAATGGCAGGCAATTAAACAGTTGAACCGGTTAGCTTCCCGTTACCCCCACTTGTGAATTTAGCAAAAACTTACTAATACCATTAACTTTTTGATGGCTTTTGGGTAGACGCCGCGCAATTTATCCGGTATACTACCCCTAAAGCAACCATAAGGGAGTAACTAGCAGAATGTTTCTGCGACAATACCCGTCAGCAAGATGCTTTTGACCCGTCAGTGGGGTCAATCCGGGATTGTCTTAAATAGTGAGACTTATGTGTGAGCACAATTATTTGTGTGCACGCGTAAGTCTCTTTTTTGACCCCTGAATGGTTGAAGATGGGCTACACGGCACATCATAGGAGGAAAGCACTAATGGCCAAAATACCGTTTTATCAGGAAACCGTCGAAGCGCTGTATCAACAGTTGCAGACGGGGGAACAGGGATTGAGTGCGGCGACTGCGCAAGAACGCCTCGTCCAAAACGGACGCAACGCTTTGAATCAACAAAAGACGACCTCGTTGCTGCAAAAGTTCATTGCCCAGTTCAAGGACTTTATGATCATCGTTTTACTGGTCGCCGCTTTGATTGCCGGGCTGACCGGAGAAGTTGTCGACGCCGTGATCATCTTGATCGTGGTGGTCTTAAACGCCGTCTTCGGGGTTTTTCAGGAGGCCAAGGCCGAAGAAGCCATCAATGCCTTAAAGGAAATGTCGGCGCCCAACGCCACGATTCGCCGTGACGGTCAGGTCATGACGGTCAAGAGCGACGAGCTGGTCGTGGGCGATATCGTCTTGTTAGAGGCCGGTGATATTATCCCTGCCGACTTGCGGTTGATCGACGTGGCCTCACTGAAGGTCGAAGAATCCGCGTTGACCGGGGAGTCCGTGCCGGTTGAAAAGGCGGCGGGGACCCTGACCGGTAGCGACCTGCCGATTGGGGACCGCCACAACATGGCCTTTATGAATTCTAACGTCACCTATGGTCGGGCAACCGGGGTCGTGGTGGCCACGGGGATGCAAACGGAGGTTGGTCGCATTGCTGGCATGATCGAAGCCGCAGACGAGACGACCACGCCACTGCAGGCCAACTTGACGCAATTAGGCAAGTCGTTGACCATTTTAATTCTCGTGATTGCGGCCATCGTCTTTGGGATGGGCATGTGGCGGCAGGCCGAGAGTCTGATCGACATGCTGTTAACGGCGATTTCCTTGGCCGTGGCGGCCATTCCAGAAGGCCTGCCCGCCATCGTGACCATCACCCTGGCGCTGGGAACCCAACGGATGGCCAAGCGCCACGCCATCGTCCGCAAGTTACCGGCCGTGGAAACGCTGGGCAGTACCGACATCATCGCCTCGGATAAGACCGGGACGTTGACGCAAAATAAGATGACTGTGGAAAAGGTGTACCAGAACCTGCAACTGGTCGACGCTCACACGGTTGATTTTGACCCAGAGAATCGCTTAGCGCAGGTCATGATTTTGAGTAACGATACCAAGGTGACCCCAGACGGCTTGGCCGGTGACCCGACCGAAACGGCGTTGGTCCAGTACCAGTTGGACCGGCAATATCCAGTCGAACAGACGCTGACGGCCATGCCCCGAGTCGCCGAGATCCCGTTTGATTCCGAACGGAAGTTGATGTCTACGGTCCACCCATTAGCCGACGGTCGTTTTCTGATCGCCGTGAAGGGGGCGCCGGACGAACTGCTTAAGCGCGTCACCCGTCTGGCGCAAGCAGATGGGGTGGTCCCGTTAAGCGATAACGACCGCCAAGAGATCTTAACCACCAACCACGACATGGCCGTGCAGGCGTTGCGGGTCTTGGCGTTTGCCTACCGCATCGTAGACCAAGTGCCTAGCAATATGACCAGTCAGGCTGTGGAAAATGACCTGATCTTGGCCGGGATGGTCGGGATGATCGACCCCGAACGGCCGGAAGTGGCCCAGGCCGTGGCGGATGCTAAATCTGCCGGGATTCGGCCAATGATGATCACCGGGGACCACCGGGATACGGCGGCGGCCATTGCGGCACGACTGGGTATCATTGAGAAGGGTGAGACGGCTTCGGTCATTACCGGGGCTGAACTGGATGCCATGGACGACGCCACGTTTGCCAAGAAGGTCAGTGATTACGCCGTTTACGCCCGGGTCGCGCCTGAGCACAAGGTCCGTATCGTCAACGCTTGGCAAAAACGCGGGAAGGTCGTGGCCATGACCGGCGACGGGGTCAACGATGCCCCCGCCCTCAAGGCCGCCGACATTGGTATTGGGATGGGGATCACCGGGACCGAGGTCTCCAAGGGGGCCAGTGATATGGTCTTAGCCGATGATAATTTCTCCACCATCGTGGTAGCCGTTGAAGAGGGACGGAAGGTCTTTGCCAACATCCAAAAGGCCATCCAGTACCTGTTGTCCGCCAACTTGGGGGAAGTCCTCACGCTGTTCATGATGACCATGCTGGGGTGGCAGATCTTGGCGCCAGTCCACATCTTATGGATCAACCTGGTGACCGATACCTTACCAGCGATTGCGCTGGGGGTTGAGCCTATGGAGCGTAACATCATGAAACAACCACCCCGGGGGCGGCAGTCGAACTTCTTTTCCGGCGGTGTCTTGGGCGGCATCATCTATCAAGGCCTGCTGGAAGGGGGCATTACCCTGTTCGTCTACTGGCTGGCCATCACGTACCCCGTGCACACCACCAGTAGCTTGATGCACGCCGATGCCTTGACCATGGCGTTTGCAACGTTGGGACTGATTCAGTTGTTCCACGCCTTTAACTCCAAGTCAATTCACGGGTCGATCTTTACCGTCGGCTTATTTAAGAATAAATTCTTCAACTGGGCCATCCTGATTGCCTTTGCCTTACTGGCAATGACGATTCTGGTCCCTGGCTTAAACAGCATGTTCCACGTGGCTCATTTGGATGCGTTCCAATGGGGCATCGTCTTGGCGGCATCACTGATGATGATCGTCATTGTGGAAATTGTTAAATTCTTCCAGCGTCGCATGTTAAAATAAGACTAACTTGCGAGCTAAGAGTGGGACGAAGGGCGGCTGCCCTTTGGCGCACGTTTCGACTATCTGAAGTTAGTGAACAAGAGTTTGGATGTTTTGTCCAAGCTCTTTCTTATTAGGTAAAAAGGAGGAATCGTGCATGGCACTAACGTATCAAGCGTGTTTACAGGCGACTGAGGTGGTCCTGGCCAGTGGCGCCGTGCCCACCATCGTGGGGGAAGCCGGCATTGGCAAGTCCGCGCTGGTCGCCGAATTGGCACAGCGGCGGCAAGCCAAGCTATTCACGACCGTGGTCAGTCTGGTCGAAAAAGGTGACCTGGTTATTCCAGTACCGCCGTTGACCAGCGACTCGTTCGTCCAAACGGCCCAGTACGGCTCACTGGCCGACGTGCAGTTTGGCTATTCCCATACGTTGGTGGCGATGGTGCGCTATGCCGAAGCCCATCCGGATCAAGAGATCATTTGGTTTCTAGACGAATTCAACCGGGGCACCCAGGCCGTGCAAAGCGAGCTGATGAACCTGGTCTTGCAACGACAGATCAATACGTTGACGCTCCCGCCGCAGGTCCACTTGATTCTGGCGGAAAATCCGGACGCCACGATGGCCGGGTTTGAACAGAGCCATTACGGGGTGACCCCGGGGGATGCGGCCATTGCCGATCGGACGACTCGTCTGATTTTGCAGGCTGATACGCCGACTTGGTTGACCTGGGCGACGGCGACCGTGGATGGACATCCCCGGATCGACCCACTGGTCACGACGTATCTGCGCGACCATCCGGACGATTTACAGGTCACGGCGACGGCCAACGCCGTGGATGATGACCTCCAGCCGACGCCACGGGCCTGGGAACGGGTCTCGCGGGCAATCCGCGAATTGACCCGCCAACAGCTGTGGGGCCAAACGGCGGTGGTGACCGCTTTGATGCAGGGCAATTTGGGCGTGAGCGTGGGGAGCGCATTTGCGAGTGCCCTCTTACGCCAACACCCAGGGCTTACGGTGGAACAGGCCTTCAGTGCTCCAGACGCTGTCACGACGCTTCGGGCCTTAACGCCCGCCCAGCAGCAGATGATTTTACAAAATTGCCTGGCAGCCGAAGATTGGCCGCTGACCACGGCTACCACGGCCGCGCGGTTCGGTGAGCTGTTGGCGGTTTGCCCGCCGGACGGTCAGTTTGCGATTGCCCAACGCCTGGCCGATCAGGCGCACGTTTTAGAGGACTTAGACGCAGTGCAAGCCGAGCGGCCGGCCGTGGCGCAGCTGTATCAGCAGTTGACCCTGATCGGCAAACGTAGTAGTGAAATCGAGGTGTAGCCCATGACCAGTTTGACAGGTGACCTTGAGCGCTTGCGGCAAGCGGGCACCACGGACCAGCCGCAACTGGCCCAAACGCTGTATCGCCATAGCGTATTGTATCTGTTGCAGCACGACCCGTTTTACGGCCACGTCCTCAGTCGATTGAATGTGACGGTCACGGCGCCGTTACAACGCGCCCCACTAGGACTGGTCCCGACGGCGCGTGAGTGGCAACTGCAAGTCCAGCCCCAGGTCTTGGCCCAGACCGATTGGACGGGCGCACAGTTCTTGGCCATGTTACGCCACACGGTCTTACACCTGCTGTGGCGTCACCCGCAACGCTATGCGACGGCCGTGCAGACCGTAGCGCAGGCGGGCTTGGTCCGTTGGGCGACGGATGCGGCCGTCAATGACTATTTGACCGATTTGCCGCACAATGCCGTGACCAGTCGGCGACTAGGCGAGTTGTTAAAAGCACCCGTGGCCCCACGCCAGGATTCGGCGGTCTATTTGCGACAATTGCGTCGCTGGCAGGCACAACAGGACGCGACCGATCAGTCACTGGCACCAGGGGGTCCCGCCGGTGTTGACACCGCGCCTGTAGCCGATGGTCATGTGGGCTGGCAAACAGCCACCGACGCGGCCGCGGAGACGCGCGAACAGTGGCGGACCCAACTCTTTCAAACCGTGGCGTCAACGTTATCTGCCAAGCAACGCGGGACGTTACCGGGGCACGTACAGGCCGCCTTACAGCCGGTCATGGCGCGCCCGATGCTCGATTGGCGGGCGGTGTTAAAACGCGGTCTCGGTCAGGTGCCGGCCGGACGACAAGCCGCTTATGGCCGCTTCAATCGCCGCCAGCCCGTGCGCATGGAGCTTCCCGGCAATATCGTGCGGACCTGGCAGCGCGTGGCGGTGTTTGTTGATGAGTCGGGTTCGATGGGCAATCAAGAAATCAGCTATCTGTTGGGGCAAATGGCCACGTCATTGGCCGTTTATCCGGCGCAGGTGACCGTTTACCCGTTTGATACGACCGTGGATGAGGCGGCCAGTTTTCGCCTGGAGAAGCGACCTCAGCACCTCTCACGCACGGGTGGTGGGGGTACGCGATTCCAGGCGGTATTTGACCGGCTCCCCCGGCTACTGGCAGGCAGCGACCAGCCCTTGGTCGTGATCTTGACGGATGGCTACGGTGAGGAGCGCGTCCAGTCCACGTTGCCGGTGACGGTGGTGTGGTTACTGACCAGTCCCGTGGCTGAATTTTCCGTGGTTAATGCCCCAGGGACCGTCGTGAGCCTAACGACAGATCCGCAGTGGCAAGCTTTAAGGAGGACTCGTAGATGACCTTAACACCCAGTGAATTACGATCATTACTCAAACAAGATGCGGCCTTTCGCAACGCCCGGGCCATTTTGACCGACGAGTGGGCCGCACGCGCAGCAGAAAACCCGTTGTTTCAGGCGCCAATGACGATTGCGGATCTTAAATTCGCTTTGGACCTGCAAGCGGCGGGGGTGGCTGACAGCGCCGTTGACTTTACGGATTATGCGGCGGTGCAGGCGTGGATCGGGGCACATCGGCAGTCATTAACGCCGAACGATATTGCCTGGTTGCAACGGAATTTTGAATAATTTCAAGGTGTAAAGAAAAAACCCTTTACATCATATCCAGAAACTGGTATATTATTACACGTTGAAAGAAATACAGGAGGTGTCTACATGTCAGTTAAGATTCGTTTAAAGCGGATGGGTTCTAAGAAGCGCCCATTCTACCGGGTCGTGGTTGCCGATTCACGGAGCCCTCGTGATGGTCGGTTCATCGAACAAGTTGGGACCTACAACCCAGTTACCCAACCTGCCCAAGTGACGTTAAAGGAAGAATCTATCTTGAACTGGTTGAACAATGGTGCTCAACCTTCAGATACGGTTAAGACTTTGCTCTCTAACGCAGGGATCATGAAGCAATACCACGAAGCTAAGTACACTAAAAAGTAGTGATTAGCAATGACCGATTTTAAGGCATTAATTCTAGCGATTGTTAGCCCCCTCGTGGAGCATCCCGACGACTTGGTGGTCACACCGGTCGAAACGGAGCGCTTCTACGAATATCGGTTAGCCGTTCACCCCGATGACGTCGGACGGGTGATCGGTAAACAAGGCCGTGTCGCACAGGCTATCCGGACGATTGTCTATAGCGTGCGTGTGCAAGGCAACAAACGGGTCCGGCTCATCATTGATGACCGCCCAGCAAAGAAACTCGAGTGAGGCGGCAACGTTTCCTCGAGTTTTTTGTGACCACTAAATACGAAATTTTAAATAAATTACGATGACAAAAGGAGGCACCAAGATGGCTTATTATACGGTCGGTACCATCGTCAACACCCACGGCATTAAAGGCGAGGTCCGCGTCATTGCGACCACGGACTTTCCCGAGAGTCGCTTTGCGGTCGGTTCCACGCTGTATGCCTTTCAAAAGGGCCAGACCCAGCCAACGCAGCTGACGGTCGCCACGATGCGCAAACACAAGAATTTTTATCTGTTGGGCTTCGTGGACAAGCCGTCGATCAACGACGTGGAGATCTACAAGCAAAGCACGCTCAAGGTTACGGACAACGAATTGGCAGCTAGCGACCTGCAGCCGGGTGAATATTACTACCACCAAATCGTGGGCTTACAGGTCGTGACGGTTGATGGTGAAAAATTGGGCGAGATCAAGGAGATCTTGTCGCCGGGGGCCAATGACGTGTGGGTCGTGGCGCGGCCGGGCAAGGACGACTTGCTGCTGCCGAAAATCGATGACGTGGTCAAAAAGGTTGATTTGGACGCCGGTCAGGTCACGGTCGAATTAATGGAGGGACTCGAGTAATGCGAATCGATGTGTTAAGTTTATTTCCCGATATGTTTTCCGGGCCGATGCACGACTCGATCGTCGGTAAAGCCATTGAAAATGGGCATCTGACCATGCCCGTGACTAATTTCCGCGATTACTCGACCAACAAACACGGCAACGTGGACGACTATCCCTTTGGCGGGGGCGCGGGGATGCTGTTACAGCCACAACCCATTTTCGATGCGCTCAAGGCCACCGAAGAACAGGCCGCCGCAGAGGGGTTGCCCAAGGGCCGGGTCATCTTGTTGGATCCCGCTGGGGTGACCTTTGATCAGCACGTCGCCGAGGAATTTGCCCACGAAGAACATCTGACCTTCCTGTGTGGCCATTATGAGGGCTATGACGAGCGGATTCGGACGCTGGTGACGGATGAGGTCTCCTTGGGCGACTTCGTCTTAACGGGCGGCGAATTGGCGTCTATGGTGATGATCGATGCGACGGTGCGGCTCTTGCCTGGGGTCTTGGGCAACGCGGAGTCGGCGCCGGGCGATTCGTTCTCGTCGGGCCTGCTGGAGTACCCACAATACACGCGGCCAGCTGAGTTCCGGGGGATGAAGGTGCCGGATGTCTTGATCAGCGGCAACCACGGCAAAATCGACGAGTGGCGGCAAAAAGAGGCATTGCGGCGGACTTACTTGCGGCGGCCAGACCTGATCGACCATCACAAATTGACCGCCCAACAGAAGCATTTATTGGCTGACGTGCGGATCGAAGAAGAGGAACGCCAGGCCGCTGAACAGGAGTCAAGAAAATAACCTTTACAGGCATTTTTAGATATGGTACACTTACTTTTGGCTGTTTAGCCACAGAAACAACATTCCGCTGTCGAATCTGAGAATGAATGTTGGCGAAAGGATAGAATAGATTATGCGCCAAAACAATTTAATTGCTAAGATCAACCAAGAACAATTACGGGACGATGTACCAGACTTCCGTGCCGGAGACACTGTTCGGGTTCACGCCCGGATCGTCGAAGGTACCCGCGAACGTATCCAGTTGTTCGAAGGTGTCGTTATCAAGCGTAAGGGTGCTGGCATCCAAGCAACTTACACGGTACGCAAGATCAGTAACGGTGTCGGTGTGGAACGGATCTTCCCATTACACTCCCCACGTGTTGCTAAGATTGACGTTATTCGTCAAGGTCGTGTACGTCGTGCTAAGCTCTACTACCTCCGTGAACTTAACGGTAAGGCAGCGCGGATCCCAGAACGCCGTCGCAACTAGTTTGCACTTTAAAGGCCAATCACTTCGGTGGTTGGTTTTTTTTGTGCGAAAAAATTGACGCTTTTACCCTAATTACAGTTAAAGTGACAGACTATGGCACCCACATTTTGTATACTAACTCTGGTTACTATTGGTAGCCGATTAAAAATGTATCGCTGAAAAGGAGAGAAGCGGAATGCCAAAGCGAATTAAACAGAGTCTTTTGCTGATAATGAGTTTGTTTGTGGGGACAGTAATTGGGCTATCAATGCTGTCGACAGCCAATGCCAGACGCATGAATTACACACGGGCAACGCCAGTAAAGTCGCGAGGAATCTGGTATAGTCGTAGACCCTATGTGCATTATGAAAAACTCATCATTAGAAAACATGCGGTTACCTGGTATCAAAAAGACAAGCGTTCAGAAGTTTGGAAAAAGACCCGGCATTTGCAAAACAAGCAACTCTTTGTTTTGCATGATCGGCTGAAAGTTGGCAAGCATCAGAAAGCAATTTTTGGATTTTATTCAGCCAATCAAGATGATGCCGACTTTAATTACTTGACCACAAAACGGATCAAAGGAAAGAAAGTTCGCGTGATGAAAAATGTTAACGGCGGAACATTCTATCATTCATGGAAGCACGTCAGATAGCATAGAACTTTGTGGCGAGAAATTGATGTAGAAAAGCGGCATCGACTGTTGAAATTTCAAAAAATGTTTTTTTCTAAGTTAATGATCAGCGTTTAAAAAAGGCCAGTATGCTGGCTCATAGATTCAAGCTGTTCAAAGCTAAAAAATCACGCGCACATGCAAAAGAATGGCGCGTGATTTTTTTGAACTGATTTTAGTTAAGCCAACGACGGAACCTGCTTGCCCACCGCATGCCTGGCAACGGCCTGTGCTAGAATTAGCGCCAAAAGAGGGGGTCATCGTGATGGTAAAGGTAAATCTGCGTCGCTGGAGCCTGGAAGGGCTGATCAGTTTGGTGGTCACCGCCGGCTTATTATCGATCATCATTTCGTCGGCCAATGCCTGGATGCATATGGGCCGGGCGTCGGTTATGGATCTCCGGGTCTTTGGCCTGGCCTTTTACCAACTCACCCGTACGGCCGGTCAAGTGAGTGGCCAAACGCTAAATCAAGGGATGGGAGCGGTGTGGTTGGGCGGTAGTCTGTTGTTATTTGGCCTGCTGGAAGCCCGACACCACCTGATTCCTTAGGTCTCGTCGTCATAGACCTTTTCGTGAAAGAGGGTCGTTAACATGGTCTCATATTGTTTGGCCATCAGCGGGGTCGTAGCCGTTTCGACTTGGGTGCTTAGAATCGCGAGCAAGTGATAATCGTTGGCTAGCATGTAGTGGGAGTTGTGCTCGCTGGCAAAGGCGATGCCCTGATTCAGGTAGGTGGCCGCAATCGCTGAGTCACCGAGCTTTTCGTGAGCGAAGGCGGCTAGGTAAAACAGACAGTTGAGATTTTCCTCGTAGGGTGTTTCGTCCAGATAGGCCAGTGCTGCTTGAATCGCGGTCGTGGCCGTTTGGCGTTGCGTTTCTTGGGCGGCGACTAGCCCCAGTGAGCCGTAACACAGCCGCGTCAACGCGGTGGGCCGTTTCGTGGCTGCGCTGGCCAAGGCCAAGCGGAAGTTTTGTTGAGCGGCGGTCAGGCTCCCCAATTGATAGTCGGTGACGCCCAGGTAATAGTAATACGCCTGCGTTTGGTCGGCTGTTTCAATGGCAGAGAGCACGGCTTCACCGTTGAGGTAGTCGCGTAATTGGCGGTACTCGTGTTGCCGACACAGCGTGCTGACGTGCGCATTAAAATTGTCCCGGCCACTGACGGCAAAGTCTGCGGCCAACGTGATGTCGTTGAGACTGATCTGCAGTCGCTGGCACAGGTGGATCAACAATTTGGCATTGGGCATCGTCTGCCCGTTTTCAATTGCCGACAGCATTGACTGCGCACAAATTCCTGTGGCCACTGCCTGTTGTGACAGGTGCTGCTGCAGGCGCGTTTCCTTTAAAATGGTCCCCAACTGATTGTCCATGTTCGTCCCCCCTAAGTTACCCTTGATGATACCAGATAACCAGCGTGTTCGCCTAGAACTATCGTATTACCCATTAATTCGGTTAATGACTTACTGAATCACGGCGTATTCGTTGGCAGGACGGCCGAAAGCGACTATCATGGGTCGCAGAATCAAAGGGGGCTCAAGCCATGAAAACCACGACACGAACGCTATCAGGACTGGGGATGCTCATCACCCTAGGCATCGTTTACGGCGACATTGGGACCTCACCGCTCTACGTGATGAATGCCATTATCGATGCGGCTGGCCCACAAAAATCGGCTGAGCTGACCCCCATGATGTTGGGCAGTATCTCGCTGATTTTTTGGACGTTGATGTTGATTACGACGGTCAAATACATTCTGTTGGCCATGCGAGCGGACAACCGCGCCGAGGGCGGCATTTTCGCGTTGTATGCGTTGGTCCGCAACCGGGCGAAATGGTTGATCATGCCAGCCCTGATCGGTGGGGCCGCCATCTTAGCGGACGGCACGCTGACGCCGGCTGTGACCGTCACCTCGGCGATTGAAGGCTTAAAGGGTCAAGCCATCGGACCACTGCACTTTAGCACGACGCAGGGCTGGGTCTTATTGGTTGTGACCGGTATCTTACTGGTGCTGTTCTTGATTCAACGATTCGGCACGCAGATGATTGGCTGGTCGTTTGGCCCGTTGATGCTGATTTGGTTCACATTTATCGGGCTGGTCGGTCTCAGTAATCTGTTGCACGCGCCGGCCATGTTACGGGCGTTATCGCCGGTCTACGCGGTCAGCTTCTTGGTGAGTCCAGCCAATCACCAGGGGATTTTTATTTTAGGGAGCATTTTTTTGGCAACGACCGGGGCCGAGGCCCTTTATTCGGATATGGGGCAGGTCGGCAAACGAAATATTTATGGGACCTGGCCGTTTGTCTACGCCATGTTAATGCTGAGTTATCTGGGTCAGGGGGCTTGGGTCATTCGTCACGGGGCGGCCTTGACGCGACCGGTCAATCCCTTTTACGCCATGGTGCCCGTGCACTGGCGGATGTTTGCCATCGTGATTGCCACGATTGCGGCCATCATTGCCTCTCAGGCGTTGATCACCGGTTCCTACACGCTGGTCCACGAGGCCATTGGGCTGAAACTGTTGCCGCGGTTGCGGATCAAATTTCCTGGTAGCGTCAAGAGTCAGCTGTACGTTGGTGCCGTCAATTGGCTGTTGTGTGGCATCACGCTGTCGATCGTATGGTACTTCCGGACCTCGATGCACATGGAGGCGGCGTACGGCCTGGCCATTACCATCACCATGCTGATGACGACGTTATTGTTGCGCGCGTTTCTCCAGCAGCGCGGCCACCGAGTCTTGGCCAACGTTTACGTCACGGCATTTGGCCTGTTGGAAAGCTTGTTTCTGCTCGCCAGTCTGGCCAAATTTGTCCACGGCGGCTACGTCACGGTCCTGCTCACGCTGGCGATTCTGACGGTCATGGTCTTCTGGCACGTCGGCAACCTGCGGCGAGACGCCCATTTGGCTAACACGGAAAATGTCTCGCTTTTGGATTTCGTGCCCCAGTTGGCGGCGTTGAGCCAAGACGACCAGGTGCCACCATTCGCCACAAATCTGGTGTACATCGGCTACGTGGGCGCGGACTACGCCGTCAAACGGGCGACGGTCTACTCGATTTTGGATCAACAGCCCAAGCGCGCTAAGGTCTACTGGTTCGTGACGGTCAACGAAACGGACACGCCTTATGAATGTACTTATACCGTGCAACAGCTGGCGCGCAGTGTCATGGACGTCCAGCTGTACCTGGGATTCAAGAAACCCCAAAGATTAAACGTGTACTTGCGGCAAATTGTGAATGATCTGCTAAAGGCGGGAGCGCTGGATGACCAGACGCCACGCTACTCCAGCATCCCGGGACGAAGAGTTGGGAACTTCAAGTTCGTCATGTTGAATCAGCAGTTCCAAGACCTAGGCGCTCAGGAGGACTTGCCGGTGTTATACCGTTTATTGATTGGCGGTCGACTGCTACTGCAGCGTATTTCACTGTCGCCCCAGCGCTGGTACGGCCTAGCCTTCAGCGATGTCGTCGAGGAACGGGTACCGCTGTTCATCGGCCAGCATCCGGATCGGAGTTTGCGGCAGCGGAAATAAGGAAGGCCAGTTGGAATTTGATTTGGAATTCCAACTGGCTTTTTGTTACGGCTAAAATGCGACTAAAAAATGAATTGCTAATGTTGATTTGCTAGTGTATGCTAAAACCAAGTTAAATGAAAAACGAGTGTTTTCATTTTCACAATCCCGGTGTGACGGCGTTTGGTAAGTGTATTCCCCACAGGTGTGGGGGTGATCCCGACAGGGTTGGGCCGTGAAAGAGCATTCGGATGTATTCCCCACAGGTGTGGGGGTGATCCTCTCATCGGCCGTGCTCAAGTCTTTGTCCAAAAGTATTCCCCACAGGTGTGGGGGTGATCCTTTGAGTGTGTTCCGCGGGTTTGACGTAGCTTAGTATTCCCCACAGGTGTGGGGGTGATCCTTAATATCAGGCAACTTGACCAAATGGGCCGTAGTATTCCCCACAGGTGTGGGGGTGATCCCAACATCATGTCTCCGGCCTTGTTGACTACGGTGTATTCCCCACAGGTGTGGGGGTGATCCTTTGTTTTGCGCCCGATACACCCTGCCGGAGTTTGTATTCCCCACAGGTGTGGGGGTGATTCTCTGTCATTTCCACTCGTTGACTATCACTAAGCGTATTCCCCACAGATGTGGAGTAAGGCCGGCAAGTCTTCGCTGTATTTGTATTCTCCAAAGATTAAGACGGAATTGCAAAGATCCACCTAGTATGGGCCATTTTATAATCTATAATTCAGTACGGTCAGTTATTTGGTGCTTAAAATAGGGCTTCAAATCTGATTTTTTCCTAGATTTGAAGCCCTATTTTAATAAACAAGTCAGAATTTTGTTAGAAAGACTACTCTTTCAGTAGCTCGATAGTAATGGAGATACTTTTTACCAATTCATTCATTATTTGATACGCCTCGATAAAATTGGTTTTATTTTTTAATAACTAGTGTCTTGTTCGCCGTGATCCAAGTGCCATTACTTAATTGTAAGCGCGTCGTTAGATGATGGGCTTTGATCCGCTTGACCTTCAGCATTGTGCCACGTTGATAATGCTTGACCAGTTTACCACTTAAGTTAATCTTGCGGTAGGTGTTGATGCCGCGACGATTGATCACTTTGATTCGTTTCGGATTAACTCGGTAATACGTATTGGTGACATACTTAGGATTCGCCGTCAGATAGCCGGTCCAACGGTCAGTTTTCCGGGTATGGTTGACATCGCGCACCCGATAGCGTAAGGTACCGGCTTTGGTGCGGGCATAGCCAGTCACAACAAATTGCGGGCGCTTTGTCCGCGGTTGTTTAGCGTAGAAATGTTTACGGTTTTTCTTCGTGAAGTTGACTTTTTTATAAAGCCCAACTTTCTTGGTTGCGTAAACCGCTTGGCCGTTTTTACCGGCGGCGGATCCATCGCTTAAGGTTGGGGTTTGCGCTGAAGCTGAATGATCGGTTGATGACGTGCTATTGGCGACTGAGGTTGGCGTGCTTGAGGAGGAATGATCAGTCGGCGTATTAGGGGATGAGGATGAGGTTTGTTCGGATTCGTGTTTGATAGGAATATCAATAGTGTTGCCATAACCACCTGCATATGATGCCATAACTGCATAATTAGTTCGTAAGGTAATCGAACTGGCATTCTTTGGAATATTAGATATGGTTGTGGTATCATTATTCACTTCTGTGCTTATATTTTCCATTTTAATATTGGTACCAAATGTAGTATTGACATAATCAGCATCTTCTTGTGTTATCATGTTGCTTGAAACGAAAACCCCATAATCATCGACAACCATACCATCATGATGAATTTCTCCATAATTACCCCAGAATGGATCCTGTATATTTATATTATGAGCCACAAGATTATTGAAGTAATCTTCGACATTTTGAGTTGTTACCTGCGAGTGGTCTACTTCATATATTGGTGTAGGCGCGATTTCCCCCTTTTTAAGAAATTTTCTAGTTTCTGATGAATACTCGTATACAGATCTCGAATTGTCCGTATCGAACATTTGACTTTTAGTTATTATATACGATGACGTTTGCCCAGTGGGCATTTGTCGGTAGTTATTTAATTCGTCGTTATTTATAGTAATCTTGTTGTCTTTTACAGTTAAGTACTTGTCCGCCGTTCCAGCACCAAATTGATTGTTGATGAAGATATGATCTCCATTATATTTGTAGTTGGTTAAAGGTCTAAGGTCGTGGATGTAGTTAGAATCCATACTAAGGTTGATACCATCGTTAAGTGTGTCATTAAAATACTCGATGAAGTCATTAAAAGTTTCATCGGTGATACCATCACCGATGAATGATACTTTGTATAACTTATCCTTATTGGCTACCATTTTTAATAAAGTAAGGGCCTTTTTATTGAAGTTCTTTCCTTGATTAACAACGTTCACTCCACCGATTTTGTTCTTGAAAACACTCATACCAGTCCAATCCGTAACAAGTTCTAATACTTCTAAGTCTACCGAATTGTCTAGATAGTTAGATTTAGTTGTATCAATATATCCATCAACCGTCCCATCTGTGCTAAGCGAATCGGCAACTGCTTGTGCTAATACTGGATCTGGGAATATGTTTTTGATCTTTTCTGTGATATCCACTGATTGATTAATTTGGTCGGTAAAGTCCGCAATTGATTGGTCGGTTGTAGGAGCTTTTTGCTCTGACATATCATCTTGTATGGTTAATGAAGGTCCCCCTTCATCAGCTTTAATCGATGAGGGGTGAGTGATCCCGAAACTAAGTAGAATAATAGAGGTTAGAACTGTCGCTTTAAGTTTCCGCATATTGATTACTCTCCTTTTTATATCATGTCAAAGCTACCCTATACTAATAGTATATACTTTTTGGTGGGTATTTCTATACGAAGTACTTCTACTTTTTGATTATTTGCGTTAAACAAAATGTTCATTGTTAAAAATGAATTGCTAAAGTTGACTTGCTAGTGTACTCTAAAAGAGAAACTAAATGAAAATAGGATTTTGACTTTTTAACAATCCCGTTGTGACGGTATTTGTTTAGAGTGTTCCCCACAGGTGTGGGGGTGATCCCAAGCCGTCACCACATCTCTCCAAAAACTAAGATGCATAAGAAAAGACCCACCAGCCAACCAAGGCCAGGTGGGTCTTTTCCTATATCTCTAAACTATCCCCACAAAAATGTTTCCATATCCTGTACCACTTCAGGGTTCCGCCGCGGTAGGGCGCCGTGGGCAGCGTCTTGACCGGTGAGCTCGATTTCCTTGAAGGACTTGGCCCGATTGGCAAGGAGGAACTTAAGCGAGCGGGCCGAGGCGACGGAAATGGTGCCGTCCGTGTTGGCGCCATCGCCCAGGTCACCGTAGATGCTGAGGACCTGGAGCTGATTATTCGGAATATTTCGTCGGTGATCGACCAACTGGCGGAAGGTCGGTGAGAAGTGGCTTGGCCGTCCGTTAGCCGCGTTGGTGGTGTGGACCGACCAGGGGTTCATGACAATATTACCCAGCATGGGTGGGGCGATTGCCACGTACTTCTGTAGTTGCGGTAGGCGTTTGCGCTGACCGAAGAGCGTTTCGTACATCATGATATCCGTGTTGCCCATGGAATGGCCGACGTAGTTGAAAGCCGTAATGCCGTAGCGTCGGTGCAGCTGCTTGATAATGCGCTTGAGCCAGCGTGCATCTTGGTGGTAATTGCGGTTGCGGTTATCGCGAAAGACGATTTGAATCTCTGGATGGCGGGTGCCTTTAGGCCAAGTGCCGCTCCAGTTGACGTGACCGTTGGGCGTGACCGTCGCCAGCAGCGTCCGGGTCGCGTAGCCGTCTGCCTGAGCGCTATCGATCAAGTTATTGGTTGACCCAGCATTGCCGCCAAACCCGTGCATAAAGAGCGTCGGTGTGGCGTAGCCGGCCTGGTGTGTCCGCCGGCGGGTCTTGGTCTTTTTGGCCTGCGTCTTTTTGCGGGCCGCGGCCGCTTTTTTTCGGTCCAAACGAATCATTTTCTGCGTCTTGACGCGACTGTGGGCCACGGAATGCTGGCCATCAACGGCTGCGCAACCGGCCAAGAGCACACTAAAGATGAGTAGGGTTCCCCAACCCCATTTCAACAGGCTTCGCATCGTAATCTCCCCCTCCTGTTACCATTCATGTTACCGAAAATTTTAAATCAGAGCCAATCAAGCGTATCAGATAAATGACTTAACGTGCAAACTGTTGGGCAATAAAAAAGGAAACCTTAAGATTAAAGGTTTCCCGAAATGGTCCTAGGTGCTTAGTTTTCGTTGGCTGGTGTTTCTTCCTTAGCCGAACGCTTTTGGGCGTTGTGGTAGAAGATCCAGGCCACGGCACCAAAGAAGATGGGGCCGATGATGGTCCAAAAGGCGGTCATGTAGTCGTGATCCAGGATAGGTTGCAGGCAGGTGAAGCCAATCCCACCGACCAAGATGACTAAGACGACCGTCACAATGACGTTGGTCCACAGGTGACTCTTGAAGATGACAAATGGCCGTTCCAGGTCGGTCCGCCGTTTGAAGAACGGGAAGGCGCCAATCAAGAAGAGGTAAGGGAAGGACGTGGACACGTTCCCCATATCCGTCAAGATCAGGTAGAACTGGTTGGCAGCGCTGCCCCCAAAGGCTACTAAGAAGATGAAGACGGCGACTACGATGGCTTGAATCCACATCGCAAAGCCAGGCATGCCGGCCTTGTTTAACCGGGTCATCTTGGCGGGCCACAGCTTAGGTGAGGACCCGACGATGAAGGACTTCAGTGGTGAGTAGACCAACACGAAGAACGAGCCCAGGTAAGCCATGAACATGCTCAACCCGGTCAAACGGGCCAAAACGTGGCCGATGGTGATTGATGCGGCACCACTCAACCCCATGGCTTTACCCAAGACCAGCCCTAAGTTGTTCATCAAGACGTACGTGATGTTCCCCAGGTTGACTTGGCTCTTACCCAAGACCTGACTCCAGTTGGTGCTGATCCCCCATAAGAAGATCGACAGGGAGTACATGATAGTGATGGCAATCGTGGAAATGATCAACCCTTTAGGGAAGGTCTTTTCCGGCTTGTCCATACTATCGGTGATGCCCCCCATGGATTCCATCCCGGCGTAGGCGAAGACCGCGTACGTCACGAAGGACAAGAGGGCCATCGGTGAGGAGAATTGTGGGTTAGGCGAGGCGATGAGGCTGTGAATGCCGTTGATGGGTTCTGCCAGTTGGCCGTGATTCAAGATCACGATGACGATGCTGGCTACGAAGAAGACCCCGGTCAAGACCATCACGAAGATGCCCCCTAATGAGGAAATCTTGGCGATGGAGTTGACCCCACGCGTCGCAAAGAAGGTGACGGCTAAGATCCAAAAGATCCCCAGTAGGCCGACCGTTTGCGTAGAACTCAATCCCAGAAAGGACCAAGTCTGCGTTTGATCGGACCCGGAAATCAGCGTTGACAGCGGGATCCAGACCTTAGTCGAGGTGGACAACATCCAGATGATCCAAGAGGATAACCAGATAAAGGTCCCGATGAAGGCCCATTTTTCACCGATCGAGCCAGCTAACCAGGAGTAAATGCCCCCCTTAGCTTCCTTAAACGATGACCCGTATTCTGCCAGCATCAAGGCGCTAGGCAAGAAGAACAACAGGGCGGCCAGCACATACCAGATGATACTAGCGTAACCCATTTGGTCATAGGCAACGGTCGTGTTGGCAAAGCCATAGATGGCCGTGAAAATCATTAAGATCAGGCTAAATAACCCAATCTTTTTTTGCTTATTCATTTTGATATCTCCCAAAATTGGTGAGGCTTAGTCATGGCGGCTAAGCTCAGCGTTAGTTATAAATTCAGGTCCTGGTGATAGTTCAGTGGGCCCAAGTCGGTGGCCTGTGTGATCAAGGTCGCCGCTAGCTCGCGGTAACGCCGAATTCCCAATGCGGCGTTGGCTGCGGCTTGTTGCGTTAAGTAATGGTTCAATTCGATGCCGGACAGGTGCTGGCCCACGGCGTCCGTTTCCTTAACGGATTGCTTGAAGGCGATGCGCAAGTCCTTTTGCACGGCGCTGACGGTAGGCCAGGCGTCGTGGTAGTGGGCGTCCAGTAAGACGCTGACCAGCTTGTAGACCCAGTAGGCTGACTGGCTGTCGTAGGTTTCGGCGCCCAAATGATAGGCGGCCGGCGTCTCGTCGATGCCCGCGTAAAACGGCACGTAGACGCTTTGGGCGGCGACCCCCATGGCCAGCCACTGAATGCCGGCTAGGCTCGGGTCCATGTCCGGGCGTAACTGTAAGACGTGTGATTCCTGGGTTTTGGCTAAACTGACGGGCCGGAACCGTTTGCGGTCGGCGTCACTGCCGGCACCCACGGGATCGTAGGGCGTGTCTTCAAAATGACTACTGAGGTAGCCCTGCGCGTCGTCCACGGACAACAAGTGGTCAGCGTACTGAATAAAAGGTAAATCAAATGATTGCGGCTGCTGAACGACTTGTGGGGTGAAGCGGCGCTGGCCGTACCACACCCGCGGCGTATTGTAGTACAGATCCGATTGGTCCTGGGTCCCGAAGATGTCGCGCCAGATGAAGCGGTCGCTGTGCGGATTCAGGTGGTTCTCCGCCACGAAGGCCTGCAGGTCATGGGCAAACAAGAAGTTGTCGGCGTCGTTGAAATCGACGGCTTGAATCGCCATTTGATTGGCGACGACCGCGTACCCGTTGTCCGGGATCCGTTGGGCGACCCAGTAGTGACCGGCGCCCGTTTCCAGGTACCAGGCTTCCTGCTGGTCGGCAAAGAGGATCCCGTTGGACTCGGAAGTGCCGTACGTTTCGACCAACTGGCCGAGGCGCAAGACGCCTTCACGAGCGGTCTTAACGTAGGGTAAGACCACGGTGACCATGGCTTCTTCGCCGAGACCATCCTTGACCAACGGATCGGCGCCTAAGACGCGTTCGTTGGAGTAGGTGCTCTCCGTGGCACTCATGGCCACACCGTATTCATTGATACCGTCTTCTTCGAACAGGCCGTACTTGTCGGTCCATTCGGGCGTGGCCGTATACTTGGCAGCCGTTTGCGGCAGGGGCATGGTAAACCCGTTGTCCGTGCTAACGAATTGTTGCGGGGTGGTCGCACTCTGGGCGGGGTGAACCACGAAATGCTTGGGCCAAGCAGCCTTGGCGTCTTCGTTGCGGCCAATGATGACCGACCCGTCCATCGTGGCTTTTCGACCAACTAAAATGCTGGTACAAGCGGAATAATTCAATGGGAGCGCTCCTTTCAAGATTTAGGTTAAAAAACGTTCAGTGTTCATTCTAGCATGTTTAGTTTCGGTACGATTCATTTCGGGGCGTTTTTAATTATTTTGTTTATATTTCTCATCAAAATAAATATTTATACAGGAAAAATGTAAGTTTTACGGCGCTTTGCCAGTTAATTGACCCAGCCAAGCCCGTGGTATCGCTGGTCAACGGTTGGGGGATGTGGTTAAATAAAGAACAGCAGCTTTCCACGAGAGGAGTATAAAATGAGAACTAAATTAAAAAATGAACGTGAACTGGGTAAACATCTCATGATTCTAGTCGGTTCAGCCGTGATTACCGCGGTAGCACTGAACGAATTCTTAGTACCTGGTAAGATTTTTAGTGCCGGAATCAATGGGATTTCTCAGATTATTTCCACCTTGCTCGCCATGACGGGCGTCCACCTGAGCACTGGGTGGTTCATCCTGTTGTTCAACATTCCCATTGGGCTACTGGGCTGGTTCAAGGTCGGCCGCAGCTTTACCATCTATTCCATCATGGTGGCCGGGTTGACCTCGGTGCTGGCCATTATCGTGCCCGTTAATAATATTTCTAATAATTCGCTGTTAGCCGCACTCTTCGGTGGCATCTTGACCGGTGTCGGGGTGGCTTATCCGCTTAAGAACGGCTTTTCGACCGGGGGCATGGACATCGTGGCCGTGGTCTTGGAGAAGACGACCGGTCGCACGATTGGGACGCTCATGATGATGATCAACTTCAGCATCGTGATCCTGGCCGGTTTCCTCTTTGGTTGGGAGAGCGCTTTATACACCATCATCTCGATTTATGCAATGTCCCGGGTGGTTGACAGCATTCACACCCGCCACCAGAAATTGACAGCCTTCATCGTGACGACCCGCCAAGATGAGGTTATTGCGGAGCTAAATAAGACTTTGATTAGGGGTATCACGGTGATGCCATCATTTGGCGCCTACACCAGAAAGGACAGCGTGGTCCTCATGACCGTTATATCACGGTATGAACTTTATGCATTAGAGCACGCGGTCAAGGACATCGATCCCGGGGCCTTCGTCAACCTGGTCAACACCGTGGATATCGAGGGGAACTTCTATAATGAGACGGAGCAGTTGAAATTACGGCAAACCACGCAACAAAAGTAGGTTCAGGATTGCCCTTACCCGTGCGAACCGGTATAATAACACTATTCAACAAGAAGAAGGGAACGAGAGAAATGCCAATCGTAAACATCGACTTAATTGCTGGTCGTTCACAAGACCAATTGAAAGCCTTAGTTCAAGACGTCACGACGGCGGTCACCAAGAACACCGGGGCCCCTGCGGAACACGTCCACGTGATCTTACGCGAGATGCAACCTAACCGCTACGGCGTGGCCGGCGTTTTAAAGAGTGACGAGAAGTAGCAAATATTTGCGAAAACTTATAAACCGCCACCAACCCTGGTATACCGGTGTTGGTGGCGGTTTCATTTTGAAAAACGTTTGGCTAAACCGCGCCTTTTAGGTATACTGGTAACAAGTGCGACATCACGGCAAGATTAGGCCGTCGCTAACGAACGAATGAATGGAGAGTTGAACGATGAGTGATCAACAATACATGATGGCAATTGATGAAGGGACGACGAGTACCCGGGCTATTTTATTCGACCGGCACGGCCAAATTGCGGGACAGGCACAACGGGAGTTTCACCAGTACTTCCCGCAACCAGGTTGGGTCGAACACGATGCCAATGAAATTTGGAACGCGGTCCAATCCGTCATTTCCGACGCGTTAATTGATTCCGATGTCCAGCCTTACAAGGTCCGCGGCATCGGGATCACCAATCAACGGGAAACGGCGATCATTTGGGACAAGAAGACTGGCGAACCGATTTATCACGCGGTGGTTTGGCAATCCAAGCAGACCAGTGAAATCGCCGATCAACTGAAGGCGGATGGCCACACCGATGCCATTCACGAAAAGACCGGCTTGGTCATCGACTCGTATTTCTCCGCCACCAAGATTCGCTGGATCCTCGACCACGTGGATGGGGCTCAGAAGCGCGCTGAACGCGGTGAATTGTTATTTGGGACCATTGACACCTGGATCCTCTGGAAGCTGACTGGCGGGCGCGTACACGCCACTGACTACACCAACGCCAGCCGGACCATGCTGTATAACATTCACGACCTGGCCTGGGATAAGGAAATCTTGAGCTGGCTCAACATTCCAGAATCGCTGTTGCCAGAGGTCCGTTCGTCTTCCGAAATTTACGGCTACACGGCCGGCTACACCTTTAGTGGAGTCCAAGTGCCTATCGCCGGAATCGCTGGGGACCAACAGGCGGCCTTGTTCGGCCAAACGGCCTTTGACAAAGGGATGATCAAGAACACCTATGGCACCGGGGCCTTCATCGTGATGAACACGGGGGAAGAACCGACGCTGTCACACAACGGCCTGTTGACGACGATTGCCTATGGGCTAAACGGCAAGGTGACCTATGCGCTGGAAGGCTCGATCTTCGTGGCCGGATCTGCGGTGCAATGGCTACGTGACGGGATGCGGTTCTTTGAGCACGCCGGCGAATCCGAAAAGATGGCCGTCGATGCCCAAACGACCGGCGACGTTTACGTGGTTCCGGCCTTTACCGGATTAGGGGCACCTTACTGGAACCAAGAGACTCGGGGGGCCGTCTTTGGCTTGACCCGCGGGACCACGCGTGAACAATTCGTGCGGGCCACCGTTGAAGCCATTGCCTACCAGACTCGCGACGTGGTCGACACCATGACCAAAGAGACCGGCTTACATCTCCAGTCACTGAGCGTCGACGGGGGCGCTGCCAACAACAACTTCTTGATGCAGTTCCAAGCTGACATCTTGAATACGCCGATCAAACGGGCAGCCATCAACGAAACCACGGCGCTGGGTGCAGCTTACCTGGCCGGCTTGGCCGTTGGCTTCTGGTCTGACATGGACACGATTCGGCAAATGCACAAGTCACGCGACGAATTCGTGCCCCAAATGGCCGAAGACAAGCGTGAACGTTGCTACAACGGCTGGCAAGCAGCCATCAAGGCGACGCAAGCCTTTCATCAGGATTAAATTAATTTAAAATAAATGAAGTGAAGCCTGTCAGGCCATTTGACGGGCTTCACTTTTTACGTTTCGCTTCGTCGATGCTGGGGATGATCAAATTTTTAAGTGGAAATTGGCGATCTTGTAACTGGTTTCGGGTTACAATGGATGTAATACTAAAGGAGGAGTCAGCGATGGCAGTCTTTTCAGATGAACAGAAGGTCCAGATTCTCAGTGATTTGGTGGCAATCAACTCGGTCAACGACAATGAAATTGCCGTGGCCACTTATCTGCAGCAGCTCTTAGCCGAACATGATATTTCAGCGAAGTTGTTGCCAGTTGCTGAACGGCGGACGAACCTGGTTGCCGAGATTGGGACCGGGCACCCGGTACTGGCGGTCTCGGGGCACATGGACGTAGTCTCACCCGGCGACGTATCGCAGTGGCAAAGTGACCCATTTACGTTGACCGAACGTGACGGACAATTGTATGGTCGTGGGGCGGCTGACATGAAGTCCGGGTTGGCAGCGCTGGTCATCAGCCTGATCGAACTGCACGCGGCGGGTCAGCCGCAACACGGGACGATTCGCTTGATGGCCACAATTGCCGAAGAGGTCGGTGAGACTGGGTCGCGCGCTTTTTACGACCAGGGCGCCATGAACGATGTGGATGCGCTGTTGATCGGCGAACCCACCGGCTACAATCTCTTTTCGGCCCACAAAGGTTCGATGGATGTCCGGTTGACGTCGCAGGGACAGGCGGCGCACAGCTCAATGCCCGAACTCGGCGCCAACGCTATCGATCCACTGCTGGCCATTTTGACGCAGGCCAACCAAGTCTTTCGCCACACGGATAAGGAAAATGCGTTGTTGGGGAAATTGGCATTTAACACGACCATCTTCAACGGCGGCAATCAGGTCAATTCGATTCCAGAATTGGCTACGGCTGAGATGAACGTGCGGACGATTCCGGAATTTGATAACGCGGCGGTGCGGGCGACTCTAACGCAGCTAGTTGCCCAGCAAAATCAGGCTGGTGCCCAGGTCAGTATGGACATTTACATGGATCAGTGGCCGGTTCAAGAACCCCAGGACAATCCCCTGAGTAATTTGGCCGCTAAGCTCGGCGAACCGTTTGCTGGCCAGCCGATTCCGAAGTTGCCACTGCCAGCCGTGACCGATGCCTCGAACCTGTTGAAGGACAAGGGCCATCAATTTCCATTCATCGTCTTTGGCCCCGGTAACCAAACGGCACACCAGGTTGATGAACACGTGGACCGGCAGATGTTCTTGGACTTCATTATGTTGTACCAGCAGCTGTTGCCAGGATATTTGAACTTGTAGGGGACAAAAAGCGTGATAGCAAGCTTGAAATCTACGAGAAATTTGTCAGTGAAGTTAGTTGCAGGGCGAAAAGCTGATTTTGACGGCCTTTTGCTAGTAGATTAAATTAATTGTCACTAGCAAGAATTAATGAGGACGGGAGTTAACGCCTTGATAGGACCAGGAAGAATGACGGGGGTACCGCGCATTTTTCCTGGTTTTTAGGTCACAATGGTGGGCAATTGGTTGACTATAGATAATTAATGTTATGTAAAGTAGAAAACTGCGACCCAGGCTGAATTCCAACCGGGGTAAACAAAAAGGAAGGGTCTGGGATGTTTTTTCCCAGACCCTTCCTTATCCAAATTCAACTGGTCGCAACGTGCACCAATCTTATTCAGCCAATTTTAAATAATCTTGCAGGTAGGTTGCCAACCCATCGTGATCATTGTCCAGTGGGGTAACGTCTTGAGCCAAGCCCTTGATGGCAGTCGTGGCGTTTTGCATGGCCACGCCCCAGCCAGCGTAGTCGATCATGGCGGTGTCGTTGTGTTCATCACCAAAGGCAATGATGTTCTTGCGTTCAACGTGATAGTGGTGGGCCAAAACTTCCACGCCGGTGGCTTTTTGCACACCCTTGACGCCGAGTTCGACCACGGAGTTAGGACCACCCCAAGGGGCGGCGTCGACCTCATCACTGAAGTTGTGTTGCAGGTAGCTCAGCAGGTGCTCCTGATGGCTGCGGTCGACCGCTACCGTTAAGCTGGTCGGGTTTTCCTTTAAGGTCTTTTGATTTAAGATCTGATTGCTTTGAAGCACGGAGGGGAAGAAGCCGACTTCCACGGGTTGGTCGCGGACGGCCAAGAAGAGATTCTTACCTTCCGCCGCAATCATATTGATGCCGAGCTCTTGGCGGTGCGCCAACAGGTCGAAGGCGACCTCTTTATTAAAGGTATATTGGTATTCACTGGCCCATTGCTGGTGGGGGATGTGCCCCAGGCTACCGTTAAAGTTGATCATTGGTCCGTCCAAGTGGAGCTCGTCGTAGAAGTTGGCGGAAATCCGATTCGGTCGGCCGGTGACAATACTGACGATGTGGCCGGCTTCCCGGGCCTGCGTTAGGACGGCCTTGGTTTTGGCGGAGATTTGGGCATCCGCGTTTAGGGTCGTGCCATCTAAGTCAATGGCGATTAATTTTCTTTCCAAAGAGAGACACCTCGCATTTCGTTGGTTGATTGGATTATCGTTCAAAAATAAACTAGCCCTCTCAATGTAACACAAGTCGCGAAAAATTACGACTATTTTGCTGAGAAGAAAGGGTAGTGCTTCCCCCTAGAAACGGGTATAATGGTTAACGTGAAATGAACGATTTGAAGCATTCTGTATATAGCAATTTCAAAATTGTATCTAACAAGATGGAGGCATAACGGTGAATTTACCTGAGGACTTTAAGACAAAATATCAGCGATTACTGGGGGACGATGCGACGGATTTCTTCGCCAGCTTTGACACCCCCAGTCTCAGTGGCTACCGCACGAACCCGGCTCATCACGACTTGCCGGACCAGTTGACGGCGGCTCCCACCGTACCCTACGAACCGCTCGGCCACTTTGGCACGGTTGGTGGGCGGACACTGATGCATCAAAGTGGTGCGGTCTATAGCCAAGAACCCAGTGCCATGTTCGTGGGGGCCACGGCCGCTCCCAAACCAGGCGAGACGATCTTAGACCTGTGTGCCGCTCCCGGCGGTAAGACCACCCATTTGGCCAGCTACCTCCAGGGCACCGGCTTGCTGGTGACCAATGAGATCAACCGCAAGCGGGTCAAGGTCTTGGCGGAAAACGTGGAACGGTTCGGCGTACGGGAGGCCGTCATTTTAAATGAGTCGCCTGATCGCCTGAGCCCCATTTTCCCGGACTTCTTTGACAAGGTGCTGGTCGATGCGCCATGTTCCGGTGAGGGCATGTTTCGTAAGGACCCAGCAGCCATGGACTATTGGTCCTTAGATTACGTCGAAGAGTGTGCGGCGCGGCAACGCGAGATCATGACCGAGGCCCTCAAGATGGTCAAACCTGGTGGCCAATTGATCTATTCGACCTGCACCTTTGCGCCGGAAGAAGACGAACAGATGATGGCTTGGGTGCTGAAGAACTATCCCGAGTTTCATCTGGTCCCCATCACCAAGGTCGGTGGCGTGATCGATGCCCGGCCGGACTGGGCCGATGGCAATCCAGAACTGAAGAAGGCGGCACGGCTGTTCCCACACTTGATGCAAGGCGAGGGCCATTTTGTCGCCAAGCTCGAACGTGACGCCGGTGATGCGCAAACACCGCGGGGGACCGCTAAGCTAGGGACGCCGTTGACCGGTGACCAACGCAAGCTCTGGCAAGACTTTGCCCAGACTGTCGTGGGTGGCTCGGACTGGGCCAACCTCGTCACGGTCAAGGACCAGTTGTTTGCCGTACCAGCAGGGCTGCCTAACTTGAAGAAATTGCACGTCTTCCGGCCGGGTCTCCACCTGGGAACCTTTAAGAAGAACCGCTTCGAACCAGCCTACGCCTTGGCGTTAGCCAGTGATCCGCGACAAGTCGCTCAGACGCTGGCCATTACGGATCAACAGTGGCGCGCTTGGGTCCATGGGGAGACCTTTACCCTGACGACGGCGCCCAAGAAGGGCTGGTACCTGTTGGTTTGTGCCGGGCAACCAGTAGGCTTTGGTAAGGTCGTCGGGACGACCGTGAAGAACTTCTTCCCGAAAGGTTTGCGCTTTACGGTCTACGATGATGACGTGTCTGCGGCCAACTAATTAAAATAACACAAAGAAGCTTCAGAATTCATTTTCCAGATTTGTGTTGTTTACCCTCCAAGTGGTAGCAACAACCTGGCAAGTGTTCTTGGGGCAGCAGTAAAGCGCAAGCGGATGCAGTCTATTGGGCAATTGCAGTGGTACTATTTGGATTCAACTTGTGCTATTGGCTGCTGAGATTATCAGGGAGAGTCTAACGTGGTTAAGAATGAGTACACCGAGGCACGAGCTAGAGCCAACGAGAAGTGGGACGAGAATCACAGAGAAAGAATCAGATATTTAGATGCCAGGTCTAGCGCCCGTAGCTTTATCCGAACAAAGACTATGGAGGCCAAAAACTCAGAAAGTTGATAACTCAACAAGAAGCTGCTGTGAACGAGTAATAATAAGCCACCCTGCTGGTTAATAGGGTGGTTTTTAATGTGCTTTTAGCTGAGTTATAATGGCATAATGGGAATTATATTAGGGGGTAATTGGATTGTTCAAAATAAAAAACAAGGGCGCCGTATTACTAATGCTGCTAGGCGCTGCGGCGGGGAGTATGGCGGTAACTAACGCGTCAGCTATGAGTAAAAGCAAGAAGGCACAGCTGGAAGCCTATGCTAAGACTGATAAAAAGGTTACCAAGACTAGTAAGAGGCTAGATAGTGAATTTGACAAAGTTGGTATGCGTAATCTGACTAGACTAGCTCATATCAATATGAGTAGTTCAGTTGTAGAGCCGTTTCAACCGGATGTGTTTACAATTGGACATTCATTAAAAATTGGTAACCAAAATCGTACGCATGGTGTATCTTTAGGCAAACATTCAGTGGTGATTGGGAATATTAACACATGGAATTTTGCAAATGTAAATACCCTTACCCTTTCAAAAAAGAACCAGAAAAAGGTTTTTAAAGTAATTGGAAATAAATGGTCATCGGCTGTATCTATGACCAAACAGAGTCCTGTTGCAAAGAACGAGTTCTTAACCGAACATAAACCTAAGACGGCATTTGCGTATGGAGCGTACTCAAATTTGCCGTTGCTTCAAAAGAAAAATGCGCAATCGTATCTTGATCAGGACAGAGGCAATAATGCATTTCTAGTGGTAACTGCTGATAATTATTTGAATTACTACAGCAATTATGCCACCAAGTCAGGGACTCCTAATTATACAAAAGTTTCGCAGTCAATTAAAATTAAAAAATTTGTCCGAGGAAAATCAAATTATACATATTACTTGGCAAAGCCGCTGAAAGGTTTTGGTACTCATAAAGTCAGTGTGTCGGGTAAACGTATGTATAAGTTAAATATGTCGCTAGGCCATGTTTTCCAGTCCTATGAAAATAACAATGGCGACGCAGATGGTTTCCGAATTACTGTTATGGTTGGAAGTAAGCCATTCTATGTAAACTTGGGCAATATTGCAGAGTCGTATGCATATGATTTGTCTGGTGAAAATACTGATAATGCTTCTTTTAATGAGAAAGTGGCAAAAGAATATATCCAGAGTCTGCAGTGATACACAAATACCCTTTGACCCGCCAAATCTGGCGTAGCGTCAAAGGGTATTTTTAATTGTAGTTAACAAGAAGTTGATTTTAAAGGATTAATACTGTAGGCACCGTTGGCGGCAATAGCTTTCTAAGCTCGGGGATAACAAGAGCCGCTGGGCCTTTAGTGCCGCCAAGTTGGGGGTACCAAGTAACGTCATGATATCGCGGAGACCGTCTTGCCAGTTCAGCAACATCGCTGTCGTGGTGGACTCGTCCGTCTTGATCAGGCTGTGTAAGATCTGCCCAGCACTGCCAACGACATTCGCGCCCAGTGCCAGGGCCTTGGCGGCGTCTAGGGGTTGGCGAATGCCGCCCGTGGCGATGACCTGTAGCTGCGGAACCTGATGGGCTTCGAGCAGGGATTCCACCGTCGTTTGGCCCCAACCAGCGAGGTAGCCGAGTTCCTTTTGGGGGCGGCGAAAGTTTTCAATCTGCACGAAGTTAGTGCCGCCGCGGCCCCCGAGGTCGACGTATTTCACGCCCACGCTGGCCAGCTTGCGTAAGGTCTCTTGGGCCATGCCGAAGCCAACTTCCTTGACGATGACCGGCACGTTGACTCCCGCCACGGTCTGGCCGATACTATCGAGCCAATAAAAATCGCGGTCGCCCTCGGGCATCACGAGCTCTTGGGCGGTATTGACGTGGATCTCTAAGGCGTTGGCCGCCAGCATGTCAATGGCTTGTTGCGCCTGGGCGACCGTGTGACCGGCGCCGATGTTGGCCAAGACGATGCCAGCGGGGTTATTTTCCCGCAGCGGGGTAAAGGTCTTGACCGTACTGGCATCTTGGAGCGCAATGCTTTGCGAGCCACTAGCCACGGTCATCCCCGTCGCCGCAGCGATCCGTCCCAATTGGGCGTTGACCTGCCCCGTCCGCGGACTGCCGCCGGTCATGGCCTCGATCAAGAATGGCACGGGGAGCTGTAACGGTCCCAGCTGGGTCGTCAAATCGACATCGGCCATGGCAATTTCGGGCAGACTCTGATGAATGAAACGGAGCTGGTCGAATTGACTGGTAGCAACAGGTTGATAAAATTTCTCCGCCAATGACAGGTGTTCGTCTTTGCGGTGGGCGTGACGGGTCACATCCATGGGATCTCACTCCTTACTCGATAACGTGATGAACGTTGAGCTTCAACGGTTCGATGCCGCGGCCTTCCCATTCCTTTAAGAGGTGGGCCAGGTCTTTGGCGGCATTGATAATGACGATACCGCAGTCACCACCACCGGCCCCGGAAGACTTGGCGGCCCCGCCGATGTGTACGGCGATGTCACACATGGTCTTCAACAGGGTGGTTTCAATGGTAACGTGGCTTAGACAAGCCAGCCGGTTCAGCAGCTGCCGGTTGACGGCGATTTCGCGCTGAATGGCGTCCAGGTCTTGGTCATGGAAGCCTTGGATCATGCGTTGCAGGCACTCGCGACTCTCGCGCAAAAAGGCGTGGTAGTCTTGTCGGCGCGTGGCCTTGAAGAGGGCGATCTTATCGACCAGATGCGACGTGGAAGCCGGCGTACCGGTCCAGCCGATCATCAGGCGCAACGATTCCGGTGGCGTTAACAATTCAATTTGTAAGCCCGGCCAGTCGGCGTCTAGCAGCTCGGTCAGGGATAATTCTCGGCGTGCCGAGGCCAGCCAGTCGCGGTCAAAGGCCTGATAAGCGATCCAGCCGCCGTAAACGGAAGCCGCGATGTCGCCGAGTGACCCGTTGCCTTGGACGTCTAAATGGGCAATGGCGGCTAATTTGAAGAGGCGGTCCTTGCTCATTTTGATGTCGTAGAACTGGCACAAGGCCTTGACGGTGGCGACAGTGACAGCCGCTGAAGAACCGAGGCCGTACTTCTTGCCATCGGCGCTGTCGAGGTCACTGTTGACATTTAAGTGGTAAATGGCCAGCGGCTTGCCCAGGGCTTGGGCATATTGTTCGGTCAAGCGAATGGCTGACAGAATGTAGTGGAAGGGATTGTCACGGTTATCAAAGACCAATTCCGTTCCTTGGCGTTGCCAGTACAGTGAATTTTCTTGGTACTGCTTGGACGCGATCCGCCCGTAGTCTTGGCTGGGGGTAATCGTCACGGTCACAAACTGGTTGAGGGCAACAATAATTGCCGGGTAACCGGGTTCCACCACGGCGTACTCGCCGGCAATGTAAAGTTTTCCGGGTGCTTGCGCGGAAATCAATAAATCAGGTCCCTTCTTGTCTCACTAACGTTTTTAACGATAAATTTTATTGGTGTGGCTGGAAATCAACCACTATGTAGTTCAGGTCACCGGGACCTATAGAAACTGAATGCCGGGACCGGGATGGGCCACGACGAGGCGGTCGGCACCAAATTGTGCGGCCAGTTGGGTCGTGACGGCAGGCAGATCGGGCGTTTGGCAAAAGACCTTTAAGTTTGGCCCCGCATCGAGCGTGTAGTAGCACGCCACGCCGGCAGCACGTAGGTCACGGACCGTCTGCATGGCCGTCAAAGTGTCACCATTAAAGTAGCTGTACGGCGGGTTGGCACTCAGCGTCAACGCGTGCATCCGCATGGCGTTGGCCTCTAAGATCTCACCGGTCGTGGTGAAGTCATGGGCCAAAATGGCGGGTTTGATAGCAGCGAGGTCTGCGGCAACGACTTGTTTCCAGGCCGGGTAATACGGCGAGGTGGTGACGCTACTTTGCATGCCTTGGCGCGAACTGACCTTCTTTTCGTGGGGGTCTAGCAACAAGGCGACCATGGCGATGGGCCAGTCGACCTGTTCTTGAAACGGCACGGCCACGGAGGTGTGATCATCGTGACCGGCTTGCCACTCGACAAAGCCGCCAAAGATGGACCGGGTCGCCGAACCAGACCCCCGGCGGGCTAAGCGCGATAGGTCGGCGCGCGACAGTTCCATACCAGCCGCTCGACTCGCCGCACCAGCCAGCGCCGCAAATGCCGAGGCAGATGACGCCAGTCCCGCCGCAGTTGGCACGTGGTTGGTCGAAGTCACCGTCGCAAAACGGGTCTCGCCGCTCATTTGGCGAACCAAGTCGAGAAAATGCCGTACCTTTTGGCTGGCGTCACGGCTCAGGCGGTGGTCATTTAGGATCACCGTGTCGGCGGTGAAGTCCGCATCGAAGGCCACGGTGGTATCCGTATAAAATTGGTCGAGTGTTAACGACAGACTGCTGGTCTGCGGGATGATCAAGTCGGTATCGGCCTTGCCCCAGTACTTGACGAGGGCGATGTTGGTGTGGGCGCGTGCGGTCACGGCGGTCATTGGGGTTCCTCCTCTAAGTTAAAGGCTTCGGTCCAGGTCTGCGTCGCCCCCGCGGCGAGTAGGCTGGCCTGAACGCGGTGCGTGGTGGCTAGGTCGGGGCACAGAGCAATCAAGCAACCGCCCATGCCGCCACCAGTTAATTTAGCCCCGAGAGCACCGTTTTGCCGGGCGACTTGGGTCAACTGGTCGAGTTCTTCTGAGCTGACGCCTAGGCCACGTAACTGGTCCTGGGCATCGGTCATGATCTGGCCCAAATGCATCAGGTCCGGTGCGGCCAACGCGGTGCGGGCTTGGTGACTCAGTTCGCCCAGACGCTGGATCTGTTGGGTCGTTACTTGTGGAAAGGCCATCTTGCGCCGGGCGACGGCCGCCACCGCTTGACCCGTTTGACCCTTGATGCCGCTATCGGCGATGACCAGGTAGCCGCGTAACGTAAAGGGAATCTGGAGGGTCTCTTGGTGCGGCACGAACCAGATGGGCACGTCGGAACTCACGGTGGCAGCGTCAATGCCGCTGGGGTTGCCATGGGTGATCTTTTCAGCGATGGCCGCTGTTGCCAGCAACAAATCACGCGTCAGGGGACGGTCAAAGAAGTGGTACATCGCGCGCGTAATGGCCACGGCCACGGCGGCCGACGAGCCCATCCCCCGTTCGGCCGGTAAATCACTGGTGATGGTCATGGCAAACGGGGTGTCCTGGGCGTCAAAACGGTTTAACAGCGTCGCTATCAACGCGGCCACGCCGGCCAGGTTTTGCCCCATTTGGGCGATGGGTCCGTCAAAGTAGCGGCTAGAAATGGTCTGGCCGCTCACAGTTGGGGCCATCACCACCCGCGTCGTCACTGAAGGCAGGGGCAAAGCGATGGCTGGTTGGCCATACACCACGCTGTGATCCCCGATAAGAATGATTTTCGCGTTACTTTTGCCGATTGCCGTTTGACCCAAGTTTCCTCGCTCACTTTCCTTGTCGAATTTTACTTACCAAAAAATATCATACTCTACTGATTGGCGTTGCGCTAGCTTTGACCTTTAAAATCCCGGATTCACGCAAAAATTAACCCTTTCTATAGAAAGTCGGCGATAATTGACTAAACAATCTGGGGTGGTGGGGGGCTGGTCGCTAGTAATCGGTTGACACGCTGAGAGCAATTAGCCATGCCGATTGATTAACAACCTTAGTGTCGCTGATGACTACCAGCAACAATTGTCCGTAATGTTAATCGGTACGTCTAACGCTGTCCTTTAGTTGAAAGGCTGGGGGAGTATTGCCACACCAATCGTTGTGATGCAATCCGCCAGCAATTTTGCCGGCAGATTCCCTGGCCGCCACGGGCACTGGCTAACGGTAGGGCGACCGGTAAAGTCTGCGTCACAATCAAGGACAACCTAACTATCATACCAGACCGGAATTGCGATGGTAAATGTTTCAGCGAAAAATTTTTGCACCCACCGCGTCAGGCCGCAAACTTTTTTCGACGCCAGCGCGCCACCACGGGCCTAGCATTCGCACGCAAAAGGCGGCAGAGACCGGCTAGTCAGGCGTAGCGTTAGCGAGCTAAGTGGTGTATCATAGTGCCAGTTATTATCGCAATCGTGCAGAAATTGGTGAGCATATTATGGATAAAGACACGGTTTACGCGGTGGTGGATATTGAGACCACCGGAACCAGTGTGACAGATGGCGACCGCATTATCCAGATTGGGTGCGTCTTCGTCCAGCATAATCAAATTATTAATCATTTCGAAACGGACGTGAACCCGTTACGCGAGATTCCGGCCGGGATTACCCGGTTGACGGGGATCTCCAATCAGCGGGTCCGGCACGCGCCGCTCTTCGATGACGTTGCCGGGACGCTGTACAGTCTCTTGACCAATACGGTCTTTGTGGCCCACAACGTCAATTTTGACCTGCCGTTTATCAACGCGGAATTCAGTCGCGTCGGGTATCCCGAGCTGACGATCGAGGCGTTGGATACGGTGTCTTTGAGTCAGATTCTCTTGCCGACATCGCCCAGCTTTCGTCTACGGGATTTGAGTGGCTACTTCAACATTGAACATGACAGCCCGCATTCCGCGGACAGCGATGCCAGTGCCACGGCCGAATTATTCATTTTCCTATTTCGGCGGTTACGGGCCTTACCGCAAGTCACGCTGCAAAAAATGATCGACTTACACCCTGATCTACCGCTCCAAACGGCGGCACTTTTTGACGTGGCCCGCCGGCTAAACGAGCAACAGCCGCGCAAGCTACCGGACTACCTGTACATCAAGAATGGTCTGGCGCTGCGCAAACCCGAAGCGACGGCCACGACCACGTTGGCGGCTCCCAGCAAGTACCCCAAGACCAAGAAGCAAAAGCAAAAATTGATGCCGGATAACTTGGAATGGCGGCCGGAACAGGCGAAGATGATGAATTACATTTACAACAACTACGCCAACGCCGACCAGCATCCCGTTAAGCAGATGATCGTGGAGGCGCCCACCGGAATCGGTAAGAGCCTGGGGTACACGCTGCCGATGGCGTACCTGGGCCAAACGGGGCGGCCCGTGGTCATCAGTACGGCGACCACCTTGTTGCAAGAGCAGTTGTTGGACCAGACGTTGCCCTTACTCAACGCCATCGTGCCGTTTCCGGTCAATGCGGTGTTGGTCAAGGGCAGCCGGCATTATCTGGACCTCCAGCGCTTTGCCACGACGCTCAAGGTGGCCGAGACGTCTAAGCAAACGCAGCTGTTGAAATTACGCTTGCTGGTTTGGTTGACCATGACCACCACGGGCGACTTAGATGAGCTGCACCTAGCGACGTACCGGGCACCGTACTTTCAAGAGATCATGCACGAGGGGGCAGTGACGGCGGATAATCCGTTTTACGCGGATGATTTCTTGCGCCGCCGGGATCAACGGTTGGAGACGGCCCAGATGGTCATCGTCAACCACGCTTACCTGAGTGAACACGCCTTAGACCTGGGTGAACGGCTCCATCGCCCGTATCTGGTGATCGATGAGGCCCAACACCTGCCGGATAGCACGCTCAAGCAGCGGCGGACCCAGGTCAAATTTGCCCAGTTGGTCAACGAACTCCATCACGTTCAGCGCGACATTAGCCGCGAGACCGGCCCGAGCCTCTTGAGCCTCTTTCACGACGATGCCGCGGCGGTGGGGGCCTTGCATCGCATCTTAACCGCCAGCCAAACGTTGGAAACGCAACTGGAGGCCTTGGTCAATCAGTTGTTCTTGCGGTTCTTAGCGGCTAAACGGCCCAACAACCACAACCAGATCATTGAAGAACTGATTCCGGCCGCAGACCTGGCGGCGGAACTGGACCGCGGGGATGCAGTGGCCCAGGCGACTACCGCCACCGACGACCTGTTGGCCGAATTGCGGGCCTTACGCCAGCGCTTTGATCGCCAGGCCGACCGGTTTGCGGCTTCCGAACGTTACTTGTTCGAACAGGTCGACACCCGGATCCATTTATTTGATGACCAAATGAGTCAGCTTCTGACGATCTTGCGGCAGGTCGTGGATCAGGCGCCCGCCAGTTTGTTTTGGCTGACCATCAATCACGTCGGCGACCGCAACAGTCTGCAGCTGGCGAGTGGTTTGCTAGCGACCGAGGGATTCTTGCGCAATCACTTGTACGCGGGCTTTCAGCCGGTCTTATTGACGGGGGCCACGCTATTTTCTTCCGGGCGTTCCCAATACGTCTTGGACCAGTTCGACTTGGACCGCGACCAAACGGCAACGCACCGGATGCGCTCCAGCTTTGATTACGCCCAGCAAGCCGAGCTGTTCATCAGTGACGCCGGACCCAACCTTAGTCGAGTCGCGCCCGCCGATTACGTGACCTATTTGGCCGCGGCCATCAGTCAGATCGCCGGGGCGGTCAACAAGCAGACACTGGTGCTGTTCAATTCGCTGTCCGTGATCGAGCAGGTCTATCAAAAGCTCTGCGCGCAACCTGAATTTGCCCAACGCGAGATCTTCGCCCAAGGCATCAGCGGCAGTCGTGAACGCATTGCCAAACGCTTTGCGACCAGCCACGGCGCCATCTTACTGGGAGCGGCCAGCTTCTGGGAAGGTATCGACTTGCCCGCCGAACAACTGGAACTACTAATTGTGACGCGCTTGCCGTTTGATTCACCGGACCGCGTCTTCGTCAAGGCCAACTACGCGCGGCTCGAGGCGGCTGGCAAGAATCCATTTTACAGTGCGGCCTTACCCGCGGCGACGTTGAAGCTGCGTCAGGGGATCGGCCGGTTGATTCGGACACCGCACGATCGTGGCGCCATTGTCATTTTGGACCAACGCCTGATCGAACGGCACTACGGGCAAAGCATCTTACGGGCCTTGCCGGCAGATCTGCCGCAGACCACGGGCGACACCAGTGCGATTGCCCAGGGATTAGTTAATTTTTTTGAAAAAAAGACGAACGATTCGGTGACGCCACCCGAAGTCTGATATAATTGGAAAAGATTGAAATTCGACAAGGGAGACCGATGGAAATTGATGAGACAACAGTATCAACGACGTCAGCGGCCGCGTCACTGGGTCCTGCTGAGTGTGCTGCTGGTGATCTTGGTGATTCTGATCAGTGCGGCGGTGATGGTCAATAAGGCCACCAAGCCCCTGACGCAAAACCAAGCGCATGCAGAAGCCGTCGCTAAAAAATCCGGTCATTTGACCAGTACCAGTCAGTTTTACTGGACCAACTTGGATACGACCTACTACACCGTGGCGGGCAAGAACAAGGCCAAGCAAAGCGTTTACGCGATTGTGCCCAAGACCGGCAATGACGTGACGGTCTTGAAGCAAAGTGCTGGGTTAACGCGCAACACGGTGCTACAGCGGGTCTGGCAAAAGAACCCCAAGAAGGTCTTATCCGCGGCACTGTGCATTTTCAATGGCAAGCCCGCGTGGCAGGTCAGCTACCTGAATCAGAGTGGCAAATTGTGCTACGTGACCTACCAGTACAGCACGGGTAAAATGCTACAACAGATTTCCAATATTTAAGAACTGGAGGCGGGATAACGATGCAACTAGCCAAACGCGCATTAGCAGTCCAACCTTCCGCAACCTTAAAGACCGGGCAACGAGCCCAAGAACTACGGGACGCGGGAGTCGATGTGATCAACCTGAGTGTCGGCCAGCCGGACTTTCCGACACCTACGGCCATTAAGGACGCCACCGTGGCGGCAATTCGGGCCAACCAGGTCGACGGTTACACGGCCACGGCGGGCATCTTGCCGCTGCGCCAGGCGGTAGCCGACCATTTAAAGGCCACCCAACACGTGACGGTCGCTCCCGAACAAGTCGTGGTGACGACCGGGGCCAAATTAGCGCTCTACGCATTGTGCCAGGTGGTCTTGGACCCCGGGGATGCCGTGCTGTTGCCGGCGCCTTACTGGGTCAGCTACAGCGAACAGGTCAAATTGGCCGGCGGGGTACCGATTGAAGTGGCGCCCACGGCGAGTCTAAAGGTCACCCCGACCCAGCTAGAGGCCGCCGTGACACCTGCGACCAAGGCCATTATCTTGAACTCACCGCAAAACCCCAGCGGCCTGGTGTACACCCCGGCCGAACTGCGGGCCATCGGGGAGTGGGCCGTGAGTCACGACTTATTGATCGTGGCCGATGAGATCTACGGTGATCTGATCTACGATGGGCAACGGCCAGCCACGTCCATGTTGACGTTGGGCGACGACATCGCGAGTCACACTGTGTTGGTCAACGGGGTCTCGAAGACCTACGCGATGACCGGGTGGCGAATCGGGTACGCCGTGGGGCCCCAAGCCCTCATGACCGCGCTGACCACGGTCCTGTCACACGTGACGGGCAACGCGGCGGCCGTGAGTCAAGCGGCCGCCTTAGCCGCATTGACCGGCGATCAAGCCCCCGTCGAGCAGATGCGTGCGGCGTTTCAAACGCGGCTGGACACCATTTATCCGCTGGTCACCGCATTGCCAGGCTTTCGGTTAGACCACAAGCCGCAGGGGGCGTTTTATCTCTTCCCCGATGTGAGTGGTGCGATGGCACGCAAGGGATTGACCACGACGGCGGACTTTGTGGCGGCCGTCTTGGATCAGGCCCACGTGGCTGTGGTGACTGGTGAGGCCTTTGGGCTACCGCACCACATCCGGTTGAGCTACGCCACGGACCTGGCTTCATTGCAGGAAGCCATGGCGCGGCTACAGACCTTTATGACCACAGATTAAACAACTTTTTAACGATCGGACCGCAAACGTTGGGTTCGGTCGTTTTCATTCAAATCAGGAGGCTTTCACATGGAGGATTTTATCCAACGTTACGTGCAGGCGGGACAGACTAGCGTGGCCAACTACCTGCTGGATCATTTTCGCGAGGTGGGGATGACCACCGACCAACTGCTGGTCTACTTTCAACTGCGGCGGTACATGGACCGTGGTCGCCAACTGCCCAACGCCGACGAAATCGCGGCGCACCTGGGCTGGGATAAGCAAAAGGTCTATCAACTGCTACACGAATTGATTACGCATAAGTTAATGACGATTACCACGGTGACCGATAGTCAAGGGCAAAAACAAGACGCCTATGATTTCCGCTTGTTGACTGAGAAACTCAGCCAGTTGGCCGTCCAAGAGACCCAGCAACAGGCCCAAGCGACCGTCAGCAATGACCGCTCCGCCGTGTTTAACCAAATCGAAACGGAATTCGGTCGGCCACTGTCACCGCTAGAAATGGAGAGTATCACCCAGTGGCTGGATCAGGACCATTACCGGCCCGAGCTGATTCAACTGGCCTTAAAGGAAGCCGTCCTCAGTCAGGCGTACAGCCTGAAGTACATGGACCGCATCCTGTTGAGCTGGGAACGCAAGAATCTGAAGACGGCCGCCCAGGTCCAACGCGAAAAGGAACGCCAAGAACCGCGGCGCACCAACCCAACCAACGGTAACGGGACTGGTGGCGGCGAGGTGCCGGACGTGCCGATTTTTAAGCTGACGGATCGGTAGTGGTGACGCGAACGAGCCTGGGAGGTTTTGTCCCAGGCCCGTTTTTTTGATCTATTTTTAACTGAAGGTTGAAATCAAAATTAACGCGTTATGCTGTAACTACGGTGTTCTGACACCGAAAATCGGTGAAACTAGGCGTTTGCGTCAGCCGGGGTGGAAAACTGCCTTTGATCGCGTGATGCGTGCTGCCAGTCTCGAATAAAAATCACCAGAAAAAACGCGCCCCCACACCAGGTCCATCGACCGGTGCGGGGGCGCGTTTGTCATTCAGTTAATCATCATTATCGTTAGTCTTGGTGCTCTTTTGCGTGGTCGTGGTGGCCGATGAGGACTCCGTAGTCGACGTGGAGTTGCTAGTCGTGTTGTCGTCATCGTCACCCGCGTTGCCGCCACCCGGGGTCTGCTCGGTGCTGGAGGATTCCTTGCTGGTGCTGGATTCCGTGGTCGAGGAGCTGGCCTGCGTGGTGTTGGAATTGGTCGTGACCTGACTGTTACTGCTGTAGGCCGACGAACTGGTGGTGTTGGTCGAGCCGTATTGACTCGTGGCCGTGGTGTCGGCGACCGTGCCGGCGTGACCCGTGATGTAGTATTCCTTGGTCCCATTTTGGGTCGTTTCGGTCACGGTGCTAGGCGCCGTCCAGTCCGTGTTGGTCGACTTGCTGGCCAGGTAGGACATTTCGTACTTGTAGATCTCTTGGGCAATGGTCGTCTGCGTCTCACTGACATAGTGGCCGGTCTCAAATTGCTTGTCGTAACCGGTCCAAACGGAGATGGCGTAGTTCTTGGTGTAACCCGTGAACCAGGAGTCCATGGTAGCGCCGTCTGGCACCTTGTTCGCGTAATCGTCAGGGTAGGAGTCCGTCCCGGTCTTCCCGGCCTGATAGAGCCCGGAAATGGCCGCTGAACGCCCGGAACCATTGGCACTGGTCATGACGCCCTTCATCATGTCCGTCAGCATGAATGCCGTCGCAGCGGACATGGCCTTTTTACCGGTCGAGCTGTACTTGTGGGCCTTGCCGTCTTGGGTGACGACCTTGGAGACCAGGTAAGGCTTGTAGTACGTCCCGCCGTTGGCGAAGGCGGCGTAGGCCGCGGCTTCTTGTTCGGAGGAGATATACAGGCCGATCCCGTTTTGCAACGTCAGGGTCTTGTCAAACGTCATCCCTAAGCCAGCCAAGAAGGACGTGGCCCGCTTGATACCGACGTTTTGTAACGTCCGCACGGCGGGGATGTTACGTGATTCGACCAGCGCCTTGCGCATGGTGATGGTCCCTTGGTAGCGCCGGTCCCAGTCATAGAGGCTCTTGTTGGTCCCAGGATAGGTGAAGGCCGTATCCTTGACGGGTTCATAGGTCGGGTAGTAGAGGTGCTCGATGGCCGGCCCGTAGTCCATCAGTGGCTTGGCCGTCGATGCGCTGGAACGGTCGGTCTGCACGGCACGGTTCAACCCGAAGGTCACGTTACCGGTCTTCCGGCCACCGATCATGGCGACGACCTTACCGTTGTTCGGGTTGACGATGGTCGAGCCGACCTGGAACTTGTCGGACGGGAAGCTGACGTAAGCCGTGCCGTTGACGATATCGTACAGGCGTTTTTGCGCCCCCATGTCGAGGTTGGTGTAAACCTTCAAGCCGCCGGTGGTGGTGTTGTAGCCCTTGGACTTCAACTCGGCGTAGACCTGCTTGAGGTAGGCGTCGATCACCTTGGTGGTCTTAGGGTTGGTGCTGGTCGACTTGTGCGTCTTGGTCAGCCCAGCGGTGATGCTGGTGGCCTCGGCTTGTTGGGCCTGGGCTTCGGTGATGACATTGTTCTTGGCCATGGCCTCTAAGACCAGGTCCCGTCGTTTCTTCGCTAAAGCGGGGTAGGTCGTGGGGTCATAGTTGGTCGGTGACTGCGGCATGCCGGCCAATAAGGCCAGTTGTGCGAGGTTCAAGTGCTTGAGCGTCTTGCCGTAGTAATATTGCGCGGCCGTTTGCATGCCATAGACGCCGTTACCCATGTACACCTTGTTAATGTAGTATTCCAGAATCTGATTCTTGGAGTAATCGTGATCGACCTTTAACGCTAACCAGGCTTCTTGGGCCTTACGTTTCAAGGTTCGGTCGGACGCCGCCGTCGAGAAGACGGACAGCTTGACCAGTTGTTGCGTCAGGGTACTGCCCCCTTGCATCCCCAGCGAAGAGCCGGTGACGTTGGCGAAGGCCGCCCCCATGATCCGGATCGGGTCGACCCCGTTGTTCTTGTAGAAGCGCCGGTCTTCGGTGGAAACGACGGCCTTTTTCAAGGTATCCGGAATGTTTTTGTTCTTGACGTAGTTCCGGTTTTGCGCGCCCAGTCGGGAAATGACCTGGCCGTTAGCGTCGTAGACTCGCGTCGAGGTATCACTGGACAAGGCGCCAGCGGTGATCTTCGGGGCGCTTTGGGCGTAGAAGAAGAACAGGCCAGCCCCGGCCAAGAGGCCCAAGACGACGATGGCGACGATGACAAATAAAATGCGGCGGAAGGTCCGCCAACCCGTATGCGGCTGTTTGGGGCCGCTGGGTTTACGCTCGGCGTTGCGGCTCATCCGCGTCTGTCGGGTTTGATTGTTACTAGACATGGTAATCTCCTTTGCGTTTTAACGTGTGTGACTGCTCAAAGTGCTAGAGCAGTTGATCCACGGCTTTGAGATAGGGGATGGGCAACTGCAGTTCCGCGGTGAGCCGGATTCCCTTGGCCGCGATATCGGCGTAGGGGATGGACTTGCGCCCACCACGTTGTTGCGCATCCCAAAAAGCATACAGGTCTGTCGCACGATAGAGGAAGACTTCTTGGCGCGTGACAAATTTAATAATGGCAAAACAAATCCCGCCTTGCGCGGAACAGGCCCGCATGTGGTCGATCTGGTGTTGATGAAAGTTCTTGAGGGGAAACGCCGACTTGTTACGGGTCTCCTTGGCATCAAAATCCAGGTAATGCCCCTGGTAAACGCCGTTGTAATCGGTGGTCGAGGCCGTACTGAAGTAGGCTTCCTTGATCACCGCGGCACTACGCTTGGGGTAATCGACCTTGACGATCTTGATGGGGGTCGGCTTTTTATGAACGACTGCTTGCCCGGTGACTTCATAGTAGGTATTGCTTTCGTTCAATTCCTCTTCCAAGGTCATTCCCCGTTTGCCATAACTGGTGTAGGTACTGGGAAATTTGGGCCCCGCTGATGTTGCTGGTGCTTGATAGGCATTCCCATTGGGATACCGAATAGTCATTGACTCCTCACACTCCTTGCCTGAAAAACGTCCCCGCAATTCACCGGCAAATCGCCGCACTGACGGGACATGACCGTGCTTGGCGCGACGGTGAATTGCCAGGCCTGGTGGCCCAGTTATTGATATTATACCAAGCTGACTGAGAAATAAAAACTCTAACTGGTCTATAACTGGTCAATTTGGCCGAATTTAACGGTAATTTAATTGCGTCGGGCCTTTTTTTTCGCTACACTAGATAGGAACAGCTAAAAGGGGGTCAGGATATGAGTCGGTTATGGTTGACAGGTTATCGCAGTTACGAACTGGGAATCTTTGGCAGTCAAGACCCCAAACTCCTGGTCATCAAGGATACGTTAAAAAAGTTGTTGGCTAATAAGGTTGAAAATGGCACGGATTGGCTGATCACGGGTGGTCAGTTGGGCGTCGAGCAGTGGTCCGCCGAAGTGGGTTTGGACCTGAAAAAAGACTACCCGGAACTGAAAATCGCCATCATGACGCCGTTTGCGGAATTTGGCAGCAACTGGAACGAGACCAACCGCAGTTTGTACGCCCAACTGGCCAGCCGCGTTGATTTTCACCAGTCCGTTAGCGAACAACCTTATCATGGACCCCAACAGTTAAGAAACTATCAAGAATTTATGTTAACCCATACAGACGAGGCCGTCATGGTTTATGATTTAGAACATGAGGGCAAACCACAGTATGATTATCGCGCCATTCAGCGGTTTGAAGAGCGTCACGCGTACCCGCTGACGCTGATCGATATGGATTGGTTACAAGAAAGTGCCAATGAATATCAAGAAAATTTAAATAATGGTTCCCAAATTGAATAAAAACTGGTATTATAGATATCGCCGGTTTGATTACGATAACGAGGTGTAATGATCGATGGATAACGTTAATTTCACTCCCAAAGAGATTTTACAAAAGCAATTCCGCCAAAAGATGCGCGGCTATGACCCTGACGACGTGGACAGCTTCTTGGACAACGTCATCAAGGACTATGATACTTTTGTGAAGGAGAATCAACGGCTTCAAGACGAAAACGAACGGTTGTTGGCTAAGGTCGACGAACTGACCCGCCAAGTTCAGGTGGGCGCAAGTCAGCCAGCCGCAACGACCACGAGTCAGTCAACTTCAAGTGTCACGAACATGGACATTTTGAAGCGGCTGTCCAACCTGGAACGGCACGTTTTCGGTTCACAATTAGATAATGATCCAAACGAGTCACATCGTTTGTAGAATTATAAAGACTGGTGTAAATCCTGAGTAATCGCGGTCGGCTTAAGTCGGCTGAGGAAAGTCCATGCTCGCACAGACTGCGATGTCTGTAGTGTTCGTGCTCGGTGAAAAAATAAGCCGGGGGACGTTAGCAATAGCGTTACGGCGGGAAAACACGGCTACGGCTTCGGCTATGCCCTAGTATCCCTGAAAAGTGCCACAGTGACGATACGTCTAAGGAAACTTAGGCGGTGGAACGCGGTAAACCCCTCGAGCGGGCAACCCAAACTTTTGGTAGGGGCGCTTCACATATGGAAATGAACGAAATGTGGGGGGAGAGGAAACTCTCGAGATAGATGATTACTGCCAGTCAATCGTTTGCCTGAAACGGTTGGGTGGTACAAAACATGGCTTACAGGGATTTGCACCATGTCAGGTGGGTGGGAGCTTGCTCCCGCCTTTTTTTGTACAATTTTTTAGGAAGAGTGAGTGACCAACTTAGCCAGCGTGACCCGCCAATCCGCAACTATTTTGCCAGAGTGGTATCAGCTCACCAGATAAGATGGTAAAATAGGCTAGGTAGAAAGTTAACTGACCGGCTTAAAAGAGCCAAATCGAAGGAGTACAACTTACATGAAGAAATTTCATTTATACGCGGCGACCGCCAGTGGAATCGAAGCCATTGCGGGCCGTGAATTACGGGACCTGGGGTACGAGACCCAAGTCGAAAATGGCCGGGTGCGCTTTGACGGCACGATTGAAGACGTGTTGCGGGCCAACCTGTGGCTGCGGACGGCCGACCGGGTGCGGATCATCGTGGCCGAATTTGACGCCGTGACCTTTGATGAGCTGTTTGAAGCCACCAAGGCCGTGGCCTGGGATGAGCTGTTGCCAATGGATGCGGCGTTCCCCGTTGAGGGCCGCTCCAAGAAGTCGCAATTGCACAGTGTGCCGGACGCGCAAGCCATCGTCAAGAAGGCCGTGGCCACCAAGCTGGCGGCCGTCTATCACCGGCGGACGCGGATGCCCGAAACCGGGGCCACGTACCCGCTGGAAGTCATGATCGACAAGGACCATGTCATGTTAACGCTGGACACGACCGGTGCCAGTCTCTTTAAGCGTGGCTACCGGGTCGGCAAGGGGGGCGCGCCGTTAAAGGAAAACATGGCCGCCGCCTTGATCGCGTTGACCAGCTGGCACAAGGACATGCCGTTTTGGGATCCCGTCTGTGGGTCCGGGACGATTCCTATCGAAGCAGCCATGATCGGCCGCAACCTGGCGCCGGGCTTTAACCGCGACTTCACCTGTGAAAGTTGGGATTGGGTTCCCCAAGAACTGGGCGACAAGCTACGTGACGAAGCCGATGCCAAGGCTGATTACGATACGCCGCTACAGATCTTTGGGACCGATATCGACGAGAACATGGTCGCCATTGCCAAGCGTAACGCCCAAGAAGCCGGTCTGTCCCAAGACGTGACCTTCCGCCAACTGGCGGTTCAAGACTTTAAGACGGACTTGAAGCACGGGGTCATCGTGGCCAACCCGCCATACGGGGAACGGTTGAGCGACCAGGCTTCCGTTCGGGAACTCTACAAGCAAATGGGTCAGGTCTTCAAGCCGTTGACGGACTGGTCGAAGTACATTTTGACCGCCGATTTGGAATTTGAACACTTCTACGGCCAAAAGGCGACGAAGACGCGGAAACTCTACAACGGGGCGCTGCGGACGGATTACTTCCAGTTCTGGGCCAAGCGCCAACCGCGGCACCGGGAGTAAGCCCATGATCAAAGCGGATTGCGTTTTTTGTCAGAAGACGGCGATTGTGTTAGAAAACGACCTGGCCAAGGCCTTTTGGGACAACCATCCCGTGCGGAAGGGCCACCTGTTGATCGTGCCCAAGCAACACTACGCCACGTACTTCGATGTGCCGGCGACTACCCGTGCGGCCATGGACGACCTGACCTTTCATGCTAAACAGTTGTTGGATGAAAAATTTGCGCCGGCTGGCTACAACATCGGCATCAACGTCGAAGCGGCGGCCGGGCAGACCGTGATGCACGCGCACATCCATTTGATTCCGCGCTACGTCGGGGATGTCAAGGATCCGCGGGGTGGCATTCGTAAGATGATCCCGCGAGCCGTGCAACAATTAAGGAATAAACGAAAATAAGCACAATAGTTGTTTTCGGCCTCACAATACGAACTGGCCGCCTTACCGTTCGCCAAATATGGGTTGGAACGCTGGGGCGGACGGGCCGAGCTAAAAGGCGGTCTCGACGCCTCACTTTGAGCCGAAGTTCACGTCTATGTCCGCCACATAGCCGAAACGTGCGCCAACAGGCAACTGGTTCCGCTTAACACTGCTAGGCAAATAATCCAAACCCGGGATTATCCGCCTAGCACCGTTAATGCTCGCCAGTTAACCGCCTGTTGGCCCACTCTTTTCAGCGGCTGAACCCATATTTGGCGAACTCTCGGCTACGGTAGTGTGTGTTAGTAACTATCTTCTTAGCTCCAAGCAGTAACTGCATTGACGACTGGTCTTTCATTAACACAGTGCTGCTGATAGACGGCAACTTGCCGGAGACAGCCAGGGTGGAGCCAGCTGTGTCGGCGGTGTTGGCTGAGGTTTTTTCTCAGCCTACAGCGCGGGACGACTTGAGAGACTGGCCGGTTTTGCCAGGCTTTCAAGCGAACCGGAAGACCGCTTCTCAGGCTGGAGGTGTTCCCCAGAGCAGGTGGAACCCTGGATGACGCAGGCGTCTGGTCTCATCAATTTTAGATTCAACCTTTAGCGGCAAAAAAAGCGACCCACCATCATTAAGTCTCATGATGGTGGGTCATTTTCAGTTTTTGATAGCATTAATGCTTCGGTGCACCGCAGAATCCGTCGCAAGCACACTTGCGCTCGGAAATCATCGGGCAGTGGCAAATGCCATCGGCGCTGGCGCAGCCGCATCCGGGCGCGCAGGTCATCCCCGCGTGGCAGAAGGGGTTGTCTTCGGTTTTCGCTGTGGTCTTTTTCGGTTCTTCAGTCATGCTGATCGTCTCCTAGTCGTTTTGTTAACAGCCTTCCAAGTCATCGGTCCCGGTAACGGTAAACTGAGCAGCGAGTTTTTGGGTCAGCTGGGCTTGTTCCGCTGCGGTGAGCTGGGTGCGCTCACTACCGGCCGCGGGATGCACCGCTACCTGTTGGTACAGTGCCGTCTTGGCGCTAGCTGGCGAGTCGCTGTTCACCGCGGCGGCAACGTCCAACCCGGCGACCGTATCGACGGACACGCTACCGTTGTGAATCATGAAGCCCGCCGCAAAGTAGTCCTGCTGGTTCACCAGAAAATATTGGGTCATGTTGTACCTCCTTTGGCCATCAGATACAAATTCATTATACTATCTGGCGGGAGAAAAACCAACGGGACCTGACGACTGCGGGGTCACGGCGATCCAGATCTCACTAGCGACCTCGGTACCGCCGAACTGAGAAAAGGAAATTTCGGGCGCATCGACCAGTTCATATCCAGAGGTGGGTAGCCATTCGCTGTAAATACGGCCCCAAGTTTCTTGGAGCTGTTGCGGAAAGGGCCCGTGATTGGGGAAAATGGCCCAGGTGTGGCGGGGCACCGCGAGTTGGGTCAGGTCGGCGTAGGGATTTTCCTGCGTGGTGGCAAAGCCAATCAGCTGCGTGAGCTGACCTTGTTCGGCTAACCGGCCGTCGTCAAAGGCGTAGGATGCGTTCAACACCTGGTGCGGGTAGAGATCGCCTAGCGCGTGCATGTGGGCGCGCTGGTCCGGCGTGATGCTTTGCGCCAGTGCTTGAATGGCGGGGTTCTGCCCGGAAAACTGGATGGGAACGCGCTGGGTGACGCCGACCAGGTTAAAGGCGGGTTTTTGTTCGAGTTTAAAGTGCATGGGACTGCCTCCTTTGATTTCTAAGTGAAATGAAAGCTTAGGGAAGGTCTTTTGCCAGCCACTTTGACTCACTTCAGACGGCAAATAGCCGCTCCAGTCCCGAAAGGCCCGGGAGAAGCCCTCAACGGATTGGTAACCGTATTTAAAGGCTACGGTGGTGACGGCTTGGCCGTTGACCAATTCGCCGTTAGCCGCAGCCAGCCGCCGGTTGCGGACGTAATCGGACAGCGACATTCCGGCAATAAAGGCAAATGTCCGGCGTAAATGGTATTCCGAGAAGCCGAGTTGATGCGCAATGGCCGCAAACGAGAGGTCGTCGGTCAGGTGGTCTTCGAGGTAGTCAATTAACTGATTGAGTGGTTGCATGGAGCGCCTCCTTCATTTCAAGTTCTAGTCTAGCCGCTAACTAGCCGGCGGACTTGATAATTGGTAGTCAGGTTTAATCGGGTCGCTGGGACCCGGTACCTTTAGTGTACAACATTGGTTGGCTAATCGTCTGCCATGGGGTCAAAAGGGGCGTGGCCGGTAGCGGTCGTCAGAGTCAGGAATATTTGAGGTGGGACATATTTTGGCGGATCAGACATCATAAATTAGTCTGATGTTAGAAAATATCACATAGCTTTCAAAAGATGATTAACGGCTGAAAACACCCGCCAATCAACCATTTAGTTCGTTCAACGACGTATTTAACCGCCGCCTGACGGAAAATAGCACGTGACTTTTCTGAAAACCAGTGTTAGGATTTCTTACATAAAAAGTAAAGAGGGCGGCGTCGATGAATCTTGCGAACACGGCATTTATTTTGGTTGCGAGTATCTTAGTTCTGTTTATGACACCAGGCCTAGCCTTTTTCTATGGCGGCCTGGTCTCAGAGAAAAATGTGGTCAACACCATGCTGTCGGTCTTCATCATGACGGGGGTGGCCATCTTACTGTGGGTCTTTCTCGGTTATTCACTGGCCTTTTCGGGTAACGTGGCCGGCATCATTGGCAATCTCCATCACGTCTTCATGGCGGGTGTCAATTGGGCCAGCGTCACGGCGACCCACATCCCCTTGGGTGCGTACTCCTTGTTTCAAATGATGTTTGCCATCATCACCCCTGCCTTATTCGTGGGCGCGGTGGTTGGCCGGATTCGTTTTAAGTTCTTACTGCTGTTTTTGATTGCTTGGTCCGTTTGCATCTACTATCCCATGGTCCACTTGGTTTGGAGTCCCATGGGTCTACTGGCAAGATTAGGGGTGCTGGACTTTGCCGGCGGGACTGTGGTCCACATCAATGCCGGGGTCACGGCGCTGGTCTTATCTGCTTGGTTGGGACCACGGTTGGCCAAGGATCATCCGGGTCAACACTACAATCTGCCGTGGGTCTTATTAGGAACAGCGATTCTGTGGATTGGTTGGTACGGCTTCAATGCCGGCAGTGCCTTGGCCGTTAATGGCGTGGCCCTGCAGGCGGCCATTACCAGTACCGTGGCCACGGCCACAGCGATGGTCGTGTGGATGTTCTTGGACATTTGGACCACGGGGAAACCCACGTTGGTCGGGGTCTGCACCGGGACGTTGTGCGGCTTGGTTGGCATTACACCGGCTGCGGGTTACGTCACGGTCTTGGGTTCCGTTGCGATTGGCGCGGTGGCCACGTTAGCTAGCTACGGATTCATTCAAGTACTGAAGCCGAAATTAGGCGTGGATGACGCGCTGGATGCCTTTGGTTGCCACGGCGTCAGCGGCACTGTGGGGAGTATCTTGACCGGGGTCTTTGCGACCAAGACTATCAACCCAACGATTGCCGAAAATGGGTTGGCCTACGGTGGCGGCTGGCATTTGTTAGGGATTCAGATCCTGGCAACTGGCATCACCATTGCGCTGGTCGCCGTCGTCGGCAGTCTCTTGATCGTGATCTTGCGGCAATTGACGCCAATGCGGGTCGACGCAGCCGAGGAAGCCATGGGCCTGGATAAGGGTGAACATGGCGAACAGGTCGATTACACCGTGGGCTTGAGCGAACGCTTGACGACCTTTCAACCGGATCAGGAACGTTACGCCCAGGAATTCAAGGGACAGCTGCAGCACCTCGAAAATCCCCAGGCCAATCATCTGAGCGGTCATTGATTCCCCAATCCCTTAGTGGGTCAGCAGTTGTGCCAGCAGAAAGTTAAGTCAAATAGGGAAAGGTTAAGTTCTTTCTTAAGATTGGGCGAGATGATTGCCGTTTGCCGGCGGACTTGTTAGACTAAGTGTGTGTTTAGGGGACACCAGTTTTTCAAAAATGGGGGAATTATCATGAAAAAAGATCGTTGGGCAGTCATTGCCTTGGCCATTTTGGCCGTTTGTGGGCTGAGTTTGGTCCTACTGCTGATGAAATCACCAGTCTGGGCGTTTGGCTTTCCACTAGCCTTCGCCGTCCTGGGCGCAGCGTGCTACGGGATCGAAGAAGCCTTTACCAAAATGACGAAAAACAATCATCGTGAAGCGTAATTGCAAAAATAATGGGCGGCCAGTGAGCCGTCTTTTTTGTTGGCGTAACAGCGCCTGCCACCCCGCGCTGATTTTGGGGACCCGGGGTTTACACCGCCCGAGGCGTCTTGCTAAAATAGAAGACAAAGGCGATGATGACAGGTGATTCAACAACAAACATCCCCGGTTGCCGATAGCGGGGATTATCTAAAGGCGTTTGCCTGCACGGCGGTCATGGCCCAGACGGTCTTGAGTTTGGCCTTGACCGTGCCGGCTGGGCGGGCCTTACAAACGGGCATTGCGGGGGTGTATCTGGCCATCAAGTTTACCGCCCCCGCGTTTATCTGCGGCATCGTCATGACTACGATGCGCGTGAGCCCGGCGCACCCGCACTACGGGGCTTACCTGCGCCAACAGTGGTCGGCACTGGGGCTGCCCACGCTGGCCTGGTCGTTGGCCTACCTCTTATTGCTGCCGCAACTCCAGCAGCACACGTCATTTCACAGTCTAGGCCAGTTCGGGTGGCAGTTGATCAACGGTAATGCCGCGCCTCATCTGTGGTACAACACGATGATGCTGCAGATTATTTTGTTGATGCCGTTGTGGTGGGCGTTGCGCCGTGGCTGGCCCCGGCACCATTGGGCGATCGTTGCGGTCACGGCCGGGTTACTGCTCGGCTGGTTGGCCTGGTACAACGGGGTAGCGGTCCCCAGTGGGCAAGCGGCGAGCTGGTACGGCCTGGATCGCGTCTGGTGGGGCTTTGCCGTGTATGCGATCGTGGGCATCGGCTTGGCGACGTCGCGGACGGGCTGGCTACGGGGGTACCGGTGGCTCGGCTGGGCACTGCTCGGCGTGGGCACTTGGCTGGCCCAGTACCGCCAGTTACGCACGACCGGGTCGCCCATCGACCTCAATCGCAGTAGCTACTACCTGCCGGCCACGGTCGGCTATAGCCTGTGCGTGATCTTACTGGTGGTCAGCCTGGCCAAGTGGCACCAAGCCCACCACTCCCGGTGGCTGCCGGTCATCCACTGGCTGGCGACCTACGCCTACCCGTCATATTTGGCCAACGTGTTTTGGCTGGAGCTGATCTGGTTGCTGGGGGGACGCACCTTAATGGCAATCCACCCGGTGCTGGGCATCGTCGGCTGTTATTTGGCGACGTGGTGCTGGTCGTTTGCAGCGACCTACGGCTTACATTTACTCGGACAACGACTGAAGGGAATGGTGAGAAAATGGCGACAAACAAGACGGACCGCACGCAACCGGTCGAATTGGTAACGATGATCATGGTCACGGACCCGGCGACAAAACGCGTTTTAGTAGAAGATAAGGTGAACGTCCCTTGGAAGGCAGGGCATAGTTTTCCGGGCGGTCACGTGGAAATCGGTGAGAGCTGTGCGCAAGCCGCCATCCGCGAGGTGTTCGAAGAAACCGGACTGCGGCTAAAGGCCGTGAGCTTTTGTGGGACCTGTGAATGGTTCGATACCACGCGGCAGAAACGCAAGCTGGGCCTGCTGTACCGCGGCGACGACTTCACGGGGACCCTCAAGGCCAGTGCCGAGGGCCAGGTGAGTTGGCTCCCTTTGAGTGAGATGACCCCAGAAAAGAGTGCCGAAAGCATGGCGGAACTGCTGCGGGTCTTCAATCGTGAGGTGCCAGCGGTCGTGAGCGATGCTTGGAACGGCCCCTTGCACGATGACCAATAGAACGGGTGAAGTCAGCGAGTCGTCGCTGGCTTTTTTCGTGAGTGAAAGCGGTGACTAGTGTTTATCTATTGTAAGCGGTTACAAAAACGTGTAAACTAAAGGTGTAAAGATTGTGATAAAGGGAGCGATAATCGTGAAATCAACTGTTCAAACGCAACGCTGGTACGGTTACTTCTTTATCGGGCTGAGTGTTGTGGCCTTGGGACTGTCCGGCCTGCTGGCAATGCCGCTGATCGACCGGGCCTTACTGCTGACCACGGCGTTGACCCTACTGGTGTACGGTCTGACCTACCAACCGCAGCTGAAGCGTGGCTGGTGGCGCCTGTTACTGGTGGCTAGCCTAGTTGTTGGGGTCGTTGACGTGGCCTTGGCACTGACGGTGGCACCGGTCTTATTGACGGCACTGTTCAGCTTTGCTTTACCGTTTGCATTTTTAAGTGTTTTATTAGGTTACCTGAAACGGCGCGTCCACGCTTGATGGCGTGAGCGATAAAAAACTGGTTCCTGGATGAGACGTCCAAGAACCAGTTTTTTGTTGGTCTAAAATGGATTGCACACTCCGTTTACCCAAACAAGGTGACCAGAATATCCCAGGTCATGTGGGTGACGATGCCGGGCCACAGCGAGCGACTCCGGGCGTACAGCCAGCCAAACAGCAGGCCTAAAATGAAGACGGACAGGAGATTGCTGATCCAAACGCCCACGCTCATGGCCGGAACGGTCGTGAGGTAGCGGGGGATGTGCATGCTAGCGAAGGCCAGGGCCTGGATGACGTTGGCCTTGCCTAACGAAAATTTCTGTAGCAGGGCGTTGAAGAAGTACCCGCGAAACAGGTATTCTTCCGTGACCCCGACGACCAGAAAATAGCGGCCCCAGAATTGCGGCTTAAAATTAGCCGCCACGGTCAAGCCGTGATGGACCAGCCAAAATTGGGCCAACAGGTAGACCACGATAATGCCCCAGACCAGGTAGCCGGCCGCAAACCGCCACGCTGGTCGCCACTGTTCGGCATTGCTGAGGCTGAGGTTGCCCGGTTGGGCGTGTCTGAGCAACCACCAGGCGGCCCCGAGCCAGACCAGTAACTTGATGGCGTCCAGTAACAGCTCCTGCGGCCAGCCGCTTAGGTGGTGTTCGATGGGAGTGTTGAGACCGATTTGTACAATGAGCCAGATGAGCCAAAAAACCACGAATTGCCCACCCAGCCGACGATTTGATACGGGTTCTGACATACAGCACACTTCTCTCTTAAGATAGGTTAAGTTAAGTTTAAGACAAGTTGAGTGGAGAAAGGGTAAAGATTCTTTAAGGATTCGTCAGCTGCCGGGTTAGCGGTGTTCACAGCCTGATGTTATCAGTGTTTACTTTAAATGTAATCAGTGATAACATAAGAGGAAAGCGTATTGGAAAGGAGCACACACGATGACCAAATTACCGTACCATCGACAAAACTTGGCCGTGCTGATTCAGCAACAGGCCCGGCAACAATTAGAAGAGCAGGGGGCGGCCAACCTCTCACTACGCCAAATTGCCCGTTTCTTGGCAGTAACGCCGGCCGCCGTCTATCGCCATTTTCCGGATAAGGCGAGCTTGCTGGCGGCACTGCGCGAGGAGATTACAGCGGAACTGGCGGCTGCCTTACGGGACAACGTCTTGGATTCGGCCGATGCCACGGCCATGCTGCAACAGATGATCACGAACCTGGTGACCTTTGCGACCGACCATCCCCGAGCCGTGCGGTTTATCCTGACGACGCCACTAGCGGCCCCCCAGAGCTTGACCACCGTATTGACGTTGGTCAGGGCTCAACGAGGCTTGGTAGGAACGGCAGCTGATGCGACCGCAGTGTGGACCTTTTTGGTGGGGGTGTTGTGCCAACTGCCGGATGCCCAACTGACGGTCGATTGGATTGCGGCCCAAGTTGATCGTTTGCTCGGGGAGGCATAAAAGAAGAGATTAATGAGACGATGCATCAGAGGTTCGATTGTGAATTATGAGCAAATAGACGTGACAAATTTGTGATTATTTCACTAATAAGGTATAAGCCCTTAATATCAACAAATCATCAATTAAAGTCATCTCAAATATGAGGGATTCCATTTTTCAATAAATTAAATTATAATGAGAAAAATGACAAGACATTTAGATTCAGTCATGCTAAACTAAGATCACCAACCAAAAGGGGGCGGCCATATGGTCAAGACACAAGCAGCATTTTTAGCGCTGGTGAAGCAAGTGAGCCTGGTGCGGATGAATCTCACCTTACTGGGGTGGGACGCGCGGACGTACTTGCCACCGGCAGGAACGGATTTTCGCGGCGAACTGACGGCCACACTCAGTGCCCAGGACTTGGCGTTGAGCGCGGGGCCGGAAATGGGCGAATTCGTGGCGTATTTCACGGCCCATCCCGACGAATTGGACACCCAGTCCCAGCAGGTCTTGCGCCTGGTCAAACGCGACTATGAGTTAAATCACGAGATTGCACCGGCCGACTACGCCGATTATCAACAGACCCTGACACACGCGCAGGGGGTCTGGGAGACCGCCCGTGCCGCCCAGGACTTTTCCTTGTTACAGCCGGACTTGGTTAAAATCGTGGCCCAACAAAAGGACTTTATCCCCAAGTGGCGGCACGGCCAGGCGACGGACTATGACGTGTTGCTCGACCTATACGAGCCGGGGATGACCGTGGCCCAACTCGACCCCATCATGGCGACGCTCAAGGCGGGGATCCACCGGCTACGTGAGCGCCTGCAGGCACAAGGGGTCACGCCTCGCGCCGACTTCATGAGTCGCGCCGTGCCCGAGGACGTGCAAGAACAGTTGGTGCGCACCGTAGTCCAACGCCTGGGGTATGACTTTTCCAAGGGCGACCTGTCGCGCAGCACGCACCCGTTTACGGTCTCACTCGACCGTAACGACGTGCGGATCACCAATCGTTATGATGAGCACGCCTTTCAGATGGCCTTCTTGGGCGGCATCCATGAGGCGGGCCACGGGTTGTACATGCAAAACTTTAACCCGGCCTACGACTACACGCCGCTGGCGGATGCCCCGTCGATGGGGTTACACGAATCTCAGTCATTGTTTAATGAGATCTTTTTGGCACGCAACCCGGCCTTTTGGCAGGGCGAATACCCCCGGTTTCAGGCGGCCACGGGCGACATTTTTGCCGACATCGATGAGCCGACCTTTTATCGCGGCTTCATGACCACTAAGCCAACGCTGATTCGGACCGAGGCCGATCCGCTGACCTATCCGCTGCACATCATCGTGCGTTACGAGCTGGAAAAGGGGCTGTTCAATGGCGACACTACGGTGGCAGAACTGCCCGACCTGTGGCGCCAGAAGTATCACGATTACCTGGGGATCGAACCGGGCAACGACACGGACGGCATCTTACAAGACATCCACTGGGCCGGTGGGGACTTTGGCTATTTTCCCACGTATCTGTTGGGCCAGCTTTACGCGGCACAGTTTTACCACACCATGTGTCAAGAACTGCCAGTGACGGCGATTCTGCGCAGTGGTGACTATCAGCCCATCACCCAGTGGCGCCGCGAGAAGATCCACTGGTTGGGGGCCAGTTTGACGCCGAACCAATTGTGTGAACAGGTCACGGGCGAACCGCTGAACCCGCAGTATTGGCTGGATTGGATGACCCAGACCTTTGAGACGGCGTATCAGGTGACTGACAAATAACTTTACTTCCTAAAAGTAAGTGGTACACTAGTGATAGTCAGTTTTAAGGAAACTATCAGCACCCATTACCGGGAAAATTTTTAAAAGTGAGGTTATTTAAGTTATGAAAACGCAATTTAGTGATTTAGCCAAGCAACGTCGGAGCATCTATGCCTTAGGGCGCAACGTCAACTTGTCTCAAGACGAGTTGGTCGCGCTGGTCAAGGACAACGTGAAGAATGCCCCAACGCCGTTTAACAACCAAACGACGCGGGCCGTGATCTTGTTCGGGGCGTCTCACGAAAAGCTGTGGGACATCGTCATCGACCGCCTGAAGCGAGAAGTGCCGGACGAAGCCGCCTTTGCCAAGACGACCGCTAAGATCAACAGCTTCAAGGCAGCCTTTGGGACGGTCCTGTTCTTCACCGAAACCAAGACGGTCAAGGAATTCGAAGACAACTTCCCCTTGTATGCGGACAACTTCCAGGATTGGTCCGAACAAGCCCAAGGCAGTGCGCAATTCTCCGTTTGGACCGCACTGGCCGAAAACGGCTTGGGGGCCAACCTGCAACACTACAACCCACTGATCGACGACGAAGTTCGCGCCGCCTTCAATCTGCCAGCTAGCTGGCATCTGCGGGCTGAAATGGACTTTGGCTCCATCGAGAGTCCGGCCGGCGACAAGGATTACATGGACGACAACGACCGGTTCATGGTCTTTAAGTAAGTTTAACAAAATCACAAAAGCGCCTCGCATCACGTCAATTGGCGGATGCGGGGCGCTTTTGTGATTTCAAAGTCTTTCCCACCGTTTTCAGGCGATGAGTTATGCTAAAATGAAAGCGGGTCTCATGCCCGGTGGAAACACGGGGCCAGGACTGCGACTGGGGTCGGGGCGTCATTTCCAGCTACTGGCACACCGGCTTTATCTAGCCAAAGCGTGCACCGACGGACCATCCGTTGGTCCACGCTTATTAGCACGAGGAGGCAGCGTTATGGAAAAACGGATTGCAATTATTGGCGGCGGCATCGTCGGGGCGACCGCAGCTTATTATTTGAGTATCTTACCCGGCAGTGAACAGACTAAGGTCACGTTATTTGATGACGGCACGGGACAGGCGACCACCGCGGCGGCCGGCATCATTTCCCCGTGGCTGTCCAAACGGCGCAACCAACGCTGGTATCGCTTGGCCAAGGCCGGTGCGGCTCTTTTTCCCGAGCTCATGCGCCGCGCTCAATTGGGAACGGACGTTTATCAACAGACCGGGACCATCGTGACGCGTGAGGTCCCCACGGACTTGGAAACGCTGGTCGACTTGGCCTACGAACGTCGCCAAAGTGCGCCGACCATGGGCCAGATCGAAACGCTGTCGGCCGCCGAAGTGCAGCAACGCGTGCCCCTCTTGACGGCCCCACAACCCGGCGTCTTCATTTCCGGTGGGGCCCGGGTCGACGGCGCGGCGCTGGTTCAGGGCTTGCTTGCTCAAGCCACGGCGAAGAACTTAACGATTCGGCGCGAACGCGTGCGGTTCACCGCCGACGGTCAGGTGGTCACGTCCATGGGACCGCGGCACTTTGACCGGGTCATCGTGGCTGTCGGCGCCTGGCTCAAAGAAGTGGTGGCGCCCTTAGGCGTCGTTGCGGCGGTCCGGCCACAAAAGGGCCAGCTGATCGAGTTAAACGTTAAGGACTACCCGCTTCAAGAAAACATGCCGGTCGTCATGCCCGAGGGTGAACGCGACTTTGTGCCGTTTGGCCACGGCAAGCTGATCGTGGGGGCGACCCACGAAGACGATGGCAAGTTCGACCTGGCCGTGGATCCGGCCGTAACGGCGGACCTGTTGGCCAGTGCCCAACGACTCATGCACGGCGTGACGGCCGATAACATCACCGCCGTACGGGTCGGCACACGGGCCTACACGCCGGACTTTGCACCGTTCTTCGGTCCGATCCCCGAACACGAGGCCATCTTAGCGGCTTCCGGTCTGGGCTCTTCGGGCTTGACCACGGGACCCGAGATCGGTCGGCTCTTGGCCGGATCCGCCTTGTATGGCGGCACGCCCGACTGGAGCGAATACGAACTGCCGTTGACGACTTATTTAACGTCTTCGGCGGAATGAAGCGCCTGATTGGCCAGGGTGTGGGCCCCGCGGTTTTCCCGTTCTGGGACCCACTGCGTCAAGACCAATTGAAAGGGGTCTTGAACGGCCAATAAGGCATCGACCCACAGCTGATAATGCTTGGCGTAACGTTTGGCCACGCTGTCACTGACGATTTGACTGTCGGTGTAAAAGAGCACGGTCGTGGACTCTGGCTGGTCAGTCAGTGTTAACAGGTGTTCAAAGCCTAGCCGCGCGATCTCAAATTCGGCGGTGTGGTTGGTCGTGGCCGTCAGCGGCAGCTTGAGTTGGGTCTGCTGATGGTCTTGAATGATGAGGATGCCGCCCGCACTGAGGCCCGTTTGCGGCTGCGTGGCGGCATCGGTATACAGAGAAAACACAGAATCACTCCAATCTTTTGCGAGGTGTTTAGACTAATGATAACCCAGGAACGACGATTTTTGTATCAACCCAATCCGTTGAGTAGTATCATCAACTGGAGTTGGACGCTGATGGTGCTTTTCATGGGCGCCATCTTCTGGCTGGAGGTCACCCACTTTAATTGGTATACGCTCGGCTTCTTCGTGGCCTTTGCCTTTTTGTGCTGGCTGGAGATTCACTTCAGAAATATCACCATGGCAGGCGGCGTTTTGACCGTCAGTACGGTCTTGAATCACCGCCATTTGGTCATTCCACTGAACAAGGTCCGCAGCGTGCAACTATCGCGCTACCGGCTGGGCATCGTGGCCCAAGGGCGAATCTATCAGTTCCTGTTACCACGGAACTCGGCGATTGAACTGGCGAACCTGTTACACGAAGCCATGGCCGCCAATGGTGTGAAGGAGGAAAATTAGTGAGTAGCGATATTGAAATTTCACAAGCAACCCCGTTAGAACCGATTGAAAAAATTGCTGGTAAGGTCGGCTTAACGCCCGAACAGATCGAACCCTACGGCCACACCAAGGCCAAAATCGACCTGCCACTAGCCGGTAAGCATACGCCCGGTAAATTGGTCCTGGTCACGTCGATCAATCCGACGCCGGCCGGTGAAGGCAAATCGACGGTCGTGGTCGGCTTGGGCGATGCCTTGAACCTGTTGGGCCATCAGACCGTCTTAGCGCTACGTGAGCCGTCGATGGGCCCCGTGATGGGGATGAAGGGTGGCGCGACCGGGGGCGGCTATGCCCAAGTCGTGCCCATGGAAGACATCAACTTGCATTTTACCGGGGACATGCACGCCTTGACCGAGGCCCACGACACCCTGGCCGCTTTGATCGACAATCACATCCAGCAGGGCAACGCCTTGAACCTCGACCCCCGGCAGATCGTTTGGAAGCGCGTCTTAGACATCAACGACCGCGAGCTACGCCAGACCGTGATCGGCTTGGGTGGCCGGACGTCGGGCACGCCCCGTCAGGATGGCTTTGACATCACCGTGGCCAGTGAATTGATGGCCGTCTTGTGTCTGAGTGAGGACCTTAGCGACTTAAAGCGCCGGGTCAACCGCATCTTGATCGGCTACACCTACGACAAGGAACCCGTGACGGTCGCCGATTTGAAAGTCGGTGGTGCCATCACGTTGCTTTTGAAGGATGCTCTCAAGCCTAACCTGGTCCAAACGTTGGCCCACAACCCTGCCATCATCCACGGCGGGCCCTTTGCCAACATTGCCCACGGCTGTAACTCGGTGCTGGCCACGCAAACGGCCCTGCAGCTGGGCGACTTTGCTGTGACCGAAGCTGGCTTTGGGGCCGACCTCGGGGGCGAGAAGTTCATGGACATCAAGACGCCGGTTTTGGGGCAAACCCCAGACGCCGTGGTCATCGTGGCCACGGTCCGCGCCTTGAAGTACAACGGCGGTGTCAAACGCGCCGATCTCGCGACCGAAAACGTGGCGGCCCTGCAGGCGGGTAGTGCCAATTTGAAACGCCACATCGCCAGCATGCAACAGTACGGCGTGCCGGTCGTCGTGGCCATCAACCGCTTCACCAGTGACACGGATGCCGAAATCGCGGCATTGACGGCTGAGGTGGCGGCCTTAAACGTGCCGGTGGCGACCACGACCGTGTGGGCCGATGGCGGCGCTGGGGCCACGGAACTGGCCGAAAAGGTCGTCGCGGCGACCCAACAGCCCAAGCATTTTACCCGCTTGGCACCCGCGGGAGCCGACTTGATGACCCAGATGACGGCCATTACCCAAAAGATCTACGGTGGGGCAAAGGTCGAATTATCCGCTAAGGCCAGCCGGCAACTCAAGACGCTGGCTAAGCACGGCTGGGATAAGCTCCCCGTCTGCATGGCCAAGACGCAGTACTCCTTGAGCGACGACGCCCGCCAACTGGGAGCCCCCACGGACTTCACGATCCACGTGCGCGAGTTTGCGCCCCGGCTGGGAGCCGGCTTCGTGGTCGCTTTGACCGGCAACGTGTTGACCATGCCAGGGTTGCCTAAGCACCCGGCGGCACTAGACATGGACATCGACGCCGATGGCAAGATCACGGGGTTGTTCTAAACTGATAACAACTGATATGTAAGACGCAAAACGGACTCGGGGAGTTTTCCTCGGGTCCGTTTTTAGGTCTAAAGGTCGAAAGCCAAATTACTCGCAAATTACTGCGTTGATCCCCGAAGTCAACGTATTTGAGTCACTAAGTTTAGTGGCGTCGGAGACCTACGTCAGTCTGGGGTGAGGCCAGTGGTCCGCTGCCGCTGGTCTTAAAAGGAGCCGCCAGTCTGCTGCAACTAGTAAAAGCGATAAGTTGCCCAAGCCGTCCGTGGATTGGTGAGGATTGACGACACGAACTTGGCAATGGGGTGTGGGCCGTGTGTTGGTTGCCAACTTAATGGCTATTGGCGTCTAGGCTGTGGTTATTGGTTAGCAGTTCTGTAGCCGAGAGTTTGGCAAATATGGGTTCAGCCGTGGGAGTTGCCTTAGCGGTGTGGGCCATACCGCTTAGGCAACTGGCGTCTTTGAGACGTGGGCTTCGGCTCAAAGCGAGGACGAGACCGCATTTTGGCTCGGCCGGTCCGCCCACCGCGTTCCAACCCATAGTTGCCGAACGGTAGGCGGTCAGCTCTCGCTACGACGCTGCGAACGACTAGTTTTGACGCGAATCCTGAACAAAGGCCGTCGCCAGGTCCAGCACCGTCGTGCGCGCCTGGCCGTCCAGTCCGTGACTGGCGCCGGGCAACAGGTGATAGGTACTGTCCTGATAGACGTCGTGGTAGCGTTTTGACGCGATGGGGTCCACAATCTGGTCGGCGTCGCCGTGAATCAGGCACACGGGACCGGTGAAGGCCTGCGCCGTTTCGTAGATGGGCAACAGCTGGGCCGTGCGCAAGTAAAAGCCGCCTAACGTCAGGGTGTCGCTCAACAGTAATGTGGCCGGGATGTGGTGGGGATCATACACCAACCCGCGGGTGTGACCAGCAATGGCGTCGTCCTTTAGGGTCGCGGCCGGGGCTAGCAAGACCAGCTTGTGGATGGCGTCGGCTGCGTAGCCGGCCAACATGCTGGCGACGACCCCGCCTTGCGAGTGGCCAAGTAAATCGATGCGTTGGGGATGCAAGCGCGTTTGGACCGCCGTTAAGACGGCCTGGGCGTCCGCAATCTCATTTAACACGGTCATGTCGACGAAGTGGCCGTCGCTGTGGCCGTGACCGTTGAAGTCAAACCGCACGGTGCCCACGCCAATGGCTCGCAACCGCGCCGCCAACTGGACCAATAGGGCAGAAGACGTGTAGCCCCGGTCATCGGTAAAGCCGTGCATCAAAATGGCGATGGTGCCGGTTGGCTGGTCGGCGGGTTCGTAAATGCCGGCCAGAGTTAAGCCGTCGCGTTGAACGTTAAATTCCATGAAAAGACCTCCAGTTTGTAAGGTCACTATGAAACTTTGTGCCAGCGCTGTCAAGCTGGTTTAAGACGGTTACGAACGAAATCTCCCCAGCTTTAGTGACCCGGCATGCAGAACTTAGGCAAAATTAAAAAAACACCGCCACCAAATTATTTTTCTCAGCTAGAAACCGCCGAAAGCCGCCATTTTCTGGTATACTTTTCGGTAACGACTTATAGGAAAGGTGTTCCGGACTTTATGCTGATTGCAGATACACTTTTAATCGTGCTACTGGTGGTCATTGACCAGTGGATCAAGCACGCGGTGGTGGCCAACATCGCCTTAGGGGGCGAGCACCCCTTGATTCCCGGGCTCCTGTCACTGACCCATTTGCGCAACAATGGTGCGGCCTGGAGCATTTTACAGGGCCAAATGTGGTTCTTTACGGTGATCGCCGTGATTGCCCTGGGCATCATGGGGTACTTCTTTTGGCAGTATCGGCGTCAGGGGGACCACTGGATCGAAGAACTGGGGTTGGCCTTGATGATGGCCGGGACCCTGGGCAACTTCATCGATCGCTTGACGCAGGGGTACGTGGTCGACATGTTTCAGCTCGACTTCATCAATTTCCCCATCTTTAACTTTGCCGACAGCTGTTTGACGGTCGGCGTGATTTTAATCGCGATCGGCGTGTATGTGACCGATCGCCGGGAGGCTCATTAATGCAAGAATCAGAATTTCAAGTGACGACAACGGAGCGGTTGGATAAATTAGTGGCGGATAACGTGGCCACGATTTCACGCTCCCAGGCAAAGAACGCCATCGAGGCCGGGCAGATCACGGTGGATGGACAGACCGCCAAGCCCAAGGACAAGCCCAAGGCTGGGGCGACCATTCACGTGGCCTTGCCGGATCCGGAACCGCTGGATTTAGAACCGGAAAATATTCCGTTAGACATCGTGTACGAAGACGACGACGTGCTGGTGGTCAATAAACCCCAGGGGATGGTCGTCCACCCCGCACCGGGCCACCCCAACCACACGTTGGTCAACGCCCTGCTGTACCACAGCCCACTGTCCAGCATCAACGGGACGCTGCGGCCGGGCATCGTCCACCGTATCGACAAGGACACGTCGGGCCTACTGATGGTCGCTAAAAATGACCACGCCCACCAAAGTCTGTCGGCGCAGCTTCAGGCCAAGACCAATCTGCGAGAATACGTGGCCATCGTCCACGGCAACTTCAAGGAAGAAAATGGCACCATCAACGCGCCGCTGGGCCGTTCACCTAAGGACCGCAAGAAACAAGCAGTTGTGGCGGATGGTCGACCGGCCGTCACGCATTTTCGGGTGTTGGAACGCTACGGTAATTACACCTTGGTGGCCTGTCGCTTGGAAACGGGTCGGACGCATCAGATTCGCGTCCACATGGCCTACATCAACCATCCGGTCGCAGGCGACCCCTTGTACGGTCCCAAGAAGACGTTGAAAGGCGCCGGGCAATTTCTCCACGCACGGGAACTGGGCTTTAAGCAACCCACGACGGGCGAGCAGCTGACCTTTAGGGCCCCGGTGCCGGAAAACTTTGCCAAGGCGGTCCGACATTTACGCCAACAAGCCGGATTACCGGTTGACAAAGCAATCTAGTTTTTTTAAGCTAAACACAAAGATAAACGGGTTTGCCGAATCAGGCGGGCGGGTTTCTTCACCATTTTGCCGAAGAAACGCGCCCGTTTCCTGCACTTACGCTAACGCCGTGAAAATTTTAAGGAGGAAATACAGATGGCAAAGGTAGTTGTGGACGCAATGGCAATGCAACGGGCCCTGACCCGAATCACTTACGAAATTATCGAACGCAATAAGGGTGTCGACGATCTCGTCATTTTAGGCATTAAGACGCGGGGGGTCTACCTCGCGCGACGGATTGCTAGCCGCTTGCAGCAACTAGAGAACGTCTCGGTCCCAGTGGGTGACTTAGACGTGACCCCGTATCGCGATGACATCGATCACGATGCCCAGGGCGAACCCGAAGTCACGGCCACCAACATCGACTTTTCGGTCGAAGGCAAAAAGGTCATCTTGGTCGATGACGTCTTGTACACCGGCCGGACCATTCGCGCGGCCATGAGTGCCATCATGGATCTCGGTCGGCCGACCAGTATCAATTTGGCCGTTTTGGTCGATCGCGGGCACCGCGAATTGCCGATCAGAGCCGATTTTGTGGGCAAGAACATTCCGAGTTCGCAACGAGAACGGATCAAGGTATCGGTCAGTGAGATCGACGACCGGGATGCCGTGGAGATTCAACAAGCTTAGAACGGGTAAAGGGGCCGATTTTGCATGGCAAAACGCTATTTAATTTTAGAAGACGGCTCGGCCTACGCCGGTGAAGGCTTTGGTGCCGGCGCCACTACGAGCGGAGAGGTCATCTCCAATTTAAATCTGTTAGGCTATCAAGAAACGATTACCGATCAAATCTATCACAACCAAATCATTATCTTTGCGCAACCGGCCATTGGTAACGTGGGCATCAACCACGATAGTTATGAATCCATTTTGCCCACGGCTAAGGGGATGGTCGTCAGAGACGTCACGAACATCTCGACCAACCGGTTGTCGCGGCTATCACTGGATGAATTTCTCCAGCAACACAACATTCCCGGCATCAGTGGCATCGATACGCGGCATTTGATCCGCAAGCTCCGCGACGTCGACGGGCCGATGAAGGGCAGTATCGTCGACGTGGCCGATGCGCACGCCTTTGACCAACTGAACGCCACGGTCTTGACCAACCGGCAAGTGGACCAGGTGGCCACGCCCAAGCCGTATCCCAACCCGGATACCGGTAAAAATGTCGTGGTCATCGACTTTGGGCTCAAGCACGGGATCTTGCGGCAATTGTCGGAGCGCCGGTGCAACGTCACGGTCCTGCCGTGGACGGCCAGCGCCCAAGACGTCTTGAACCTGGATCCGGACGGGGTGTTATTGTCGACCGGACCGGGCTCGCCGCTAGATTTGGGTGACGGGGTCTTAGACATGATCCGCACGGTCCAAGCCGAGATCCCGCTCTTTGCGATTGGGCTGGGGCACGAATTATTTGCCCTGGCCAACGGGGCGGAACTGACCATGCTGCCGGTCGAGTATCACGGCAGTAGTCACCCGATTCGCCGGATCATCACCAACGACATCATCTATGCGACGCAGGGGCAAGGCTACGCGGTCATCGCCAAGTCCATTGACCGCAATCGGCTGATCACCACCTACGTCGACCTCATCAACGGGACCGTGCAGGGATTGCGCCACCGGGATTACCCGGCATTTTCCGTGCAGTTCTTTGCGGACGGCGCCCCGGGGCCCCACGAGAGTCGCGACTTATTTGATGAATTTATGGAAGCTATGACAGCACGCCGGGAGGGATAAACTTGCCAAATTTGAATGATATTCAAAAAGTTTTGATCATCGGCGGGGGACCAACCGAGATTGGCCATGAAACGGAGCTGGACAGTGCCACCGTGCAGATCATTACCGAATTTAAAAAGCACGGGGTCCGCACGCTGATTATCGACAACAACCCGTTTTCGGTGGCCTTAGAAGAGATCCAGCCGACCAATATGTACGTCCAGGCGGTCACGACGGCTAACGTCCGCCACATCATTGAAAAAGACCAGCCGGACGCTATCTTGCCGTCACTGGGGGGATTGCTGGGCATTCGTATCGCCCAAGAACTGATTGAAAATGGCGACATTGGCCGCTACGGCATCACGATTTTGGGGATGCCCGCGTCAACGCTGCGTCAGATCAACAATCCGGCCGCCTTGAACACGACGTTAAAGGAGATCCACGAGCCGGTCATCGAGGCCCAGATCGTGGCGACCGTCGACGAAGCCATGGGGTTAGTCGACACGATTGGTTTCCCACTGATCGTCAAGCCGGTCGCCCCGCGCCTAGACACCAACCGGACCATCTGTGAAAACGTCGATGACATGGTGACGGCTTTGAACCAGGGCTTCCAGCAGTCGCGCTTTGACCAATGCACCCTGGAGCGCAGCGTGGTCGGCTATAAGGAGATCGAAATGGTGGCCGTCCGCGACGGTGCCGGGACCGCCGTGTTGATCAGCGGGCTGGAAAATGTCGATCCCATCGGCATCCACTCCGGGGACTCCATCGTCGTGGCCCCCCCGCAGACGCTCAACGACCGCGAGTACCAAGACTTGCGCGACGTGACCTTTCGCATCGCCGCGGAGCTGAGTATCGTGGGGGTCTTACACCTCCATTTTGCCCTCAATCCGGATAATCAACATTTCTACGTCACCAAGATTGCGCCGTACTTCTCGCGAGGTGTGGCGTTGGCGGCCCGGACGTCGGGTTACCCAATCGCGCTGGTGACCGGGGCCTTATTGCTGGGACAACGCCTGGTCGACGTGAAATTGCCGAGCCGCTTCACCAAGCAAACGGCCATCATGGAACCCACGATCGACCACGTCAGCGTGCGCATCCCGCTGTGGCCGTTCCAAGAGGTTCCCGACGCCGACCAGCATTTGGACACTGTGATGAAGGCGGTGGGCTCCACGGTCGGCATTGGTCGTTCCGTAGAAGAGGCCATGCTCAAGTCGGTCCGTAGCTCGCAGTTCTCGCCGCGAGACGTCTTGCCGTCCGTCAGCAATCTTAGCGACGGTGAAATGATCCGCCAGCTGATCCACCCGTTGGCCAACCGCATCTTGGTGCTGATCGAAGCACTGCGGCGGGGGTACGCGCCCGACGAACTGAGCGAATTGACCAAGATCGACAACTACTATTTCGTCAAATTACGACACTTGTTAACGATTGAAGAACAGATCCAAAGCCATCCGCTGGACGTCGACGTGCTCCAACGCGCCCGCTACTTTGGTTTTGGGGACGGGATGATCGCCCGCATCTGGCAAACGGACACCGCCGCGATTCGGCAATTGTCCGCCAGTGCCAAGATCATGCCGACCTACAAGATGATCGAACCGACCGCGGGGGAATTTCCCGAGGACCTGAGTGGTTACTACAGTACCTTCGAGTACGAAAACGAAAGTCAGCCGCTGGGCGACCGAACCGCACTGGTCTTGGGCCGTGGTGGCAATCAGTTAGGACCTAATTCCGCGGCGGAATACTTCACCACGGAAATGTTGAAGCAGCTGAAGCGCGCCGGTTATCACACGATTTTGATGAACACCAATCCCAACGCGGTGGGCGTGGCACCGGAATTTTCCGACAAGCAATACGTCGACCCGATTCAGCTGGGGGATGTGCTCAACGTGATTCAAGTGGAGCACCCGGACATCGTGATTGTCCCGGGCAACCGGCACTACCTGACACGCGAATTGGGCAAGCTCGATGACGTGAACCTGCACGTCTTGCCGCCGGACCAAGAGACCGGTGAACCTTCACCCAAGATGGCGACGATTGGCGTCAGCCTGTTCGTTCATGGTCAGCAGAAGGTGGCCGTCGGGGTCATGGACATGATCGCCCCGGGGATGAACAAGGCCTTGTCCCAGGTCACGGCCTTTCGCATGCCGGCCGAACTGCCTAAGGCCAAGCGCAATAACCTGGTCGAGGCGGCCAAGCAAGCCGTCAGTGAGCGCCAGGTGACGGGGATGATCCAGGTCTTGTTTGCCCCCAAGAGTGCCGATTCTGCGCAACTCAAGGTGGTGGGCGTGCGGCCGACGCGGCTAACGGAGATGGCCTTTTTGAGCAAAGTCACGGGCGTCAACTGGGTCCGCATGTTAACGCGGCAACACATTGGCACGCTGGATGACGATGAGCTGGCCAAAATTACCATCGACATTAATAGTAATCGCGTGGCCCTGATGAACGCGGCCTTCCCGTTCCGCCAACTGCACGTCTTGAACCGCCCCGGCAGCACGGACCAGGAGGTGGGCGCCACCATCGCCTTTGGGTCAAGCGAGGCGTTAACGCTGACCAACCTGAGTGACACCGCCGAATTGGACCAGATCATTAATCGGACGATTTAAAGCAAGAGTGCACCAACAGGCGGTTAACTGGCGAGCATTAACGGTGTTAGGTGGATAATCCCGATTCTGGATTATTTGCCTAACAGTGTTAAGCGGAACCAGTTGCCTGTCGGTGCACGTTTCGGCCACGAGGCCATTTAGGGACGTGCCCTTTGGTCCAAGGCGAGGAATCGAGACCGTCCTGTGGCTGACCCGTCCCAGCGTTCCAACTCATTTTTGGCGGACGGCAGGCGGCCAGGTCGCCTTGTGAGGCGGTAAGCGACTCTTTTTACCACTATTAAACAACTTGTAACTAACAAAAACGCGTCGTACCAACTTAATGGTGCGACGCGTTTTTTAGAATTGAAATTAGTTGTATCTAGCAAATAGTGGTTTAATCCGCTAATTTTTCGACCAAATCGCTTTGCGGCGTCACGTACACGGTCCGCTGACCCGTGAAGATCACGTAACCGGGTTTGGCACCGTTGGGCTTGTGTAGCCGCTTGACGGGTAGATAGTCGACGGGCACGTTACTGGAGTCGCGCCCCTTGGAGAAGTAGGCGGCCAGGTTAGCGGCTTCCATAATGGTGGCGTCGCTGGGGTGGTCGGCGTGAATGATCACGTGTGATCCCGGCATGTCCTTCACGTGCAGCCAGATGTCGGTACGCTTGGCCGTGTGCAGGCTCAGCTGATCGTTTTGCAGGTTGTTTTTCCCGACAGAGATCTTGGTGCCGTCACTGGCCGTGAAGCGGTCTGGCTTGCTGACCTTTTGCCGGCGTTGCTTCTTGGCCTTCTTTTGGTGGTCGTGGTCCCGCAAATAACCGCCTTGCTGCAGTTCCAAGCGAATATCGACCAGGTCCTTAGGCGCCGCCAGTTCGATCTGGGCCATGATGTTGGTGAAGTAGTCCACGTCGGCCTGGGTGATCTTGAGCTGTTCGTTGACGTAGGTGACCGCGTTTTTGGCCTTTTGGTAGCGTTTGAAGTACTTCTGGGCGTTTTGATTAGCGGATAACTGGTTGGACAGCTTGATCTTAAGCGGCTTGTTGTCATCGTAGAAGTTCGGTAGTGACACTTCCGTTTGCCCCCGTTGGACTTGGTTCAGGTAGGTCGTTAAGATCTCGCCTTTGATCCGGTACTCATCGGCATTCTCCGTGGCCGCCAGCGTCTTTTGGAGCTTCTTGAGCTTGGTGCGGTTCTTTTTGAGCTCGTTACGCACGACCCGAATCAAGACACTGCCTTGCTGTTGGACCCGGTCCCGTTCGGCCTTGTCCTGATAGTAGGTGTCCAGGAGTTCGCTCAACGTGGCGGCAGACTGCTGCGTGCCGGCGGTGGGGTACGGAAAGGCGGTGAAACTGGTCTTATTCTTCGGCGAAATGGCCAGCGTGGGTTGCGGCTGATCGAAGCCAGCGAAGAAGTCCGTAAATTGTGTGGCGTGGTCGCCAGTTTCGTGGAGCTTGGCGGCTAAGGCGGCCGCCGTATCCTTGCCTAAGCCTTGATACTGCTGCTGCAGGGCGTGGGCGAGGACCTCTTGGTTGGGGAATTCCCGAATCGTTTGGTCCAGGTCATCACGGGCCCCTGCAAACGGGTCGCTGAGGTCTTGCTTAGGCGGCTGGATGTATTGGGCCCCGGGTAACAGGAGCCGGTAGCGGTTCTGATCGGAACCGACGTGCTTAATGGCATCCAAGATCTTCATGGACGAGCTGTCGACCAAGATCACGTTGCTGTGGCGCGCCATGATCTCAATGATCAACAGGAGTTCTTGTTGATCTCCCAGTTCGTTTCGAGACGTGAAGTGTAAATGCACGACCCGGTCGTTGGCCACCTGACTGACTTCCTTGAGGATGGCGCCTTGCAAATACTTCCGCAGGATCATGGTAAAGTTCGTGGGAACCGGCGGATTGACGTACGGGATCTGGGTGACTTGGATCCGCGCGTAAGTCGGATTGGCCGACAACAGGATGGGATAATTGTGGCTGTTAGCCCGCACCGTCAACACGATTTCGTTGGCGTAGGGCTGGTTGATCTTACTGACCCGGCCGGTCGTGAGCGTTTGACTCAGCTCGTGGACCATGGCGTGGGTGAAAGAACCATCAAATGACATCGCGGAACAACACCTTTCTATAAATAGATTTATTTTGAATTCGAAAAAAACGGCACAAGTTAAAGTATACCGGCCTGATCGCGGAAGTGCAAAGAAGATCATTCGGATTTCGCGATTAAATCGGTCAAAATCACCAGATTGCTACTTGTGGTCAACAACCAAATCGTTGTACAATACAATCAAAAGGAGTGAGGACCCCATGAAGTCAAGTTTAGCAGCCTTGATTGGCATTAGTAAGGTTCAACAAACGTTGCTCCAGCGCATGACTAAGCAACATCACTTGACCGTTTCCGAATGGCAGCTTCTAGACCATATCGGTGGCGGTGAAAACACCCAAGAAATTTTAGCCGCCAAAACCAATTTAGATACCTCAACCTTGAGTCGTCAACTTAAGGGCCTGGTCACCAAAGACATGGTCACCAAGAAAGCCATTGGCCGGGACAAACGTCAGTTGGTATATACAATAACGGAACAGGGCACGGCGACGGCCGAAGATATCAATACGGCCTTTGAGGCGTTGTCCGACGACGTTTTTGAACACTGGTCCACGGATGAACGCAACCTCTTACAGATTTTATTGAACCGGCTGGACAAGAGTATGGACCGGCAACGGATGGTCAAGGGATAATCTCCACGGAGGTTACCAAGACGCGGGGTGAAAATGGCGGGTGTCATTGACGGGAGAAGAGATTGCCAATTTTACCCGCTCACCGCTTCGACCTGGCCGTTTGACAATTTGCATTTTTAAGGAGTGAGCACCTATTCAGCACAGATTAGTCATCATTTCATTAGACGCACTGGGCAGTCGAGATCTGGATGAACATCTCGACGAGTTACCCAACCTGCGCCGCTTGGTCACGACCGGGACGCGGGTCCGGCGGGTGCGGGGCATCTATCCGACCCTGACCTACCCGTCGCACACGACGATCATCACCGGTCAGTATCCGCGGGAGCACGGCATCATCAACAACACCAAGCTCCAGTCCCAGCGGCCATCGCCCGATTGGTACTGGTATCAACGCGACGTGAAGGTGCCGACACTCTACGACCTGGTCCGTCAACGGCACCGCAAGACGGCGGCCTTCCTGTGGCCCGTGACTGCCGGCAGTAAGATCACGTATAACCTAGCGGAGATCTTTCCGAACCGCATTTGGACCAACCAGGTGCTGGTGTCCTTGAAGGCCAGCAGTCCGGCCTTTCTCTTGCGGATGAATCAAAAATACGGTCACTTGCGGCGCGGTATTCAACAGCCCGAGTTAGACGACTTCATTACGGCGTGCGCGGTGGACACCTTAAAGACCCGTCAGCCCTGGTTGACGCTGATTCATTTGGTCGACATGGATAGTATGCGGCACCGCTACGGCGTACGCTCCGAGGAGGCCATGGCGGCCTTGAAACGCTTGGATGCGCGCGTCGGTCAATTGATCGATGCCACGATTGCTGCCGGGACCTTTGGCGAGACCAACTTTGCCATTTTGGGCGACCACTACCAGATCAACGTCGATCACATGATCCATTTGAACCAGGCCTTTGCCCAAAAGGGGTGGTTGACTCCAACGGCTAACGGCACGGTCAAGCCTGACTGGCACGTGTGGGCCAAGTCCTGTGACGGCTGCACGTACATTTACACCCGCAACTTTGCCGATACCAAGACCCTGCGACACCTGTTGGCGGCAACCGAGGGCGTCGAACAGGTCATTGACGGGGCCACAGCGGCGAAACGGGGCGCGGACCCACACTGCCAATTTATGGTCGAGGCGCAGGCGGGATATTACTTCACGGATGAGACCCGGCGGCCGGCCGTGGTGGAAGCGGTGGATCCCGCGAGTCTGGGACAACCGGACCGCTACCACGGGGTTCACGGCTACGATCCCGCCAAGCCGGATTACTTCACGACGTTGGTCTTGAATGGTCCGGCCGTCGTGGCGGGACAAACGCTCGACGAGGCTCGGCTGATCGATGAGGCCCCGACCTTTGCTAAGCTGTTGGGGGTGCAGTTCCCCGAACCGTTGCCGGGTCACGTGTTGACCGCGGCATTAAAGGGGGCCTCTCATGAAACTGACTAAGGAACAGTGGAGTTGGGTCTTGTACGATTGGGCCAATTCCGGATACGGCATCATCGTGACCACGGCCGTTCTGCCAATCTACTTCAAGGGAATCGCCGAAACGGCTGGGGTCACTGCGGCCAATGCGACGGCTTACTGGGGCTATGCCAACAGTGTGGGCACGCTACTAGTCGCCTTGCTCGCGCCGTTTTTAGGGGCATTAGCGGACTATCAGGGCTTTAAGAAACGCCTACTGACGGGGTTTGCCTCGTTGGGGATGGTTATGACGCTGGGCCTGGCCATCTTGCCCACCGATCAGTGGCAGTGGCTGCTGGTGGTCTACATCTTATCGGTGCTGGGCTATTCCGGGGGCAACCTGTTTTACGACAGTTTCTTGACCGACGTTAGCGATGATCGGCAAATGGATCGGTTGTCTAGCGTCGGCTATGGCTTTGGCTACCTGGGCGGTGTGATTGCCTTTATTTTATTTATGGTCTTACAGCTAACGCACGGTTTTGGTCAGCTGTCGAGTACCGCCGTGGCACGCTGGGGCTTTGTTCTGGCCGCCATCTGGTGGGTGGTGTTCTTCATCCCGCTGCAACAAAACGTCCACCAACGCCACGCCTTGACCGCCACCCAGGCACCACTGAAGCAAAGCTGGCGGCGGGTCTGGCACACGCTGGGTCACATTCGCCAGCACAAGTATCTGGCCTGGTTCTTGCTCGCGTACTTCTGTTACATCGATGGGGTCGATACTATCTTCACCATGGCCACGTCGATCGGCTTAGACATCGGCATCGACAGTACCACCTTGATCGTCGTTTTACTGGTGGTTCAACTGGTGGCCTTTCCTTTTTCCATCCTGTACGGGTGGTTGGCCGACAAGACCAGCACGCGCCTGGGCATCTTGATTGCCATTATCATGTACTTATTGATTTGTGTCGCGGCGCTTAACTTAAAGACGGTCGGCAGCTTCTGGCTGTTGGCCGTGCTGGTCGGTACCAGTCAAGGGGGGATTCAGGCCTTGTCCCGGTCGTACTTTGGTCGACTGGTCCCTAAGGCGCGTTCCAGTGAGTTCTTTGGCTTTTATAATATCTTAGGAAAATTTTCCGCCGTTTTGGGGCCGGTGCTGGTCGGCATCGTGACCCAATGGACCGGGCAGTCCCGGATTGGCGCGGCTTCCTTGTCGCTGTTATTTATTTTGGGTTTGGTTATTTTCTGGCGGATTCCCCAGTCCGCGGTGGACAATGCCTAGGCGTTGCGCCAGTTTTATGTTATCCTAGGTGAACGAATGAAAAGATAAAGTAGGTGTAAAAATGAAGATTGCTGTGGTCACCGATAGTACCAGCTATTTGTCCGCAGAAGAGGTTGAGCGGTATCACATTCACGTTGTCCCAATTCCGGTGATCATGGATGGTCGCTCCTACGATGAAGATGTTGATATTACCACCAGTGAATTCTACGAACGCTTGAGAAACTCCAAGTCGTTCCCCAGCACGTCCCAACCGCCATTAGGGGAAATGATCAACCTATACAACGATTTGGCTGCCGAAGGATACGATGCGGTGATCAGTATCCATTTGGCCAGCACCATCTCCGGTTTTGTGAATCAGCTGAAAAATATTGCCCCGACGATTGAAAATATCCGGGTGATACCCTATGACTCACAGATCACGGTCAAATTGATGGGTTATTTGGCCATAGAGGCCTCACGAATGGCTGCCAAGGGTGCAGACCCCGAAGCCATCATTGCGCGCTTAGACGACTTGCGGTCCACGATTGGCGAGTACTTCGTGGTCGACGATCTGCAAAACTTGGTGCGTGGCGGCCGGTTGTCCAATGCCTCCGGGTTCATCGGTAGTGTCTTGCGGATCAAGCCGTTGCTGACGTTTGACGATGAGACCCACGAGATCGTGGCCTTTGAAAAGGTGCGTTCCCGGAAAAAGGCGTTGGCCCGCGTGGAACAACTCTTCGTGGAGGCCCAGGCCAAGGTGGACTATCCACTACGGGCCTTGGTCATCAACGCCAATGATCCGGAGGGCGGTCAGGCCTGGGCGAACAAGATTGCGGCCCAGTACCCGGCGATTCCGGTAGAACAATCCTACTTCGGTCCCGTGATTGGGGCCCATTTAGGCGAAAAGGCCTTGGCCTTAGCCTGGATCAAAGATTTCGACCGTGCCTAATTAGCGTGCGTCCCAGGATGGCAATCAGTCTTTAGTGACTGGCTGTCCTGGGGCGCATTTTTGGGTTATCGGGGATGCACATGGGACGAAAATAAGCATTAACACAGGGATTTCTGGAATGACAGTGGTTGATTTACTGTAATTGGCAAAGCCAGGTGCCTGCGTCGGCCAGGATTTCGCCTGCTATGGGGAACACCTTCAGCCAACACCGCCGACCCAGATGAGGCTATCCCTGGTTGCCTCCGACAGGGGTGACGTCTATCAGCAACACGGTGTTAATGAAAGACTATTCGTCAATGCAGCTACTATCGGGGGTTAAGACGACTGTTATGACATGCACTACCGTAGCCGAGAGTTCGCCAAATATGGGTTCAGCCGTGGGATTTGTCTTAGCGGCGCGGTTTATGCCGCTTAGACAACTGGCGTCTTTGAGACGTGGGCTGCGGCTCAAAGCGAGGCGTCGAGACCGCCCTTTGGCTCGACCCGTCCGCCCCAGCGTTCCAACCCGTATTTGGCGAACGGTAGGCGGCCAGTTCGTGTTGTGAAGCTGTAAGCGACTATTTTTGACGTCATAAGTCGCATGATAACAATGCTTTCAGTTGATTTTCGCCTTTCAACCTTTGGTTAATTAGGGTGGCAGACGCATAACGCGTGCAAGTCGGCAGTGAGTATGGTATGCTATTTTCTGTAATTAAAATTACGGAGTAGGAAATAAGGCGTCAAGTGCTGGTGGAACGCAATGTGAACACCGGACGAAGGGAATGTGTCCCGCGATCTTATTTCCGCATTGACCGCAGAAATGTGGCAACTCCCTTAGGAGATGTCTGAATTGAAGACGATAGCAAAAACCCAGCTGCCGAAGCTGGATACGTTGAGTATGGTCACCATGGGCCTGTTGATGGCGTTACAACTGGTGATCAGTCGGTTCGCGATTGGGAACAACTTTATTAAGTTTAGTTTTACCTTCCTGATCGTAGCGTTACTGGCCAAGTGGTTTGGCCCCTGGTGGGGGATGATGACTGCGGCCGTGGTGGACGTGGTCGGCACGCTGATGACCGGGGGGCCGTTTTTCATCGGGTTTACGCTCTCAGCTATCTTGGGGTCGTTGATCTACGCGCTGTTCTTGTACCGACAGCCGGCCTCATGGCTACGGATTGCCGCAGCGGCGGTCATCATTGCTGTGGTGGTCAACGCCTTACTAAATACCTTGTGGGTGACCATCATGTACCAGACGCCGTTTTGGAGCCTGTTGCCGCTACGGTTGCTCAAGCAGCTGATCGTGACACCGATTCAAATCGTCTTGCTGTACTGGCTGTTAAATAGTCGGATCATCCAGCAGATTCAAGAACGTTTAAATCGTTAAAATACTGATAGATCAAACGCCGCCGTGGTGTTAGCCGGGCGGTGTTTTTTAATGGGGTGCTGCAGGGGAGATTAAATAAATTACTTTAACTTATAACGACCAACACAACCCCTCAACAACTTCCCAACACAAACCCGCATCGCTAGTCAAACTAGTCACCAGGGTAAGGGCAGTGGCCGAACCTTTAACTTTTTCTTGGGAATCGGCCACTTGACTTGCGTCTATGGGGATTTTCGATTATAACGAGGAAAGATAAGCATCCAGGGAGGAACAACACATGCAACAACTTATACGATTATATAAAAAGTATCAAGACATCTTAGCCTACCTGATTTTCGGGGGGCTGACCACGGTGGTGAACCTGGTCGTCTTCTACGTGACGGTTACCCTCTGGGGCTGGAATTACCAGGTCGGCAACGTGTGGGCGTGGTTCTTGTCCGTGCTGTTTGCCTACGTCACCAACCGGGTGTGGGTCTTTCATTCCCATTTCACGACGGTCAAGGCGCTGTTCAATGAGGCCGTCTCCTTCTTCTTGGCCCGGGGTGCCACGTTGATCATGGACATGGCCATCATGTGGACCGGGGTGTCTCTGTTGCAGCAAAACGAGATGCTCACCAAGCTGGTCGACCAGGTCGTCGTGGTCCTGGCTAATTATTTCTTTAGCAAATGGTTCGTGTTCAAGAAAAACAAGGGCAAAGCTTCATCCGTTAACGAACGCGATTAAAAAAATCCCGCACCATCCAGTCTTTGAACCGGGTGATGCGGGATTTTTGGTAACGTTGACTGGCGAAAATGGACCAGAGCACGGTTGGGGAGCTTTGAGCCGCAACGCGTGCCACCAGGCAACTGATTCCGCTTGATACTGCGAGGTTGTCTTGAAATCATCAGGCCGTGACCCGATGGGCGTGTTGTGGGTGCTTGGCAGTGAGACGGTAGACGACCGCGACCGCTAAGCCGCCAATGAGGATGCCTAGCGCGTTGGCCAAGACGTCGTTGATGTCACTGCTGCGGTTGATCAGCCAGTGGTGGGACAAGACATATTGGATCGTTTCCACGCTGCTGCCGAAGAACAGCCCAGAAAAGCCAACGCCCAGTAGTGATAGTCTGGGCAGGGCCCATTTAAGCAGTAGGCCCAACGGAATCGTTAAGACGATGTTTTCTAAAAAGCCGAGGTTGAAGACGTCAAGCGTCGTTAGGTTCACGCGACCGATGCCCACGGGCATGATATAGATGGCCCTGCCGTCAAACGAAATGGGCGTGAAGAGGATGGCGGCCAAACCGGTGAAATAGCCGAGGACTAAGAGCGCCAACCAACGTCGCTTGCCGCCGGTAGCCAAGATGAGCAGGCCGCTGAGTCCAGCCATTAAGATGATCAGTAATAAGGGTTCCCAACGCATCGAACCACCTCCAAGTGTGTGATCAAGTGTTCTGTCGATTAACATGGTTCTACCCTACACCTAAATGCGCAGCCGGGGGGCATTTTGCCGCGAGCTTTAAGGTTTCTTGGCGGCATTAGGAAAACCCTAAGAAGTTCGTCACAAAATCATCACACGTTTTGGCAAAGTTGTTTGCCCCACGCCGCCATAAAATCGGGTATACTGTGAAGCTAAGAGGTGAGGAAAATGACAGATGAGACGCAACGAGATTTAGCGGACAACCAAGCCAATTGGGACGACCGGGCGCGGGTCCACATGAACTCGGACTTTTACGATGTACCCGGACTGGTGGCCGATAGCAGGCAAATCACGGCGACGGTCCAGCATGACTTAGCTGTTCTCAAGCCCTGGTTGCCACACCAAAGTGTTCAAGGACAGGACTTGTTACACCTGCAGTGTCACATTGGCACGGATACCCTATCCTGGTCGCGCCTGGGAGCGACACACGTGACGGGACTCGACTTCTCGGAGCAGTCACTGGCCTATGCCCGTGAAATTGCGGCTAAGGCCCAGGCCCCGTTGACCTTTGTGGCCGGTGACGCACGGTTTGCCGACCGGGTGATTCAGCGGCAATTTGACGTTATCGTGACCAGCATGGGCACCATCACCTGGCTGCCGGCGCTCACGGAATGGGCCCAGTCGATTGCGACACTGCTAAAGACGGGTGGGACTTTCTTGATTCGTGACGACCATCCCTTGTTAAACGTGTTGGACTTTGCATCCTGGGACGTGCACGCGGATTACTTTAACGCCGGTGCCTCGACCTACGAGAGTGATAGCTCGTACACGGACCATTCTGCCGGTCAAATCAAACACACCACGAATCACAACTGGAATCATGATTTCCAGGAAATTACCAGCGCCTTACTACAGGCTGGGTTGCACATCGCTTTTCTGGGCGAGTATCCGCGAACGGAGTGGCCAGCATTACCAGACCTGGTCCAACGCGGCGACTGGTTCGAGTTACCCGCGGGGGCGCCACAGATTCCGTTGACGTTTGCCTTGGTGGTTCGTAAGTAAGGCCGCGGGAATGGTGGCTTATTTACTGAAACTCGTGAGACCAGGCGCCTGCGTCAGGTTAGGGTGGGGCCTGTCCTGGGGAACACTTCCAGCCTGAGGGGCGGACTTCCGGTTCACTTGAGCGCCTGGCGAACGGTAGGCGGCCAGCTCGAATTGTGAGGCTGAAAACGACTATTTTTAACGCTGTGAGGCATATAATAATGCTTGTTCCAGCTGGTCTTCGTCTTTCACCCCCTCAATTAACACCAAAAAACGACCACGCCAGTTGACCAACCAACTGACGCGGTCGTTTTATTAGTGATACCGAAACTAGTGATTAGCTAGGGGCTACTGACAACGTCCAGGTGACGGTGCTTTGGTAATCTCCGGCAGTGATCTTCGGGTCAGCCGCAAAACTCAGCTGGCTGTCGGTCACGTCGAAGGTCTGACCATCGTAGTCGCTCGACGTATAAATCTTGGTGGCGGTATTCGTCGCTGGAATGTTTTCATCCAGCCGTGCAGTCGGGTCATAGAGATCGAGGATTACGGCGCTCAGCTGCCCCGTGTCACCATCGCTAAGGGCGAAGGGTGACAGGCTCGCTGTTAACGTCCAGTCACCCCCGGTCTCTCGGCTGTCCATGACGCTTAACTCACCGTTATCATTGCCGTCGTAATTACTCCCGCTAGTGGCTTCATCTAAGTTCTCCAGGGTGGTATTGTCCTGACTGACTGAAGCAACATCCGTACTCCCAAAGTTGAAGTTAGGCACCGCCGTCAGTGACAACAGGCCACTTTTATTGACGGTTAGGAGTGCCGCGTTGGTATTGACCGTCTTGGTACTCCCATTCACGGTGTAGTTCAACGTTGCGTAGTACGCGGTGCCATTGTCGCCACCGACAGTGGTTTTGCTAACGGTGTAACTCGATGCGGTCGAGTTGAGCGCCGTGGTGGTGCCGTCATCGACCTTGTACCAGTTTGCCACGGTCATGCCGTCGGGCAGATTATTCAGCGTAAACGTCGCGTCACTGCCTTCATTGACGGTGACGTTTTGCAGCGCGCCGACGGTAATCTTGGTAGAATCGCTGTGGCCATTGCTGGTCCCAGTGATGGTGACGGTGCCGTGGTCGTTAGCCGTGCCGTCCATGGTGCTGGACGTGTTGGCGGCCGTCACGTTACCATAGGCGTCAACTGAAGCCAGCGAGGGGTTACTGCTGGTCCAGGTGACGGGGTCGGTCGCGTTGTCTGGCGTTAACGTCGCGTTCACGGTTGTGGATTCGCCGTTGTATAAGGCGTTACTGTCGGCCGAGACTTGAATATCGGTCGTGGGGACCCGGTCGGGCGTGACGGTGACCGTCGCAATGCGTGACCATTCGTTGTAAAAGAGGCCCAGTCCGGTAAAATCGTATTCACATTGGAACATGAGCGGCGTGTCTTTCGTGACCTCCGGCGCGGTAAACGTGTAGGTTGTACTGTTGGTGCCAACCTGTTGATAGGTACTGCCACCGTCCGTAGATTCCCACCAGACGTACTTCCGACTGCCCAGTGGGTTGGTCGTAGTTTCCAAAATGTTCCGCGTCCCTTTTGCGGAAAGGGTCACGCTGTGTCCAGAAATGACGTTGGAATCAATGGGTTGCTGGGTAAACCCACCAGTCAGGTTGATCCCGAGAATCGACGTAGGAGGCGACGTTGGTGTTTGCGGGGCGCTGGTCGCCGCGTGGGCGGTGGGACCAGCAACCAGCCAGCAGCCCACCAACGCGACGAGACTGATCAGTAGGCCTCGTAAGAAACTTTCCCAATTTCGCATAATGATTCCTCCCGTCAAGACTTCAAATGGGATTGATCCTCGTCTGCGGACTTCGCGGCAGTGGTGTCCGTGTCAGTCGTGGTGGCATCGTTGGCTGATAAATCTGCATCGTCATCATTATCATCATCGTCTTGAGAACGACGCTTGCCTAACCAGTAGGCCAGCAGCAATAACAGAATTACCAGCAGGATGGCGAGCAGCAACCAAATCCACCAGTAGTTCGGTTGCTTCGTATGCAACGTCTCATTGTGGGCCCGGGCTAACTTCGCCGAAATGGTAAAGTTACGACTGAAGTTCCAAACCCGTTGGCCACTGGTGGCGTGCACCTTTAACGTGTATTCACCGGCAGCTAGCGGCTTCTTGCCCAAGCCAATGCCCAGGTTGAACCAACTGTTGGGCGCCATTGAGCCGTTCTTTAACGACTTGGTCAACATTTGCTGGTGACTACTGGTCTTTAAGACCCGAGCGTGGACGTCAAACTTGCCGAAGAGGGCTGGCGTGACGTTGCGTAACTTGGCCAAGACTTGCGGTTGACCATTTTGTTTCTTCACCGTGACGCTAGCCAATTTCAGATTGATCGGTAAGACCTGGTTGGGTTGACACCACAAGGCAACGGCGACGACTTCCGCATAACGGTTCTGCAGCGTAAAGTTACCGCTAGAAGTCGAACGGTGCGCCTTGGGGTTGGTGACGAAGAGACCACCCAAAACCTCGCCGGTAAAGCCACTGGCAGGGGTCCGAACGGTAAACGTCACGGTCTTGCCTTGGCGTGGCGCCAAATGCAAGGTGACGGGGCCAGAAGTCATGTCCTTAAACGTGGTCTGCGCAGAAGAATCCGTACGGTTCGATGGGACATAAACGGCTTGGCCACTGTCAGAAGTCGTGGCGTTGATGGGACTGACCACCAGCGTCCGGGGCGCCTTGTTGGGGTTCGTCACGGACACTTTGATCGTGCGCGCACTGCCGGGTTGTACCTTGAGATCGAAGTAGTTAGCTTTTTTAGAAAGCTGGTCCTTCGGCAGCAACGGGGTAACGCCGAAGTCTGATTCTGGATCGGAAGCCGCGTGCGCTGAAACCAGCGAGCCACCGCCCACCAGACTGATCAGCGCCAGAAATGCTACGAGCCACCATTTAAACCTGTTCAAATTCATTGTCAGCACCACCTTAGTCATCAAATCACATCAACGTTAAGCAGCCGTAGTCGCGGTTGGAGCATCTTGCAAAGCCCAGTACAGCGTTGAGTCGTAGGTCCCAGCAGAAACATTGGATTGCTTACCGATTTGCAGATCAGTTTCGTCAGAATTCAAAGTTGCAGTGTTGCTACCTTCACCGGTCTGAGCAGGAGCGTTCCAAACGGTTTCTGGGTTAGCAATCCAGTCGTTGGTCACAGTACCCTGTGGCAAAGCGACAGCGTTTGGTGCTGGGGTCTCCGTGTTATCAGAGGCACCCTGCGTGAAGAAGAGGTTCAGCGAAGAGTTGGTAATGGCCGATGCGGACCCACTCAGTAAGGTGAAGGGTCCCATCCCAACGGTCAGTGACCAGCCGGCATGCGTCCCCCGGTAGTCGGAAACATTTAAGTTACCGTTGTTGTTCCCATCGTATCCGGTCCCAACAGTCGTACTACCAGAAGCCATCTTCAAGGTCTGCGTGGTTTGTTGCAGGTCATTAACAGTCGTACTGCTCAGTAAAACGTTTGGTACGGCGTTCAGCGTCAACATCCCCCCTGTCACTGAGAATTGAGCGTTAGACATCGCCTCCGCGTTGCTGGTGGCAGTTGCTGCGTACCCGGTCGAAACCGTCGTTAAGTTACTACTTTCAGTCCCAGGACCAGCCGCGTTGGCAACCATTGGGGATAAACCTAAAGCTAAAGCAATCACAGCGAGACTACTGCCGGCACGATTGATAATTTTCTTGATGTTCATCATCATAAATTCCTCCAATCTAATTGTGCCAAGTCTGAACCGGCCAACTTGACGGTCCAATGAATCATCAAGTCAGTGATTAAAACATCTTAATTGTATTTGATTAAGTAACCATTTCCTTCTCTGCAACTCTATAGTAGCAGGTCCATTCAGCGACTTAGAGAGATTAGCTTATTTTGAGATGTCTGTATACTAACCGCTAATAGTGAGATATTTACTTTGACAATTCTCCGGAATCGTCACCACTAGTGGGGGAGCCTCAGCGATTTGCCGGATAGATTGACCGGACAGTTAGAGAGATTATGTCTAGTAGTTAACGGCTGGTGGCGATGGGCCACGGCTGGGGCTTAAAAACAACCGGTTGCAGCTGCATTAATCGCTGGCCACAATTTGGCTGACCTGTCAATTATTTTAATAGCAGCCGTGAATTGTGACACCTTGCTAATAATGTGCAAAGCTAGGGACGGCCGCGCAGGTTAGCTGGGGCGATCAACCTGGTCGAGGTCGGTGAGCCGTCGTGTTAGCCCCCTTGCCCGCAGCGAATCCCTTGTGGTAGAGTGGAAGTCTAACCGAGGAAGTGACGGCTATGTCTGTGCCTCATCGCCGGGGGGTGTCCGGCAACGTTTCGCACAAGAATTTGCGACAAGCATTCGCCTAACAGCCGGTTGCCTGAATGACCGGGTTTTGGCTGTTGACGCAAGGAGAAAAAATTGGATCTAAAAGAAATTACGCAACTGAATCAAATCTTAAAAACGGTGGCGACCTATACCCACAGTCAGCGGGCGGCCGACGCCTTGCAGGCGACTTCGAATCAGACCGACCTGGCCGCGGTAAAGCACCAATTGACGCTTACGGCTGAGGCCCATCGACTCTTGGCCCACAACGTCTTATTTACGTACTTTGACCTAGATCAGCTGACGGCCTTACAGACCAAGCTTGATCAGGGATTACTGTTAAACGCCACGCAACTGGGGCTCATCAGTGAATTTCTGACCAACTTGCAGCGGCTCAAGACCACCTTACACACGCACCAGGAGCTGGCACCGCACCTGGATGAAGCGCTCCAGCCGGCCAGTCACCTAGGCGGCCTGCAGGAACAATTGGCGCACGTCATCGTCCACGGCAAGATTGCCGACGACGCCACACCCAAACTGGCGGAGATTCGCCGGCAAATGGCCAAACAGCGTAAACAGGTCCAGGCGGCACTGACACAATTTGTCCAAAAACACGCCCATTCCGTGCGCAGTACGCGACTGATCACGCGCAACGACCGGGTGTCCGTACAGCTCAAGGCCAGCGAAAAGCACCGCTTCAGTGGCCAAATCATTGACCAGTCCGCCACCGGCTCCACGGTCTTCTTCGAACCGGCCACGGTCGCCAAGAAGAGTGCCGTGTTGGCCGGTCTGGTTGCCGATGAGAGCGCCGAGGTCTACCAGCTACTGGTCACCTTGACGGGCGACGTCTTGAACAGCTGGGACGACTTGACCAAGAACCAGGACCTATTGAGCCAATTTGACCAGATTATGGCCCGCGGGCGGTACGGCTTGGAAACGGCCAGTCGCATCCCCGAATTAAATACGGATCAGCACATTAAGATCGTCGCGGGCCGGCATCCCTTGCTTAAGGATGCGGTCCCCCTGGACATTGAACTCAACTCGCAACAGGGTCTTATGATCACCGGGGCCAATTCCGGTGGGAAGACCGTGGTCTTGAAGACCATCGCGCTGTTTGCGTTGATGGTCCAGGTCGGCTTGGAACTGCCCGCCGCGGCTGGTACGCAGATGGCCGTCTTCAGTCAATTCTGGGTCGACATTGGCGATAACCAAAGCATCACGGCCCAGCTGAGTACGTTTGCCGCCGAGATGACGACGCTGGTCGACATGACCGATCATATCCAGGCCAACGCCTTGGTCCTGTTAGATGAAATCGGCAGTGGGACCGACCCAGAAGAGGGCTCGGCGTTGAGCATTGCCATCATCGAGTACCTCCGCCAGCAACACGCCACCATCATTGCCACGACCCACTTTAGCGCCATCAAGGCTTACGCGGTGGACTGTCCGACCTTCATGACGGCCACCATGGCCTTTGACCCGCAGACGCTGCAGCCGACGTATCGCTTGTTGCTGCACCAGGTCGGGGATAGTGAGGCCATCTGGTTGGCAGAACGGTTAGGCTTGGCCCAGCCGATCATCGCGGCCGCACGGCAACGGTTAGCGGAAAAGAAGACTTCAGAGTCGTAACAAAGATAAATGCCGGTGTTTCCCTGACAGTTGGGACACCGGCGTTTTAATTTTGACAAGGCTTTTTGCTTGCCCTCGACTGACTCGAAGCTGGTATCATCAAGCTATCAAAGAAGCGGGGAAAGTAAAATGGGGATTAAATCCAGCAAATGTTTACTAACGTTACTTCTGGTTACGGGGCTACTGAGCGGCTGTGCACGGCAGCTAGCCACCGATAAGTTCGTGCAGTCACCGACGCCTACGTTGTTTTTTCACGGCGGTGGGAGTAGCTACCGAGCCGAAGAACACATGGCGCAGGCGGCGCAAAAGGCCGGCGTTACCAACACCATCATTCGCGCAATGGTCGACCGCCGCGGCCAAGTCCGGTTGGCGGGGCAAATCAAACCGGGGGCCGTCAACCCCATTGTTGAGGTCAATTACGCCAATAACCGGCAACTGGATTACCATCAGCACGGTGTTTGGGCGACTCACGTGGTCCAAGCCTTGCAGGCGCAGTACCACATCAAGTCGTTCAACATGGTCGGCCATTCATTGGGCAATATCTCGCTGATCTATTATTCACTGGAAAATCGGGGCAACACACACCTGCCCAAGCTTCGTAAGCAAGTCGACATTGCCGGGCACTTTGCCGGGTTGGCCTTTCGCGACGTACCCGCGGCCATCAAACAACCGGCGGGGCTTACACTCAATGCGGCCGGCAAACCTAATCACCTGAACGCTACCTACCGAGAGATGACCTGGTTGCGGCGCGGGTTGCCGAAGAATCAGGTGCGTGCGCTTAATTTGTACGGTAACATTGGCCATCACACGGACGGCACTGTGCCCAACGTCTCCAGCCTGGCGCTCAAATACCTGGTGATGCCGCGGGCCAAGTCGTATCAGACGCACGAATTCACCGGAAAGTTGGCCCGTCACAGTCAGCTCCACGAAAATCCGCAGGTGGACCGGGTGCTGATTCGGTTTTTGTGGGGGCGGTAAGCCAAGACTAAAAAACACTAAGGGGTCTGGGACAAACATCTCAGACCCCTTAGTGTTCAACTTTAAATGGCCAAAACGCGCGCCCAAAGGCAGCCGGTTTCGCTTAAGGCTAACCGTCTTTGGGTCCACTCTTGACGATTTACTATTTCCGTTGCCAGAACCAGTACAGGCCGCCCAACAACAGGACCACCAAACCGGCGCGTAACCCCCAGCCAATCAGCCAAAGCGTCAGGAATTGCTGAAAGAGTGGTTGCCAATCAGTCGTTAGTAAATTAGTCATGCGCAGCCCCCGCATTGGCTTCTGTCGGCAGTGGCGCGACCAGGAGTTGCAGGTTGCGGGCAAAGGCGGCTTGGGTGAGTGGCACCAGGAGTCGCAGGGGGGTGGTTAGGGCGGCAGAATTGGCTAGGGTTAGTTCCTCCGTGAGGTGCGTTCCCGTCGGCGTAGCCATCAGCGTGAACGTCAAGGTGTAGGCCAAGTGCTCGCCGACACTGTGGTACTGGACCTGGGTCGCGGTGGTGGTGACGGTGACGTCTTCGCTGTGATTGAGGGCCGGCTGCTGGCGAGTGAGGTGGCTACCAGTAGACGTCGGCGTGACCTGGGTGATCGCCGGGTTCCAGCGCGGTAGGTCGGTCAGGTCGAGCAACCGTGCGCGAATCTGTGCGGGCGAAAGGGACGTGGTTAGCGCATTTTGAAACAAGGGTGTCTGAGTCATCTGTAAAACCTGCTTTCATTAGGATGACTTGAGCATACCCCGATACGGGCCACGTGGGTAATCGCTATCTTGATAATTGTTCGATTCAGCTGCGAGTGTTATTTTTGCCTGACTTCGGGTATCATAAAGGTAATGAAACTAACGGAGGCGGAAACGATGTTAAAAGACAAACAAGTTGTGTGGGCGATTCATCAGATGGAAGCGGAAATGGGGCCGGTGGGGCCGTCACTGGACTCACGCACGCCGTTTCAGTATCTGGTCTCGGTCATCTTGAGTGCCCAGGCCACCGACGTTTCCGTCAATAAGGTCACCCCGGTGTTGTTTGCCAAATACCCGACGCCCAAGGACCTGATGGGAGCCGACGTTACCGACGTGGAAGCCATCATCAAGAGCGTCGGCCTCTTTCACAACAAGGCGCGCAACATTATTAAGACGGCCCGCATTGTCCACGAAGACCTCAACGACGTAGTGCCGACCAGCCGTAAAGGCATCATGGCCTTGCCGGGCGCGGGGCGTAAGACGGCCAATGTCGTGTTGAGCGACGTCTTTGACCAGCCGACATTTGCGGTGGACACCCACGTTTCCGCTATTTCCAAACGCCTGCACTTCGTTGACCAGTCCGCATCCCCCTTGCAGGTCGAAAAACGCATCGTGGCGGTCCTGCCGCCGGAAGAGCTGCACCAGGCGCACCATACGATGATCGAATTCGGTCGGAAATATTCCATGAAACTGACGCCGGACCAAGAAGTTTGCCAACTGATCAAGGATTGCGACCAGCTGAATGAGGAAAATGAGGCGTTGGGTTAACGAGGAGGCGGTTTGATGACGGTCACATTGATTGGCGATTGCCACGCGGCGGCTGATGATTTGCGTGTGCTCTTGCAGGCCCCCGCGTTACAGACCGGGCGGCTGGTCTTTTTAGGCGACTACATCGACGGCGTCGCGACGCGGGCAGGGACCCTGCAACCGGCGCCCTTAGACCCCCTTGGGCGTACTGGACATCGTGATGGCACGGGTGGCCGATCACGGTGACGTGGCCTTATTGGGCAACCACGATGACTTTTGGGTACAAACGGCCGCGGGCGATGACCTCAGCTATCAAACGTGGCGACTAAACGGCGGGGCCAAGACCTGGCGACAACTGGGCATCCACTCGAGCAATCTTGCGGCGGTGAAAGCCGCACTGACGCACGACCCGCTACGGCGCTACACGGCTTTTTTGCAGCAGCTACCCTTGTTTTGGGCAACGCCTGAGTTGTTGGCGATTCACGCTGGATTAGACTGGGACCGGCCGTTGTCCACTCAGGCGCGCGATGACTTCTTGTGGATCCGTGACGACTACTACTTTGACCGTCCCGGTCACTGGCACCGTAACCTGACGAATCAGGTCATCGTCACGGGACACACGCCGGTTCAAACACTGCGCGACGACGGCTATGGCATGATTACGATGCAAGCCGCCGCCCACGACACGCCGCGCTACCTCATTGACGCCGGCAGTCGCTCTGGGGCGGCCAATGGGGGCATCTTTGCGCTGACGTTGGCCGCTGACGGGACCGTCCTGGCCAAGACCTGGGCGATCAATGGCCGAGTCGTTGACGGTAATTTACCCCATTTTAAATAGGACCTAGTTACCCGTACTGGATGAGTTGGCGGCCGCTTGCGCCTGGCGTTTGACGTAATCGATGGCCAGCACCAGCCCGACCAGCAGGAGACTGTCGGTATCGTCTTGAATGGTGATCTCATACTTGTCGCCGACGCTGAACCAACGTTTGGCCACGGTGCCAATCACTTGGCCGTAGCGGGAGACGGTAAAGTTCATGTCCCAAAAATCACCGGTCACGCTGAGGCCGGCCGCCACCAGCTCGTAACGTGGCTTTACGAGACTGAATTGTTTTTGAATCGTCGCCACCAGCTGACCACCAATTTCTAGGTCAAAGCTGGACAAGAAGTGGAGCGGCCGTTTGGTCACGCTGGCGACCACGTGGTCCTGTAAGTCGAGGATGTCAAAGTGCTTGGGAATCTTAAACAGACTGCCCTGGGCGCGGTAGACCGGCTGTTCACGGTCGTCATAGATGGTGAATTCCTCGCGGACGGACCAGACTTTTTGATCTAAATAGAGTTTACGCATGAGGTGTGCTCCTATCTTGTGGTTGGGTTGCGGGTTGTGATACCGGCATTTTTAGCGCATCGCCAGGATTAGGGTAGCAAATGGCCACCGGCTAATGCTGCCGAGGCCTGGGCAATACCTTTTTTGTAAATCGGCTTCCGTTGTCATGGGGTGGCTCCTTTCAACCGGTTGCACAGCTGGCGACTATTAATGCTACTGCATAATTGCCGTGGTTAGTGATGTGGGTCAACTGAATCGACTAGTCAAACGCTTTCTGCAACGCTAAACTTTTGGACGATATTCGTTAGGGCAACTATACAGGAAGAATGAGCATAAATCAAAACGGAAAACGTTCATGTGCTGACATCAGCTGTGGCATAAGATCTTTAAATCTTTGCGCGATATTGCTTTGGTGTCATCCCAAATAATGATTTGAATTTCTTTCCAAAATAACTGGCAGATTGAAAAAATATTTATAGGAATAAGGCGAATTTGTAGGAATAATTTAATTGACCAGAGTTCTTTGGATTATCATCGAGCACATGTAATTATTTGAAAGGGAGGAATTGAAATGACAGTTAAAGCACGTAAGCAAGGAAACTCTTTAATGATAACACTACCTAAATACTTGAATATTGAAGAGGGGACTACTTTTGATGTTCGTAAATCGACTGATGGGACGATTGAACTGATTCCGTTCAAAGAAATTCCTTCCTCCATGGATGAATTATTTAAAGATTGGCATGGTAAATATAAAACTGATTCCGAGATGAAAGATTGGGATGTCGCTAGGCCTGAGGGGAAAGAGATATGGTAGAAAGAATTCCTAAAGCAGGGCAAATCATTTATATTAATTTTTCTCCTTCAGCCAGTAGTGAGATTGTAAAGCAAAGGCCAGCAGTCGTTGTGAGCAATAATATATTGATGAAAACCAGTGATTTTGTCTGGGTAGCGCCTATCTCACATGGAACGTATAACGGAGTTGATTATCCATTGCACGTAAAACTGGATTCCAGAACAAAGATTGATGGAAATGTTTATGTTGAACAGTTGAAATCATTTGATTACCAAGCTAGAAATTGGGAATTTGTTGAAGATCTTCCTAGTGATATATTTGATGAAATCAGGAAAAAGGCAGTTTTGGTATTAAAATGAGTACGCAATTTGTAAGAGCAAGTTAGCCACAGAATCAAATACTGATACCGAGGGGCTCTCAGGGGCTTGGAGAGGAGCGATATGCCTCATGATGCGCCCCCTTGCTGCTCTAAGAACGAGACGACTAATCATTCCAGATTAGGCCTGAGCGGTGTGAGTCCGCGGAGATAGATGTGGCGCTGCTAAGTCATCGTTACCTAAACTGCCGTGTTATTGCCGTTAGCATCGATGGCTAAGCTTAACTCAAAATGGTAAGCAGATTGGTCACTTTTTAGGACGTAATCGCGTACAATACAAGTACGAAATGAGGTGCTAACAATGGCTTTAGCTGCGACACAAAGTGCATTTAGAATACATATGAAAGACTACTTGGATCAAATCAACGATGAAGACGAAACGGTTTATGTTGCTCGCTCTAATAATCGCGCTGTGGCAATTGTTTCACAGGAGAAGATGGATTGCGTTGAAAGCCAAGGAAGACTCCTTAGAGTATGCAATTGCTCGTGATCAGCTGATTCGCCGCGGGGTCCTACCGGATGATGAGATTGCTACGGCAGACAATCAATATTGGAACCAATTTTAGCAATGGAACGAAAGCTGAGATTTAAACCCAGAAAGACGTTTGATGTTGATCTCAAGCACTTGGCGACAATTGATCATCAGATTGTTGATGAAGTTCGTGCCGCCATTGAAATCTTATTAACCGGACGCGCCTTGCCAGCTGAGTTTGGCGATCACCAACTTCAACGCCGGTTGGCTGGCTATCATGAGTTTCAATTACGCGATACGTCAAAGGGACAACAGCCTAGTGAACGTAACGGTGTCGTGGTCATTTACGCGATTGACGAAGATGGATGACCTCATCCTAATTGGCATTCGCATAGGCACGCACGATAAGTTGTTTTTTAAACAGAATCATGCTGACAGATGAGATGATTAGATGTTTAATTATCATCAGCCAAAGAGCCGTAAATTAGGATTGAACTAACGTAACTCATAGTTCAATCCTAATTTGTTATTAATTGGTTAAATAAAACCACAAGTTTTACTTGTGGGGGTGAAAAAAGGCTTTAGCCCAAAACACCCTTTCGATATACTATTTAACGGCTACCAACCAAAAAATAGTATCGAAAGGGTGTTTTACATGTCTAAAAAGTCTAAGGACAATAGTAGCTTAGCACATACTAGATGGAATTGTAAGTACCACATAATCTTTTGCCCCAAGCATCGGCGAAAAGTTATTTTTGGAGAATTGAGAGCAGATGCTGGTCACATCCTAAGAAGACTTTGTGAGTTAAAGGATGTTGAAATAATTGAGGCACATGCAATGCCGGATCATATCCATATGCTGGTTAGGATTCCACCCAAGATGAGTGTTGCAAGCTTTATGGGATATTTGAAAGGGAGAAGCGCTGTGATAATTCACGAGCGTCATGCAAATCTAAAGTATAATTATGGAAATCGAAGTTTCTGGGCCCGTGGATATTACGTGAGTACAGTGGGCTTGAACCAAAAGACAATTGAAAAATATATTCGCAATCAGGAAGCTGAGGATCGTGTAAATGACAGCATGACGAAGCGTGAATATCGAGATCCGTTTAAGAAGTAAAAAAACTACCAAGGCAACGAGAGTCAGCGATTGGTAGTCTTTTGTTGGGCCCCTTTAAGGGGCTTTTTGCGTGTGATAAGCCCTTCTAGGGCGGTTATAAAGCCACCAGCTGTGCTGGTGGATGTTTACTTTGATTCAACGCTTGTTGTAAAAGTTAATCCACTCAGTCATGGCTTGAATGTAAGCACCTAATAACTGACCGTCTATGATTGGTGGCCACAACACGGTATGATTACCTCATCAAATAAATTGCTGAGGTTTTTTTATGGATAAACCAGATATCGTACAAGTCAAACAAGAATGCGATGGAGGTTACTAGAATGGAAAGTGCGAATGAAGGTACCAACATTCGCACAACAACTTTATATCCAGCAGCCATTAATACTGAGCTATTGGATCATATCGGTGATCAAACAACGGCGATGAATATGAAGAAGTTTTATCAACAACATGGTATTTCTCCCGAAGCGATTGCTCGAGTCGTAAATTTTGCGATTGACCAACCAGAAGATGTAGATATTTCGGAGTTTACGATTTACCCAACTAGTCAGGCCTAGTCTCAATGGTTTCATCAACGGTAAAGGTCCCTCTAGTTTCATGTTTCTGATTTTTACGTCGGGACTTATCTGGAAGTAAAGATGCGTTAAAGTCAATCAAGCCGCCATATATCCAGTTGTAGATTGACTTTATACAAAAGCCGAATTTGCGTGAGATCTGCTCAGGCGACCAAGTTAGTTCCAGATGATGCTTAATCAAGGTAGGATCATCTTTAGTTAGGATTGGGCGACGTCCACATTGATGCCTTTTATTGTCTGAATGCTTTTGAGTTCATAACTGATTGTCGATTTAGACAAACACATTCTTCTAGCAATTTCGTTATTAGAATATCCAAATTTAAGATTAGTTTAAAAATATTTGACTTTACGTAAAAGTGAATTTAGATCATTTTCACAGAATTCATCAGCTCTTCAACAGTAATAGTTTTAAGGTAAGCAACTGTTGAATCCTCAGTATCAACGAGGATATCATCAAGTTTGTTGTTAAAATCTTCTACATCAATGCTCTCTTCATCTGCATGGTATTCGAATTCAACTTTATCTTTTTTGGTTGGTGCGTTTACCACTACTCGATAAATTTGCAATAAACTTCGATATGCTGTTTTCGTACATAAAATGGAGGTTTAGATTCAGTATCCATGTCAGATAAAGATGACTCGCTAAAATTTGATTGTTCTCGCTTTTAACCAAGTTTCTATTTCTTCAGGAGACTCCACCGAACCTCTATCTAGCCACTCCTTAATCCATCCATACATTCCATATAGGTAAAATGATTCTAAATAAATTTCATAATTGTTGTCAGCATGTTTGTTCAAGAGGATTTTTTTGAGAACTGGGACGATCAACCGTAAATAGCCGCGCCGATTTAGCAAATTATAAAATTCCTTATTATCGTTTAAATGGCAAAATATGCCAGCCAAGAGTGAGTCATTTCGGCCAAAGTCTTGTCGCTCTTGATCGAAACTGGCCTTGTTCTCAAGGTACCAATCCATCATGATTTTGTTGCAATAATTGGCTAAGATTGCTTCCATGTCTTGGAAGTTTCGATAGAAGGAAACTCGACTTATCTGTGATACTCTGGATAATTCGCTGACGGAAATTTGATTTAATTCCTTTTCTTTAAGTAATTGTAAAAGGGCCTTTGTCAATTCATCTTTGGCAAAGGTTTGTTTTTCTGCATTATTCATGTCTTTACAAAACCCCTTTGATTGTTTCATTTTAGCAATTTGGAGCGATACTTTCTAAAAATACTACCAAACAATGTTACACTTGTAAAGTCGTAAGTGAACAGATAGTAACATCGAATAAGGGAATTTAATATTCACGATAGGTAGCATGCTCTTTATTCGAAATTACTTTAAACAGTGTCAAAGCTGGTTGGATAAAATTTGAGGATGGGATAGAAATCAAAATGAAAAAAATTATGTTTATAGTAGTGAAAATTTTTGGGATCATATTGGCTTCATTGTGCCTCTTATTGTTTGTCTTTGTTTTAGGTCCCAATCACTTATTAACAACTCAAATTGGTAGTATTTTTTTCCCATTGGCTGCTGGTCGTCTTTTAGTTTTGTTGATTCTCTTAACATTAGCGTCACTGGGATTCGTTGGATGGATAATCAAACAAAAACGGAAGCCAGGAAAATTTTTAATCACGTTAACTTTAGTATCTATAATTGCACTTTTTACTGGTGGAACCGAATGGCTGATAGAAAGAAATATTGTTCGTGAAAATGGCGGTCAGATCAGTTTAATGGGAGATAAAAGTATTTCTACAAGTGCAAAACCGGATACACAAGTTAGTTTTGCTCATCGGGAAGGTAAAGATTTGAAAGTGTCCGTCTATAAAAATAAAGGGATAGCGAAAAAACAAAAACAGCCAGTCTATATCTATATTCATGGTGGTGGCTGGGCTTCTGGCGATTCAGAATCATCAGCTTGGCTTCATCGTTCAATGGCTGACAAAGGATATGTCTCTTTTAGCATCAACTATCGATTAGCAACAGGTAACCATCCAAATTGGCGAACTGCAACTGATGATGTAGTCGATGCAATCAAATGGATAAAAAGTCATGCTGCTGAGTATGGTGGTGATGGTGAACACATTTTCCTTTCGGGTGAATCGGCGGGTGGTCAACTTGCATTGCTTTATGCTGGCCTAGTTTCAAGTGGTAAGATAGAAGCACCGATTCCAGATGCAGTCGGTGTAATGTACCCAGCTATCGATATGACGTGGACAGCTAAAAATGGGCGTTATCTAAGTAGCAATGTTATTCCTGGAATTGTTGAAAAGTATCTCGGTGGAAATTTAACAGCACATAAAAATAGACTAAAGTCAGTGTCACCGACAAACTATATTAACGATAAATTTCCTCCCGTTTATATCATTCATGGTCAAAAAGATAGTTTGGTAAGTATTACCGGATCTGAAAAATTCGTCAGCAAGCTTAATCAGGCAGGTGGACAAGCAAAACTAGTTAAGATTCCTTTTGCTAATCATGGAATCAACATGCAAGAAGTAGTCAGTCTGCTGAGTAATTATGCTAAGAAAATTGATGGTCTGAGTATCAAGAAATAAAGTGTAACTTTTTCAAGTAGCAAACTTGATTATAAAATTTGCCCACTAAAAATAATCACAATTTGTAAGAACAAGTTAGCCACAGGATCAAATACTGATACCGAGGGACTCTCAGGGGCTTGGAGAGGAGCGATATGCCTCATGATGCGCCCCCTTGCTGCTCTGAGAACGAGACGACCAATCATTCCAGAATAGGCCTGAGCGGTGTGAGCTCCTGAAGATAGATGTGGTGGGCCATTAGGAGATCTTGAATGGTCAGAATGTCTGTGCGTTTGACGCGAAAGGTTGCATCGGCCTGCTGGTAAGCCGTATGCGATTGGGCGAGTAGTTGGGCGGTAAGCTGCGGATTGGTCGTCATCAGGCGGTAGTCACGTTGATGGCGCTGATTGAACGTGTTGATGGGTTGGTCCACAATTATCTGACCATGGTCGATCAAAATGACCTGAGTCATGACCTTCTGCAGTTCATTGAGAATGTGACTAGAAATCAATAAGGCTGTCCCGGCCGCTGCATATTGCTGAATAAGGCGGCGGGCCGTGATGGTCGATTCAACATCTAAACCATTCATGGGTTCGTCTAGAATCACCAGTTGCGGATGATTGAGTAGCGCAATGGCAATGCCCGGCTTCTGTTTCATCCCCAAGGAATGGCCCTTCGTCTTAGCATGAGTTGTAGGTGCGCATCCCCAGGGCGGTCGTGAGTTGTTGCAGGTTCGCTGGGTCATGGCGTAAAGGGCCAGATTCTGTTTCCCAGTTAGGAAAGGATAAATGGCAGGATGCTCAATTAGCGCGCCCACGTGGGCAAAGCAGCGTGCTGATTCTCGGTGACCGCCTGTTGATCGACTTGAATGCGCCCGGTGAACCGGGTTAAGTCTAAGCTGGTTTTCATGATGGTGGTCTTGCCAGCACCATTGGGGCCAATCAGACCCGCAATCATCCCAGGCTGAAGCTGAAAGCTAGCATGGGTGACGATGGGGTGGTGCTGAATGTAGGTGGTGAAGGATTGAATGACAAGCATGGGACAAACCTCCTAAACTTAATAAAGATGTCTTGAAGCCACCTTCACTATGCGCCAGCCTGCAGGTGACAAACAAGCAAGGCGGTGCGGTCAATCCGCAAATAGAAAGACTTATTCGCGCAACTGAGCGTGTCGCAAGTCCACCGAAATGGCGATTTGACGGTAATCGAAGCAGTTGCGGGACTGGTTGACAAGTACGCCTGGCATAGCGACAAGTTGATGGCCGATTGAATGACGTTGTCGATTTTTTTTAAGCTTAAGCATCACAGGTTTGGTTGTCTCCCAACAGTAAGTCGTGTAAACTTAAGGACAAATACGGTTGAGGAGATGGCAGAATGGCTGATGCGTTACTGATTATTGATATGCAAAATGGGGTTTGTTTTGGTGAACCGGGGGTGGCTAATGCTGCTCAGGTGATTGCGGGAATTCAGCAGCGCATCACACATTACCGTCAGTTGGGGCGGCCGATTGTTTTCGTGCAGCACAACGACGAAGACTTGGTGGCCGACAGCCTGGCGTGGCAAATCATCCCCGCTCTTCGCGTCCAGCCAACGGATACGGTCGTCCAAAAGACCCACGCTAACGCCTTTTACCACACCAATTTGCGGCGGGTACTGACCGATTTTGCGGCGGAATCTTTGGAAATTTGTGGCGCCCAGACCGAGTATGGCGTGGATACCACGACCAAGGTGGCCCACGGTATCGGCTATGATTTGGAAATGACGCCCGGACTGACGACTACGGTGGACAACGCCTTTATGACGGCAGAACAGACCATTGCCTTTTACGAGGGTATCTGGAGCCGCCGCTTTGTGACGATGCACCAAGACTAAAGCAAATTACAGGGGGGGTGACTGGCGAGCGTGCGTCAGTCACCCCTTTATTGATACCAACGAAATTGGGAGCGGATTTGTCACCGGTTGATGGGGGAACTTAAGGGTTTCTTAAGTGAAGTGGTGCCAATCTATGTTTTGGGGGGCGCGAGTTGTGTTTATCTGAGTCGTGCATGCTACGGAATCGAGTAGCGAAATAAAAAACTCTCAAGGCTATTTGAAGGAATAGTCCTGAGAGCTTTTTTACGCAATTAGCGTTTAGCAAATTACCACAAGTAGTCAACCGGATTCTTCAGGTACCGGTCATAGACGTCCTGAACGATGGCCATTTGGTCAGTCGTCAGTGGCGCTAAATCGGCAGTAGCGGTGTTGCGTTCGATTTGCGTCGGGTTGCTGGCACCGGGGATCACGGCCGAAACGGCGTCATACATTAAAATGTAGCGCAATGCCGTGGCTGCCAACTGCTCCGTGCCCAACCGCTGTTTGAGTTCAGTGGCTGCCTTGACCCCGGTGAGGTAATCGACGCCGGAGAAGGTTTCCCCCTTATCAAAGTGTTGGCCGTCCCGGTTGTTGGTCCGGTGATCTTCGGGCGCAAACTTGGTGTCGGCGGTGTACTTCCCACTCAACAGGCCACTGGCCAGCGGCACGCGGGCCAAGATGCCCACGTCGTGTTGTTGGGCCAACTCAAAGAAGAGCTTAGCCGGCCGTAAGCGGAACATGTTAAAGATGATTTCGACCCCGGCGACGTTGTAGTCGAGAGCCTTGATACCTTCTTCAACCTTTTCCACACTGACGCCATAGTTGCGAATCTTACCTTGTTGTTGCAGGCGGTCGAGCGCAAAGAACGTCTCGGGTTGATAGTACACTTGGGTCGGTGGGCAGTGCAACAGGACCATGTCTAATGCGTCGAGTCCCATATTCTTCAAGGATTCATCGACGTAGCGGTCAATGTTGGCCGGACTAAAGTGGTCGGCGGTCAGGGGTTCTTCTTTGCGGCCAATCTTGGTGGTAAAATGCACGTCGGGGTGGGTCTTGATAAATTGTCCCACGGCGCGTTCACTGGCCCCGTTTTGATAGCCATCGGCAGTGTCAAAGAAGTTGACCCCGCGCTCATAGGCTTCCGCTAAAGTGTCTTCGGCATCTTGTTGGCTGAAAGGGAGGCCCCATTTGCCGCCGAGTTGCCAGGTGCCGAGAGAAACTTCGCTGATATTAAAACCGGTTTTACCAAATTTTCGATAATTCATCTGTGGTTAACTCCTTTAATGGGTGATTTGCTGATATCTCCAGTATACGACATCTTTTATGGTCGAAACTACATTTTTTCGAGTCCGTGGCGCTGTTCCTCATCGATGATATGCGTGTACAGCCCCGTGGCGCTGGTCGAGTTTTGACCCAGCTGCGTGGCCACCAGCTGCTCGTTCTTAGTAGCCAGGTAGAGTTTTGAGGCCAGTGTGTGCCGGAGCTTGTGGGGCGTGATACGGACCTTGAACGCCGCCGAGTATTTAGCGACCATCTTTTCCATCGAGTTGGCCTGCATCCGTGAGGCCTGGCCGCGATAACTGCTGAGAAAGAGCGCACGGTCGGCGTTGGTGGCGTGGTAGGTGGCCTCGCGGTGGTCGATGTAGTCCTGGATGTATGGCAACGTCCACGGCGCAATCGGCACGGTGTCGCGCTGGCCGCCCTTACGGATCACGCCAATCGTGCCGGTCTTGAGATTCAGGTGACGCAAATCGGCATTGGCGGCTTCCGAGACCCGTAACCCGCTGCCGAGCAGTAAGGCGTTGATGGCCAGGTCCCGGCGTTTGTCGCGATGAAAGTAGCGTTTCTTGGCCGGTGACAAGAGGGATTCGTATTTCTGATCAATAAACGCCAGGTATTCATGATCGGTGTTGCCCAGCATCAATTTAGTCTTGAGGTTGGCGGCCCGGGTGGCGTAGGTCTCGCTGGTGCGCACCAGGGCAATCTTGTGCATGACGTTGCGGTCAAAGTAGGCCTCGCCGTTGTCGTCTTCGGTGTCTTCGGTCAGGTACTTGAACAGCGAGGACAGGGCGTTGAGCGACCGATTGATGGTAGGGTGCGTCCGACTGCCAGGGGCGCCCGTTAATTTGGTCTGGTTCAGCAGGGCGGACTTGTATAGCTCGACCGTTTCTTTCTTTAACGTTGCCAAGACCTGAATGTCAATGTCGGCGGGGCGCGTGGCAGGGGTCAAACCTTCGCTGATCAGCCAATTAAAGAAACGCCGGAACTCCGTCAGGTATTGGTATAGGGTCGCGGGCGACAGGGGAATCGTGGCCTTGGCCTGGTAGTATTCCTGCACATACCAAGGCGCTGTGGCCAATTCTTCGTCGATTAATTTTAAGTAGTGCTGCTTTTCCATAGAAGTGGCCTCCAAACGTATGTTCTCATGTCTCTAATGATACCGGTGAACGTAAAAATTAGCAAGTCCCCCGCCTATTTTTTTGCGACTATTATCTTTAAAATATTTGTTTTAATGAAAGTAGTCGGTCCAAGACGGGTTTAACGATCCTGGAGACGGCTAACCAGTTACTAGCTTTCAGCATGTCAGTGGCCTAAATAAGTAACGGTGAAATGCCGTCACGCCGCAGTTTATAGCGCTTAAGTACGGTTGCATGTCGACTTAAGCGAGCCGCATTGGTACAGATACATGCCAGCTTTAGTGACTATTAGTGTTCAGCCGAAACGTTGCCATGACAGCGTTTGACCGCATTTTAGCCTAAGCTAATCCAGCAGCAAGTCGGCCTAAATTCAAGCGTGGCGGCTGACACGCATTGGACCGATTGGCGGTCATTAAACTCGTAGCTAAACCGCTGATACGGCAAACATCCTGATCAGCAGCATGCCAGCGTTGTAGTCGAGACGGCATCATAGCCAGTTTACCAGTAATCGCAACCAACCGTGAATTTCAGATCTAGGTCAATTCAACGACCAACAAGTGCAAAATTCCGCTTAAACCATCAGTCAACAGTCATGCTGTAGCAAGCGTCAAATTTCCGGAAAAAGGACGTTGATTCTGAGCACACGTTCAGGAATTAGCTGATCAGGTCATCGCGAAATGGCCGTAGAATCCGCCCGTAAATAGCCGTTTTTTTAGACTGACGCGCAATGGGTTATGGTTGCTGGTTGACGCCCGACAACGGTTATTTGATAAGCAGCCTGAAGTCGGCTAGTCAGCCAGCAGTCAGTTGTCAACGGTGCACAGCACGTTTTGATTTTTTTAAATACAGTTCAGCACAAAAGCGGACGTGGCATTTTAGCAGACGAACTTGCTGACGAACTGAACGATCATGACATGACTGGATGAGTCAATGTAATTAAGCAGGGAACCGGCACTTGCCCAACTAAAAGCTTTTTCATTCTCTACTTTACATAATATATATTATCGAAAGTAGTGTTTCAAGCGCGCCAGCCTCGAATGCCAGCCAAATTAAAACCAGTCAGCAAGTTTTTTCACCTGCTCACTGGTTTTAATTTTTAATGAAGCTGACCGACACCTAATGTGGTTAAAATCTCACGCGTTAATGGCGTCAACGCCGCTGGCAATTGCGTCAGCGGGAAAAATTTAGCTGCGCTAGTTTCGTGATCATCGCCATTCGGTTCACCGGTCGCGGTCAGCTCGTAAACCACCGTGACCGAATCAATCTGATCACCATTGGGATATTGATATTGCATGCCAGCGCCACTCACGACCGTTAACAATTTCGCGGCCGTGGCCGTCAAGTTGGTTTCCTCATGCAGCTCACGTTTGGCCGTCGTTAGCGTGCTTTCGTTGAGTTCCTTGGAACCGGCTGGCAGACCCCAACGTTGATTATCCGTGCGATGCACCAACAGTAACGCTGATTGCCGGTAAACCACGGCCGCGGCGCCCACGACAATCAGCGGTGCGTGGCCGATTTGCTGCCGTAAATTTAACACATAACCCACGTGTCTTCACCCGCCTTTACCCATGATTGTATCATACAGAATGGGCTTTAATGCCATTTATTTTGGATAAAGTCCTGGCGACCACCCATTTCTTCAATCTGGTAACGGAACGGGTTCTTGCGGTAGAAGTCCTGATGTTCCTCTTCAGCCGGATAAAATGGCTGGGCGTCTTCAATCGTGGTCACGATGGGCGCGTCAAAGCGGCCGCTGGCTGCGAGGGTTGCCTTGGATTTTTCCGCCGTGGCCCGTTGTGCGGGACTGTTCACGAAAATGACCGGCCGGTAGCTGTCGCCGCGGTCTTGGAACTGACCGCTGGCATCGGTAGGATCTGTTTGCCGCCAATAGATTTCGACCAATTGCGCGTAGCTAATGATACTAGGGTCAAAGGTAATCTTGACGGCCTCCGTGTGGCCCGTGGTGTGACTGGCCACCTCTGCGTACGTTGGATTGACCGTGTGGCCGCCGGTGTAGCCGGAAACGACAGATACAATGCCAGGTTGCGTGTCGAAGGGCTGGACCATGCACCAGAAGCAGCCGCCAGCAAAAATTGCGGTCTCTTGTTCAGCCATTGAATCCCCCTCCTTACTTGTCAAAGAGTTGTTCAAAATCGTGATACCCGTTTTCTTCCAGTTTATCAGCGGGAATGAACTTTAAAGCCGCTGAATTGATGCAGTAGCGTAAGCCACCCTGATCTTGTGGGCCATCGGTAAAGACGTGACCCAGATGCGAATTGGCGTCGGCGCTGCGGACCTCTTGACGGACCATGCCAAAGGAGTGATCGGTGTTTTCCTTGACGTTAGCGGCATCAATGGGCTTGGTAAAGGACGGCCAGCCGCAGCCTGCGTCGTATTTGTCGGTCGAACTGAAGAGTGGTTGGCCGCTGACCACGTCCACGTAGATACCGTCTTCGTAAAAGGCATCGTATTTCCCGGTGAACGCGGCTTCTGTGGCCGCATGCTGGGTGACCGCATATTCCTCTGCGGTGAGCCGCTGTTTCAAATCGGCTTGATTTTCTGGTTGCTTCATGCAAATTCCTCCAATCAGTTGTACGCAACTTAATCGTTACTACTCTTAGTGTAAGACTTTTTGCCAGAAACACAAGGGATTTGACAGACCACCTAAAAATCGGCCCGCCACCACGCAGCGGACCGATTTTTCAGCCTTACCTTCTATTTTGCTGATTGCCCAGCAGGCGTGTGATACCGCAACTGCACCCCTTCAATATCCACCTTTTGGATACCAACGGTCCGGTTCCGGTAGTACATCACACTGTGCTTGGATGGGTTGTGGGCTAATCCCATCGTGTGGCCCAATTCGTGTTCTGCCACGTGTAGGTCATCGGAACGAGAATAGTCGTACGCATGCAGCAACGTCGGATTCAGCGTCGCCTTGACTTTGGTCAAATAATCGTTTTGCGCGGTGTATTCGGTCAAACCAACGTCGTCACCTAATGAGGCTGCTTGAGATTTAGAGGCGGTTTCTAGGTCAATTTGGGCATTTCCCTTAGTGCCCGCTTTGAAGTGAAAGGCCCCCGTCTTATTCCAGGCTGAAATCGCTGACTGCCAGATCCGCCGATAATACGGGGACTTGGTCGTAATCACATATGTGGCACTGGCATGCGCAAAGCGTTCTGGCCCAAATGGCGTTACGCCTGCCGCCAATGCCAAATTTCCACCAACCTGCGTCAAAAACAAAACCAGCGTTGTGATAATGGTTAAAATCCCACGGTACCAACCTTTAATCATGCAAAGTCCTTCTCTCTTGAAGGAGGATGCCTGACGGCTACCATCGCCCCGTATTATACGGGAGCGGGCCCAAAGAAGCGATTAAAAAACGCCCAATCAACCGGGAAAGCCAGTTGTTGGACGCTTAATATCGTAAATTTAGCTAATTAAGCCTCGAAAGCAGCGGTCAATGGTGGCACCACTTGCTTCTTCCGGGAAACGACGCCAGGTAAGCTAGCGCGGTTGTTTTCCAGTTTGGTGTTGAAGGCCTTTTCGACAGCACTCTTAGGTTCACCGGCCACGATGAGTTCGGAGTCGCTGTTCAAAACATTGGTGGCCAAGGTAATGAACAAGTCGTAGCCATCAGCGGCCATTTCAGCTTGCATTTCCTTTTCCAAACCAGCTTGACGGTCCAAGACTTCGTTCAAGTCGACCGTGTTGATTTGGCCAATGCGCACGCTCTTGCCGGCCATGTCAAATGACTTGGCGTCGCCGTCGATGAGTTCCTTGTCGCTCTTGGCAGCCAGGTTGGTACCGGCCTTTAACATGGCGATACCGTAGCTTTGCACGTCAATGTCAGCGATTTCTGCCAAGGCCCGAACGGCTTCACGGTCAGCGTCCGTCGTGGTTGGGCTTTGTAACAACAGCGTATCGGAAATGATGGCAGACAACATCAAGCCCGCTAACTTAGCTGGGATCTCGATCTTTTCTTCGTCAAACATTTCCGTTAAGATCGTGCTCGTGCAACCAACGGGTTCTGCCCGGTAGTACAGGGGTGAATCAGTTTGGAAGTTGGCGATCCGGTGGTGATCAACCACGTAGCTGACCGTCACCTTGTCCAAATCAGCGACACTTTGTTGCGCTTCGTTGTGGTCGACCAACATCACCGTGTCGACTTCATTGGAGACCGTCTTCACGACCCGTGGTGCGGGTTCGTCGAAGTGGTTCAAGACGTAGTTGGTTTCCATGTTGGGTTCGCCCAAAGCAACGGCTTCAACGTCGAAGCCCTTTTGCGTTTGGAAGTAAGCGAAGGCCTTAGCGGCAACGATTGCGTCCGTATCAGGATTTTGGTGACCAAAGATTAATGCTTTACTCATGTGAGAAAACTCCTTTAACAAATAATTTTAAGTTTATTGGTTCCGTAGTTGTTTCAGCCGAGAAATATAATCGTCGGTATGCAGGTAACGGTCGAACTGAGCCAAGAAGTGACTGATCCGCGGAATCTCCGCCTTGCCCTTCCGGAAGACAAACGCCAGGTCAAACCGAATATTCGGGTCGAAATGGGCCGTCCAGGTGTCTGGCAGGTCATCTTGTCCTATCATAAAGGAATTTGGCAGCGCTGTCGAGGCCTGCGTCTGCATGGAAAAATGCAACAGCTGCGTTGGCGTCGTAAAGTTGGCGACGCTCTTGGGAAAATCAGCCAGTTGATTCTTGTAGGCTTCATGCAGCGTCTGGTTCAGGTAGTAGCCATCGGGATACATGGCCCAGACACTCGCCGTCGTATCCTTGAACTTGATGCGGCGCTTCTTAGCCAGTTGCTCGTCGTGATGAATGAACAACAGGTCGTCTGAGATAATCTTCTTGGATTCGTAAGGCTTCCAGTTCTTGATCGAGTCGTCCGGCAGATACATGATGGCTAGGTCGATCTTGTTGTTTTCCAGGCGCTCCCAAATTTCCTTTCGCGTTAACATGTGAAAAGAAATCTTGAGCTCGGGGTTGTTTTGATAAGACAGAATGGCGAAGTCCTCAAAGACCGCGTCTTCCATCGAAGCCAACAGACCGATGTTGATTTCCCCTTGCGTGGCACTCGTCGACTGCTGGATCTCGTCGGTCGCCGTGTTCAAAATGCCATAGATCTTATGGGTGGCGTCGAGCATCGTGTAGCCTGCGTCGGACAGCCGTAACTTCTTCCCCACTGAATAAAAGAGCGGTGCCCCTACCGTGCGTTCCAGCTTCTTGATCTGTTGCGTCAAGGCTGGTTGCGTGATGCCCAGAATCTGGGCCGCTTGGGTGTAGTTCATGGTTTCCGCTAATTGTAAGAAATACGTCAGGGTCTTGGAAGAAAAGATACTTTCCTGTTTCGTCTTCATCCGTTTTTTCTCCTTATGATTGGCCTGATGCTTCAAAATACCAGGTCTACCTAATGGTTACTATTAATCTATATAATAGGCCGTTTGGGGAAAAAGCGCAATGATTTCTCCTCGCAAATTCCGGATCAGTCGAGGACGAGCTCAGTTGGCTTGACCCGTAATTGAACCGGTTGTCCCTCGGCATCCGTGTCCACGACAAACGAGCCGTTGGAATAACGCCCACTCAACGGGTGTTCGGTCGGCATGACGTCGTGCGTGCGTTCGCGACTGGTAATGATCTCCAGTGCCGGATTGCCGGCCGGAATCGTTAAGAAGTCCACGATGCGGTGTGGATCGCGTTTCAACTCACGTAACACGATGACGCCGCGCCGGGCCCGACTGGTGACGGACAATTCCTTCATCGCCAGGCGTTTGAAGGCCCCGCGTTGGGTGACTAAGGCAATCGTGTCGCTGTCGGTGACTAGGGCTAAGTTGACGACCTCATCGTCGTCGCGGAGGTCCATGGACCGGACCCCGGTCGTCCGCGCGCCGTTGACGGAAACTTCGTCAACCGGGTAGCGCAGGGCGTAACCGTTCTTAGATACTAACAGGATGCCTGATTCGATGGGTTCGGTCAAATAACGCACCGCGACCACGTGGGCCTCTGGATGCTTGAGTTTTTCGTAAGTGGCCGCCCGACTCTTGTAGGTCCGCCCAGGGGTCAGATCCGCAAAGGCCGTTTGTTTGATGTAACCATCGCTGGTCGCAATCAAGAAGCGCCCGGGTTCCTTCAGCGTCTTGAAGGCGTAGGTTGCGACGATTTCCTCATCGGACGCCAGCCCAATGGTTTGCGAAATGTGCTCCCCGGTCTCCTTCCACTTCACGTCGCTGATCTCGTGGACCGGTCGGTAGATGAGATTTCCCTTGTTGGTAAACATCATCAGGTGATCCAACGTGCTCAACTTCTCCATGAAGATTGGGTAATCCTCGTCCTTGAGCCCGTTATCGGCGGGATCTGACGCCGTATAAGACCGGACGCCAGAACGTTTGAGGTACCCGTCGTGACTGACCAAGACGACCACGTCTTCGTCGGCCACGGTCACGGTGGTCTTGATTTTCAGGTCTTCGATGTGATCTTGGATCTCAGTCCGCCGAGGGTTGCGGTAGTCCTTGGCGACCGCCTTGAGCTCCTTGCGCAAGACCGCATTTAACGTCTTGGGTTCTTCCAAGATCTTGTGGTATTCCGCAATGTCGGCGGATAGCTTAGCCGCTTCCGCTTCCAGCTGGGTCACGTCGGTGTTGGTCAGCCGGTAGAGTTGCAGGGCCACGATGGCGTCGGCCTGCTTTTCGGAAAAGTCGTAGGTCTTGACCAGGTTGTCCCGTGCATCGCGCCGATTTTGACTGGCCCGAATCGTTTGGATAACTTGATCCAAAATGGACAGCGCCTTAATCAGACCGACCACGATGTGTTGCCGGTCCAACGCCTTTTGCAGGTTGTATTTGGTCCGGCGCGTGATGACGTCGCGTTGGTGCTCCAGATAGGCACTTAAAATGGTCTTCAAACCGACGTGCTCTGGTCGCATGTGGTTGATGGCCACCATGTTGAAGTTGTAGGTGATCTGCAGCTCCGTGTTCTTAAATAAGTAGTTCAAGACCCCTTGAGCGTCCGCGTCACGCTTCAGCTCGATGGCAATTCGTAAACCGTCGCGGTCGGTCTCATCACGGACTTCGGCGAGACCTTCGACCTTCTTGGTCAGCCGAATCTCATCGATTTTCTTGACCAGTTGGGCCTTATTCACTTCGTAAGGAATCTCCGTGACCGTGATCTGGCTCTTATTGCCCCGCAGCGGTTCGATGGCCGTCTTGGAACGGACTACGACCCGGCCGCGGCCGGTCTCATAGGCCTTGACGATGCCGTCTTTCCCTTGAATGATGCCGCCGGTCGGAAAGTCAGGTCCCTTGACGAAGCCCATCAATTCTTCCAGGGTCGCCTTGGGATGGCTTAATAAGTAGACCAAGGCATCGACGACTTCGCCCAAGTTGTGCGGCGGAATCTCCGTGGCGTAACCAGCAGAAATCCCCGTGGCCCCGTTGACCAGTAAATTGGGAATCCGCGCCGGCAAGACGGTCGGTTCGTACTCGGTATCATCAAAGTTGAGCACCATGTCGACCGTGTCCTTGTCGATGTCACGCAACATTTCCCCCGCTAATTTACTTAGCCGGGCTTCCGTGTACCGCATGGCCGCGGCCGGATCACCATCCATGGACCCGTTGTTCCCGTGCATTTCTACCAGGGGTTCGCGGACCTTCCAGTCCTGGCTCATCCGCGTCAGGGCCTCGTAAATCGAGCTATCGCCGTGGGGGTGAAAGTTCCCCATGACGTTTCCGACGGACTTGGCGGATTTCCGGAACCCTTTATCGTAGGTATTACCGTCCTTGTTCATTGAGAACAAGATCCGCCGCTGAACGGGCTTTAACCCATCACGGATGTCGGGCAGGGCTCGTTCTTGGATGATCGACTTGGAGTAGCGGCCAAATCGGTCGCCCATGACTTCTTCCAAAGTCAGTTCTTGAATCTTTTGTCCTTCACTCACAAATGTTTACTCCTTTCGCCAGTCTCCTAGTCGTGGGACTCGGAAGCTTTTTCGTTTTCTAACAGGCTGGTATCGTCATCTTCCAGCGTGAACTGGACGTTGTTTTCAATCCATTTCCGCCGCGGTTCGACCTTGTCGCCCATCAGCGTGGTGACCCGGCGTTCCGCCAAAGCGGCGTCGTCGATCTGCACGCGGATCAGCGTCCGGTTATCAGGATCCATGGTCGTGGCCCAGAGTTGTTCCGCGTCCATTTCCCCCAGCCCCTTGAACCGTTGTAAATGGTAGCCGCGGTTCGGGATTTTTTTGGTCTTGCGGGTCAATTCGTCGTTGGTCCACGCGTAATCGGTCGTGGCCTTCTTGCCGGTCGTCTTGATCTGATACAGTGGTGGCAGGGCGATGTAGACTCTGCCGGCGTCGATCATCGGCCGCATGTACTTGTAGAAGAAGGTCAACAGTAAGATCTGGATGTGGGCCCCGTCGTCATCGGCATCGGTCATGATGATGATCTTGTCGTAATTGGCGTCTTCGATGTTAAATTCGGCGCCGACCCCGGCCCCAATCGTGTAGATCATGGTACTGATTTCTTCGTTTTTCATGATGTCCGGTAGCTTGGCCTTTTCGGTGTTCAAGACCTTCCCCCGTAGTGGCAGGATGGCCTGGAACTTCCGGTTACGGCCCTGTTTGGCGGACCCACCGGCGGAATCCCCTTCGACTAAGAACAGCTCGTTTTTGGCCGAATTCTTGGATTGCGCCGGGGTCAACTTGCCGGACAACAGGCGTTCGTGTTTCTTGTGACGCTTACCATTACGGCTCTCATCACGGGCCTTACGCGCGGCTTCCCTGGCGGAACGGGCCTGGGTCGATTTCTTGATCAGCATCTTCCCAAAGTCGCCGTTTTCCATCAGGTAATAGCCCAGCTGTTCGCTAATGATGTTATCCACGATGGTCCGGGCTTCTGGTGTCCCCAGCTTTTCCTTGGTCTGGCCTTCAAACTGCAACAGATTTTCGGGAACCCGCAGCGAGATCACGGCGGACAGCCCTTCACGGACGTCGGTGCCTTCCAGGTTCTTGTCGCGTTCCTTTAAGAGGCCGACTTTGCGGGCGTATTCGTTAAACGCCTTAGTCCAGCCACTGCGCATGCCGGCTTCGTGGGTCCCACCGTCTTTGGTGCGGACGTTGTTGACGAAGGACAGGAGGTTTTCCGTATAACCGTCGTTGTATTGCGCAGCGACCTCGACTTCGATGCCGTCCTTTTTACCGTCAAAGTACATGACGTCGCCTAAGGTATCCTTGTCTTCGTTCAAATACCCGACGAATTCCTTGATACCGTCTTCAAAATGGTATTCTTCGGCGCGCTCTTGGCCCTCGCGTTCGTCTGTCAGCGTGATCTTGACACCCTTTAACAGAAATGCGGATTCGCGGAGCCGTTCGGCCAGGGTTCCAAAATTGTAGACCGTGGTCGTGAAGATGGCGCTATCCGGCTTGAAACTGATAGTCGTCCCGTTATGGGCCCGAGTATTGCCTAACTTCTTCAGCGTGCCCTGTGGATGGCCACCCTTGGCGAATTTTTCTTGGTAACGAACGCCATCACGGACGATGGTGACCGTTAACGCACTCGACAAGGCGTTGACGACGGACGCCCCCACCCCGTGCAGCCCACCGGACGTCTTGTAACCGCCCTGGCCGAATTTACCCCCGGCATGCAGCACCGTTAGAATAACTTCAGGCGTGGGAATTCCGGACGCGTGCATACCCACCGGCATACCCCGACCGTGATCGACAACGGTAATGCTGTTGTCCTGGTGGATGGTCACGTTGATTTCCTTACCATAGCCGGCTAAGGCTTCATCGACGGCGTTGTCCACGATTTCATAGACCAGGTGGTGCAGGCCGCGGCCATCAGTTGACCCGATATACATACCAGGACGTTTACGAACAGCTTCCAACCCCTCCAACACTTGGATGGAGGAATCGTCATATTTTGGTTTTGCTTTCGCCATGCGTAAATCCCCTTTACTTTTACGATTTTTAACAGAAAATGTGTTTCTGCAGGATACCCTTATTTTACCGCAAAGCGAACATATGTTCAAATAAACTGTCAAATGCGCTTGGGCTAGGTATCCAGTAACTTCATAATCATACCACAGGAAGCCAAAACCTGGCTAGAATTCTCTAGATAATTGGCGTTCTCGTGAAAACATGCTAAAATATAGACCAGCTTATCTGCGGTGAGCGCCGGTTTGGGGGCTCCCGCTGCGAGAAAGAGCGGAGGAATAACTTGTGAAATTATTTGGTTTACTCATCGTGGCGTACCTGTTAGGGGCGATTCCCAACGGTGTCTGGGTCGGCAAAGCCTTCTTCCAGACGGACATTCGCCAATCGGGGTCCGGTAACATCGGCACGACCAATACGTACCGGGTGTTGGGACCGTACGCGGGAACGGCGGTCATGGTCTTAGACATTGCCAAAGGTTCAGTCGCCACCCTCTTACCCACCCTATTTCACGTCACCACGATTCTCGGCACCGCAACGCCCCTGTTATTCGGGTTGTTTGCGATTCTGGGGCACACGGTGTCGATCTTCGACCACTTTAAGGGGGGCAAGGCGGTTGCCACGTCAGCGGGGATGCTGCTGGCTTACAACCCGTTGATGTTCGTGATTGCGGCCGGCCTGTGGGTCAGCTTGATCTACTGGACCAGCATGGTCAGCTTAGCCAGCATGATTGCCTTTAGCCTGATCACGTTGATCTCGTTGGCCTTTCAGGACTGGTACTTGACCGGGATTGCCCTGGTCTTGACCATCTTCGTCTTTTACCGCCACCGCAGCAATATTCAGCGGATTCGTGAGGGTACGGAATCCATGGTCCCCTTCGGCCGCGGCTACAAACGGCGGCAAGCTCAGAAATAGCTCTTATTTTTCAAATATAGAGACACCGAAGGCTCTCAATGACAAATCGTCGTTGGGAGCCTTTTTTTATAAAGAGTGCGCCAACAGGCGGTTAACTGGCGAGCATTAACGGTGATAGGCGGATAATCCTGGTCTCGGATTATTTGCCTATCAGTGTTAAGCGCAACCAGTTGCCTGTTGGCGCACGTTTCGGCCATTTAAAGTCAGGTGTCCAAGCACATTTCTGCGACCAAAAACTAGACCAGCGTATTTAATTGACCACCAAGATTGGCGCAACCATCAAATCAGCAGTCAACAACGGTTCCGCCACCGCTGTCCAACGGTCCACATCATCGCCTAGAAGTAAGTAATCTGGTAACTGGCCTGGAAGCTGTCGTGGGCGGCCAGCCGGTGAATGGCCACCTTGGTCTCTAAATCACCGGTAGCTTGCACGTCATCGGCCAAGCCCCACCACGGTTCGAAGCACACGAACGGTGCCTGCTTGGGATACGGCGACCAGATGCCCACGTAAGGTGCCCGGAGCGTTAACGCCACACCATGGTCGTTGACGCCACTGCTGAGCATCAGCGTGGTTTCCTGATTGTCGAGGGTCAAGACCTTGGCGTCGTGGTCAAACAAGTCGTGGTCGAGGACCATAGGCTGCGTGAGGTCCATGGGAACACTGTGTTGCGTATCGCTGTAGGGCCCGACTAACGGGACGCGTTGGTAGACCTTCTTGGGTGACACGGTCACTTGGTAGTCGCTAAAGTCGGCGGTTGGGTCTCCCAGCGGCACGTTGAAGCCGGGATGTGCCCCAAACGAAAACGTCAGTGGTGTATCGGCCGGATTGTCAACCGTTGCCGCGAACTGTAGCTGGTGATCCTTCAAGGTGTAGTGAACGGTCAGGGTGAAGTTAGACGGGAATAACGCCTTGGTCTGGTCATCGGCGGTCAGTTGTAGGGTCGCACTGGTGGCGTCTTGGGCCAGCACCGTGAATTCCCGGTCACGGGCAAACCCGTGTTGGGTCATGTGATAGGTCGTGCCGTTTAAGCGATACTGATTGTCCTGTAGCCGGCCGACGATGGGAAATAGGAGCGGTGCGTGCCGGCCCCAATAGGTCTTGTCCGCCTGCCACATGTATTCCAGGCCGCTGTCGTTGTCCTTTACACTGCTGAGTTCCGCGCCCAACGGATTGATTTGGACGGTGAGATAGTCATTTTTTAACGTTAACATTGCCGTGCCTCCAACTTTTTCAGAAATTCTGGGTCGGACAACCCGTAAGTTGTCTAGGCCATTTCTTCTATCATACCCTAAATCGCCAAAAAGGACCAAGACAAATCGTCTCGGCCCTGCGAATCGTTTAGAGGATGTAGCGGGATAAGTCCTTGTTTTGGACGATATCGCCGATCTTATCGTTGACGTAGTTTTCCGTGATAGTCACATCGCCGGAACCCATGTCTGGTCCTTCGTACAGCAGGTCTTCCAGCAGTTTTTCTAGAACGGTCTGCAGCCGGCGGGCACCAATGTTTTGGTTCTCGTGGTTCAGTTCAAAGGCCAATTCGGCAATGCGTTCAATGGCCTCCATGGTGAAGGTTACCTTGACGTTGTCGGTGCCGATCAAGGCGATATATTGCTTGATCAAGGCGTTGTTCGGTTCGGTTAAGATCCGCACGAAGTCTTCCTTGCTCAGGTCGTTTAATTCGACCCGAATCGGGAAACGCCCTTGCAGTTCGGCAATCAGGTCGCTGGGCTTGGATTCCGCGAAGGCACCGGCCGCGATGAAGAGGATGTGGTCAGTGTTGATCGACCCGTATTTGGTCTTGACCTGGGTCCCTTCAACGATCGGCAAGATGTCGCGTTGGACCCCTTCACGGGAAACGTCGCCGCTGTTTTGGCTACTGCCCTTGGCGATCTTGTCGATTTCATCCAAGAAGATGATCCCGGTGTTTTCGGCCCGTTGGATGGCATCATGGTTGATGTCGGCATTGTTGACCAGCTTTTCGGATTCTTCGTTGACCAGGATCTCGCGTGCTTCGGCCACGGTCACGGTCCGCTTGATGCGCTTCTTAGGCATGATGGCGCCTAACGTATCGCTCAAGTCGATGCCCATTTGGCCCATCATGTTGTTGTCGGTGGCGTTGGCTTGTTGCGGGTCATCCATCTCGATTTCAACGGTATGATTTTCCAGCAGGCCCTTGTCCAGTTGTTCGGCGATGGAAAGGCGTTCGTTGCGCACGTCGTCGGTGACTTCTTCGGTCTCGCTCGGGGCGGTCGGCGTCTGGCCATTTTGCATCTGGGTAAACATGTTCATCATGTTGGCGAAGTCGTTGTTGTTCTTGTTTTCTTTCTTCTTCGCTGGGGCCAACAGCTTGACTAAGCGCTTGTTGGCAGCTTGGATGGCGTCGTTACGGACGTTTTTAAATTGGTCTTGCTTTTCCATTGTGACGGAAACTTCGACCAGGTCACGCACCATGGATTCCACGTCGCGGCCAACGTAGCCGACTTCGGTGAACTTGCTGGCTTCGACCTTGGTGAACGGTGCGTGAACGATTTTGGCTAACCGGCGGGCAATTTCCGTTTTCCCGACCCCGGTCGGTCCAATCATCAGCATGTTTTTCGGTGAGATTTCTTCTTGCATCGCCGCGTCCAGTTGCATGCGGCGGTAACGGTTGCGCAGGGCAATCGCGATGGCTTTTTTAGCTTCGTCTTGGCCAATGACGTATTGGTTCAATAGGCCGACGATTTCTTTAGGCGTTTTGTTAATGGCGTCCATAGGATTCCTCCGTTCGATTAAAGTTCTTCTGAAATGACGTTTTCGTTGGTAAAGATGTCGATGCCCCCCGCAATGTGGATGGCACTTTCGGCGATTTCCTTGGCGCTCATGTCCTTGGCGTGGTGGTGCAAGGCAGTGGCGGCGGCCAAAGCGAAGTTCCCACCAGAACCGATGGCTAAGATGTCATCGTCGGGGGCAATGACTTCACCGGACCCGGAGACCAACAGCATTTCGTCCTTGTCCATGACGATCAGTAAGGCTTCGAGTTTTTGCAAAGCTTGGTCGGAGCGCCACTGCTTGGCCAATTCGACGGCTGCCCGTTGCAGGTTGCCACTGTATTCATTAAGTTGGGCTTCGAATTTTTCTTCCAAATTAAAGGCGTCGGCCACACTACCGGCAAAGCCGACAACGACCTGATTGTTGTAGATCCGCCGAATCTTGTGGGCGGTTCCCTTCATGATAACTTTTTCGCCCATTGTGACTTGTCCGTCACCGGCCATTGCGTTATGACCGTTGTGCCGAACCGCACAGATGGTGGTTGCTTCAAATTTTACTGGCATTAGTTAATCGCTCCTTATGATTGTGTCGAATGATCGTGATCTTCAGTGGCCCGCGGGAAGAACTGCCGATAATCGCGTTGCAGGTGTTCGCGCGTCACGTGGGTATAAATCTGCGTGGTCGACAGGCTACTGTGGCCCAGTAATTCCTGAACCGATCGCAAGTCCGCCCCGTTATTGAGCAGATGGGTGGCAAACGTGTGCCGCAGCATGTGGGGATGAATGTCCGTGGTCAACGTGCTGCGCTTGATGATCTGATTCAACAGGTAGGTCACCCCTGCCGCGGTTATTTGGCCGCCATGCGCATTGATGAAGACAAAGGCGTGTTGCTGGTGGTACTGGGCCATCAACGGCGTTCGTGCGGCGGTGAAATACTGCTGCAAGGCGTCAGTGGCGTAATGACCAAACGGGACGTAACGCTCCTTGTTACCCTTCCCGTGAATCAGCATGATGCGGTTGTCAAAGTCGATATCGGGCAACGTCAAATTGACGCACTCACTGACCCGAATCCCGGTCCCGTACAGAATCTCTAAGATGGCCGAATCCCGCGTGGCCAATTGGTCATTGGGATTGGCCGCCGCAGCCGCAAACAACGCGGTCATTTCCCGCTCGTAGAAGAAACGCGGCAGATGATTTTGGTGGTGCTTGAGCTGTACGTAGGCAAACGGATCGTCTTGAGCCTGACCGTTACTCATCAAAAAGCTGTAGAACGAACGTAACGTGGAGAGCTTCCGGGCAATCGTGGTCCGCGCGTAGTGGTGATCATAGAGGTCGCTGAGATAGACTTCAACGTCCAGTTGATCAATCTGCGTCCAGGGTTTTGCCCCCCCGTTATCGCGCAGAAACTGGCTGAATTCGGTCAAGTCTTCCTGATAGGCCTTGACGGTTTCGGGTGAGTATTGCCGTTCCCCTTGCAGGTATGTGATAAATTGTTCGACTGCTGAAGCCACGGCTGACACCTCCTGTACGTGTTAATGCTAGCAAACGCGCTTGAAAAACTCAACTAACTCATCAAAAAATCCGGATTGCGGCCTAGCCCCGCCAGTGGTGATGGCGCGGATGCCGGGGTTGCCTCGCAGTTATTTAGGGGTAACGCACAAAAGGCCTGGGAAAACTTCCCAAGCCCTTTATGCGTTACTGTTACATCGCTGAATCGTGTGCCATAAATTAGCCTTACTTTTGTGGTGCTTCCTCGTAGTCGCCGTTTGGGCAGACGATTTGCACGCCGCCACGAATCTTCTTGGCCACCAGGTAATGACCATCCTTCGGGCAATCGCGACCAACTGGCTTGTCCCAAGAGACAAAGTCACAGTCAGGGTAGCGCGAACAACCGTAGAAGATCCGGTTCTTCTTGGACTTGCGTTCGATGACCTCACCTTGGTGACAAACCGGGCAGGTCACGCCAATTTCCTTGACGATTGGCTTAGTGTTGCGGCAATCTGGGAACCGTGAGCAGGCGTAGAACTTGCCGTAACGGCCCATCTTGATGACCATGGGCGCCCCACAGATGTCACAGTCAAAGCCGGCTGGTTCATCGCGGATCTGAATCTTTTCGATGGCGTCTTCGGCGTGGGCCACTTCCGTTGAGAATGGCTTGTAGAAGGTGTCGATGACCTTGACCCAGTCCTGCTTACCTTCTTCGATGCCATCCAGTTCGTGTTCCAGGTCAGCCGTAAAGTCGACGTTGACCACGTCCGGGAAATACTCGTTGATGATGCCATCGACGATTTCGCCCAGTTCGGTGGGTTCAAACCGCCGACCGACCAATTTGACGTAGTAGCGCCGTTGAATCGTATCCAACGTTGGCGCGTAGGTCGATGGCCGACCGACGCCGTTTTCTTCCAACGCCTTGATCAAGTTGGCTTCGGAATACCGTGCAGGCGGCTGGGTAAAGTGTTGGGCCGGATCGGTCTTAGCCAAGTTGACTTGGTCGCCGATTTCAAGGTCTGGCAACAGATTATCCTTTTCCTTGTTGTCGCTATAGATCTTCAAGAACCCGTCGAACTTCATCTTAGACCCGTTGGCCCGGAACGTGACGCCATTTTGTTCCAGGGTGACAGCCATGGTATCCATCACGGCATTGGTCATTTGACTGGCCACGAACCGGTTCCAAATCAACTGGTATAACCGGAATTGGTCACGGTTCAACCGGTCCTTTAGGCTCGCTGGCGTCCGGAAGACGGAGGTTGGCCGGATGGCTTCGTGGGCGTCTTGCGCCCCTTCTGGCAGCTTACCTTTGATCGGCTTGGTAGCGGCGTATTCGGCGCCGTACTTTTCGTGCAGGAACGTCGAGGCCTCGTGTTTAGCAATGCTTGAGATCCGCGTGGAATCGGTCCGCATATAGGTGATTAACCCCTGCGTGCCTTCCTTGCCCAGGTTGATCCCTTCGTAGAGCTGTTGGGCGGCCATCATGGTCTTACGCGTCCGGAAATTCAACTTCCGGTTGGCATCTTGTTGCATGGAGCTGGTGGTAAATGGCGGTTGCGGTGACCGCTTCCGTTCCTTACGCACCACGTTGGTGATGTCAAATGCCCCCTTGCGGTCTAACTTGCTCAGAACGTCTTGCACGGCGGCGTTGTCTTTCAAACCGGCCTTCTTACCATTGAGACCATAGAAGCTGGCCTTAAAGGCGTGCCGGGCCTTCTTGAATTCGGCGTCGATCGTCCAGTATTCTTCGGGGATGAAGGCCTTGATCTCCTTTTCCCGTTGAATGATCAGTGACAAGGCGATGGATTGAACCCGCCCCGCACTGAGACCCTTCTTGACCTTTTTCCACAGCAATGGGGAGATGGAATACCCCACTAACCGGTCTAAGATCCGCCGGGCTTGTTGGGCGTTGACCAGATCCATGTCGATGGACCGTGGTGTCTTAAAGGCTTCCTTGACCGCGTCTTTGGTGATTTCGTTAAAGGTGACCCGATTCTTGTCGTTCACGTCCAAGTTTAAGACGTGGGCCAAATGCCAGGCGATGGATTCGCCTTCCCGGTCGGGGTCAGAGGCCAGATAGACGGCCTTGGCCTTCTTGGCTTCGGACCGCAAGCCCTTGATAACGTCACCCTTACCGCGAATCGAGATGTAGTGTGGATCGTAATGGTTTTCCGTGTCGACCCCCATCGAACTCTTCGGTAGATCCCGCACGTGCCCTAAACTCGGCATGACCTTGTAGGTGCGGCCTAAATATTTTTCAATTGTCTTGGCTTTCGCAGGTGATTCTACGATAACCAACTTTTTTTGCGTTTTCCGCCGCTTTTTGGCTGGCGCTTTCGCTTTTGTTTTCGTCGGCAACTCACATTACTCCCTCATGTGGTGGCTCACCAGGCCCGGTCTTGCGGGTGCTCTGGCGGCCATCGATTTATTTTTACGACGAACACGTAGTTCGCTAATTTTTTCACTATAATCTCCCACATCTTATTTCAACTTAGGGCAGCTTGTCAACTAAAACTTCTTCTATTATATGTTCCGGCTGCAAGATCGGTTTGGCGCCGGCAAGGATCAATTCGTTGGTACCAACCGAGTTTGGACTGTCGACTCGTCCTGGAATTGCTAAAACATTACGATTTTCTTGCAGGGCGATGTTGGCGGTGATCAGACTGCCTGAATGGTGAGCGGCCTCAACCACTAAGGTGCTGTTGGACAGCCCAGCGATGATGCGGTTGCGCTCGGGGAAATGGTGACGTGCGCCGCTGGTCCCCCACGGGTATTCGGATAAGACCAAATGGTTTTGGGTGAGCTCGTCCATGAGGTCGCGGTTGGCCGCGGGATAGCAGTGATCCAGGCCGGTGCCGATCACGGCGATTGTCGGTCCACGGTAGGCCAAGGCCACCTGGTGCGCCAGCGTATCGACACCCTGGGCCAAGCCCGAGACGATGCCAATGTGCTGCTGGACCACTCGCGGCAACAACAAGCGCATGGCGTGAAGGGCGTAGGCACTGGGGTGACGCGACCCCACCACCGCCAGTAACGGTCGCTGCAACAAACGCAGGTCCCCACGGAAAAATAACGCTACGGGTGGCGCGTAGGTTTCCTTTAACGCCACTGGATAGGCCGCGTCGACGATGGTCAAGCACCCACTATGGGTCAAATTTGTCGTCAGTCTGGCCGTCACAGCGGCGGTGAACAGCTGGTCTAGCAGGAAGGCCGCCCGTTTGTCGGGGATGGCCATGTCTTGGCAGAGTTGCGTCAAAATGGCCGGGGTGACGTTGGTTAGTTCAGTGTGCTGAGATAACCAGTGCCAGCAGGCCGTGGTGGTCTTCAGGCCAATGCCCGAGAGAAGTGGTAAACGCATGAAAAAATCACGAAGTGTCAGTTGCAAGATTGCAACCTCCTTTGCCCTTTTAGGGTCAACTCCGTGATTAAGCGTTGATTATTTTTTGAACCGGCGAAAAAGTTTGGCGGTGAATCGGGGTGACCCCCCTGTCGGCCAAGCCAGCCAGGTGTTCGGCCGTCCCGTACCCGGCATTTTGGGCAAAGCCGTAGCCCGGATACAGCTCGTCATAGGTCGCCATCAAATGGTCGCGGTAGACCTTGGCCACGATGCTGGCCGCGGCGACACTAGCGGATTTGGCATCACCCTTGATCAGGCGGGTCTGCGGCAGGTCGACGGGAATTTGCATGGCGTCGACGATCAAATGTTGTGGGGCGACACCTAGCCCCAGGACCGCACGCTGCATGGCGACCCGGGTGGCCTGATAAATGTTGATCTGATCGATCAGTTGCGGACTGCCGATTCCCACGCTAACGGCGGTGGCCTGGGCTAAGATCAACGGGTACAGGCGCTCGCGTTCCTTGGGGGTCAACTGCTTGGAGTCGTTGACTAAGGGGATGTCAAAGGTTTCGGGCAAGATGACCGCACTGGTGACGACTGGGCCGGCCAGGGGTCCGCGCCCCACCTCATCGATGCCCGCCACGAGCTGGCCGCGCTGCCAGAGTGCCCGTTCGTAGTGTAAGCGCTGTTGAAAGGCCCTTTCTGCCGTCTCAGCCTTCGCTAGCCGGCGTTTGATCTGGGTTAGGAGTAATTGGGCCCCTTTCCGCGAATCGGCGGCTAAAGGCGCTAAACGGGGGTCGTCGACACTGGTCACATCCGCCAGGTCGGCCTTCAACTGTGCCAGACTGGGCGCCTTAGTCATGGTCGCTCGCCTCGGTGTGGGGCGCACGGTCCAGTGTGAAGCCGCCCATCTTCTTGCGCCGGGCGTCTAAGATGATCCGTTCGCTGGCCCGTTCATAGTCGTCACGCATGCCGATCTTTTGGGTAATCTTGAGTAAGAGATCCACGTCACTAAGGTCTAAGTCCGCGTCGGCCAAATGGTAGCGGTCTAACAAGGCATCGCGGTGGTATTGCCGGAAGAAGTTCAGGGCAAATAAGGCGACGTCATCGCTGGCGTAGAGCTTTTCCTTGATGGCCCCCGTCAGTGCCAATTTTTGCGCCGTTTCCTGGTCCTTGAACTTGGGCCATAAAATACCGGGCGTGTCGAGCAGTTCCAAATGCTTGCTGGACCGTAGCCACTGTTGGCCCTTGGTCACGCCAGGGGTATCGCCGACTTGGGCGGCCTTGCGTTGGACCAGGTGATTTAGCAGCGTGGATTTGCCCACGTTGGGCACGCCGACCGTCATGGCACGCATCGGCCGTTCCTTGAGTCCCTTAGCCTTTTCGGCAGCTAACTTATCGGCCAAAATGCCCATGGCGATCTTGGTGATCTGCTTGGGGGTGACGTTGGCGCGCGAGTCGATGGCGATGGCTGGTTGTTGTTGGGAACGGTAATAGGTCAACCAGGCGGCCGTCTGTTGCGGGTCGGCCAGGTCTTTTTTGGTCATGATGATCAAATGCGGCTTGTCCTTAGCAATCCGCTTGACCTCGGGATTACGGGATGCTGCGGGAATCCGCGCATCAACTAATTCAAAAACAATATCGACCAGGTGGATGTTTTCTTCCATCTGGCGAATGGCCTTGGCCATATGGCCTGGAAACCATTGGATAACTGACATAGTGTTCTTCTCCTTTTATTCGCTAACGGCGCTGGGTGAAAGCGTCTACCGATTAGTTTAAATAATGAGTGGCTGATTTGAAGGTTGAACCTAAAATTGGTGAAACCAGGCGCCTGCGTCAGGCTAGGGTGGGGCCTACTCTGAGGAACGGCTCCAGCCTGAGGGGCGGTCTTCCGCCTCGCTTGAGAGCCTGGCAAAACCGACCAGTCTCTCAAGTCGTCCCGCGCTGTAGGCTGAGAAAAAGCCTCAGCCAACACCGCCGACACAGCTGGCTCCACCCTGGCTGCCTCCGGCAAGTTAACGTCTATCCGCAACACTGTGTTAATGATAGACATGTCGTCAATGTAGCTGCTATCTGGCGCTAAGACGACTGTTACTGGTAAGCACTACCGTATTGTGAGGCTGAAAACGCCTATTTTTGACGCCACTAGTCGCATGATAACAATCGTTCTAGCTGATTTTCGTCTTTCAACCTTCAGTTATTGACTGACGCATTCCATTCTACCATGTTCTGCTGGGATTTAGGGAGCTGGTTTAGGTGATTTCTTTCAATGACTCAGCTGCCTAACGTCTCGGCGCGTTGGTTGAACTTTGCCAATAATGCTAAATCCGTAAAAAGCAATCTTATCAATTCTTTTTGGTCATTCGCTGCCAATCTTTAAAAGAGAGCGTTTTAACATGACCACTTTTTAATTGGTCGATTGACTTATCCAGTGCCTTACGATTTTCGACCGAATCTAGGATGTAGCGTGTTTCCTTCGAAGAGTGAAATTCATTTTTTGACGCCATAGAAATACCCCCTTTTTTATTGAAGCATAACACATAACATGCGTAATAGCGTACATGATGAAAACTTGGCGCCTAACCACATAAAATTGGGACCAGTCGGCTCTTAAAAATCAAAACAGGCACCAGCAGCGCAACGCCGCGGTCCCTGTTTTCGTTAGGCCAACGAGGCCAGATACAATTGCCACGCGTCGTCAAAAATCGTCATGGACGGTAAATACGGCGCGTTTTCTTCCAAGTATTTCGACAGCGGATCAAAGGCTGTCTCCTGCTTAGGAAAGGCGCTGTCCAGAAAGGCGTTGTTGGCGAAGGTCGCCACCGGGTCGTAGCTTTCTGGATTGCGTTGGGTCATTAAAAATTGATAAAACGTTTTGGGCATTCGTTGCCTCCTAGTTCTTGGGAATCCGGGCCTGGAAAACGAACTTGCCAGCGCCGGATAAATCGATCTTCTTGGCCGCAAAGGACAGCTTCTTGCCGTTGCCGATGGCGGTCAAATGTAGCGTGATGGTCTCTTGCTTGGTGTCCATCGCGACCCAATTGGGCAGCGGATAGTTCTTGGCGATGTAGCTCATCACAAAGCTAATCGGCACGGGTAAGGCCCCCACGGATAGCTTTTCCGCCTTCAATTGGACGTCTCCTGAGGATAACACGGTTGGCTTCAAGAGTAAAACGAAGTTCACGTTGGCGCCTAAAACTTTGGTCGATCCAGAGATCAAGGCATGATCGGTGACCTGGAAGCGATACTTGACCGCGGAATTTTGCAGGGACTTATTCACGTAGTAGTCGGCCAGCGCGTTGACCTGTTTCTTGTTCAGGCTAACGTTAATCTTGGTGGTATTTTTGGTCACCTTGGCCGTGGCCGGGACCTGCGTGGGCATCAAGGCCTTGACCCCGACGGTAACGGTCGTGACCAGTAAGACGGCCACGAGCGCGATGAACCCCCATTTCCACCAATTACGGGTGGTCTTTGGGGCTGAATGACGTTGCATAGTTTGTTCCTCCTTATTTCAGTAACCACTGCTGCTGATGAGCTTGCATTTGCTTAAAAGCGTAACGGGTCATTAACCGGTAACCCTTGGCGTTCGGGTGGAAATGGTCGGCCGGTGACAAGTAGTCGTTCAACTCGTCACTGGCGTTGCTGGCCAAAATCAACTCCTGTAAGCTCGCGCTGGAAATCTTGCCATCGTTAGACTTCTGGGCGTTACGCTTGAGCTGCGCCTGCTGGGTGACAGATTTGTACTGCCCGTCAGACAACGCCTGGTTGATGTCGATCATGTAAATGTGTTTGAAATCTGTCGCGGTCTGCTTGGTCGCTTGATTCCAATCGTCGACAGCCGTAGTGATCTGGTCCAGGTTGGCAAAGTACACGTACACGGGATTGTAAATGCTGTAGAGAAAAATCGGCGCGGTTGGATTGTACTGCCGAATCGTTTGGATCAGGTGCTTGAGCTTTTGTTGGTAAGCGGTCTGGGCCGTGTCCAACTGGCGGTCCAGCTTGGTTTGTTGATTGATGGTCACGTTCTTGGTCAATGTCTGGAGTAAATCGTTTCCCCCGACCGTTAGCGTGATGGCCTGGGCGCGTTTGACCTGGGCCTGTTGCGTCTTACTGTCGACCAGTCGTTGTTCGATCTGATCACTCCGGTCGCCAGATTTACCAAAATTGTGCATGATGACCTTCACGTGGTCGCGCCGGTGAATCGTATTTTTGAGCCGTCCCGTGTAGCCTCCCAGCTTGGTCTTTTGGGGATCACCGACCCCTTCGGTCAGCGAATCGCCCAGCGCCACGAGCCGCACGGTAGAACGCCGATTGCTCGGCATTTCCTTGGTCGTCAACGTGGTGCGCGCGCCCGGATGCCAGTAGGTCAGCGCCGCCAGCACAATCAGCACGAGAAGTAAGGTCACCCCAATAATCTTACTGATATTCTTAAATTTCATTCTAAAAGTCCCCCTCGGGATAAAGAAAAAGCGGTGGCGTGCGGCCACCTCTTCCTCAATGAGCAATTATTTGGTTGGGTCTGTGTAGTACATCAAAGCAAATGCCCCTGGACCCCCATGTGTCGCAATGATTGGCACCGTTTCTCGAACCAAGACATCTTGGCCCGGCAAGAGTTCCTTGAGATGATTTTGAATCTTATCAACGGATTCAAACGCCTCCACGTGGGAGATGCCAATAGCTTTGATGTTCGGCGTCTGCTTGATCTGGTCGTAAACCTTGTCAAAGTAGCGGTCGATGGTCTTCATACCGCGACCCTTGGCCCGAATCTTCAGTTCGCCACCGGTGACCTGTAAGACGATCTTGATGTTTAATAAGGACGTCAACATGCCCGCCGCGCGGCTCAACCGGCCACCCTTTAAGATGTTTTCCAAGGTCACGATGCCCATGAACAGCTTGGTGTGGTCGCGCACGGCCTCGGCCCGCTTCAAGATGGCGTCTTTGTCGGCGCCTTCCGCAGCCAATTTTGCGGCTTCGATGACTTGGAAAGCCAAGGCTTGGTCGGTGTATTGACTGTCCACGACCGTGACGTCGGTCTTCGACAGTTGGGCTGCTTGTTCGGCCGTGTGGACCGTGCCACTGATGGCGGCCAACATGTTGAAGCAAATCACGCTACTGCCATCTTCGCCCAACTTGTCAAAGGTCTCCACAAACTTGCCCAGTGGTGGCTGACTCGTCTTCGGCAAGGACTTCGCCGTTTTCATTTTATCAATAAATTCTTCATTCGTGATGGATTCCCGTTCAACGTAAATCGTGTCATCAATCATGACCGTTAACGGGATAATGGTGATGTCATAATCCTGAATCTGCTGCTCGGTAAGGCCGGCAGATGAATCCGTGACAATCTTAATTTTCGCCATGGGTATCCCACTCTTTCTGACCAGAAATTTTGGTTTATGCTGCAAGTTACGTAATGAAACATACGGTAATAGTATAGCAGAATTACCGACATTTTTCAGTAAATGTTGTTGAAGTCGCCGGGGCTTTTAAAGAAAACTAAACTTGCGGTCGCCCAGACCCACGACGATCGCCACTTGCGACAGGTTGTGCCAACGTGTTACGCTAACTAAAAAGGCGAAGGAGAAATGCTGTGTGATAAACCAACAAAGCCACACCTATCAAATCATTAACGAAGTACTCAATGCGGTCACCCACGGAATCGGCGCCGCCTTGAGCATTGCTGGATTGGTGATCTTACTCTTACAGGCCCACGCTAAGGGCGGGGCACTGCGGATGACCACCTTTGCCATTTACGGCGCCATTTTAGTGCTCTTTTACCTGGCGTCGACTCTCTTCCATAGTTTGTACTTTACCCGCGGACGCCACGTATTTCAAATATTTGACCATTGTGCCATTTATTTATTGATCGCGGGCACCTATACGCCCTTCAGTCTCTTAGTCGTCGGCGGGGCGCTAGGTTGGACTATGTTTGGCATCATCTGGGCCATGGCCGTGTGTGGTATCATCTACAAGGCCATCTGGCTGGGCAAAATGCAAAAGCTATCCACCATCATCTACGTGGTGATGGGCTGGATGTGTTTGATGGGCATCAAGCCGCTGTACGCGGGCCTGGGCCCCATCGGCTTTGCCCTCCTATTCTTCGGCGGCGTCGCCTTTACCGTTGGCGCTGTCATTTACAGTTTCAAGGGCGTGCCGTTTGGCCACGTCATCTGGCACCTCTTCGTCATGCTCGGCACCGCCTTGATGTATTTCGCCATCTTGTTTTACGCTTAAAGAATTAGTTGTCACCTGCAGCAATTGCCTGCGTCAGTTAGGGGTTCCGCCTGCTCTGGGGAACGCCTGCAGCCTGAGGAGCGGTCTTTCGGCTCGCTTGAAAGCCTGGCTAAAACCGCCAGTCTCTCAAGTCGTCCCACGCAGTAACCTGGCAAGAAACGCCAGCTAACTGCGTCGACACAGCTGGCTCCACCCCTAACTGCCTCCGGCGTGGTTTTCTTTTGATCTTATTTGCAAGCCAACGGGTGGAATCTCCGAATGTTAACCGTAAAACGGCGTCACAATCCTGAATCAATCAGGGCTGTGACGCCGTTTTGTTAGTCTGCTAGCTATTAAATCGTCGCAATTACATGCGGGCTAACCTAGTTGTCAGCTAGTCAACACTATCGTAGCCGAGAGTTCGCCAAATATGGGTTCAGCCGTGGGAGTTGTCTTAGTGGCGCGGTTCATGCCGCTTAGACAACTGGCGTCTTTGAGACGCGGGCTTCGGCTCAAAGCGAGGCCGAGACCGCGTCTCAGGCTCGGTCCGGTCCGCCCACCGCGTTCCAACCCATATTTGGCGAACGGTAGGCGGCCAGTTCAGACTGTGTAGCTGAAAGTTAGCCATTTGATGGCTTTACAGACGTTGGTATTGTTCGAATGTGAAGTCGTACGGATTCTTCTCGTTGCGCACGCCCGGTTGCCGGTCGATCAGTTGGAACTTGCTGTAATCAATGGCTGGCATCCAGGTGTCGCCGTCAAACCCGGCTTCGATATTGGTGCGGTACAGGTAATCGACGTCATCGATCAGGCCGGCAAAGATCTGTGCGCCACCGATGACGAAGATCTTTTCGGTCGGCCGTTCAGCGGCGTAGGCCCGCACGGCATCCAGTGAGTTCAAGACGATGGCCTCGGCGGGAAAATCACTCGCGGGCCGGTGGCTAACGATGATATTGGTCCGGTTGGGCAGTAGTCCGGGGAAGGACGCAAACGTCTTGGCTCCAGTCACGATGGTGTTGTCCATAGTGACGGTCTTGAAGTAGTGCATGTCGGCTGGCAGATGCCAGGGCAATTGGCCGTGAAAGCCAATGACGTGGCCTTGGCTCTCTGCCCAGAGAAAGATTAACATGGCGAGGTCTCCTCTCTTATTTACACGGCAACGGGGGCCTTGATGGCCGGTTCCGGGTCGTAGCCCGTGACCTTGATGTCGTGCATGTCGTAGTCAAAGATACTGGATTTTTCCGGATTCAACCACAGCTGAGGTGCGGCATGCGGCGTCCGGGCCAGCTGCGTCTTGACCTGGGTGATGTGGTTCTTATAAATGTGCGCGTCGCCCAGCGTATGCACGAAGTCGCCCACTTCCAGGCCGACTTCTTTGGCAATCAGCGACGTTAACAACGCGTAACTGGCGATGTTGAACGGCACGCCCAAGAAAATGTCCCCACTGCGTTGGTACAGCTGACAACTCAGCTTGCCGTCGTTGACGTAGAACTGATACAACGTGTGACACGGTGGCAAGGCCATAGATGGCACGTCGGCGGGATTCCACGCCGACACGATCATCCGCCGGGAATCTGGATGGGTCCGCAGCGTGTCGATGACGTTGGCCAACTGATCGATCGTCTCGCCGTTGTACCCCTGCCAAGCGCGCCACTGACTGCCGTAGACCAGGCCCAGGTCACCGTAATGTTCGGCAAATGCCTGGTCGTTGATGATCTTATCGCAGAATGCGGCCTTTTCCGCCTGGTACTGCTGGTTAAAATCGGCATCGACCAGTGAGCGCCGGCCGAAGTCGGTCATGTCCGGGCCGTGGTAGTCAGGGCTATCCACGTACCGCTGGAAGGCCCATTCGTCCCAAATGTGGTTGTGGTGTTGCAGGAGAAAACGAATATTCGTGTCCCCCCGTAAGAACCACAACAGTTCGGACTTGATCAGGCCAAAGGGCACCTTCTTCGTGGTCAACAGTGGGAAGCCCTCCTGTAGGTTAAACCGCATTTGGTAGCCAAATAAGCTGATGGTGCCCGTGCCGGTCCGATCCGTTTTTTCGTGGCCGTCCGTCAACACGGTCTTTGCTAAATTCAAATAAGCCTCTTCTAACACGCCATTGCCTCCCTATTCTGCGTACTCGCTGAGGTATTCCCAGCGGGTCATCTTTTCATCTAGTTGGTGGTCCAGGTCGTCTAATTGGGCCTGAAGATCGGCCAACTTATCGTAGTTGGCGCCGTTGGCATTCATTTCGGCTTGGACCTGTGACTTTTGGTCCTCCAAGCCGTCGATTACGCCTTCGATGCCTTCCCATTCCTTTTGTTCCGCGTAGGTCAGCTTGACCTTTTTCTTGGGCGCGTCCGGCTTGGCTTGCGGCTTTTCGGTGGCCTTTGGTTTTTCCGCCTTAGCCGCGTGCTTGGTTTGCGCCTGGGCGTCTGCCAGGTAGCTACTGAAGCGCCCGGAGTACCGCTCGATGTGCCCGTTACCGGTGAAGATCAACAGCCGGTCGGCCACCTTATCCAAGAAGTACCGGTCATGAGAAACCGTGATAACGGTGCCGGCAAATTGAGAAATGTAATCTTCCAACACTGTCAGCGTGCTAATGTCTAGATCGTTAGTCGGTTCGTCCAGCAACAAGACGTTGGGCTGTTCCATCAATAGTTTTAACAAATAGAGCCGCCGCTTTTCCCCACCGGAGAGCTTGCGGATCAACGTCCCGTGCATGAACCGTGGGAACAAGAACTGTTCGAGCAGTTCCGTGACACTCACGGAATTGCCGGCCTTGTCGGTCACATTTTGGCCCACCTCGGACAGGTAATTGATCATCCGCTTGTCTTCGGGAATCGGTTCGATCTGCTGGGTGTAGTAGGCCATTTTCACGGTCTCGCCCACCGTCACGATGCCGGAATCTAGTGGGAGGCGTTGGGCAATCACGTTGAGCAGGCTAGACTTACCGGCCCCGTTTTCACCACTGATCCCGATGCGTTCGCCACCTTGAATCAGGTCGTTAAAGTCCTTTAAAATGACGTGGTCGCCCAATTTCAAATTAGCGTCTTTGAGCTCGATGACTTTCTTGCCCAGGCGTTGTTGGCCCAGCGAGATGGAAACATTGCTTTGGACTTGGCGGGTTCCCACGTTACTGGCCAGGTCGTTGAAGCGGTTGATTCGGGCCTGTTGCTTGGTAGAACGGGCCTTAGCCCCCGCCTTCATCCAGGCCAATTCCTTCTTGTACAATTGTTGTTGCTTCTGGTCGGCTTCGGCCTCTTGACTGACCCGTTCGGCCTTTTCTTGGACGTAGGCTTGGTAGTTCCCCGGATATTGGTAGAGCTTCCCGAAGTCTAATTCCCAAATTTGGTTGGCAATTTGATCCAGGAAGTACCGGTCATGAGTCACGACCAGTAAGGCGCCCTTGTAGCTGGCCAGATACTGTTGGAGCCAGGCGATGGAATCGAAGTCCAAGTGGTTGGTTGGTTCGTCCAGGAGTAATAAATCGGGTGACTGAATGAGGACTTGAGCCAAGCCGACCCGCTTGATTTGGCCCCCAGACATGGTCTTGATGGATTGCGACAGGTCCGTGATCTTCAGCTGCGTCAAAATCGTCTTGACGTCGCTTTCGGCAGTCCAGGCCTCTTCTTCGTTCATCTGAGCTTCCGCGTCCAAATACCGCTGCTGAGCCTTGGCATCGTCCGGATGTGCCCCATAGGCCGCCAGGGCCGCTTCGTAACGGCGAATCGTGACAAAGACCTTTTGATCACCGGAAAAGACGGCGTCCATCACGGTCAGGTTTTCATCGAGGTCTGGCGCCTGGGTCAGATAGCCGATCGTGTAGTCCTTAGGGGTGTTGATTTCCCCAGACTGCTCATTGCTGACGCCGGCCAAGGTATTTAACAACGAGGTCTTCCCACTCCCGTTGACCCCGATCAGGCCGATACGATCGTGTTCGTTAATAATAAAATTCAAATTATCAAATAGCGTTTTTTCACCGTAAGTTCGGTGTAAATTTTCCGCGCGTAAGGTTTGCATAGCTTCACTCTCTTATTTTCAGATTACTTGTTGGCGTTAACGTGTGCCACCAGTGCGGTCGTGTCGTTGGGCAGCGCGCCAGTGACCACTTGATATTCAAGGTCGCCCAAGATAGCACCTAGCTGTGGTCCAGGTTGCACGCCGGCCTGTATGAGGTCACGGCCCGTCGCGGCCAATTCCTTCTTGTGATGAATCGGCAATGCGGCTAAAGCAGCCTGCAGGTCTGATTGGCGATCCGGGGCGCCTAAAATGACGGCCACCTCATTGGCCACGGGTACCAGATCGGCCCCACACTGATAAAGTTGCCAGGCGGTCAACTCACCTGTCAGTAACAGTGTGGCCGCACGACTGGCCGTTTGGACAGCCGTGATGGTTTGATTGGCGGTCTTCCAGTGCTTTAAGAACGGCGTGATCTCGGTGCTGGTCAGGCCAAATTTGGTGGCCAACAACGTCCAGGCGGCCGTGTCACTGGAGACGCCGTGGGTCAGCTGTTGCGTTAGTGCGGCCAAGTCCGCCTCGTGGTCTGCGAAACCGGGACAGTGTTGCCACAAGCCTGTGTCCATAAAGTCTTGAAGTCCGCGTTGCGGGGCCTTGCCCTGTAACAGCTTTAACAATTCCACTTGGGTCCGCTCGACCGCAATCTTGGCCAAGAGTTGGGCGTGCGCCGTGATGGCCGCTTGCGTCTCGGGTACGATCTGAAAGTCCAGCTGACTGGCAAACCGCACGGCCCGCATCATGCGCAAGGCGTCCTCATGGAAGCGTTCCTGCGCATCGCCCACGGCACGGATCTGGCGGTGCTTAAGATCCGCTAGCCCGTCGAACAAGTCGATGACCGTCCCGTCTTCCTTCATGGCCAAGGCGTTGATAGTGAAATCCCGGCGTTTTAAGTCCTCATTTAACGACCGGACAAAGGTCACCTGGTCCGGCCGCCGAAAATCGGTATAGGTTGATTCCGAGCGAAACGTGGTAGTCTCGTAGCCGGTCCCGTGATCCAAAATCATGACGGTACCGTGTTCGATTCCGGTGTCCACGGTGCGCTTGAACAGCCCTTTAATCTCGTTAGGATACGCGCTAGTGGCGATGTCCACGTCATGGATGTCTTTACCCAAGATGGTATCGCGAACGCTGCCACCGACGAAATAGGCCTCATAGCCGGCCTGTTCAATGGTCTGAAGAACCGGCCGGGCCAATTCAAATTCATGTGGTAACTTGTTTAGCTTCAATTTGCTCACCCTTTTGCCAGTTATTTTCGATTTTTACTCACTATGCCAGTCTAACAGATTCTGCCTTGAAATTGAAACCAAACCACCGGCGCTTTTTTGCTGGACAACGTTGGTGCTGACCGCCAGTTGCCTGTTGGCGCACGCTTCGGCTCAAAGCGAGGTGTCGAGACCGTCCTTTGGCTCGACCCGTCCGCCCCAGCGTTCCAACTCATATCCAGTGAACGGTAGGTGGCTAGCACATCGTAAACGAGTTTTGTCCCACCACGCCGGGCCGCTGTGCTATGATAATGACAGTACTTTTACCGTTGGGAGTGAGTCTTATGGCACCACAAGACGAGTCAGTTCGTCTACTAGATTTATGCATGATCGGTTTAGGTTGTGCAATGTTTGCCTTCGGGTTGGTCTTCTTCAACATCGCCAACCACCTGGCCGATGGCGGAATTTCCGGGATTACCTTGATTCTGCGGGCCTTATTTGGCATCGACCCGGCCTATTCGACGATTCTGATCAACGTGCCCCTCATTTTGATTGGCTGGCGGTTCTTGGGTCGCCAATCGCTGATCTACACGATTTATGGCACGATTATGTTGTCCCTGTTTTTGTGGATCTGGCAACGGGTGCCCTTCGTCATTCAGCTACACGGCGACCTATTGCTGTCGGCCTTGGGTGCTGGGATCATCGGGGGCTTCGGGTCTGGCCTCCTGTACCGTTACGGTGGGACCACTGGGGGAACCGATATCATCGCCCGGATCTTTGAACGGTTCCGGGGCGTGCCCATGGGCCGCACCCTGCTCTACCTGGACGTGGTGGTCTTGTTGATCTCGCTGGTCTACATCGATGTACAGCACATGGCCTACACCTTGATCTATTCCTACATCTTCGCGCGCATCGTCAACTTCACGCAGGAAGGCGCGTATGCGGCCCGCGGCGTCATCATCATTTCCCCCAAGCACCAGGAAATTGCCGACGACATCATGGCCCGTCTGGAACGCGGCGTGAGCCTGATTGATGGCGAAGGTGGCTATTCACATCAGGCCCGCAAGTTGCTCTACGTGGTGGTCGCGCCTAGTGAACTCCACCGGTTACGGCAAATCATCGCGCACCACGACGACAAGGCCTTCGTCTCTATTATCAACGTCAATGAAGCGCTGGGTGAAGGCTTCTCGTTTCAGGTGCCCAAGAAAGGTTGGCTGGGCAAATTAAAGCACTAGGAACTGGGTTGGCAACCGCGGGCTTTGCGGTTGCTTTTACTTTTGCACTCTAAGTTAAAGTAATTATTGTGTGTTCACGCGATTAAAAAAGAAGCCCGCCGCAACAGGCTTCTTCTCCTGATTAGTCTTCGTAACCCTCTAGCATCAACGCCATTTCATCGTCGTCCGGCACGACTTGTAAATAAGCGTGCAGTAACTTGATGACCTGGTCGCTGGCCCCTTCTTCGCGGTAGAAGTAGATGGCTGGCTTCAAGAAGTCTGCCTGGTCCATGAAGAATGGCTGAGCTGCGTCGTAATACTTCCGTGCCGCTTCAAAGTCTTCTTGGTGTTCGGCCGAGATCGCCAGGTTCCAGTACAACTGCGGATCGGCATCGTCGCTCTTCACATACGGTTGGACCAGATCCACGTTTTCTTGCCACCGCTCCTGCTTCACGTAAAGGTTGCTGAGCTGAATGACCGCACTTAAGTCGTCGCTATCCAGTTGATGCCCGTGCGTCAGGTATTTTTCAGCCAACGCCTCATCGTCCAGGCGCGTCGCCACGTGGGCCGCCTGCAACCAGAGTTTCTCGTTGTATTGGTCCACGCCCAAGCCCTCCTGGAGTGCCTTAAGCGCCTCTGGCAGCCGATTTTCCGCTTCTAGTGCCTGACCCAAGTACGGGTACAAAGACGTGTAATGTGCATCGCTGTCCTTGAGTTCTTCGAAGAGCCGAATGGCCGTGGTCCGTTCCTTGAGCTGCAGGTAGGTGAATGCCGTTTCAAATTTCACATCCGGGGTCATGTCCCCCGGGTGAATCTGCTTGAGATAGCCGATGGCCTGTTCAAACCGCCCGGCATTGGCATAGGCAACCCCGAGCCGTTCCACCAGGTTGACCTTGGACAACTCGGTGGTGCCGGCCGTGATCAGGTCTAAATACAGCGGAATGGCCTTTCTGAACTCGCGCATGGTGAAGTACAGCTCCGCCAAGGCAAACGTGATGACGGGCTCGTCAGGGGCTAATTTCTTCGCCGTCAGGAGCTTTTGTTCACTAACCTCGAACAACTCCTGGGTCTGATATAAGTCGGCGGCCACCATCAAGGATTCGACGTACGCCGGGGAATCCGGCTTGACCTGGTTCAAATAGTCTAAGGCTTCGTCGTTTTTATCCTCATCGATGGCGATGTCGGCCAAGTTGGTCCGCAGCTCATCTTCATCGGGATACTTTTTCAATAATTTTTCGTAAATGCGTCGGGACTGATTGAGAAATCCCAGGGAATACAGTTCCTCACCCAGGCTAAACAGGGTATCGTCATCGTCGTGGCGCAGGGACAAGGCGTACTGCTTCTTAAATGCCTCGAGTTGCCCCTTTTCCAATTGGTCCAGTGCCGTTTCTGCGTAACTCATAACCCGCCTCCATTTTTTCTGTGTGACTCATTTTTAGTCGATTTAACCAGCACCCACCATCTTACCACCATTGGCGTAAAAGTGGGACTTAACGATTCGCTGGCATCACGGTTGACCCGTCAAAATGGTTAAGCACCACAAAAAAGCCAGCCCGGCAGACACCGCACTGACTCTTTTTAAGCGTTAAATAATTAAGAATAATTACTTAACAGCATCCTTTAAAGCTTTACCTGGCTTGAATGCAGGTACTTTGCTTGCAGGAATTTGGATTTCTTGTCCAGTTTGTGGGTTACGGCCCTTACGAGCTGCACGTTCACGAACTTCAAAGTTACCAAAGCCGATCAATTGAACCTTTTCGCCTTTAGCTAAAGTTGCTTGGACAGAATCGAAAACTGCATCAACTGCAGCCGTTGCGTCCTTTTTAGTTAAGCCAGTTGCAGTTGCAACGTCGCTAACCAATTGTGCTTTGTTTGCCATTTTGAATTCACCTCCTGAATAGAAGATTAGATGAATGCCATCTAGTGATCATTTTTGAGTGGTCCAAAAATGATGAAACAAATACGGTCAACCGCATCATTTCTTTATCAAAGATAGCACAGGAAGCCTTATATGACAAGGGATAACGCCATTTTTTAGCAAGAAAACTTGCAGAATCACTGATTTTACTAAGAAATCATTAAAAAATGGCAAAAATGCTGGTCTTAAGCCCCTTTTCCTACTTCCGTGCGCGTTCGATCAAGTGGATTGGGGTCCCCTCGAAATCGAAGTGTTCGCGGATCTGATTTTCCAAGAAACGCTCATAGGAGAAGTGCATCATCTTCGGGTCGTTGACGAAGACCACGAAGGTTGGTGGCGCCACGGCGACCTGAGTACCGTAGTAGACCCGCAGCCGCTTGCCGTTGTCGGAAGGCGTCGGGTTCAGGGCAATGGCGTCCATGATCACATCGTTTAACGTGGCCGATTGGACCCGCTTGTTGTGGTTCTCAGAGACCCGCTTGATCATGGCTGGCAATTGTTCCAGCCGTTGCCCCGTCTTTGCCGAGACAAAGACGATCGGCGCGTAGCTGAGGTATTGGAACTCTTGGCGAATCAGGTTTTGGAAGTCCGTCAGTGTGTGGTTGTCCTTCTTTAAGGTGTCCCACTTGTTGACCAGGATGATGATCCCCCGGCCAGCCTCATGGGCATAACCCGCGACCCGCTTATCCTGTTCACGAATACCTTCTTCGGCGTTCAAGACCACCAGTACGACGTCGGAGTCATCGATGGCGCGCATGGCCCGCATGACACTGTAGCGTTCGGTATTTTCGTAGACCTTCCCGCGTTTCCGGATTCCGGCCGTATCGACCATCGTGAACTTAGTATCCTCGGCCGTAAACTTGGTATCGACCGCGTCACGCGTCGTTCCGGCGATGTTGGAGACAATCACCCGGTCTTCACCCAACATGGCGTTGACCAGTGAGGATTTCCCAACGTTTGGCCGACCAATCAGACTGAAGCGGATGGAATCATCCTTGGGTGCACCATCATCGTCAGGGAATTCCTTGACGACAGCGTCCAGGAGATCCCCTAGCCCCAACCCGTGGACCCCAGAAACGGGGTACGGATCACCGAAGCCCAGGGAGTAGAAGTCATAGACCGTTTCTCTGGTCTCGGGGTTATCGGCCTTGTTGACGGCCAAGATAACCGGCTTATCCGCCCGATACAAGATCTTGGCGACCTTTTCATCGGCGTCGGTCACCCCTTCAGGTGCACTGACGATAAAGACGATGACGTCGGCCTCATCGATTGCAATTTCGGCCTGTTGGGTAATTTGCGTCAAAAATGGTTCATCGCCGAGGTCAATTCCCCCGGTATCGATCATCCGAAACTCGGTCCCCAACCATTCGGCGTGGGTGTAGATCCGGTCCCGCGTGACCCCGGGCGTATCCTCAACAATGGAGATCCGTTCGCCGGCGATGCGGTTGAACAACGTGGATTTACCTACGTTAGGCCGGCCAACAATGGCAACAATTGGAAATGCCACAATAAATCCCTCCTTTTCAAAATAACGTTAAGTGACATGAAAAGGGTTCAGAACGAAACCAACAAAGTTCCGTTCCAAACCCTCTTCAACCAAACGTATTAGTTGTTTTCGTTATCTTCCATATCTTTCTTCAAGCTGTCCCCAATGAGGTCACCTAAAGAGAAACCGGTGCTTTCTTCTGGGGCGTTAGCCGTTGAAGTTTCTGCACTGTTCCGGTTGTTACGACGACGGTTGTTGCCGCCATTGTTCCGACCGCGGTTGTTGTTGCTGTGGTTTTCAGAAGAATCGTCAGCTGATTGTGGCTTTTCTTCCAAAGCCTTGATGGACAATGCCAAACGGTGATCGTCTGGACGAACATCTAAGACCTTAACCTTGATTTCTTGACCAACCTTCAAAACGTCAGCAGGCGTTGCGATGTGTTGGTGAGAAATTTGAGAAATGTGAACCAAGCCTTCAACACCTGGGAAAACTTCAACGAAGGCACCAAAGCTAGTCAGGCGCTTAACAGTCCCGTCCAAGACACTGCCTTGAGGGGCCTTTTCTTCGATACCGTCCCAAGGTTCTGGTAAGGTTTGCTTGATGGAAAGGGAAATCCGGTCGCGGTCTGGATCTACAGATAAGACCTTAACCTTAACTTCTTGGCCCACCTTCAAGACATCGCTAGGCTTTTCAACCCGTTCAAAGGCGATTTCTGAAACGTGAACTAAGCCGTCAACGCCACCAAGGTCAACGAAGGCACCAAAGTTGGTCAAACGGGCAACTTTACCTTCAACGATGTCCCCAGCCGTTAACTTGGACATGATCTCTTCCTTTTGAGCAGCGCGTTGCTTTTCAACAATTGCGCGGTGGGATAAGATCAGACGGTTTTCACTAGGTTCGATTTCGACGATCTTGAATTCCAGGGTTTGGCCCTTGAATTGAGATAAGTCTTCAACGAAGTGATCTGAAGCCATGGATGCAGGAACGAATCCACGCACACCGGCGTCAACCACTAAACCACCCTTAACCACTTGGGTAACAGGGGCAGTCAACGTGTGACCTGCTTCAAATTCCTTTTGGATGTCGTCCCAAACCTTACGGGCTTCCAAACGACGTTGTGACAGTAAGTAACTGCCGCCTTCCTTATCGGAACCAATCTTAGAAATTACGACGAGGTCTAATACGTCCCCGACTTTAATTACTTCTTTAATATCGTCAACTGGCTTAGTTGAGAGTTCCTTCTTGGGAACAACCCCTTCAACGCCAGTATCAGCAATCCCAACGATTGCTTGTTGGTCATCATCGATTGCTAAGACTTCACCCTTAACAACGTCACCAACTTTAACGGTGTCGATGCTGTTTAAAGCATCTAACAGATCGTTATTTTCATTGTTTTGACTCGTGCCATTTTCACTCATGCGAATTTTTCCTCCTTGCGACAACTCTATATACTATTTTAGCTGATTATGCTAGTAAAAGCTAGTAAAATGCCTATTTCTCTAGGATTCTTTTTTCTGGATGATTTCTGCGATCTTGTCAGCCACCTGTTCGATGCTCATAGACGTGGTATCCAAGCGGATTGCGTCCGCCGCCTGCGTCAGTGGTGAGACCTTCCGGGTGGAGTCTTTGCGGTCACGTTCTTCGATCTCGTGTTTCAGGGTTGCCAGCGGCGTATCGATGCCCTTGGCCGCGTTATCCTTCAAACGCCGTTGCGCCCGTTCGTCCACACTGGCAACCAAGAAGATCTTGACTTGCGCGTGGGGCAAGACCGTGGACCCAATATCACGACCGTCCATCACAATTCCGCCAGCATCAGCGATCTGCCGTTGCCGTTCCGTTAATTCGGCCCGCACTGCGGGTAAGGCAGAAACCGCCGACACAGAATTCGTGACATCTGGTTGGCGAATGGCCAACGTGACTTCCGTATCGTCAACGAAGACCTTTTGTTCCGGGGTCCCCGGTTCAAAACGAATCGTGATCTGATCCAGCAAGGCCTTAACGGCTGCTTCGTCGGTCAAACCGACGCCTGCTTGTAACACCTTCCAGGTAATTGCCCGGTACATCGCCCCTGTGTCACAGTAAATGTAGTGAAAACGTTGGGCTACGATCTTGGCAACCGTACTCTTGCCGGCCGATGCGGGGCCATCAATGGCAACTTGCAATCCTTGTTTCTCCATGAAAACCAAACTCCTATCAAAATAATTTTAACGCTTAACGAACCCGTAACTTCTGTCCTGGATGCAGTGAAGCACCGGAAGACAAGCCGTTTAAAGCCAACAACTTATCCACGGAAATACCCGCGTTGGTGGCCACCCGGTAAACCCCCTGACCAGATTCGACCGTGGCGTACTTTTCACCCGTCGTGGCGCTACTCGTGCTACTGCTGGTCGTTTGCTGGCTACTGCTCGTGCTAGTAGTCGTACTGCTCTGGGCCGCCGAACTCGTGGTAGCCGAAGAACTGCTAGTCGTTCGTGCTGAACTAGCAGTTGTGGTTGAAGTCGTGGATTTCTTAGGTGTGCTGGAACTGGCCACAGTTGAAGAAGACCGCTTTGAAGAAGACTTCTTCTTGTGGCTCGAACTCTTGGCCTTACTGGATGAGCTGGAGGAACTAGCCGCCACCTTTTCCGTATTCTGGGGCCGATTAACTGCGCTTTGGCGCGCCAAACCGTAAACCAATGATGCCGCCGCAATCACAATGATAATGGCAACTAAGATAACGGTCACCATGGTGTTGCTGTGGTTTTGTCGCCGCATTTTCGTTCGTGACAGGTTACCCTGATCGTCGCGATCATCGGCAAACGATTGATCCCACGGGTGGGACTCTTGCTCCTTCGACGTTTGATCGTCACGCTTCTGACTCATCATCTAACCTCCCTGAAAAACTTTCACCCGTAATTGTACCACGGGCACGATGTTTTCGATAGCTATAATTACCTAAAATGTTGCCATGTCGGGATTTCTTAGAATATCTTAACTATTTTTCGGAATGCCCAGCTAGTGACTTTCTGTATTTGTCTCAGTTCACCGTAACTTTTTTCTAGCAAGTCCTGCTATTGTATGTCAACGCAGAAATCAAAATTAAAAAAGCCACTCGCCGTCGCGCATGGCAAAGTAGCCCACCCTATTTAATTAAGCCATTCAAAGCCCACAATTTCTATTCGCTTGGAATGCCGATAATCAAAATACTTACTCTTAGTCACAAAAAATGTCACTGGGGCAAATACCACGGGCTGTAATTCCTTATCTACTCGTCGTAAACCAACAACTAATTTACGCGAATTTCGATTTCCTTTAAAGACCAGGTCCAGCCTCATCGAATTTTGGTTATCAGTCTTCGCAACTAAGATGCAGGTCTTAAAGGGCGCATCAATGAAACCTTCACGGAGAAAATCAATGTTTCCAATCTATCCTTAATTTCACCATAATGTTGGTTTCTCTTAAGCTTCGCCAACGTTATTTCACCTGCCAAAACCTTTTGATACATCACTTTAGCAGAGTCGCGATAGATTTTGTGTAAACCCAGTAGATGACATAATTGTAACGTATCAAAGCGGATGTAAAAGTCTTCTAGATGAACGTACGAAGTTGAAAGCAGTAAGGTTCGACCATTAAATAAGCGATTAAAGCTGTCAAAAATAGTCTTCAATTCCCGTTCTGTCGACAACTTTTCACATCCATTCTTATGTACAAAAAAAGAGCGCAATCATGGATTCGGCCCCATGCGGCTAACGCTAGGATAACCCACCCGCGGGGGAACGTGGCGCGCTCATAACCACTTCATTGCTTTTAGCAAGCAATCAGAATTAGGGTGATAAAAACGGATGATGAGAAAGGCACGGCCTTTTCGTTCATCCTTATCACTACGCCAATTATCGCTAATGGCACTTGAAATGTCAACATTAAGCTATGATCCGTTGACAATTTTTTTGGGGGGACCACTTACCCACTCTAAAACAACCGCGCCAGCCGCTCCTGCCACGGCACCGCTTCAGGCGTGGGCGCCGCTGCCTGACGAGTCAGGCCTAATGCCGCCAGGTCAAGGGCCACGTTGCCCGGTGCACAACACCGCGCCGTGTGGGCTGGACTGGTCTCGTCAAACGCCTGCAGCCACGTGGCCCGCAGGCAAGTTTCGGTTCGCACGTACGCCAACATTTGGGCCAACGCGTGATTCCGCTCCTGTTCCCGACTGGCAAACAGCCGCACCACGGCGTCTTCACTGATGCCATGCGATCGATAAAAAGCCAGTAGCTGAATCTGGGGATCGTCGGCCGCAAAGTTCTGGGGGTGGACGTAGTACCGCTGAATCGTGTCGACCTCGGGCCGGTTGGCCTGCCCCAAGGCTAGCGGCAACTGTTCATCGCCCGGAGCGTATAGCAAGATTGCCACGCTGGGGTGGCCGTCACGACCAGCCCGGCCAATTTCTTGGGCGTAACTCTCCAAGTCGGCTGGCAAATGGTAGTGGATCACAAAGCGCACGTCATCCTTATCGATGCCCATGCCAAAGGCGCTGGTCGCACAGATGACGTCGAGTTGGCCCGCCATGAACTGTTGCTGGATCTTGAAGCGGTCCTCAGCATCCAGCCCGGCATGATAAGCCGCGGCCGTGACACCCGTCGTATCGCGCAACCACAGGGCCGTATCCGTGGCCTGTTGCTTACTGGAAAAATACACGACGCCCGGCCGCCGTAAATGGGCCACCAGGTCCTGCAAGCGCGACTGCTTGGTGGCCTCGTCCGCCACGTTTTCGACATCCAAATAGATATTCGGCCGGTTGACCGACTCCGTGACAACCTGCGGCTGGCTACGCAGCTGTTTGGCGATTTCCGCACGGGTCTGTTGGCCCGCCGTCGCCGTTAGCATCAGGGTCAACGGGTGGTGGAGCTTTTCGCGAATCGCCCCCAACAACAAGTACTCGGGGCGAAAGTCCGGGCCCCACTGCACGATACAGTGGGCCTCGTCCACCACCAACAGGCTGAGTCTGATCTGCTGCAAGCGGGCCAGCATCTGAGGTTGCGCCAACATTTCCGGTGAGAGAAATAAGAATTGGTATTGGTTCAAATGGTTTAAAATGCTCAGGCGTTCCCCAAACGGCGTCTGCGACGTAATCGCCGCGGCCCGTTTGAACCCGCTCATGCGCATCCGATTGACCTGGTCGTTCATCAGTGACAACAGTGGCGACACAATCAACACGCACCCCGGGTGACGGTAGCCGTACAACTGATAGATCAGCGTTTTTCCGGCCCCGGTCGGCAAAATGGCCAGGGTGTTGTGACCATTTTCTAGGCTGGTCAGCGCTTGCTCTTGACCGGAGCGGAAGTGCTCAAAGCCAAAGACGCGTTTCAAACTGGTCGTCAACGGTTCCATCACGCGGTCGCCTCCTTGATCTGCCAGATGGCAAATAGTCGAAAATAAAAGAAATCATATCGGGTCTGCAGGTCTTCCGGTAAATTAGTGTACTGCCAGTCGTCCACTGACCCCGCCAAGACTGCCGCAAAATCTTGGCGGACTTGGGGCGGCAAGACACGTTCATAGGGAAAATCCCGTAGTGGCAACATGATAGCTGCCTCCAACAGGTGTTCGCGCACGGTACTCAGCTTGATTTTGCGGATCGCCGCCACGCGCGTCAGGTCCCCACCCGCTTCTACGGCAGTCAGCGTGGCCTGGGCACTGCGCGAAATCGGCACTTGCCACAGTGGCCCCAACAGGTCGTGGAGCGGATGGTCGGTCTGGCGGGCGTCTTGGGCAATCTGGACCACCCCGTCGATCTGCATCAAATGGACCTCCCAAACGGTCCACTGATGGGCGGCCGCCACCTGTTCGCTGGTCAAGCCCGGTTGACCAAAGCCGGTGAACTGGTCGGTCACCACCCCGGCCGTTTGTCCGGGCAGTTGCTGGAGACTGTGCGTTAGCGCCGCCCCTAATTGTGGTGCCAGCGTTGGGCTCTTTCGTCGATGAAACCACTGGCGCACGGCTCGCCGCGTCTCTTGATCCGTCGCCAAGGGATAGTAGCGCGCGGTGCTGTGGGCAAATTGCGAGGTCACCTGTACCGCCAATAAGAGCCGCTGCCGGGCGGCGACTAGATCCAAATTGACCCACTGATCGGTGGTCACGGGGCGATAATAGGCACGTTGGGCCAATTGCTGCTCGCCTGCTGCCGTCAACCGCACCGTCGCCTGGTCGCCATCGACGGTCGCCCAGCCGCGGTGTTGCAGCTCTTGAATGGCGTCATCTAAGCCACCCCGCTGGAGGTGCTTGTCCAAATTCAACAAGGGCAACAGCCGATAGCGCTGCCCCCAATACAGGGTCGACACCGTTTTTTTGCCCCGCAAAAGATTTTCAATCACCCGAATTCGGCGATCCTGCTGCGCGCTTAACAATTGCCCTAAATCCACGGCCTCCACGGTGGCCCCCCCTTTCATGCTTAATGATGTGGCGCTTACCTGGTGTAAAATGTCTGTTCCCAGTTTACCATAGAAAAAGGACCGGCAAGCCGCCAGTCCTTGATTTGCTTAAATTTGTGATTAATCGCCTGAAGGTTGAAAGACGGAAATTAGCTGGAACTACTGTTAGCATGCGACTCATGGCGTCAAAAATAGTCGTTTACAGCCACATAATACGAACTGGCCGCCTACCGTTCGCCAAATATGGGTTGGAACGCGGGGGCGGACGGGCCGAGCCAAAGGTCGGTCTCGACGCCTCGCTTTGAGCCGCAACCCACGTCTCAAAGACGCCAGTTGCCTAAGCGGCATGAACCGCGCCGCTAAGGCAACTCCCACGGCTGAACCCATATTTGGCGAACTCTCGGCTACGGTAGTGCGTGTTGGTAACAATCGTCTTAACCCCAGATAGTAGTTACGTTGACAACTAGTCTTTCATTAACACAGTGTTACTGATAACCTCCACCTTGCCGGAGGCAGCCAGGGTGGAGCCAGCTGTGTCGGCAGTGTTGGCTGAGGTTTTGTCTCAGCCTACAGCGCGGGACGACTTGAGAGACTGGCGGTCTTTGCCAGGCTTTCAAGCGAACCGGAAGACCGCTCCCCAGGCTGGAGGTGTTCCCCAGAGCAGGCGGAACCCTGGCTGACGCAGGCGTCTGGTTTCACCAATTTGAGTGGACAGAACACCGTCGTTACAGCAATCAACGCCTTAATTTTAGGTTCAACCTTCAGTTAATCGCCTTATGACAGCGTATGCTTAGCCAGCCATGGTGCCATCCGCCGGCTCAATAAGATGAAGAGAATCCCCAAGATGACCCCCTTCAAGAGGTTGAACGGAATGACGCCTAACAAGATCAACTTGTTGACTGGCAATCCCAGTGACATGCCCCAGACCTTCAGGTACAACGGCGTGATGACCCACCAGTTGGCCAAAGACAAGACCACCGTCAAGGTCAAGGTTCCGGCCACCACGGCACCGATTTGCCGCGACAGGGTCGGTTGCGCGTCTGCTTGCTTGCGTTTCAGCACGTAACTGATGGGCAAGATGTAGGCGATGTCAGCAATGAAGGCCGTCAAGACGCCGATGAAGTTTACGATGTCCATACCGGTCGATACAAAGTACAGTAATTCTTTCACGGCCGCAATCATCACGGCGCCGGCAGGACCGAACAGACTCATGCCTAATAAGACGACCAGATCGCTGAGATCCAGCTTCATGTACGGCACGATGGGAATGATCGGCACTGACACGAACATCAAGACGTACGCACACCCCGCGAACAGGGCCATCTCAACCATCGACCGAACCTTTAACCCGCTATGACTATTTTCCATGATACTTGTTCCTCCTTGCGGTCATCTCGTGGTAAAGCACAGAAAAAGGCCTTACCACAGAAGGGCAAGACCTTGGGATTTACGTAAAATTGTTTGCGCAAAAAGCAACGTCTCCATCTTCTGCATACCAGACTATACTGTCGGTTTCGGAGTTGCACCGAATCCACCGCTCGCGCGGGTCGCGGACTTTACCGCCGGTCGGGAATTCCACCCTGCCCTGAAGATGAACCAAATTTTTATTACAACCATAATATACTAAGAATTGCGAGCGCTGTCAACCGTTGCTCTTACGCCAATCCGGTCAATCTGCGCAATTCCTTGACTTCTTCTGGCTTCAACGGCCGGTAATCCCCGGCATTTAACCCCTTGAGTGTCAAGAAGCCATACTGTTCCCGCTTTAACTTTTCCACGGGCAAGTTCATGGCCGCCAACATCTTTTTGACCTGGTGGTTCTTCCCTTCATGAATCGTCAGCGAAACGATCGCCGTTTTCTTCTTGGGGTCAGAACTGATGATCTTGCTCTTGGCCGGCGCATAGGTCTCACCGTCCACCGTAATGCCTTGCCGCAACGTCTTCATCGCGTCATTGGTCGGCGTTCCCGTGACCTTAGCGATGTAGGTCTTCTCGACTTCATACTTCGGGTGCGTCAAGCGGTTGGCCAGTTCCCCATCGTTGGTCAGTAACAACAACCCCGAGGTATCGTAGTCCAACCGGCCCACGGGATAAATGCGCTGACTGACATTTTCCACCAGGTCGACCACCGTCTTGCGGCCCTTGTCGTCGTTGGCGGTCGAAATGACCCCTCGCGGCTTGTACAACATGATGTACACGGGAGCCTCGCTGGTGACCGGGACACCATCGACCACGATCTTATCGTGCACGCCGACCTTGGTCCCTAGTTCCGTGACCACGGTGTCGTTGACGCGCACCCGGCCACTCATGATTAATTTTTCGGATTGCCGCCGTGAAGCGACCCCGGCGTGGGCCAAAACTTTTTGTAAACGTTCCATAATTAGCTTTCATCTCCTGATTGGTTGAGCTGTTGGTTAAAGGCCTGTAAGAATAAATCGCCGCCGTCCGTGTCGGTCGCCGACTCGCTAGGGGTCGCTGCGGCGGGCAGTGGTGGTAAGTCGGCCAGCTGCTGCAACCCAAAGTAGTCTAAGAAGTAGTCACTGGTCCGATACAGTTTTGGCCGACCCGGTTCGTCCAAACGCCCCGCGTCTTCGATCAACCGCCGCAAGACCAGCTTTTGCACGGTCGAGGCACTCTGAACGCCGCGGATCTCATCGACTTCAATTCGCGTGATCGGCTGACGATACGCGATGATGGCCAACACCTCGAGTGACGCCGGCGACAAGCTCGTGCTCAACGGGTTCTCAAAGTAGTGCTTGATCACGGGCGCTACGTCGGCCTTGGTGACCAAGCGGTAGGTGGTATCATTGACCATCAGTTCCAGCGCACAATCCGTATCGGCGGCGTATTTCTGTGCCAGCTTTTCCAGACTCGCCAAAATGGCGGGCCGCATCAAACCGGTGGCCGCGGCCAGATCGGCGACGGTAATCCCTTCATCACCGCTGACGAACAGGAGACTTTCAATCTGTGCTAGAGGTGACATCGGGGGTATAACTTCCTTCCATTTTTAGAAAATTCACTTGTAACGGTGCTAAGCGGCCGGCCTGTTGCAGACGAACCTGACGTTGCCGGGCCAATTCGAGCACCGCCAAGAAGGTGGTGACGATTTCTTCCATGACTGGGCGCTTGGCCAGTAAGCCGTCGAAGTCGACCGGCCCCGCCGCGCGTTTCAACCGCGTGAGCACCGTTTGCATTTGGTGCTTGATGGTAAAGTGTTCCTGGTGAATGCTTTGCGTGACCGGCTTGGCCACCATGGCGCGATGAACCAACCGCTGCAAGGCACTCTGCAGGTCGGCGGGTTGAATGCCCGGTGCCACCGTCAACGCCACCGTATCGGGCACCGCCATCGCTGGACGGGTGAAGTGTCGTTGCCGGGCGGCTGCGCGCTGCTTCAATTCCTGGGCCGCTTGCTTATAGCGTTGGTACTCCAACAATTGGTTCACCAGTTCTTCGCGGGGATCGTCGGCCACGTCTTCATCGACGGACGCCACGGTTTGCGGTTTGGGCAACAATAGTTTAGCCTTGATGGCCATCAGGTTGGCCGCCATCACAAAATACTCCCCGGCAATATCTAACCGCAACGTCTGCATTTGGTGCAGGTAGGTCAGATACTGGCTGGTAATGGTGGTAATCCGGATATCGTAAATATCCATTTCGTTAGTTTTAATTAGATGTAACAGTAAATCTAGCGGGCCTTCAAAGTCACTGACCTGAATCAGTGGCTGCCCGTTGTGCGTGGCTTTGTCCATGGTGATACTCCCATTTTGCAATAATCTTGGCGGTCGTTATGGTGCCCATCAACCGCTTGGTCGGCACCGCCGTCGCCAATTGGTCCAACATCTGCCACGTGTTGCGGGTCAGTTGTTTATCCGGCATCAAGGTGATCAACCGCACGATCAAAAAATCTCCCTGCGTTTCGGTCCCCAAGATCCCGGCAAAGTCATCGTGTTCATCCTTCCAAAGATACAAGGTCCGGTCCGTGCCGTCCTGATACCAGGCCAGCTCACGTTGCAACCGGTCCCAGTCCTTGAAAGTCGGTAACAAACTGAGCAGGCCCATCGCAATTTTTTGATAATCACTACGATATTTAAGTAACATTGGTCCGCCTCCGTTCAATTTTGCTATATTACCACATTATGCGCGCGGATGGTACTGGTCATAGACGTTGCGCAACCGCTTTTTGGAAATGTGCGTGTAGATCTGTGTGGTCGTGATGTCCGCGTGCCCCAGCAATTCCTGGACCACGCGCAAATCCGCGCCGTTTTCCAAGATGTGCGTGGCAAATGAATGCCGCAGCGTGTGGGGCGTCACGTCCTTTTGAATATCCGCTAGCGCCACGTAATGCTTGATCTTTTGCCAAATGGCCTGACGAGACAAGCCGCCCCCGTGGGCATTTAAAAACAGGTACGGACTGGTCCGCTGCTTCAACAAGACCGGGCGACTCTGCTGCAGATACTGGTTGATCCAGTCCGCCGCCACGTCGCCAATTGGAATGATGCGCTCCTTGTCGCCCTTTCCCAGCGTTTGGATCAGCCCCATCTCCAGGTGCAAGTCCGCCAATTTCAGGTGAACCAGTTCACTGACCCGCAGTCCGGTCGCGTACATGACCTCCAAAATGGCCCGGTCGCGGATGCCATACTTGGTGCTGGTATCCGGCGTCGCCAATAAGCGGTCGACCTCCGCCACCGTCAAGACCGCCGGCAAATGCTGGGCGTGCTTGGGTGCGGCGACGTTAGCCATCGGGTTTTCCGCCAGCTGATGGGTCTGAATCAAGTAGCGATAAAATTTGCGTAAGGCCGACACCGCGTGAATCACGGAGTTGCGGGACTTACCTGCCGCCGTTTGCTGACTCAGATACGCCATGATCTGCAGGCGGTCAACTCGTTTGAAGTCCGTCACGTGTTGCGGCGTCAGGTACAGGGCAAAGTTGTGTAGTTCCTGGCGATAGCTGGCAACCGAATTTTCGGCCAGTCCCTGTTCCACGGTCAGGTAATGGGCAAAGTCTGCCGTTTGGTTATCCAGTTCAGTCATGGCTCTCCTCCTCACTGACGTTTGTGGCGATATGCGCTTTTGGTGCCGCCTGCCGTTGCGCGAAAATGGGACCGGAACGCGGTGGGCGGACGGGTCGAGCCACAGGACGGTCTCGACACCTCGCTTTGAGCCGCAACCCCCGTCTCAAAGACGCCAGTTTCCTAAGCGGATAAAATTTATCCGCTAAGCAAACTCCCACGGCTGGGCCCATTTTCGCTCCACTCTCGGCTACTGTAGTGATTGTCACAAGCGACTGATATGACTCACCATAAACTTTCGGTCACCATAGCCCCCCAACCAGGTCACTGTCCCCAAATTAGCCCAGTTTTTCTCACTAATAATGATTTTTTCAATCATCCATAACACTGCTGGTCAGCCCAGACACATCTACTGCTATTTCGCTGGGTCGTCCGTCGTGGCCTCGCTGTTGTTTAACCAAAGGGCGCCATCGTGTTGGGTGATTTGCCGGTCTTTTAACAGGTGGCCGATTGCCCGTTTGAACTGGCCCTTGCTGATGCCAAAGTAGGCCTTGATGGCGGCGGGGTCCGACTTATCACTGAAGTCTAGCTTACCATCCGCTGAATGTTGTAGTGCCGCCAGTAACATGGCCGCATCGTCGTCAATGGCCTCGTAGGTCCGCGGCCGCAATGACAGGTTTAACGTGCCGTCTTCGTGGACGCCAATAACCCGGGCCTTCAGTTCTTCACCCAAGCGTGGTTCGCGTTCCCGTTCGGATGGGTGAATGAACCCCAGTTCGAAATGATCCGTCATGACCCGCGTCCCCACCAGCTTCAACTGGTAGGCCGTAGCGACCACGTTGGCGTTTTGCATGTGCTTCTTGGCAGGTTGCGCGATGGCTTGATAAATTTCCCCATCGGCCAGCACGCCCCACAACCGGTGCTTGGCGTCTTCACGCAAGGCGATCATCAAGCGGTCGCCTTGTTGCGGCCACAGCTCCATGATATCTGGCAGGTCATCCAACGAAACCACGATATCCTTGTTGGGCAAGCCAATATTAACAAAGACGCCCAGCGTTCGTTGACTCCGTACGACCGTCCCCATGCCATAGTGATCGACTTGAACGGCCGGTGCGTTCCGCGTGATCTGCAGGTCGTGGCCTTCATTTTCGTAAGCAAAGCCCTTAAAATTGGCCCCCATCTTCAACGGCTTCTTGATTTCCGCCTTGTCGAGCCGAAAAGTCGTCCCGTTCACCTGGACGAAGTAATCCTGTTCGTTTTCATCAGTAACTTTTCCCGTGATGATGCGGCCTAATAGTTCTTCCATAATCTCCTCGATTCTACTGGGCTGCCCCAGTCTGTCCGTACAAAAGTGTCTACCCCCTATTTTACACGGAAACGGTAAAACTAGCGACCCTTTCCGGAAAATATTGTGAAACTCCCGCCACACCGGTTGCCAGCGACTAGAGGTGATTAGCAACATCGTCTCTGCTGGTCGCCTGCCGTTGCGCGAAAATGGGCTGGAACGCGGTGGGCGGACCGGTCGAGCCAAAGGACGGTCTCGCCCTCGCTTTGAGCCGCAACCCCCGTCTCAAAGACGCCAGTTCCCTAAGCGGATGGACCACCCGCTAAGGGAACTCCCACGGCTGAGCCCATTTTCGCTCCACTCTCGGCTACAGTAGTCTTACAACTTGACAATCGCAGACTAATCAGCTGGAACCGGGAGTCATCATAATTTCACCAACGGGATGTTACCTAACCGATTCGCCGCAGGCCGCCATGGATGGCTCCATCTGGGTCAACGGTGTAGGTCAAGGTTTTGTCTCAGCCCGCAGTGTGGACACTTGAGAGAATTGCAATTTTAGCTAGACTTCCAAGCAAACTGAAAACCCGCTTGGGGGCTGGGAAGGCTCCCTCTAGCAAGCGAAAGCCCTGGCGGTCAGCCTTAACAATCTAGCCAATTTTGTCAAACAAAAAACGGGCCCCCGACAGAGGGTCCGTTTTCATAACAGGTTTATCTCTTATTAAAGCGCGTTGGAAGCACCGTGGTAAACGATCCCGCGACGTGAGTCAACAGTGATCAATTCGCCATCGGAGATCTTGTCGCTGGCACCAGTAGCGCCAACGATCACAGGAATCCCCATGGAAATCCCAACAACAGCAGCGTGAGAAGTCAACCCACCGTTTTCAACGATAACGGCGCTAGACTTTTCGATAGCTGGCAAGTAGTCCTTGTCGGTGTTCTTAGCAATTAAGATACCACCTTCAACGACTTTAGCGTTAGCTTCGGCAGCGGTGTTGGCAATGATTGCCTTACCGATAACCGTGTCGTCGCCGACACCTTGGCCTTGAACTAACTTGGAACCGATCAATTGAATCTTCATCAAGTTGGTCGTCCCGCGTTCGCCGACTGGTACACCAGCGGTGATCAAGATCAAGTCGCCTTCCTTAGCTAAGCCCGTTTCAACGGCCTTGGCTGCAGCCAGGTCAAACATTTCATCCGTGTTTGAAGGCTTTTCGGTAACGATTGGGTAAACACCCCAGTTGACCATCAAACCACGACGGGTCCGGTCGTCAAAGGTAACGGCTAAGATATCAGCGTTTGGCCGGTACTTAGAAATCATCTTAGCGGTGTAGCCACTTTCAGTAGCGGCAACAATCGTCTTAACACCCAATTGGTTAGCCACCCGAGCAACGGAAGCACCGATAGATTCCGTAACGTCACCGTTATCGAAGTCTAAGTTGTCGCGACCGAAGTCCTTCAAAGCATTTTCAGCCTTGATGTCGATCCGGTTCATCGTAGCAACGGCTTGTACTGGGTATTCACCGTTAGCACTTTCACCAGAAAGCATGGTAGCGTCAGTCCCGTCGAATACGGCGTTGGCAACGTCAGATGCTTCGGCACGCGTAGGACGTGGGTTTTCTTGCATGGAGTCCAACATTTGGGTAGCGGTGATAACTGGCTTGCCTAAGAGGTTGCACTTCTTGATCAAAGCCTTTTGAACCAAAGGCACGTTTTCCGTTGGAATTTCAACACCCATGTCACCACGAGCGACCATCAAACCATCGGAAACCTTGATGATGTCATCAAAGTTGTTGATCCCTTCTTGGGATTCGATCTTAGGGAAGATTTGAACGTGTTCCATGTGCTTTTCTTCGAGGAGTTCACGGATGTCCATGACATCTTGTGGCTTCCGAACGAATGAAGCAGCGATAAAGTTGATTTCGTGGTCCAAACCAAAACGAATATCATCGGAATCCTTTTCAGTGATCCCAGGTAAGTTGATGGAAACGCCAGGAGCGTTAACACCCTTACGTGAGCCCAGAACACCATCGTTTTGTGCCGTTACAACTAATTCCTTGGTTGCTTCGTCTTTCTTATCAACGACAGTATCTAATAAACCATCATCGAATAAGACGTGGCCGCCTTCGTGAACGTCATCGTATAAGCCAGGGTAAGTCACAGCGATCTTTTCCTTGGTTCCTTCGAGTGAGTCGTCCATGGAAATCCGGAATTGGTCGCCAGTCTTGAAGTTCAGCTTGCCGCCTTGTTCAACAGTGGTCCGGATTTCGGCACCCTTCGTATCCAACATGATACCAACCGTCTTACCGGTAATCTTTTCAGCCTTGTGAACGTTCTCCAAACGGCCGAGGTGTTCCTCGTGGTCACCGTGTGAGAAGTTGAACCGGAAGATGTTGGCGCCAGATTCGATCAACTTAACAATCGTATCAACGTCAGTACTTGCAGGACCAAGGGTACTTACGATCTTGGTTTTCTTCATTAGAAAAATCTCTCCTTTAGAATTGGCACGAAACAAATTGAGTGAAGCGGTCAAAATAGACCACACAAAAAGTTTCGGCACAAATTTGATTCCAAAATTATTCTATCACTTTTAAAAATTAATGTCGCCTTTGTTTACCGATTTTTCGCAGATTGTTTGGATTTTATCAAAGTAAGCGCTTTCCCACCGTGCCGGGCATCCATGAAGATTAAAACCCGCTGATTTAATAACCAGCAGGTTTTGAGTTAGATAAGTTAACATTTATATTAACGGGTTAACCCGTGTTTGAGGGAAATCATAAGGATTTCTTAAGTTCACCGATATCCCGTCACAAATTCAGTTTAGTTGCCTAGAAAACATCAAGACTCAGTCGCCACGCGTCAACGACAACTTTGTTTGCGCCGTGGAACCGAAGCCATCCTGAAAAACGGTTTCGGTCGGAACTGTCCTCGCTAGCGGGGACAACCAGTCGCGGGTGAGCATCCCCCTGGCTGACGCAAACCTCTCACCAGTGACGCTGTCACGACCCTACTCTTGCACCGCAACCGGAATCGTGAAGCCTAAACTAGCGATATCGGCATCGAACGTCTTGACCGTGTCCACGGAGACTTGCAAGGCTGGCGTGCCAAATTTGCTTAGCTTGGCCAAGATCTTAGGTGGCACGGTGATGATGTCACAGCCGGTCTGTTCGGCCTGGACCACGTTGAAGACCTCGCGGGTGCTGGCCCACAACAGTTCCACGTTGTCCTTGGTGTGGCACAGTCCCGCGGCCTGACGCATCAGAGGTAAGGGATCCACGCCGGTGTCCGCGACCCGCCCGGCAAAGACGGACACGATGCCGCCGACTGCGGGGTTCAAGGCGTCCACGGCCAGCTTGACTTGCGTGAGCGTCGTGATAGCCGTCACATTGACCTGGACCCCGGCGTTCGACAATTCTCGAATAACCTCCGCGTTGTCGGCCCCGTTAGCCCGGATGACCGGTACCTTCACCGCCACGTGTTGGCCTAAACTGGCCAAGACCTTGGCTTCAGCCAACATCCGTTCCGGCGTGTTACCGAACACTTCGAAGCTAATGGATTGGTCCGGGAAGGTGGCCACGGCCTCTTTGGCAAAGGCCAGGTAGTCGGTGATCCCCGCTGCCTTCATCAAACTCGGGTTCGTGGTAAACCCGCTAACCAACCCCTGAGCGGCCACGGCCTTCATCGCATTGAGTTCCGCACCATCGGCATAGATCTTCACGTTTACAGTCATTAAAAAAACCTCCAGTTTCTGATTTGTTAAGCATTGGTATAATCATACTAAAGCCTACGCAAATAGTCCAGAGGTATTTTTAATAAAATTGGTCTACCCGTTTTGTAAGATGACATTGCCACTCCCCATCAGCTGTTCTAACGGGGCTTTGAGCGTGACATCCCCCCGCAACCACTGTGTCTGTGGCAAGACACGTTTGGTATCCGTCTGCGGTTGATAGACGATCACCGGCACGGGCCCGGCATGCGCAGTCAAGAAGCGCGCCAGTTGCGTGGCGATCGCCCGTTCATCGTGCGTGGCGTCCACCCGAATGAACCAACGCGCCCCCGCCGGCAATGTCGGTGACTGGGCGGCGTGGACCGGGATCTCCTGGGCTAACGTGACCTGATTGGCGACGATCTGCAGGCCCCGTTGTTGTTCGACCTTGCCGCGGACCACGATGACTTGATCGGTCTTCAGCCAGGTGCTGGCCTGCCGAAATTGGTTGGGAAAGATGGTGACACTCACGTCGGCGGTCTCGTCACTACCGGTCACAAAGGCCATCGGTTCCCCGCGTTTAGTGCGAATGGTCCGAATCTTGGTCACATACAAGATCAGCGTGACGCGCGCATCGACGACTAGGTCACTGACGGTCGTGGCGTGCAGCTGCTGGGCCAAGGCGTGATACTGGGCCACCGGGTGCCCGGACAGATACGCGCCCAAGACGGCCTCTTCTTGGGTCAATTTGGTCATCAAGTCGAGGTCCGGTTGTGGCGTGATCTTGGGCGCCAACGCCGCAAACAGTTCCACGTTATCCCCGGACAGCTCCACGCTACTGATGAATTCCGGTAGGGCTGCGATCAGCTCGGCGCGGTTGTGACCAAAGTGGTCGAACGCCCCGGCGTACACCAAGGCATTTAACAAATCGGTCTTGCGATACTTGGGGTCGATGCGTTGTAAGAACTGATGTAAGTCCTTGAAGGGCCCGTGGGCCTGGCGATCCGCCAAGACCTCGCGCAAGAAGTCGCGACGCACGCCTTTGATGCTACTGAGGCCAAAGATGACTGCTTTCCCCTGCAAGTTGAAGTACGCCGTCGAGCGATTGATGTCTGGTGCTAATACGCTAACGCCGTGTCGCTTGGCTTCGGTCAAATAGGCCTTGGTCTTCACCGGCACGTTGATCACCGAATTCATCAAGGCGGCATAAAACGGCGCCGGGTAATGGGCCTTCAAATACGCCAGTTGAAAGGCCAACTTGCTATAAGCCACCGCATGTGAGCGGTTGAACCCGTAATTGGCAAACCGATCCATGTAGGCAAAAACCTGCTCGGCAGTCGTCACCGGGTAGCCCAACTGTTGGGCCCCGGCCACGAACTTCTTTTGCATGGCATCCATGGTCTGCTTTTTCTTCTTACTCATGGCCCGCCGCAGTAAATCGGCCTCTCCAAGCGTAAAGCCGCCCATGACCGAGGCCACCTGCATGACTTGTTCTTGATAGACCAAGACGCCATAGGTCGGCCCCAAGATCGGCTTTAACGCTTCAGCCGCAAAACTGATGGGTTCCTGGCCTTCCTTACGGCGAATGAAGGTATCGATGTTTTCCATCGGTCCCGGCCGGTACAAGGCGTTGACCGCCGCGACCAGTTCAAAGCTATCGGGCTTGAGTTGACGCAAGACGCGTTTGATCCCCGCCGATTCAAATTGAAAGACGCCGTTGGTCTCCCCCTGGGCAAATAGCCGCAAGGTCGCCGGGTCGTTCAAATCGATCTGATTGAGGTCTAACTGATGTCCGGTCTGTTTCTTGACCAGGCTCAAGGCATTGGCCAAGATGCTTAGGTTGCGTAGACCTAAGAAGTCCATCTTTAACAGGCCCACCGCCTCGACCGTGTCCTTGGGGTATTGCGTCATCAAGAGATCTTCGCTACCGGGCTGTAACGGCACCAGATCCGTCAAGGGCCCCTGACTCAAGACGATTCCGGCCGCATGGGTCGAGTAATGGCGTGGTAAGCCCTCGATCTTTTGGGCCGTTTCAAATAACAACCGGTTCTTTTCACTATCCGCCACCAAGTTGCGTAACCGTTGCGACTGCTCATAGGCACTTTTTAGCGTGATGTGTAACTGGGGTGGAATGGCGGCGCTCCATTCGCTGAGCACGTACGGGGGCATCCCCAAGACCCGCCCAACGTCGCGCAAGGCCGCCTTAGTCGCCAGCGTCCCAAAGGTGATGATCTGTGCCACGCGGTCATGGCCGTATTTGTCGTGCACGTATTGTAAGACCTGTTCACGGCGATTGTCCGGAATATCCAGGTCGATATCGGGCATCTGCGCCCGTTCCTCGTTCAAGAAGCGTTCAAATAACAGGTTGTAGGCCAACGGGTCGACCTCGGTGATGGCCAACACGTAAGCGACCAGCGATCCCGCCGCCGATCCCCGACCTGGTCCCGTTTGGATGTGCGCGCGGTGGGCGTAGTTCATGACGTCCCAGACGATCAAGAAGTAGTCGTCAAACCCCATCCGGTGAATGACCCCTAATTCGCGTTCTAAGCGTTCCTGATAAGGGGTTTCCTCAGTGATCTGGTTTTGGGCCAAGCGCCGTTTCAGGCCCGTTTGACACAGCTCACGGAGGTAATCTTGCGAGGGCTGCTGGTTGGGCGTGGGAAATTGTGGCAATTGTGGCTGCTGGAACTTTAAGGTCACGTCCGTTTCATCCGCCAGCTGCTGGGTCGCGGTCACCGCTGCCGTCAGATCCGCCGCCGCAAAGCGTTGAGCCTCTTCTTCAGCTGGTCGCAACCAGTGGGTCCCTAGCGTCTGCTGTTCCGCCGTGGGGTCCGTTAAGGTGGCACCCGCCGCGATGGCCCGTAAGACCGTCACGGCAAAATGGTCGTCACGGTCCAGGTACTCGACCGGCGCTAAGGCAACTAGTGGGACCTGGGTCGCTTGCGCCAACTGGGCCAAAGCGTCTCTACTAGCAATCGGGACCTCTGGGCTGATCCCCAAAGACACGCCCGCTGGCTGCAGTGCCAAGAGTTGGTGCACCACCCGTTCAGCTGCGGTCACCTCCCCATTAGCCACGAGTTGATGTAGCTCACTATCCAACGGGGCGATCACCTGCAAGTGACTGAGATTTTCGGCCTGCTGGCTCAAGTCGATGGCTGTTTTCGCCACCTGATAAGCCGTCGACAGCTGCATCAACTGCTGATAGCCAATAAAGTCCTGGGCGATCAGCACCCAGTCGTGGGCTTGCGGCGCATCACTGAAGCCCGTGACACTCAGCGTTAAGCCGAGTAAGGGCTTGATTTTTGCCTTGATGCAAGCGTTATAGAAGGCCACCGTGCCGTACATGACGTTCTTATCCGTCAACGCCAGCGCGCTGTAGCCCCGGTCCTTGGCCGTTTGAACCAGTTGGTCGATCCGATTAGTGCTCTGTAATAGGCTATAGGTACTTAAGACTTGTAAGGGTACAAACATCCCGGAGTCTCCCTTCTCTTCAACTTCATTACCGCTATTATACCAGAAAAAGTGCCCGTTTCACGGCTAACGAACAAGTGTTCTATAGTCGCTAAACAGGCACTTCGTTAAGCGCTTATTCCTAAAGTCATGGGTTTCCCGTCGCCGTAACCCCAGTGATCGGGCATCCCCGAACCACGGACGCTGCCAACGGTGGGCTCAGCAAACCGGTCAGTGCATCCGACCTACGACCGATTACTTGATCGTTGCCGTCTGCAAGGCGTGCGTAAACGTCAGCGCGTCATCGGCCACGTCAATGGTGATCAGGCTATTGACCGGGATCTGGCCGCCGATCAGTTGCCGCGCCAGTGGCGTTTCCACGTGCGTCGTGATGAACCGTTGCAGTGGCCGTGCCCCGTAAGCCGGCAGGTAACCCTTCTGGGCGATCCAGGCTTGCGCGGCCGGCGTGATCGTCAGGTCCAATTGTTGCTCGTGCAAGCGTGTGGCCAGATGCGCGATCAACTTGACGACGATCTGTTGCACGTCGGCTAAAGACAGCGGCGTAAACATGATGGTCTCGTCGATGCGGTTTAAGAACTCCGGCCGGAAATGGCTCTGCAGTAATTGGGCCACCTGCTTTTGAGCGTCCGGACTAATATGCCCCTTGGCATCGGTCCCCTGCAGTAAAATGTCGGACCCCAGGTTGGACGTCATGATCAAAATCGTGTTCTTAAAGTCCACGGTCCGCCCCTGACTGTCCGTCAACCGGCCGTCGTCTAAGACCTGTAACAAGAGGTTAAAGACGTCCGGGTGGGCTTTTTCGACCTCATCAAACAGCACGATGGTGTACGGGTTGCGCCGCACGGCCTCAGTCAGTTGACCGCCTTCTTCATAGCCCACGTACCCGGGAGCCGCCCCGACCAACCGGGAAACGGATTCCTTTTCCATGTACTCGGACATGTCGATGCGCACCATATGGTCTTCGCTATCAAAGAGGTTCTCGGCTAAGGCCTTGGCCAGTTCGGTCTTCCCGACCCCGGTCGGCCCTAAGAACAGAAATGAGCCCAGTGGCTTGGTCGGGTCTTGTAGCCCAGCGCGGGACCGTAAGACGGCATCGGCCACGGCGGACACGGCCTGGTCTTGGCCCACGACACGGTCATGTAACCGCTCGGCCAATTGTAAGAGCTTTTCGCGTTCGCCCTGGACCAATTTGGTCACGGGGATGCCAGTCATCCGGCTGACCACCGTGGCGATCTCGTTTTCCGTGACGGATTCGGAGACCAACCAGTTTTGGTTCTGGTCTTGTTTTTCCAATTGGGCCAATTCCTTGGTTAACCGGGGGATGGTCCCGTGTTGGAGTTCGGCCGCCTTGTTCAGGTCGTAGGCAGACTCGGCATTGGCCAGATCACGCTTGGCGCGGTCCAGTTCCGTTTTCTTGTCGCCCACCGCCTTGATGGCCGTCTTTTCTTGGTTCCAACGCGCACTTAACTGATCGACCTTTTCCTTGGTATCGGCCAATTCCTTGGTCAATTCCGCCAAGCGCTTTTGGGAGGCCTCGTCGGTTTCTTGTTTCAAGGCGGTCTGTTCCACCTGCATGCGCATCAATTGCCGCCGGGCCTGGTCCAGCTCGGTCGGTGCCGAATTCATTTCCACGCGAATGGAAGCGGAGGCCTCATCCACCAGGTCGATGGCCTTATCGGGCAAGAAGCGGTCGGTCAAATACCGATCGGACAACTTGGCCGCCGCGATCAGTGCGTTATCGTGGATCTTGACCCCGTGGTGGATCTCAAAGCGTTCGCGCAACCCCCGCAGGATGGTGACCGTATCGTCGACGCTGGGTTCATTGACCAAGACCCGCTGGAACCGCCGCGCCAAGGCCTTGTCCTGTTCCAAATACTGCCGGTATTCGTCGAGCGTCGTGGCCCCAATCAAATGCAACTCACCGCGCGCCAACATCGGCTTCAAGAGGTTACCGGCATCCATACTGCCCTCGGCCTTACCGGCACCCACGATGTTGTGGATCTCGTCGATGAACATGATGATCTGACCCTCACTCTTGGTCACTTCTTTTAAGACGGCCTTTAACCGTTCCTCAAATTCGCCCCGGTACTTGGCCCCGGCGATCAGGGCCCCCATGTCCAGGGAGAAGATCGTCTTGTCTTTCAAATTGTCCGGGACATCCCCGCGCACGATGCGTTGGGCCAGCCCCTCGACAATGGCCGTCTTCCCGACCCCGGCTTCTCCGATCAAAACCGGGTTATTCTTGGTCTTACGTGACAAGATACGGATGACGGACAAGATCTCGTCGTCTCTGCCGATGATCGGGTCAATCTTGCCACTACGCATGGCCTTGACCAGGTCGATACCGTACTTGTCTAGAGCCTTGTATTGGTCCTCTTGGTTCTTTGAGGTGACCCGTTCGCCGCTACGCATCTTGTCGACGGCATTTTTGACCATCTGTTCCGTGATACCCTGTTGCTTCAGGTAATCCGTCAACGTCTCACCGGATAGTTGCATCAGCGCGATGACCACCGTATCGACGGCCATGAAGTCGTCGTGGTAGCCGTCCTTGATCACATCGGCGCGTTGCAGCAGGTCCGTCAGATTGCGGGAGAAGGACTGACCGTATTGAATGCCCGCGCCACTGACCGTACTGATACCGTCTAACTCCCGGTCCAGTTCACTGTCGAGGGCCGTGATGTCGACGCCGGCCGACGCCAAGATCTCACGACCTAACTCACCCGGTTGGATCAGAAATTTAAAGAGGTGCGCCACGGTCACGTCCTGGTGCTTGCGCGTCATCGCGATGTGTTGGGCCTCCGTCAAGGCGTCCGTTAAGGCCTGCGTCATTTTTTCTGGATTCATCAAAACTCCTCCTCGTTGGTTTCAGTTTGCTTGTCTTCAATGTAGACGACTGCTGGTGACCGATACTGCCGCCAGCGGTCGAAAAAAGAGGCAACCCTTAGGTTAACCTCCATTTTTCACTCATATTCTAACTGATTTTAACGGAAAAGCAAAATAATTTGACCTATTTTGACCAACTAATTTATGCCTGTTGTTCCGCTAATTGGGCGATCTTGATGATCACGTCCGTGGCCTTTTCCATGGTCTGTTCGGACACGTATTCGAAGCGCCCGTGCATGTTTTCACCACCGGCAAACAGGTTCGGCGTTGGTAAGCCCATAAAGGAGATCTTGGACCCGTCAGTCCCCCCACGAACCGGGAAGATCAATGGCTTGATGTCTAGGTCTTCTAAGGCTTGCTTGGCCAGGTCCACCACGGTCATGTCCTTTTCAATGACTTCACGCATGTTGTAGTACTGATCCTTGATAGTCACGTCAACGCGCTTAGACCCATATTGTTCGTTCAATTGATCGGCGACGCCTTGGAATAACTTCTTGCGGTCTTCAAAGATCTGCCGGTCGTGGTCACGGATGATGTAGCTCAAGTGGGCGGAATCGACCGTCCCGTTCATGCTGTAGAGGTGGAAGAAGCCTTCGCGTCCTTCCGTGTTTTCTGGCCGGTCATGTTCTGGCAAGGCAGCGTGGAAGTCCATAGCCACTTGCGAAGCGTTGACCATGACGCCCTTGGCCTCGGCCGGGTGCACGTTGGTCCCCGTGATTTCAACTTGGGCATCGGCGGCGTTGAACGTTTCGTATTCCAATTGGCCTAACGGACCGCCATCGACGGTGTAGGCAATGTCGGCGCCAAAGTCCTTGACGTCAAAGTGGTCGGCACCGGTCCCGATTTCTTCGTCAGGGCCCAGGCCGATTTCGATCTCACCGTGCTTGATCTCTGGGTGCGCCAATAAGTATTCGGCAGCGGCCATGATTTCGGCGACCCCGGACTTGTCGTCGGCCCCTAACAGGGTACTGCCGTCCGTGGTGATCAGCGTGTCGCCTTGGTAATTCTTCAAATTAGGGAAGACGGCTGGGTCCAACGTGTACTTGCCCGCGTCGTCCAACTTGATGACGGACTTGCCATCGTAGTTTTCGACAAACTGCGGGTTGATGTTTTCACTGTTGAAATCAGCCGTGTCAAAGTGGGAAATGAACCCGAGTTTCTTGACTGCCTTGTCCGTGTTGGCGGGTAAGGTGGCGTAAACGTAGCTCGATTGCGCATTGATGTGGACATTTTCCAAACCAATGGCCTTCAAGTCATCCACTAAGCCCTCAGCGAACTTCGTCAACCGTTCGTTAGACGGAATGGTCGTCGAATTGGGGGTCGAGCGGGTGTTGATCTTCACGTATTTCAAAAACCGGGGAATCAAATTTTCATACTTTGCCAAAATAAATCACTCCTCAATTAAGATAACTTACAAACTCAGTGTACGCGTTTTCGCGATTAAAGAAAAGTAAACGGGTCAGTATTTAGCGTCGTGGCCTGGACCGTGATCGGCCAGTCATTTTCCTGGGCCCATTGTTGGAACAGGTGGGTCAACTGCGGCTGACAAATGCTTTCGATGTGATGCCCCGGGTCGATGACGTTGAGGCCCGCGGCGATCATGTCGTGGCCGGGATGATAGGAAATGTCGCCGGTCACGTACACGTCGGCGTGCTGAGCCAGCGCGGCTTGGTAAAACGGCCCGCCAGAACCGCCTAACACAGCCACGCGACGCACCGACGCATCGGGGGTGTGGCTGATCAGCCGCAAGCCACCGACGTGGAAAATGGTCTTGCACCGCAGCGCAAAGGCCTGGACCGTGGTGGGTTTCTTCAGATCACCCACCCGCCCCATCATGATGTCTGGGGTGGCCGTGGCCCCGTTACTGGGAACCAGACCGGTGGTATGTTGTAGGCCCAAAGCCGCGGCCAACCAGTCGTTCATACCATTGGGCGCACTGTCCAGATTGGTATGGGCGCCGTACACCGTGATGTGGTGCTGCAACAGCGTCGCGTACATCTGATTTTGCGGCACGGCCAAATCCAGGTTCTTGGCTGGGTGAAACATCATCGGGTGATGGGCAAAGATAAAATCGGCCCCCACGGCAATGGCCTCATCCACGACTTCCGGCCGCACGTCTAAGGTCACCAAGACCCTGTGGACCGGTGCATCGAGACTGCCCAGCTGCAAGCCCACCGGATCCCCAGGCTCGGCCCAACCTTGCGGGGCAAATTGTTCAAACCGTTCAACTAATTCACGCACCAACACGTTGCAAGACCTCCTTGATTTCCGAAATCTTGGTTTCTAATTCAGCTACCTTTTCCGCCGGCACCTCGTGGGCGGATTGGACTTGACGCAAGACCACCTGCGCCCGGTCCAGTTCGCGTTGCCATTTCGCCACAAAGATGGCGTTGTGCTCCGCCAGTAAATAAGGGCCAAACTGCACTTCTTCGGCCGTATACTGTTGCGGCGCTTCGGCGCGATCGGCGACCAAGATCTCATAGTCGTGGCCGTCTTCACTGACGATCTGTTCCGTCACCAGTTGAAAGCCGTGGGTCATCAAAAATTGGCGCACGTTGGCCTCACCCACGTTGGGCTGTAAGATCAATCGTTGGACCCCGGCCAAGCGGTCAAAGTCTTGGGTAAGAATCTGGGTAATCAACGTGCCGCCCATCCCCGCAATGGCCACCGTGTCGATGTGATCGGTGGGCTCAATGGCCTGAAGTCCGTTGGCCAGGCGCGCCGTGATCCGGTCGTCCAAGGCTTCTTTATTAATTTCATGTTGCGCATTTTTAAAAGGTCCGGGGACCACTTCGCCGGCCACACCCCCGGTAATGATGCCTCGTTTGGCGAGGTTCACGGGCAAATAGGCGTGGTCGGTCCCAATATCGGCCAGCCGGGCCCCCTGAGGAACATAACTGGCGACGGTGGCCAGTCGTTGTGAGAGATGGTCTGCATCCATTCAAATCTTCCTTTCTACTAAGAGCCTGGGACAAAACTATCCCAGGCTCGTTTCACTTCACTTTTACATAGCTGAAACGTGCGCCAAAAGGCAGCCGGTTCCGCTTAAACCTGATAACCAAACAATCCAAAACCAGGATTATTCGGTTATCAGCCTTAATGCTCACCGGCTAATCGCCTTTTGGCCCACTCTTGTCTTCATCCTTAAGTATAAGCTACCAGCCGGCAATTGGATAGCGCGAATTCACCGCCGGGGTGGTTGACTTGGCGACAGCGGTTGGGGCTGGCCGCCTGACCGTTCGCTAGAGATGAGCTGGCGCGCTAGCTCCCCACCGCCCAACACTACCACCACTTTGACGTCCACAAAAAAAGGATGTGCTACCCACCACATTAGTGAGTCAAACACATCCCTAAATTGCATCATTGACAACCAGTCACAACTGATTTTCTCACCCGTCAGTCAAAGGCATTGGCCACGAGTAGTTTCAGTTATTTGGGTTAATTTTTCCGCGTGGGTTGCGCGTCATCTTCGTGATTGACGGGCGCCTCACGCATGTTGGAATACGGGTACGGGTACGTGATCTTCATGACGGCTGGCATCACGATTGGTAACAAGATGATCAGCAAGATGATCCCGATGATCACGGCTAACGCGATTTGAATCAGCGTCATGACCCCGGAAGGAATCAAGGCGGCAAATGTCCCGCTCAAGATGACCCCAGCAGAGATGACGACCGTCCCGATCACCGTGGCTGCCCGCAACATCTTGTCGCTGGTAGCGCCCGGTTCGTGCAGGAATTCCCGGTACTTGCGCATCAAGAAGATCGAGTAATCGACCCCCAGCGAGATCAGCATGACAAACGTGAAGAACGGTGTGTTCCACGTCAACATGTCGGTCCCTAAGATCGGATCCACTAACCAGTGGACGATGGTCAAGGCCCCGGAGTAAGCGACCAGCAGGATCCCTTCGATGACGATCGGTTGAACCAGCGAACGGGTCACGACCATGAGGGCAATGAAGATCCCGGCTAACATGATGATGACCGTCCGGGTAAAGTCACTCGAGGCCATTTCGTTGATATCGTTGGTCTGCGACGTGTTCCCGCCAAAGGCGACCTTGGCGCCACTCAGGCTAGTCCCTTGTAGCGAGCCGTTGACGACCTTTTCCAGTTTGGGCAACCGTGCCATGGCGGCCGCGGAGCTCGGGTCATCGTTTAAGACGACCGTTAACTTGGTCAGCTTGCGGTTTGGTGACATGTAGGTGTCCATCGACTGCTTAAACGAACTGCCCTGGATCGACTTCTTGGGGATGTAGAACGTTTCGGCGGCCGCGGACTTCTGTAAGCCCTTGAGATAGCTGTTGGCCGTACCGACCCCGGTGGAGACTTGCGTCAATCCGGTCGTGGCAGACCCTAAGCCCTTACGCAGGGCCGTCAGTTGTTTACTCATCGCAGCGAGTTTTTCGGCCATGGTCTGATTACCCGCGGCGACTTGACTCGCGCCGGAGACCAGCGTTGGCATCTTGCCGTTGATGGTGAACATGGCACTGGACAATTGGCTAGTCGCGCTGGCTAATTGCGCGCTTTGGGAGCTAGCCGACTGCAGGGCCGTGGTGGCACCCGGCAAGACGATGTTGGCCTTTTGGGCCAGCGTGGCAACGGCGTTTTGGAGCGTTGTGGTCGAGCCTTGCAGAGACTGCAATTGACTGGCCACCCCTTGGTCGGCGGAACCAATGGCACTGGCGTCGCTTCCGATCTGGGTCAAGGCGCTACTCAGACTAGACTTCAATTGCGATTGCGCGGCGGTCTGCTTTTGCAAGACGCCGGCTAAGACTTGCTTTTGCGCGCTGGACAACGGCACCCCTTGGGCACTGAAGGCTGCGGCCACGGAACTGGCACTCACGCTTGGCAAATTCCCTAGTGAACTCTTGATATTTTGGAGCTGGGTGGCAATGTCTTGGGTCTTGGTGCCGATGGTCGATAGTGAACTCGTCACGCCACCGGTACTGGTGGAACTAGCGGAGACTTGGCTGTTCAACTGTTGGATGGCCGCGTTCAATTGTGGCAGCGCCGTTTCCAACTGGGCCAATTGGGCCGCTTGTTGACCACCGGAAGCCGAAGACACTTGGTTATTTAAGGAGTTGACCCCGGTCGATACCTGGGAAATGGCCGACTGGAGCTGCGATGTACCCTCGCTGACTTGCTTGGCCCCACTGGCCAATTTGTTGGCATCTTTGACCGCGCCAGAGACGTCTTGCTTACTCAATTGACTGTTGGCGGACTTCAAGCCCTTATTGACCTTGTTGACCCCTTTTTGGGCCTTGACCAAACCAGTCGTCACGGAACTCATTTGGTTTCTGACGTAGAGCTTCTTGATGGCCTTGCCCCCGGGTTGGGTGACGGACGCCACGGTCTTGACGCCGGTCGAGGCTTGAAGTTGCTTGGTCAACCGGTCGATCAACAGTAGGGATTTTTCATTATCTAATTTATGATTACTCTGCAGGTAGATCGTGGTTGGCTCCGCGGTCCCCTTGGAGAAGTGATTTTGCACGATCTTGAACCCTTGCTTGGCCGGCACGTTATCACCGATTTCGACCAAGTTATCGTAGTCTAAGGTCCCGTGTGAGGTCAACGCCAGCGGGATGAACACGATCCCGGTCACGATGAGCGTGATGATGGGCCGGATCATGGCGTGCTTGGCCATGCCGTGCCACAGGCGACTGTCGCCTTCACCCTGGAACTTCTTGATGGGCCAGAACATGTGACGACCACAGATAGCCATGAAAAAGGGGTTCAATGTCAGGAGCACGGCCAACAAGACCACGACCCCGACGGCAATGCCGACCGCTGACTTGTACAGTGAGAAGTTGGCGAAGCCTAAGACACTCATCCCAATCAAAACGGATAGTCCGGAATACAGCACGGTCCGGCCACCGATCTTGATGGCTTCCTTGGTGGCCGTGTAGCGGTCCTTGCCACTAGCGAGGCGCTCACGGAACTCGTTATACAGCAGGATGTTGTAGTCGGTCCCAATCCCAAACAGCACGATCACGATGAAGACTTGCGTAAAGTTTGAAAACGGGAAGTTGAACCGATCGACCAAGTTGGCCACTACGGAAATCGAGGTGATCACGGACACCGCCACCGTTAACAGTGAGAATAACGGTGTAATTGGTGACCGGAAGACTAACCAGAGCACCAGGAAGATGAAGATGGCAGCAATGATTTCCGTCTTCTGCACCCCGGCCTGAGTGGCATCGGAGAAGTCTTGGTTCAAGACGTCCGCGCCGGTAACGTAGGTTTTGACCCCGCTAGTCTTGGCCAGCTTGGTAATCTGGTCACGAATCTTGGTGACCGAATGACTGGAGGACTTGTGCACGTTCAGCTGAAGCAGCTGGGTGCTCTTGTCCTTAGAAACTAACTGTGAAGCGGCCGTGGCACTGTCACTCGCCGCGGTCATTGACCGAATCTGATACTGACTCTGATGATTCTTGATCCGTTGAATCGTCCGGTCGATCTGGGTGTTTTGCGCATTGGTCAGCGCAGCATCCCCATTGTTAAAGACCACGACCACGGCAGTCGTGCCGCGTTGGGAACGGCCCCACTGCTTTTGCATGTTCGTAGCTCGTGTACTTTGGTAGTTGCTGGGCACCGTGATCTGCCCCTTGTCAGCTACCAGCTTACTCATGTTGGGAATCGTCACGACGGCCAAAATCACGATCAGCAGCCAGCCGATGACGTTCCAGATGTAATGTTTATTCATCCAACGCACGGGAAAACCTCCTAAATAATTTCTTCTCTACTTAAACTTAACTTCTATTCTGCGGCCGGGTGCTGGGTCAACCATTTGGTCCAATCCAGCAACAACGGTTGATCCGCCGTTGTGGGCAAAATGTCCCCGATATTTAACGTGGCCAGCTGCTGGCGGTAACGCTGCTCGGCGTCCGCAAAGACGGCCAAGACGTTGGCGACCGGCTGCTGGTCCTTGAGATTGGCCAGGCCATACATCTGCATGAAGGTTTGTTTCTGGTCAAAGTCAAAGACCTTCTTGACCAGCCCCGTATTCTTCACGAATGACGTAGCTCCCTCAATGGCATCAAACACATCTAGCAGGGTGATCTGGTGTGGGTCACGAGTCAACACGACCCCGCCATCCCGACCGGACACCGTCTTGACAATGTCGGCCCCCGCTAGCTTCTGCATGATTTTTTTCAAATAACTGGTGGAAATACCTAAGCGCTCAGCAACCAAATGGCTATGTAGCGGAATCTTGCGGTCCTGGATACCCAGTAACGCGACGATACACAGGGCCTGTTCCAAACTTGGTTTGGCTTTCACAATGGACCTCCTTTTCACAAATTCGCGATGCCTTCAGAAATTCTTAAACGAGATACATTATATCCCCTTTAATCATTTTTTCAAGGCTTTTGACTCAATAAATCACGTCTGGGCTGATTAATTTTTTATGTAAACGATTTCACATTAGCTACAGTCGCTAAGCGTTGGTAACACTGGTTTTTGAACCGATTCGATCAGCGTCATCTCAGTATTAGTTTGGCCTAATTGCTGGGATTTTGGGGGGCTGGTCAACTGGTCGGCGCTAGGTAGTGGTGACCCCATTTGGTATCCTTCCCGGTAAGCAGCGACTCGCGCTTAAAAATGAAGATTTTGGCCTGACACAAAAAAATCCCCGCTACGACTGACAACTGCCAGTCATGGCGGGGATCCCTAATTCAGGATTATTCTAAAAAGTCTTTCAGTTGCTTGCTCCGTGATGGGTGGCGTAACTTCCGCAGCGCCTTGGCTTCGATTTGCCGAATCCGTTCCCGGGTAACCCCGAAGACCTTGCCGACTTCTTCCAAAGTCCGCGTCCGGCCGTCGTCCAACCCGAACCGTAACCGCAACACGTTTTCTTCCCGGTCAGTCAGCGTGTCCAAGACACTTTCCAACTGTTCCTTTAAGAGTTCGTAAGCGGCGTGGTCAGCAGGACTCGTGGCGTCTTGGTCTTCAATGAAGTCACCCAAGTGTGAATCGTCCTCTTCACCGATAGGCGTTTCCAAAGAAACTGGTTCTTGAGCAATCTTTAAGATCTCGCGTACCTTTTCCGTTGGCATGTCCATTTCGGCCCCAATTTCTTCAGGCGTTGGTTCCCGCCCTAAGTCTTGGAGTAATTGCCGTTGAATTCGAATCAACTTGTTGATGGTTTCGACCATGTGGACAGGAATCCGAATCGTCCGTGCTTGGTCGGCGATGGCCCGCGTAATGGCCTGACGAATCCACCAAGTGGCGTACGTGGAGAACTTGAACCCTTTACGGTAGTCGAACTTTTCGACGGCCTTCATCAAGCCCATGTTCCCTTCTTGGATCAGATCCAAGAACTGCATGCCCCGGCCCACGTAACGCTTGGCGATGGATACCACCAACCGCAAGTTGGCTTCGGCCAATTCCTGCTTGGCTTCTTCTTCGCCGTTTTCAATCCGCAAGGCTAAGGCGACTTCTTCGTCTGCCGTTAACAGGTTGACCCGGCCAATTTCTTTCAAATACATCCGTACGGGGTCGTTGATCTTGACCCCAGTGGTCGTGGAGGCTTCCTTCAATTCCTTCTTGGAAACGGCCTTTTGTGCTTTAACGGCCCGTGCATCTGGCTCACCCTTAGCATCAACCACGCTGATTCCGGCATCGGAAATCGTTTCAAGTAACTTATCCATTTGCTTAGCATCCAGCGTGTAAGGCGTGGCCACCTTATCAGTCAGTTCATCGTACGTGATGTGACCGGCCTTCTTGGTGTTCTTGATCAAAGCCCGCACCGTCTTGTTGTATGCCTTTTGGTCAAACATTGGTTGATCCGTGGTCTTTTTTGCCATTAAAATACCCCCTAGACTAAAGTTGCTTGTTCGCCTGGCGTTGTTGCTCCAGCTGAACAATCTCAATGACTAATTGCCGTTGTTGCTCGGCATTACCGAGGCGCGACGCCTCCGCCAGTTGATTTTTCTTCTGACGAAGTTGTTCGTCGATCGGCGCCTCGTCCATAATGATTGCTAAATAGTCATCGATCTCACGCGGGGTGACCGCCGCGTAAGTTGCCGTCTCTAAATCGATGACGATCTGCTGCAGCCGGTCTTCTTTAATGAAGTCCGTAAACTGAGCAGTACGGTAGGTTTGATGCGTTTGGAAATAACCTTGGGCCAAGGTATAAATCACTTGATAATCGTCGTGGACAAAGCTGAACCCTTCAATACTGGTGACTTTGGCCCACACGTTGCGGTCGTGCAGTAAACGGATCAACAAGCCGCGTTCCGCCCGCTCTAAGCGCGTCAGTGGCCGATTTTGTTGATGGACCGTGACGGCCGTTTCCGGTGGCGTTTGGTTCACTGCCTGCCGGGGCCGAGCGCGTTCCTGCTGCGCGGCGGTATCGCGTTGCGTTTGTTTCAACTGTGCCTGCAAGGCCGCCTTGTCGATGTGAAACTCGTTAGCCAACTGGTTCAAATACATGTCCAGTTCCACGGGCTCTTGCACCTGAGCCAGCAGTGGCATGACCTGATTGACGTACGCCAGTTGTTCACTGTCGGTGTCCAACGCCTTGTTGCGCCGCAAGAACCGCAGATTGAACTGTAACGGCGGCTCCTTGGCGGTGGTTAACATTTGGCGAAAGGCTTCGTCACCGTGGGCGCGCCGATATTCATCGGGGTCTTGGCCCTCCGGCAACTGAATCACGCTGAGCGTCAGGTGGCTGTGCTGCCCCAATAACGTCAACGCTCGCGAAATGGCCCGTTGCCCAGGTTCATCTCCATCATAACAGACATTGAGCTTATCTGTCGTCCGTTCGATGGCGTAGATCTGTTCCGTGGTCAGGCTGGTCCCCATGGACGCAATCCCGTTGTGCACACCCGCTTGGGTCGCCGAGATGACATCCATGTATCCTTCAAACAAGGTGACTTCCCCAGCCTGGCGAATCGCCGGTCGGGCCAGATCAAAGTTAAACAGCAGGCGGCTCTTGTTGAACAAGGCCGTTTCTGGACTGTTTAAATACTTGGGCTGGTCGTCGGCCTTCTTGATCAGCCGCCCGGAAAACGCCGCGACGTGACCGCTGGCATTGCGCAGGGGAAACATGACCCGTTCGGTGAACCGATCCCGTAGCTCCCCTTGCGCATTTTCAATGAACAATCCTGACTGCCGTAAGAGCTGGTAGTCGCTGTTGCGTTGTTCAAAGAACGGCTTTAAGAGCCGCTGGCCGGGCGCAAATCCCAGCTGGTACGTCTCGATGGTCTCGTCCGTTAGCCCCCGATCGTGCAGATAATCCAGCGCTGGTTGACCGACCTGCGTGTTGACTAACACGTGGTGGTAAAGTTTGGCCGCCTGTTCCTGCAGATCAATGAGCTGACTGGTCTTCGAGTCCATCTTGGGCCCGCTGGCATCTTGCCGGTACTCGCTGTCAAGGTCCACGTGACTAAAGTCCGCGACCTTGACCACTGCCTCTGGGAAGCTGACGTGTTCCAGTTCCATCAAGAACTTGAAGACGTTGCCCCCGCGACCGCAGCTGAAGCAATGAAAAATCTGCTTATCTTCTGAAACCGAAAATGACGGTGTCCGTTCCTCATGAAAGGGGCATAGACCAAACAAATTCTTACCGGACTTCTTGAGTTGGACGTACTGCCCAACCACGTCGGCGATGTTCGTTGCCGTCCGAACGGTTTCAATCACGTCCTCGGGTATCTTTGCCACACCATCACTCCCTTACCGTGGATCCATGCGCCATAGCCTTGAAAAGTCGCACCCCGGAAACCCGAAAAGTGCGACTCTTTAATTGGAATTCGCGCGTAAAACTACAAGTTATATGATAGCATAAGGGCAATTTTTGTCAATCTTTTCGGCTCGCTGAAAAAGAGTGTGACCACAGGCGGTTAACTGGCGAGCATTAACGGTGCTAGGCAATTAATCCCGGTCTTGAATTATTTGCCTAGCACCGTTAAGCGGAACCAGTTGCCTGTCGGCGCACATTTCGGCCATGAGGCCACTTTGAGACGTGGGTTGCGGCTCAAAGCGAGGTGTCGAGACCGCCCTTTGGCGACCCGTCCGTCCCGGTGGGCCAACCCCTATTCGGCGAATAGTAGACGGCTAAAGACACATATGCAAGAAGGGCCCCGCGGCCAAAACCACGGGACCCTTCTAATCTAATCGTGCCTGAGGCAAAACCTTTCAGGCGCGTTTCTTTCACCTTTACCTAGCTGAAACGTGTGCCCAACGGCAGCCGGTTCAGCTCTCTATTTGACGATCAATTGATCCAAGTCGCCTAAGGTCAACGCTAAGGTGGCCAAATGACTGAGTTCCGTCAAGCGGTTGTTGCGGATGGCATCATCCTTGGCCATGACCATCGTGGCTTCAAAGTAAGCCGCAATCGTAGGTTGGATGGCTACCAGGCTGGCGTACAGGTCAGCCAAGCCCTTCTCAGCGGCCGCTGCCACTTCAGCAACGCCTTGGTGTAAGGCCCCTTCACTGTCATTTTCAAACAGATCGGAGTTGACCGTGGCAGTGGCTAATTCGGCCGGTGCCTTTTGGGCCAAGCGAATCACCCGCGTCAAGGATTCGATCACGTCTTTGAAGTTGGCGTCATCGGCGTGGTCAGCCAAGAGCTGAGCGGCCGTGAAGATCTGTAAGACGTCGCTGCTGGAGCCAGCCGTCACGGCATCGATGATGTCATGGCGTTGCTTGGCTGAACGCAAGATCTTGCGAATCCGATCCTTGATGAAGGACACCATGGCGTCGATTTGGCTAGCTTGGTCCAGTTGTGGGGCCACGTGTGCCGTGTCTTCAGCCGTGATGAAGTCGCTGGCCAATTCAGCGACCGGTAAGGACCACTGTTGGTCTTGGGCGATACGCACGATCCCAGTGGCCTGACGCCGCAAAGCGTAAGGGTCGTTGGAACCGCTAGGAATCATCCCCGCAGCGAAGAAGGTCATGATGCTGTCAAACTTGTCGGCCAGAGCCAAGACGGCACCGGGCACGGACGTTGGCAGCGCGCCATCGGCCGAGATCGGTTCGTAGTGTTCGCGAATGGCTTGGGCAACGGCTGGATCTTCGCCTTGCAGTAAGGCATATTTCTCACCCATGACCCCTTGTAATTCAGCGAATTCGCCGACCATACCGGTGACCAGGTCAAACTTGTAGATCTCACTGGCACGAACGACCGCCTTGGTTTGCGCATCGTTTAAATTGAAGTGCTTAGCCAAGACACCGACAATAGCCGTAACCCGGGCCATCTTTTCGGCCATGGTACTGATCTTGTCGTGGAAGCTAACGGACTTGAGCCGCTCGACGTAATCGGCAATGGTCTTCTTTTGGTCTTCCGTGTAGAAGAACATGGCGTCTTCTAGCCGCGCCGTCAAGACCTTTTCGTTACCGGCAACCACGTTTTGTAAGTCGTGGTCGGTCCCGTTACGCACGGAGATGAAGTTAGGCAACAGCTTGCCTTTTGCATCACGGGCGTAGAAGAAGCGTTGGTGGTCACGCATCGAGGTGATCAGGACTTCTTCGGGGATGGTCAGGTACTTCTTGTCAAAGCTTCCCTCAAAGGCGGTTGGCCATTCAACCAAGTTGTTGACTTCTTCCAACAAGCCGGCATCGATGGTGACCGTCCAGTCATGGTCGCTAGCGATCTTTTCGATTTGCTTCTTGATCAAGGCCTTGCGCTTGTCGGCGTCGGCGATGACAAATTGGGTGGTCAGGTCGGCTTCGTAGTCGGCAGCCGTCGCAATGTCGATGTCCGTGCCTAAGAACCGGTGACCGCGCGTGTTGCGACCGGTCGTGACGTCCAAAATGCTAAAGGGAATCACGTCGGCATCCAACAGGGCCACTAACCAACGGATGGGCCGGATGTATTCGAAATGATGGGTGCTCCACTTCATCATGGTTGGGAAAGTCATGGCGGTGATGATATCCTTCAAGCCAGCCAGGACTTCGGCCACGGGTTCGCCGGCAATAAACTTGTCGACGTAGACGTATTCCGTACCCTTGATTTCCTTAAAAGTAATGTCGTCTGGCGTCAGGCCTTGACCGCGGGTAAACCCGATAGCGGCCTTGGTCCAGTTACCATCGGCGTCTTGCGCGATCTTTTTGGCGGGACCCTTGACGGATTCGCTGATGTCTTCTTGCTTGTCGGCTAACCCATCGATTTGGATGGCCAACCGCCGCGGCGTCGAAAACGGCTTGATGTCGTCGTAAGCGATGCGTTGTTCCTTCAAATAGTCAGCCGTCCGCTTGACCAGTTGTTTGATGGCTGGCGTTACCACGTGGGCTGGCATTTCTTCTAGTCCAATTTCCAGTAAAAATATGTGTGCCATTAGTTGTTGGCCTCCTCGTCGTCTGCTAATAATTTTGCCCGTAAGGCTTCGTCTTTAACCAACGGGAATCCACGCTTCTTCCGTTCAGCAACGAATGCCCGAGCCACGGCGCGTGCCATGTTCCGGATCCGTGACAGGTAACCGGCCCGTTCCGTAACGGACACAGCCCCGCGTGCATCCAACAGGTTAAAGGTGTGGCTGCACTTCAAGATGTAGTCGTAAGCCGGGTGGACCAGCCCGTTAGCGATTTGCTTCTTGGCTTCGGCTTCGTATTCGTCAAAGTGCCGCAGTAACATGTCCTGGTCGCTTTCTTCAAAGCTGTACTTGGAATGTTCGTATTCGGGTTCCTTGAAAATGTCGCCGTACTTGACGCCATCGGCCCATTCCAAATCAAAGACGGAGTTGACGTCTTGCACGTAAGAGGCCAACCGTTCCAACCCATAGGTCACTTCAGAGGTGACGGGATCAACTTCCATCCCCCCCACGACTTGGAAGTACGTGAACTGGGTGATTTCCATCCCGTCCAACCAAACTTCCCAACCAACACCGGCACAACCCATGGATGGGTTTTCCCAGTTGTCTTCCACGAACCGAATATCATGTTCTAAGGGGTTGATGCCCAGTTCCTTCAAACTGTTCAGGTAAAGTTCCTGAATGTTATCGGGAGACGGCTTCATGATCACTTGGAACTGGTGGTGTTGGTACAACCGGTTCGGGTTTTCCCCGTAACGACCATCGGCTGGTCGGCGGGAAGGTTCAACGTAAGCGGCGTTCCAAGGTTCTGGCCCGATCGCCCGTAAGAAGGTGTAAGGACTCATGGTCCCGGCCCCTTTTTCCGTATCGTAAGCTTGCATCAGCATGCAGCCCTGTGCGGACCAGTACTGTTGTAACTTCAAAATGATTGCTTGCATGGACAGTTTTTCTGTCATGGGTGCTGTTTCCTCCTTGTATGGTTGCCAGTGGTCAAGAGACGAACTGATCGACCGATTAAACAAATAAGCGCGCAAAAAAAGCCCTACGAGAATTCACCGAGGCAAATTCACGTAGGGACGAAGTTTTATTTTCGCGGTTCCACCCTACTTCTAGTCAATGACTAGCAGCTTACTTGGAAACGACTCCGAATGTGCCAACTCACGGCGGCTTGGATCCGGCTTGCACTCTCCCGAATTCGCTTAACCAATGACGCCGTGACTCTCATTCATCATAATCGACTTATTTAACTGTGTTTTATGATAGCTGTCTGGAGCGGGGTTGTCAATGGGATTTGCGCAATTACGCCGGCCTTTAACCAAATTTTGAAACGGCTTTTCCCTTTTCCTGGTGCTTGAGTAAATCGTGATACTCACGGATGTACTTGAAGGGAAATGGAATCACCGTGTACTGATTGAGACGAACGAAGAAGACTTGTAGCAAAGATTCATAGGTTTGAAACATGTGTCGGATATCTTCTTGCGGTTGTCGGCTATCCAACACCTCAATGCATTTCAGCGGAATCGCCTTGGCCAGCTGATCCTTAACCAATTGATGATTCCCCACAAAATAATAAGATTGCCCCCTAATCTCGAGCAAACCCATCCCATAGGTGCCAATCCAATATTTGGCAAATCTTCTCTGCCGAACCGGAGAATAGAGCCAAATACCATTCCGCTCATGCAGCAGATCGTTCAACGCCTGGATAACTTTTAACCGCCGACCGAGCGTTAGTTGCAGATTAACTTCCTTCACCTTCAACGTGGACTGATTCAATCGAGATAGTTCCGCCATCAATCGCCCGTGGTCCTGTGCTTGTTTGGCATTAGTCAATGTCATGCCCTTAGCCGCCTCAATGAGATCATTTTGGTAGATTCGATTATTACCATCGGCAGCGAGTAACTCTTTTCTCAAGTGATTGCCATCAGGAAGCGTCGTCAACTCGGTGTTATAGATTAGAAAAACTTGCGTGGTACTCTGAAGCGCACCCAACAATTGACTGGTCCGACTTCCTGCAGCCTGCCAGATTTGCCAGGCTAATCTGCTTAACTCGGAACCAGTTACCCCCCTTGCGTCCGCTGCAAATGTTGTCGATTCAAATGATAATTGTCCCATTGGCGTAACCGTCAAACGTGTCGCCTGAATGAGCGTTTGTGTAGTGGAACTGGCCTTGTTGATCACAATATACCGAAACCGGGCTGCGGCAGTTATTTTTTCCGGTGTTGGCAATCGTAGCTGACGCGTGATCACCTCCCGCTTAATCATCAATTGTGCCAGCGTCATGTGGAATTTCTTATCCTTCAGCAAATCGTCGGCTTTAATCCGCCAATGATAGTCACCGGTGGTTGTATTAACGTCAGCAAAATTAGCTAAGGTTAGATGCTGAATGATATGCTGACCATCGCTGCAAAGGTAATCTGGGTCATTCAAGTCTTTGACTACTTGAAGATTCAATCCTCGTATCGGTTCGGTTCCCACGGTAATGGTCACATTGTGGGCCTGTAGTATATCGCTTTTCTGTGCCCCATCAGCTAGATCCTTCATGAAGGCAAAGACCGCCGGCTGTGCAGGGCTTGCCAAAAAGTGCAGTCGTTTTTCGGCAAGTAAGGTCGTCACAATGGGCTCAGTCGTCGAAAGTTTCGGCCGTTGATAATCTGTCACCGGAAATGCTCGGAGCTGGAGCAATTGCTTTAAGCATGTTTCATACTGATCGTTCACCGTTGCAATAATCTGATCAATAATACCCACTCTCGTCTTTTCGAATTGTGCTAATTCTTGAACCGATAAAAAGCGGACCACGTTCTTTTGACCATTCAAGCCGCGTTTTTGAAAAACGGGCTGGGTCTTAGACTTTGTGTATTTGAAACAACCATCGCTAACCACAAATCCTCGGTCATTAGAACTGATCCTAAAGGTCCGGGTCTTGAGTTGCAGAATATGCTGTTTAATCTCAACCTGAATAGCCGTGCGCAACTTCTGTGACTTTTCCGGCTCAAATACCAAGTAAAGATCACTCGTTGCTGCTCGATTGACTAGCTTTGCGTGCTCGTCTCTTCGCCCCTGCCACGACCTTTTAATCAGTAACATGAGCACCACATCCGAATCAAAACCCGACGAACAAGCCTGCGATAGCGTCATTCGCGTTTGTTTAATCACATGACTTTTAATGGACGCTGTTGACTGCTTGTCCACCAACACTAAATAACTGTACGTTGATGGTGCTGAATCGATTGGGCGCTTGCCCAACGTCTTAATCGCCGTGACACCACTTTTCTCAAACCAGTTGGGCAGTTCGTCCGGGTGACCCGTCTCAATCAAAGCGAGTTCGAAGCGCTGGTCAAACCCGACCTCATCAAATTCATATTCCAGGTAATTGGTCAAAGCCAAATTGCTTACATCAGCCATTTAAGAAGTCTCCTATCTCTCTTTGATCGGCCATGGTCACCGCAAATTCGCCCTTTCGATTCAATAAGAAAGGCACCTCCATAATACGATCATCCTTTAATTTCTGTGAATGAAACTGTCGTGTTCCTGCTGGTTCCAATAAATTAACAATCAACACCCGCCAATTTTTATTGGGGTCTCGCTGCTGAATTTCAGTTAGCTTAGACTTTACATGCCGGCGTTCATCTCCGACATCCCGACGGTGGGGCTGTCGCCAATGCTTAAAATCAATCAAAACGTGCTCCTTCGTCTGAAAATCAAAAAGTTCATAGTTCGGAAGTGTTAAAGGCTGTAGGCGCACCGACCAGAATTTTTCAATTAAGTATTGACCGCACTTTTCACCCAGAATTCCCAAATAGCTGTCGAATTGAGCCGGATTCATCACGTAGTCAGCAGCTTGCCAACTTAATGGCCACTGATTTTCATTAAACAACCGGCACAAGCTAGGATTACGGCCAATAATTGGTAAATCTGCCCGTTCAGCCGAAACTTCCATATTTCCAGAATGATCTTGCTTAAAACCAAAGACTTCGCCTTCGCGCTGCACGCGGTAGGCGGTATCGTTTCGCTGAAGATAGGCAAATTCCGGTTTGGTTTGCCACATATTGTACTGACGAGTTGTCATCGTGGGATACTTGATGAGTGTTTCCCGATATCGACGGTACCGCCAGCCAGCTTCTTCCTCTTTTTGTAAATACTTCACCATTTCGTTAACAGCTCGTTGCGTTTCACAAGTTCGCTCTTGCCAGTGGATGCCTTGAACTTTATCCGGCGTTAAAATAATGTACTTTTTCTGACGCTGATAGTCCCGAATTGCCTGAGCAACTGGTCCCAACTGATAATCCGCAAGCATCGTCACATTAAAGTAATCCGCGACCTCTGTTCCTAACATTACGGTCGTCTCCGGCAATTTGTTAAAGGCGCGATCCAAGCGACCAACCGCTTGTAAAATTATTCGAGTGTGAGCACCCACGTAACTAAGCGTTTGTCGAAACTGCCGAACTGGTATTCCCTGACCCTGGAAGCGCGCATAACGATCCACTTCCGCTAAACTAATTTCACTGTTATCAACCAATCCCAGTAATTCGTAAAATCCCTTGATCCATTGTAATCGGTTTTGCTGGGTAGCCACTGCTGGTATTTGCGTGAAAATGTTGGTCACCTGACCTAAGTAGACCCCACCGATATCAACCATCTTAAACCGCTGATCAGAGGCCCGAGCAGATTTCGGCGCAATAGCTAACGTTCGTCCTCGCTCCAACTCACCAATCAGATAATGCAAATTTTGCCCCACACCTAGCGTGGCATACGCACTGAGCAAGTACACTCGAGTTGCCTCTTCCGCTGGCAACTTTAGTGCTGCGGCAACTTGCGTTTCAATGGTATCTTGATTAGGCGATAATTTTTTGGCAATCATGCAAAGGCGTGGCTGGATGGTCTCCGCTGAACACAAGACTTGGCTCAATCCCCGCCAGACATTCTCGATAAATTGGCCATTCATCTGTAAAGACTGATAATCTTCTTCTCGCTTCGGCAGAATGCTCTGTAATCCCAAAAAAGTCGGAATTTGCGGATGGCCTAAAAAGTAAATGAAACTATCAAATAAGTCTAAGTATCGCTTTTGAATGAACACATAATAATCTGGACTTTGACTATCTTGAAACTGCTGGTGAACCTTTTGCATCGTTTGCTTAACATCCTGTTCCAGTTCTTTAAGCGTGCTTTGCCGATCTTTAGGCAGCCGAAGGTCAGGCACCCGTTGCTGGATAAGTTGCCGCAAACAGGTTCCACTCTCACAAATCGCCGATTGAGTCGTCACTTCCAAGACCCAAACCTTGCCCTCTTTTTCTCGGTAGCGTCGGCTAACATCAAACTCACTTAGTGTCTTTTTGGGCAGATTTTTCATGCCATCGATCAATCGCTCTCCCAATTGCTCACGTAAAAAATTAAAATCGAAGTTGTTCAACACTGTTTCCACATTCACCGTTGCTGATAGTCCCACCACAATCCTGCGCTTGACTAGTTTTAATAAGAATTTTTCAGGAGTGGTTTGAACATTTACGACTTCGATTTGTGTCCGATTAAGATGAGCATCGCTATCCGTCAAAGAAGTGAGCTGGAGCCCGCGTTTTTGCAGATGTTGTCCGCAACGATCCGAAAACCTTGTAGGAACGAGATTTGCCTGTTTCACCTCGGGTTGTTGGGTGAGTCGATCGACTGTTTTCTGGGTTTCCTGGGACAGCCACAACGCATCCCCAATAGTGCGAACGGCATCCTCCAAACGTAACTGATTATCCAAGTCAGCCCGATGACTGTTCACCTCATCTTGATATGAACCGCCCCACGCATTCATCAGACGAATCAGGTTTTTCAAGAGGTGATGAAACTTCCCAATCATCCCATAAAAATGCAAGTTTTTACTTTCCTCGGGACGCACTTTAGTTAAGATAACACGTTTATTATCTGAATCGTCTTGGCTCCACCACGCATGACTACTGGAGACGGTTAAACTGGATACGTTGAAGATAAAATTGGTTTGTGCCAAGGCATCGACCGTCTTATAGTCCATCGTCAGCTTATACGCTTTTTCCAGCTTATTGGTCTGTTTCTTTAACTGACTAAATTGCTGATTGTGACGCAAAATGGTCATGATTTGCTTAGAACGATTTTTCTGTGGATGATTCATGGCCGAATAAAGTTCTCGAAAAAAGGCTAAACAATCAAGCGGCATTTTCAAGGACTCCTCGATAATCTGATTCACGAGAATTCCCTTCATTTCATCAATCTCGTCCAAAACGATCATCGCATTTCCAAGAGAATCCGTACTGGCGAGGTTGATCGCTGAAGTTCCAAAGAAAGCCGGATGACTCCTAGTGAACTTAGACCAAGTAAGTAATACTAACTGATGCCGTTGTAAATTAATCTCCGGGAAATAGCGGTTCAGATAGTGCGCAGCGGGCGTATCATCGCGAGCCACGTACTGACAAAACTGAGTCTGACCCTGACGTGACAACGGCAGGTCTAACTTTAATTCGTCGGCAACGGCCCGAATAAGCAACTGCTTGAATGCCGTGTAGGCTTGTAGTAAATTTTGATAATCCTTAATTTGGCTATCCTCCATCATTTGTTCCGGTTGCTGATGATGTCGTTGGTGGTAAATTGTCAATTGTTCCAAGGCCCTGGTCAGTTTTCCCGACTTAAATACCGGCGGAATATCCGTCTGACCCTGTAAGACGGCCCCCACACTCTCCTCGAGCGAGCGGAGAACGGCCATCGTTTGATAAATGTAGCGCTCTCGCTCGAATTTTGACCCAAACGCCCCGTTCCTCAGTTCATATTGATCAACTAACATCTTTCTGAATTCATTGGGATGCAGATTAATCTTCTTGGTAGCTACAAAATAGGCCCGAAAAGAAGGCTCCTCAACTATTCGCCGACACAAATAAGTCAACACGCCAAAGGTCTTACCGCTTCCAGGAGGTGCTGAGACTGTCACCAACGCTCCCAGCTGCTCAAAATCGTAAGCCGGTTGTAAAATATTATCAAAATCCAAGCCTGTCATTATTAACCCCTGATTTCATTTACAACTAATTTAGCAAAAAAGTGGGATTGTTGACAACTACCTTTACATACCCTGTACATGATTTACCGCTAATTTACGTGGATATCAATTTTATTATAATTGGGCCCATCTTAATCATAAATAAAAGAACGACAGCCCTCGCCATCGTCCTTTCATACTTTCATTCAATTAAGCTTGCGACTTAGGCCCCGACTCCCCCGGCGGCATCGTCATCCGGGCCGACCAGGACTGCATCTGGTCCAAGAAACGCTTAGCCTTGGGGTGGACCCCGATTTGGCTATCGTAGATTTCATCCATCAACTGGCGCAAGGCGTGCTCCGTTTGGGGCTTGACGTTGATCGAATGCAGGCGGTCGAGGTCTAACACCGAGAACTGGCGCAGGTAGTAGATCGTGCGTTGCGCCAGGTGTAAACGCCGTGGGTCCATTTGCCAGTGCTGCTGGCACAACAAGCCCCCATAGCTTTCCGAGTAGTCAAAGGGCAAGTCGGTGCGCCCACAAATGGCACAGCCCTGCAGCTGTGGCGCGACCCCGAAGGCCGGCATCAGCTGGATCTCCATGATGTTGGTCACGATGGCCGCGTTGACGCCCTCGTCGATCAGCGTCAATGCGCGCTTGACGCGGTGATACCACTCAGGCAACGGCTGACTATCCGGAAAGGCTTGGTCGACTAGACTCATGATGTAGGTCGCGTAGGCGTTCTTGAAGATGTCTTCACTGATGTTTTGAAACTGACTGGTCTCCCTGGCCGTGCGGATGTACGACAAGCCGTCGTCAGCAATATCACCGACGTAACTGCCGACCGTGAACGGTAAGATGTCCGCCACCATCTTGAAGCCCTTTTTCTTGGCGCCGCGGACCAGAAACATCTTCTTGCCAAACTCAGCGGTCAAAAACTTGATCAGAAAGTCGCGTTCTGCATAATCCCGCCGAAAAAGGAGGATGCCGTGAAAATCCGTTACGTTTCGTGCCACGACTCATCCCCCACTTTCATTTTTATAAATCGTCCTTGCGGTAACCGTAGGACTTCAATAGGCTGGCCTTGTCGCGCCAGTTCGGTTGTACCTTGACCCACAGCTGCAGATAGACCTTGCTACCGAGCAGGTGTTCAATATCTTGGCGTGCCAGGGTCCCAATCTTCTTGAGCATGCTACCGCCCTTGCCAATCATGATACCCTTTTGCGTCGGCCGTTCCACGATAATGGTGGCCTCGATGTGGACGTGGTCTTCGTCCTTTTGCTTCATGCTTTCGATTTCTACGGCCACAGAATGTGGAACCTCTTCGCGCGTCAACATGAAGATCTTTTCGCGGATCAATTCACTGACCACGAAGCGTTCAGGGTGATCGGTGACCTGGTCTTCGGGATAGTACTGCGGCCCATGCGCCATCTCGTCGACCAACCCCGTCAACAACTCATCGACATTGTTCCCTTCGAGCGCAGAAATCGGGTAGACGGCTTTCCACGGCAAGGCCGTTTGGTACTGCTCCATCACGGGCAAGAGGTCGTCGGGCTTAACCTGGTCGATCTTATTGATCAACAGGTAGACCGGCGCCTTGATGCCCTTCAAGCGGTCGATGATAAAGTTGTCGCCAGCCCCGCGCTTTTCAGCGGCGTTGACCATGAACAAGACGGCATCGACTTCGTTTAGTGCTGACATGGCCGACTGGACCATGTAGTCGCCCAACTTGCTCTTGGGTTTGTGGACCCCCGGCGTATCAATGAAGACAATTTGTGCTTCATCGGTCGTGTAGATCCCCTGAATCTTGTTACGAGTCGTTTGGGCCGTGTTGGACATGATGGCGATCTTTTGGCCAATCACGCGATTTAAAAAGGTCGATTTCCCCACGTTGGGGCGGCCGACGATGGCCACGAACCCTGATTTATAATTTGGATTATCCATTTTTTCCTCCTAGAAAGCCTGGGGCAAAACCTCCCAGGTTCGTTCGCGTCACCTTTACATAGCTGAAACGTGCGCCAAAAGGCAGCCGGTTCCGCTTAAAACTGCTAACCAAACAGTCCAAGCCCCGGATCATTTGGTTAGCAGCCTTAATGCTCGCCAGCTAATCGCCTTTTGGCCCACTCTCCTAGAACCAACGCATAAGCGCCGGTAACATCACTAACGCGCCAACAATGACGGCAAAAATCGCGGCCATCAAGACCCCACCAGCGGCCACATCTTTGGCACGCTTGGCCAGGTCATGGTAGTGTTGGCCCACGACTAAATCAACCACGGCTTCGACGATGGTATTTAAGGTCTCGGCGATCAACACCAAAAAGATGGCCAAGACCAGCCACAACCATTCGTTGAGCGTCAGCCGTAGAATCAGGCCGGCAATGACCGCCAGACTCCCAACGGCCAAGTGCTTACGAAAGTTGCGCTCGTAGTGAAAGAGCGCTCGCAGACCATCCCACGCGTGGCCCAGCGACTGACTAAAGGCCCGATTCTTACCGGTCTGTTGCGGTTGCTTACCGTTTGAGGCCATAGGCATCTAAAATGTCGGCCTGGAGCTTGAACATGACCTTTTCGTCTGCCGGCTCCATGTGGTCGTAGCCATTCAGGTGTAAGAAGCCGTGGACCACGAGGAAGCCCAGCTCCCGTTCGTAGGAATGGCCCAGGTATTCGGCTTGTTCGGCGACCTTATCCATGGACACAAAGATGTCCCCGATGTTTTCGGGAATCTCGGCGGCCATTTCTTCATCCATCACCAGTGGGAAGTCCTCATCGGCATCTTCGTCGTCTTCGATGGCAAAGCTGATGACGTCGGTGGCCCGATCCACACCGCGATATTGCTTGTTGATGCGGTGGATGTCTTCGTTGTTCATTAGGGTCACGGACATTTCCGTGTTCTCGGCTAGCTTCAGGTATTTACCGGCGTATTCCAAGACGTCCTTGATCATGTCAACGTGCTTGGCGGGAACGCCATCTTTGGTTTTATCGTAAATCTCTAAGTCCATTATTTCTTAGCTCCATTTGGTTTAGTATCGTTGGCTTCGTAAGCGTTAATGATGCGGGCGACAACGGGATGCCGGACCACGTCTTCCGCGCTAAAGGTGACAAAGCTGATGTGCGGCACATTTTGCAAGATGTGTTGGGCCTGAATCAACCCCGACTTGGCGTTGTTAGGCAGGTCGATTTGGGAAATATCCCCGTTGACGATCATCTTTGAGCCAAAGCCCAGCCGCGTCAAAAACATCTTCATCTGCATGTTGGTCGTATTTTGCGCTTCATCCAAGATGACGAAGGCTGACTCCAACGTCCGCCCTCGCATGTAGGCCAACGGCGCGATTTCAATGACCCCGCGGTCCATTAACCGGGTGGTATGTTCCGCCCCTAAAATGGCGTACAAGGCATCATAGATGGGCCGCAAGTATGGGTCGACCTTTTCTTTCAAGTCCCCGGGCAAGAACCCCAGACTTTCGCCGGCTTCCACGGCGGGCCGCGTGATGATCAGCTTTTCGACGTCGCCGTGCTTGAGGGCGGCCACGGCCATGACGACGGCTAAGTAAGTCTTCCCGGTTCCGGCTGGGCCAATCCCAAAGGTAATGTCGTTGTGCTTAACGGCGTCAACGTATTGGCGCTGGCCAAAGTTCTTGACCCGCACCGGACGGCCCTTGGCGTCGTTGATTAATTTTTCGGTGTAGAAATCCTTGAAGTACGTGAGCGTGCCGCGGTTGGCCATCTTCATCGCACTGATGACGTCAGCGCTGTTTAACTTGATGCCCTTAGCCAACAGGTCACTCATGTTGCGTAAAATAGCCAGCGTTTGGTTCACGGCTTCAGCCGCACCGGAGACTTTGATTGAATTGCCGAAGGGCTTGATCACAACGTTTTGCCCCTCTTCCAGGATCGTGACAAATTGATCCTGGGTCCCCAACAGACCCACTTCGTCCTCGGGGCGTTCCAAGATATATTCTTTTTCAATCGTTGCGTTCTCAGTCAAATACGGTGGCTCCTTTATTTTAAATTTTTAGGTCACACGAGCTGCGTTACTGTGGCGAGCCCCGTGAAACGCCAGTCGAGGGCCAGTTAATCCGTTAACCGACCGCCGACGCCGCTTAGACCTCTAATACTCAAATTTTAGCATACCGCCGGGGATTGTAAAAGGATTCAGCGTGAAAAGTCTGGTGGATGAGAATTGGCTAAGTTTTTGACTCAGCTGACCAGACACAAAGAGCCCGGACACAATGGCGGGCTCTTTAAAGCGTTACTTATTTAATTGGGCCTTGACCGTCTGATTGACGATAGCCCCGTCGGCCTTGCCCTTCACTTGCGGCATGACCACACCCATGACCTTACCGAAGTCGCTCATGCCACTGGCGGACACCTTGGCGATACTGTCGGCGACGATCTTAGCAATCTCGTCTTCGCTCAATTGCTTCGGTGCATACTTTTCCACGATGGCGATTTCGGCCTTGACGCCTTCGACCAAATCATCGCGGTTGCCCTTGGCAAATTCTGCCAAAGATTCCTTGCGTTGCTTTAACTCACGGGAAACGACCGTCAGCTCTTCATCAGCCGTTAAATCATGGCCCTGCTTAACCTTTTCGTTGGTCAAAGCTGCCTTCATCATCCGAATCACGTTCAAGGAAAGCTTGTCGTGGGCCTTCATGGCCGTCTTTAAATCAGTGTTGAGTTGGGTTTCTAAACTCATGTCATTTCCTCCTAAAAATATGGTTACTATCCAGTTTACACCTGATTGCCGCCAGCGTCAGGTATTCCGGCCGAAAAAATCACTGGTGGTAATCAACGCTTTCCGTGCTGGTCCGCCTTACCGTTGCGCGAAAGTTGTGCTGGAACGCGGTGGGCGGACCGGTCGAGCCAAAGGGCGGTCTCGCCCTCGCTTTGAGCCGACAGTTCACGTCTCAAAGACGCCAGTTCCCTAAGCGGCCCAGAACGCCACTAAGGGAACTCCAACGGCTGAGCACAACTTTCGCTCCACTCTCGGCTACGGTAGCGGGGTTTACCACCTAACTGTGCGAACTGCTGGCGGTCCGTCACCTTAGTTGACACAACGGACAATCTGCCGGAGGAGGCCAGGGATGGCGCCAGCTGTGTCGACGCAGTTACCTGGCGTTGTTTGCCAGGTTAGTGCGTGGGACGACTTTGGAGACTGGCGGGTTATGCCAGGCTTCAAAGCGAGCCGGAAGCCCACTCCTGGGCTGCAGGCGGTCCCCATAGCAGGCAGAATCCCTGGCAGCCGCAGGCACTGGTTTCCGCCAGCGCAACGGTAAGGCGGATGCACTCGTGTGCCATTATCAGACGGCTTCTCCAGAGGCGTCTGAATTGGTTTCTGCCGTGATTTGCGGTAATCTGGGCTTAACACAGAAAGGACGTTGCTTATGAAAGACATGCGGGCGATTGGATTTACCCAAAACCTACCGATTACAGATGAACACAGTTTTTTGGAATTTTTCGAACCCAAACCAACCCCCACGGGCCACGATATTTTGGTCAAGGTCGTGGCGACCTCGGTGAATCCCGTCGACACGGCGGTGCGGCGCGGCACCACGACCAAGTTGCCCCGGCCCAAGGTGATCGGCTTTGACGCCTATGGTATCGTGGACGCCGTGGGTGACGCGGTCAGTCTGTTTCACCCCGGGGACCGCGTCTGGTATGCCGGGTCCTTCAAACGACCGGGTACGGACAGTGAATACCACCTGGTCGACGAACGCATTGTGGGCCCAGCACCCAAATCCTTGAATCCGGCCCAGGCTGCGGCCATGCCACTAACTTCACTAACCGCCTGGGAAGCACTCTTTGAACAGTTACCTTTGAGTCTCACGACACCCAAGGCCAACGCCGGCAAGTCCGTCTTGATCATCAACGGGGCCGGCGGGGTGGGCTCCATGGCCACACAGCTGGCGCACCTGGCAGGACTGACGGTCATCGCCACGGCCTCTCGTCCCGAAACGGTTGCCTGGACGCAAGCCCACGGTGCCGACATGGTCGTGAACCACCGACAAGACTTAGTGCCCCAGGTCCAAGCATTGGGCTACCCCACGGTGGACTACATCTTGGAATTGAGCAACCTCAACCAGCATTGGCCGGAAATCGTCTCACTGATCAAACCCAGCGGCCATATCGTTTCCATCACCGGTAGCGATACTCCCATCGACCTGCGCGCGTTGAAACAAAAACGGGCCACCTTTTCCTGGGAATGGATGTACACCAAGTCTTACTTCGGCACACCGGACATGATCAGCCAACACGACATCTTGACGCAGGTCGCTCAGCTGGTCGATGCCGGTAAGCTGGTCACCACTTTGACCAAAACCTTCACGCCCATCAACGCCGCCAATCTGCGCGCCGCCCATGAGCTGGTCGAAGCCAACCGAATGATTGGGAAAGTCGTATTAACTAACGAACCCGAATCTTAAAATAATGACGTCAAAACCAATTGACCGGTATTTGAAGTCGGTGTAAAAGGAACCTGGGAGGTTTTCCTAGGCCCTTGTGCCATCGTCTTTAAATAGCCGAAACGTGGACCAAAGGGCAGCCGGCGAGCATTAAGGCTGATCATCCTTTGGCCCACTCTTTTTGCACAAACAAAGACCCCAGAACAATAACTTGTCCTGAGGTCTTTGAGTTAAATGCAAAAAGAGGTTTAGTAACGCTTCTTCTTGGCTTTACGCTTACGCGCAGCTTCTGATTTTAACTTTTTCTTCACACTTGGTTTTTCGTAAAATTCACGCTTACGGTATTCTTGTAAAGTACCGCTACGGGAAACCGTACGTTTGAAGCGCCGAAGAGCGTCGTCAAAAGACTCGTTTTTGCGAACGACTGTCTTTGCCATATAAAATTCCCTCCCTCCGAGCACAAGTAATAACGTCGGTTGGAATCTCTCCACCGGCGTAACGGTTCTTAACTATTATACATAATCACCCAAACCGCGTCAATAACACAAGCAAATAAATTTGAACCGTTTTAGCACTCGGGGTACACTAGAAGAAAACATCAGAGGAGTTGCTCGCCCATGCAGCAAATGACAATTTTCGTGATTTCCGATTCATCTGGTGAAACCGCCCTCACCGTTGCGCAGACGGCGGTTTCCCAGTATCCCGCGATTCAGGCCAGTTATCAGCGGTTTCCGTTCATTCAAACCGACTCGATTTTAGACGGCATTTTAAACCTGGCTAAGAAGCAACGCGCCATGATTTTTCACACGCTGGTCAGTCCCAAATTAAGTCAACGCGTGCGTGAATTTGCCGCAAAAAATTTATTATATCAGTTTGATTGTATTCAACCGGCCATGAACGTCATGCATCAGGCGACTGGGTTGGACCCTGAAGGCGTACCTGGTCTGGTCCACAACCTCAACGACACCTATTTCGACCGTATTGCCGCCATGGAGTTCGCCGTGACCTACGATGATGGCAAAGACCCGGCTGGCCTGTTGAAAGCCGACATCGTGATTTTGGGCGTCTCACGGACGTCTAAGACCCCGTTGTCCTTGTTCCTCGCCAACCGCAACTTACGCGTTGCCAACCTGCCGCTGTCGCCCAAGACTCAGTTGCCCGACGAGCTGTGGCAGGTCGACCCCAAGCGTATCTTTGGCCTGACTAACAAGCCAGATATTCTCCGCAAGATTCGCCAAGAGCGGATGATCTCTTACGGCTTGCCCGCCAACAGTGCATACTCCGATACGCAAAAGATCACGGAGGAACTGGACTACGCGCAAAAACTTTACAAAAAGATTGGCTGTCTGGTCATCGACGTGTCGAACAAGTCGATTGAAGAAACGGCCACGTTGATCATGGAGAGCGTGGATTATGACTTGATCCCGCATCCCCTGGCCGACTAACACCCCGAATAACGAAAGGTGATTTTCTGACTGGCCCCAGCAGCCGGTAGAAAATCACCTTTTTAATTGACTTTATTAAAAGAAATCAGTTAGCACGATTATCATCATCCAGCCGCTGACCCGTGCTTCATAACAGGGACTAGTCGCCTACCCGCTCGTCAGATACAGGTTAGCAACGCTGAGGCAACGGGTCGCGCCCAAAAGCGGTCGACGCTTTAAATGGAAAAACACATCTCATATCCGCTGTATGGACAAAACGTGCACCAACAGCCAGTTTAACCCCTGATAGTCGGCAGTCACTAGCTTGCCAGCTAACTTTTGACCAACACCGTGTCACTGATAGACGCAGGCTTTTGGCTTCGCTAATCGGGATGGTCAAGGCACCGCCACTACAGGCTTCACTGCATTGCCACTGCTTGTTTTACCTAACGCGTCAGAAATGCCGTGAACGGCTTGCCCGCCAGCGCATCGGCTTCTAGGTCTGGATTGAACTGTTGGTGCTTGAGCATAGCTACCTCATAACCGTGGGGGTTGACCCCATGCTTGCGATCTGGCCCGATCAGCGGCGTTTCCATGATCTTGGGGACCGTCGCCAATTGTGGGTGGTGAGCCACAGCGTTCAAGACGTCAAAGCCCAGCGTCCCGTAGCCGATATTGGTGTGACGGTCCTTGTGGCTGCCCTGCGGATTCTTGGAATCGTTGAGGTGAACAACCTTGAGCTTGTCTAAGCCGATCACGTGATCGAATTCAGCCAACACACCGTCGAAGTCCGTCGCAATGTCATAGCCGGCATCGCTGGTGTGACAGGTATCAAAGCAGACTGACAGCCGGTCGTTGTGGGCCGTGGCGGCCATGATGGCGGCCAACTCCTCAAAGTTGCGACCAATCTCCGTTCCCTTACCAGCCATGGTCTCTAAGGCAATCTGTACGGGTTCGTCGGCCGCGGCTAGGATCTCGTCCAAGCCCTGCGCAATTTGCGCAATGGCGGCAGCCGGTCCGGCCCCCACGTGTGCACCCGGATGCAAGACGATCTGCGTCGCCCCTAATGCCGCGGCACGTTTGACCTCGGCCGTCAAGAATTCGACGGCAAAGGCGTAGTTCTGCGGCTTGGTCGTGTTCCCCAGGTTGACCACGTACGGCGCGTGGACCACCACGGCCCGTTGATCGTGGTCGGCCATGTAGGCTTGGCCCGCAGCGATATTTAGCTCGTCAATTGGCTTGCGACGCGTGTTTTGCGGTGCCCCCGTGTAGATCATAAAGACATTTTCATCGTAACTGGCCGCCTCTTTCGCGGACCCCAGTAACATTTCCTTGCCCTTCATGCTGACGTGGGACCCAATCAGAAATTCCGTCATTTTGTCTCATCCTTTCCGTGTCGTATCACCTGGACCACCCGCTGACTGGCAGTGCCGTCCTCCCAGTCACAAAATTTGTGATAAAAGGCCGCCTGTCGCTCCTGGTACCCGACAAACTCACCGTCGCGTCGCCAATGATCGAGTTGCTGGTAAAAGGCCGTCGCCGTGGTGACCAGCGGCCCCGGGATCTCGCGTTCGTAGTCAAAGTAAAAGCCCCGTAGCTGGTCGCGGTAGTGAGCCAAATCATAGGCAAAGAACAGCTCCGGCCGCTTTAAATTGGCGAAATCAAACATCACTGACGAGTAATCCGTGATCAAGAGATCGGAAATCAAGTACAGCTGAGCGATGTCCGTTTCCGCCAGGACCGTCACCCGGTCCTCAAAGCCGCGAATATCAATGGCGTCCTTGACCAGGTAGTGCGGCCGAATGATCAGGTGAGTCCCCGCCGGCACATGGTCGAAAAACGTCGCCAAGTCAAACGGTAAATCGAAGCGATAGACGCCGGGACGCACGGCCATGTCGTCACGCCAGGTCGGCGCATAGGTCACGACCGGCCCACTCACTGGCCCCAATAAGCGTTGCCGCAGGGCCCGTTGTTCCGCCGCATCGGTCGTGTAGAGCACGTCGTTTCGTGGATAGCCGATCGACAAGAATTGATTTTTAAACCCAAAGGCCGATTTAAAAATGTCGCGCGAATACCGGTTCGGCGCAATTAAATACGTCCACCGACTGGCAGCCGTCTTGAACTGCTGATGATAGTCGGCCGTGCTGGTGCCCGGAATCGCCACGTGGGTGATGTCGGCGCCCAATTTTTTCAGCGGCGTGCCGTGCCAGGTCTGAATCGTAGTCGTCTTTCGGTTGGCTTTCCACCAATTCGGCAGGCGCGAATTTAAGACCCAAAATTCCGCGCGGGCCATCAGATAGACCCAGCGTGGCGTGAAGCGTTTGACCAACTGAATCTCGGGGTATTTGGCCTTGAGATCGGCGTATTCGCGCGGCTTCACGCTAAAGTAGGCCGTCTTTTGATAGGCCGGATCTTCTCGAATCAATTCACGGTAAATGGCCGCCGGGTTGTCGTTGACGTCCTTCCCGTTAAAACTTTCAAACATGACTTGTCGCCGCTTAATGGGTAAACAAATAAGCCCATCGTTCAACACGATGAGCCCATAGCGAGCAACGAGCTTCAATGACTGGATGAGACTGTGTGATCGCGTCATTTTAGCGTGCTCCTTTCAACTTAAATTAAATCAACGAACCGTGACCGGAACTTGTAGTGCAAGTGTGACCCGATCAACAGAACAAAGATGACAAATAACCAGAATTCTAACGTGAGTAACGGGTGTTGCCAGAACCAGCCGGTCCCGATAAAGGATTCCCGGAAGCCATTGACCACGTAATAGTACGGATTGAGTTCCAACAAGTGAACGAATGGGGCTGGGAAAGACGTGGTGACGAAGTTAAACAGCACGCCAGACACGTAGAACAACATCCGCATCACGGATTGTAACAGGATGTGGTAGTCACGCACCAATAAACTGATGCAGGAATTCAAGATCCCTAAAGCGACTAACAGGCAAATCATAGCAAAGAAGTAGTAGATCCACTGGAACCACGACACCTTCGGGTAGACCCCGTTCAGTAAGCCGATGAAAATCGAGAAGACCATCATTGTCCAAAAGGAACTCAGATTACTGACGATCTTGATCGTTGGCAACGCAGAAACCGGGAACTTCATCTTGGCCACCATGTTGACCCGTTGATAAATACTCTTCGAGGCATCCAACGTGGCCCGGTTCATGAAGAACCATGGCGTGATCCCAATCACCATCCAGGGCAGGTAGCCCACACCGTTTAACGGTTGGCCGTGTTTTAACCCGACACCGAAGACTAACCAGTAGATGGCAATTTGAATCAAGGGGTATAAATACTCCCACGCCAACCCTAAGTAGTGACTCTGATAACTTGCTTGGTCCTCATAACGGGAGATCCGGAAGATGATCCCGACACTTGAGAACTGTTCTTTAAATAAGGTCATGACCTCTTTCAAGGCACTGCACTCCTTTAAGTTTAATCGGATAATTGCGCAACGTAACGGGCCACCACGCGTTCAGTCGCGTGGCCGTCGTTGGCGCGATTCCAATGTTGATTGAATTGCGTAAGTTCGGTTGCGGCATCTGCTTGAATAGCCGCAGCCAGTTGGTCGTTGGTCGTCATGACCGGACCTGGCAACCAGTCCAACAAGTCGGCTTGAACGCCCGGATCCTGTCGGTAGGCTGGTAAATCAAAGAGGTAAAACAATAAGCTGTGCGCATTGGGCAACAGGCTGTAATCAAAGGCCACCGAGGAATAATCCGTGACCAAGGTCTCAGCGACCGTCAATAGTTCCGTGGTGCTCAACTCCGGCGCAGCGACCCCCTGCGGCCCTAATTGCCGCTGAAGCTCATCAGCCGTGGTGGCCAAAGCCGGATGGAGTTTAACCACCACGCGCGCCGTAGGATCTTGGCGTAATGCCGCTGCCAAACCCGCCGGTGGTGTGAAGGTCACCCCATCGCGATAGGTCGGTGCATACAAGATGACGCGGTGCCCCTTTAAGGCTGGCACTTGTTGCCAAACCCGCCGCTGAGTAGCGTTCACCCAACTGGCATCTTGCAGACGATCCGACCGCGGATAACCCAGGACCTGCATCCGTGACAACGGTACCCGGTAACTGGTCGCAAAGACCTGTCCCATGGCCGGGGCACCCACGACGTACTCGTCGAACTGGTCGTAAACGGCTTGAAACCGTCGTTGATCACTCGTTGAACGCTGCGCCGTGGTGGGGTCATCCCAGCCAAACCGCTTAATGGCACCGGCCGCATGCCACAATTGGACGATGTGCATGCGCCGCGGGTGGTAAAGTCCCCCCAAAAAAGCGTAGTAGTTGTCACAAAACAAGAGCCGGGCCCGCATGATCTGCGGGATCCCCGTTAAAACGAAGGCCAGGTTATCCTCAAATGGCCGCACAGTAATGCCCGCCGCGGCTAAGGTCGCCGCAGCGGCTTGACACTTGGGCCGATAAAATACCACCAACCGGTGACCAGCGGGTAACTTGGCCGCTAGTGCCTGGATAAATGGCAGATTATCAGCAAAACTTAAGAGGTAAATCACGTCCTTTTGGCGGCGCCCCGCCCACAGTAGCGACATCAGTCGTACTAACCACAAATAAATCTCTTTCATGTTAATCACCAATATCACTAAATTTCGCTGTCCATAACACCGAGAATTATACCACATCTCTTGGGGGAACCTAGCAGTTTTTCGCAACCTTTAACAGTTTGGGGCCAAACTATCGCTAAGTTCTAAGAATTTGTTAAGTTCCCTGGCCAACTGGTCACAAAATGGTGACGGGTTTCGTTGGTTCTTTATGAATCTCTTGGCAACTGATGGCGTCAAAAAGCCTGGGAAAAAACCTCCCAGGCTCGTTTCCGTGACGTTTACGTAGCTGAAACGTGCGCCAACAGGCAGCCGGTTTCACTTAAAACTTAACCCAACAATCCCAACCCAGGATTATTCGGTTAGCAGCCTTAATGCTCGCCGGCCAATCGCCTGTTGGCTCACTCTTTGACTTACCACTTAGGTTCATAAAAATGACCCAAGACCTTGACCGTGTCCGAAATGCTGACGAAAGCCTTCGGATCCGCCTCTTCCATCGCCGTTTCCAGCGCATCCATTTCGTAACGGGTAATCACCGTAAACAAGATGGTCTTCTCGTCGTGGCGGTACGCCCCTTCTGCCCCGTGGACAATGGTGATCCCGCGGCGCATGTGGTTTTGAATACTGTCGATCACCGTCTTCGGCCGATCCGTGATGACCATGACCTGCATCCGCTGTTGCCGGGTAAACGTCATGTCAATGACCTTGGCGTTAACGAACAACCCCAACGCGGAGTACAGGGCATAGGGCCAGCCGTACACAAACCCGGCACTGAGGACGATCAGACTGTTGAAGGCAATATTGATCGTCCCCATGCTCCGGCCCGTTTTCCGCCGCAACACGATGCCGATAATATCCAAACCCCCGGTCGAGATACCGTTTTTCAAAGCAAATCCGGTCCCGAACCCGTTGACCGCGCCCCCGAAGATCGCACAGATGATTGGGTCGCTGGTCAGGTGAACGGGTTGGATCACCCGAATCATGATCGAGGCGAACAGCACACAAATAAACGTGAAGACCGTAAATGACTTCCCAATTTGTTTCCAAGCCAGAACGAACATGGGGATGTTGATCAGAAACAGCCCGAGCGCCGTCGTGATGTGAAAGGTTCCCAGACCGGCCGTCAAACTGTTGACCAACTGCGCTAACCCGGTGACCCCGGAAGAATAAATATGTCCCGGCGTCCAGAAAAAATTCACCGCAATCGACACCAGAACCCCGTAGAAAAACGCCACGGAGAACTTTGCCGTATAGGTATGCCGTTTTAACAACTGCTGCACATCATCCATGATTTAAATACCGACCTCGCTTATTCGTTTGTCATACTTCACACTATGCTCGGCTTAGTATAGCATTTAATTGCGGTTTCGGCCACGCCAAACGCCAGGTTTTAGCGGTTTCTAATCTTTTTATGCCAAATTGACAGTTCACTTCCGTAACAATCTTCACGCAACACTACTTTTGCGTCCAGTGTTGCTTGATAAAGGCTTCGCGGCCGCCCGCTTCCTGTTGAGCCATCCGTGCCGGATTCTTGCGATAAAACTGTTGATGGCGCTCTTCGGCCGGATAAAACGGCTGGGCCACCTCAATCTTGGTCACGATTGGTTTCGTAAATTGTTCGCGGTCCTGTAAGGCTTGGCGAGAAGCTCGCGCAATCTGGGCCTGGGCCTCGCTGTTGACGAAGATAACTGGCCGGTAATTGCTGCCCCGGTCCTGGAATTGACCACCAGCGTCCGTGGGGTCCGTCTGTTGCCAATACAGCTCGACCAATTGCTGGTAACTGACCACTTGCGGATCAAACCAGATCTTCACAGCCTCCGTGTGACCGGTCGTTTGGCTCTTGACTTGTTCATAGGTGGGATTAGCCACCGTCCCACCGGTATACCCGGAGAGCACCTTCTTGATGCCGGGGAACGTCTCAAACGGCTGGACCATGCACCAAAAGCAGCCGCCAGCAAATGTTGCCGTTTCTGTTTCACTCATCATAATCACTCCAATTTCTAATATTTCTATTACACGACTTTTTGCCGGTCAGGTCAACCATTTTGCTGGAAAGTCCGTGAAGCTGGGCTAAAAAAGGAGAATGGGCCAAAAGATGATTAGCTTAAGCGGCACCGGCTGCCCGTTGGCGCACGTTTCAGCTATGTGAAGGTAAAACGAAAGGAGCCTGGGAGGTTTTGTCCCAGGCCCCTTCATATAAACGTATTTTAAGCAACGACGTTAGTCTTCTGAATCGTCGTCTTTCTTAGCCACCAGTAAGTCCAAGTCCAACAATTGCTTGTCCGCAACCGTAGTTGGGGCTTCGGTCATCGGTTCCGTGGCCTTCGAGTTCTTCGGGAAGGCAATGACGTCACGGATGTTGTCGCGCTTAGCTAATAAGCGGGCAAACCGATCCAACCCGATGGCCAGACCACCATGAGGCGGGAACCCGTAATCCAAGGCTTTCAGTAAGAAGCCAAATTGCTTTTCGGCCCGTTCTGGCGTGAAGCCTAAGGCCTTGAGCATCTTCATTTGTAACTCACGGGTGTGGATCCGGATAGAACCGCCACCTAATTCCAGACCGTTCAAGATGATGTCATAGCTTTGGGCGTAGGCCTTGTGTGGGTCTTCGCCGTCATTCAAGTAATGGGCATCCCCTTCGGCTGGCATCGTGAATGGGTGGTGAGCTGGGACCCAACGCTTCAAGTCAACATCGTAATCGAATAGTGGCCAGTTGACGATCCATAAGAACGCCCACTTGTTTTCGTCGATCATGTCTTGTTCCTTGGCGATGGCGACCCGTAAGTAACCCAACGTTTGGGCCACGACGCGCTTGGAGTCAGCGGCGAACAGCAATAAGTCACCACTCTTGGCGCCGGTTGTGGTCGTGATCTGGTCGAACCAGTCGCCGTCCTTGAAGAACTTGGCGATTGGCCCGCTAAAGCCGTCGTCGGTGACCTTCATCCAGGCCAAGCCCTTGGCACCGAAGCGTTCAACGTATTGGCCGTACTTGTCGATGTCTTTGCGGCTGTACAGATCTGCCCCACCAGGAACGGCAATGGCCTTGACTTGGCCGCCGTTAGCAACGGCCCCAGAGAAGACCTTGAAGTCAGTGTTGGCCATGATGGTTGACAGGTCCTTCAATTCCATGCCGAAACGCACGTCAGGTTGGTCGGTCCCAAAGCGGGCCATGGAGTCGTCCCAGTCCATCCGTTCGAATGGCAGCTTGACGTTAACGTTCAACGTATCCTTCATGACCTTGGCAATCAAGCCTTCCGTCAGGTCCTGAATTTCTTCGGCCGTTAAGAAGGACGTTTCCAAGTCGATCTGGGTAAATTCTGGTTGGCGGTCGCCCCGCAAATCTTCATCCCGGAAGCAACGGGCGATTTGGTAGTAACGATCGAACCCAGAGCCCATCAACAATTGCTTAAACAGTTGCGGGGATTGTGGCAAAGCGTAGAAGTGACCCGGGTAGATCCGAGAAGGCACCAGGTAATCACGGGCCCCTTCTGGCGTGGACTTGGTCAGATCTGGCGTTTCAATGTCGATAAAGCCGTTTTTGTCGAAGTAGCTGTGAACGGATTGGACGATCCGGTTCCGCAGCATCAAGGCCTTTTGCATTTCAGGGCGCCGTAAGTCCAAGTAGCGGTATTGTAGCCGCAGGTCGTCGGAAGCGTTGACGTTGTCCTTGATTTCAAATGGCAATTCCTTGGCCTTGTTCAACAGGTTGATGCCACTAACGCGGACTTCGACCTTTCCAGTGCGCATGTCGGGATTGACTTCCTTCGGTGCCCGGGCAACGACTTGTCCTTGGACCTCAATGACGTATTCACTACGCAATTGGTCGGCAACGGCTAAGGCATCTTGGCCGTATTCTTCACTGAAGACCAACTGAACGATGCCTTCGCGGTCCCGCAAGTCGATGAAGATCAAGCTTCCCAGGTCCCGGCGCTTTTGCACCCAACCCTTTAAGACAACGGTTTGGTCAAGATATTGCTCGTCAACTAAACCCGCATACGTGGTTCGTTTTAAATTCTTTTCCATATCTTTCTCCTCTTATTTTGCCGTAAACTGTGTTGCGACAACATTTTGAAAATCTTGGTAAATGTCCGCTAGGGGCACGCTGACCTCTTCACCCGTGGCCATGGACTTCAGGTTGGCCGTTTGGTTGGCCAACTCTTGGTCGCCAATCGTCAAGGTGTAGGCCGCATTTAAGCGGTTAGCCGTCTTGAATTGGGCCTTTGGTTTGCGGCTCAGGTAATCCCGGTCGGCCGTCAAGCCCGCTTGGCGAATGGCTTGAACCAACTTCAATGTCTCTAGCGAGGTGTCATCCCCGATACCCACGACGTAAACGTCTAACGGGTGGTCGTTAGGGATGGCCACCTTTTCCGCTTGCATCAGTAAGACCAGGCGTTCGACACCCAGGCCAAAGCCAACGCCAGGCATGTCGGGGCCACCCAGTTCTTCAACCAAACCGTTGTACCGGCCACCGGCTAAGACGGTCGTGTACCCTTCACCTAAGGCAGGTGAATCGGCCATGATTTCAAAGATGGTGTGGTTGTAGTAATCCAGCCCCCGGACCATGGTGGCATCGACGTCGTAGGCAATGCCCAGGGCGTCTAAACTGGCCTTGACCCGGTCAAAGTGCGCCGTAGCAGCCGGCGTCAAGAAGTCCAGGATGGATGGCGCATCGGCCACGATCTCTTGGTCGTGCTTGTCCTTACTGTCCAAGACCCGCAGTGGGTTCTTGTGCAACCGAACCTTGGAATCGTCACTCAGTTCATCAAAGTGGGGTTCCAAGAAGTCGATCAGCGCTTGGCGGTAATTGTCCCGGGTCTCCTTGTCGCCCAAGGTGTTTAAGGCCAGCCGTAAATGCGTCAAGCCAAGTTTTCCTAGCAGGTTCATCCCCAAGGCAATGACTTCGACGTCCAATTCGGGCGCATCACTACCGAAGGCTTCCACCCCGATCTGATGGAATTGCCGTTGCCGACCGGATTGCGGCCGTTCGTAGCGGAACATCGGGCCCATGTAGTAGACCTTGTACGGCTTTTGAGTCTCTGGACCATAAAGCTTGTTTTCCACAAAGGCCCGCACCACACCGGCCGTTCCTTCTGGCCGCAAGGATAAGTGGCGATCCCCCTTATCCTTAAAATCATACATTTCCTTGGTCACGATATCTGAGGTATCCCCGGACGTGCGTGAAAAGACTTCAAAGTTTTCAAACATGGGTGTCCGAATCTCTTCGAAGCGGTAATTAGCAAACAACTGGCGCGCGGTGGCTTCGACGAACTGCCAAGTCTGTGAATCGCCTGGTAAAATATCCGCCGTACCCTTTGGTCGTTGATAACGCATGAGCATTCTCCCTTCCGACTTCTGTAGAAAATAAAAAACGCCCCTGTCAATTGACAAGGGCGCAGGTATGCACGGTACCACCTTTTTAAAATTCTCTGCAGGATAACGTTGCAAACGAATGACGACGAGCGCCATTAGCCTCAAGAGTGTCTTCCAAGTGACCTCGTTAGTCGCTTCCAGCAACGCGACTTCTCTGTAAACGGGTTGACTCTTACTATTCTCTCTCATTGGCAATCTATTTTATTCTTCCTAAGAATACTGAAAATCGACTGAAAAGTCAAGGCTGGCTACCAGGTAATTGTTGCAGTCCGCCCGATTTTCACGCGCTCCCCTCGGACCGGGGCTGGGATTTAGCCCAGCTTAATTTACCCGTGGTATAATAAAAGCTAATTTACTAAAGGAGCACACCCATGCATTTCAAACCACGCAATTGGCCTGGCCTGGTGACGGGCCTGGTCATCCTCTTAATCGCTGGCGGGTTACTATATACCTTCACCCAGCACAACGCCGTCACCGCCACCGTCAGTAACCTCAACCTGCGCAACGGCCCCGGGTTGACGTACACCGTCACCCACAAGGTCAAAAAGAACAGTCGTTTAACCATTTTAGGTGAAAAAGATAACTGGTACCACGTTCGTGACAGCCAGAACCATTTTGGCTGGGTGGCCAGTTGGCTGGTCAAGCACCCGGGTAATTTGAAACGGGCAACGAACCTGTCAGAGGCCACCATCGTCTTGGATCCCGGCCACGGCGGCAGTGATTCCGGGGCGTTGTCCATCGACCAAAAGCACGACGAAAAGACCTACACACTGGCACTAGCCCAACAGGTCGCCAAACGCCTGCGGGCACGGGGCGCACACGTGATCATGACTCGCGATAGCGACAAGACCGTGAGTCTCGCCGACCGCCCGGCTCTAGCCAACACCAATCAGGCCAGCGCCTTTATTAGTTTTCATTTCGACTCGTCGCCCACCGACAACTTGGGGTCCGGCACCACGACTTACTATTACCATCGCGACACCTCTTACGAACTGGCTGAAGACGTCAACGGCCAGATGAATGACCTGGACTTGACCAACCGGGGCGTGAAGTACGGCAACTTCGAGGTCATCCGCGATAACAACCGTCCCGCCCTGTTGTTGGAGATGGGTTACATCAATACCAAAAAAGACTTCAGCTACATCCGCAGCACCACTTACCAAAAGCAGGTGGCGACCCGCGTTGTCGCTGGGTTAAGCAAGTATTTCAACAGTGCAAACTAAGCTTTTAAGAAAGAAGATCTTCACATGACACTTTCAGCAGATTGGTTGGCGCAGTTACCCTTACCACAAGTGACTGCTGCCACCCCCGTCTCTGGCGGGGACATTAATTTGGCCTACCGTCTGACCACGGCCGAGGGTCCCGCCTTCTTGTTGGTTCAACCGCACACCCCCGCTAGCTTCTACAGTCACGAGGTAGCCGGCCTCAAGGCGCTGGGGCAAGCCGTCAACGTACCCGACGTGCTGGCGACCGGCAATATTGACGGGGATGCCTACCTGGTCTTGGAATTTCTGGAAACGGGCCATGGCAGTCAGTATGAACTGGGCCAGGCCGTTGCTCGGGTCCACCGCATCACCGCACCCCAGTTTGGCTTTGACCAGGATAACCTGGTCGGCAAGCTGCCCAAGCACAACGCCTGGCAAGACGACTGGACCACCTTCTACTTGAACCAGCGCTTGGATCCGCTGGTCAAGCGTGCCCAGGAACACCACCTGTGGAACGCCAATCGTCAGGCCGCTTACGACCGGGTCCGCCAACATATCGTGACCGAAAACACCGGCCGAAAAATTGTGCCGTCCCTGCTTCACGGTGACTTGTGGTCCGGCAACTACCTGTTCACCGCTGACGGGACACCGACGCTGATCGATCCCGACGTCTTGTACGGCGACCGCGAATTTGACATCGCCATGACCACCATCTTCGGTGGCTTCACGGCCGACTTCTACCGCGGCTACCAAGACGCCTACCCGTTTGATCCGGGCTATACGGACCGTTTGGCTCACTACCAACTGTACTACCTGCTGGCCCACCTGAATTTATTCGGGGAGACCTATGGCGGTGCGGTGGATGAGGTGCTAAGCCGGGGGTAATTCGTTTGAGACAATAACTGAAGGTTGAAAGTAAACTTAACGCTGATCGTCGTAACAGTAGTGTTCTGACATTTAGAATTGATGAAACCAGACGCCTGCGTCAGCCAGAGTTACGCCTGCTCTGGGGATCGCCTACCGTTCCTACCCATATTTGGCGGGGTAGGCGGCCAGTTCACATTGTGCGGCTGTAAGCGACTATTTTTAACACCATGAGTCGCATAATCACAATAGTTCCAGCAGATTTCCGTCTTTCAACCTTCAGAACAATAAAAAACGTGTGACTCACATCCCTTGTGGATGCTGGTCACACGTTTTTTGGGTAATAGGTTATTCCGCAAACAGCCACGCCTGCAACTCCGCAAAGCGAATCACGCGAATCTCCGGCTGGCTTTCGTCCACGATCAGGTGCTCGGGGTCAAACAAGGCCCCAGCCATCCCCGCGCGGTGTCCCGCCTGCACGTCTAGGTTCCGGTCGCCAATCATCAGACCCGTCTGCCGGTCCACGTCATAGCGGTGCATCAAGGCTTGTAAACTGGTGGGATCAGGCTTGCGCGGAAAGTCGTCATCGGCCGTGACCGCTCCCGTGAAATACTGCGCCAGGTTCAGCTGCGACAATCGGTCCATGGCGTGATGGTCCCGGTGCGTCAACAAGAAGTTCCGCCCACCGGCCGCAACGACCGCCGCCAGTAAGTCTGCCACGCCCGGAAAGGCCGCCGCATCCTTTAGCCGTGGGGCCGCTTGTTTTTGGTAAACCTTGGCCAAACGGTCGCGGTTCAAGCGATACTCCGCCGTAAAGCGTTGGAGCGCACTGCCCAGACTGTGCTGGCGCATGGCTTTATAAATTTCTTCTTTATCCAGTTCAAAGTTATTGACACCGCACGCTTCCAAGGCCTCGCCAAACGCCGTGACCATCCCCGGATAGGTGTTGACCAGCGTACCGTCAAAATCCCAAAACAACTGTTGATATCGCATGGGTATCCTCCTTAAAAACGAGTCTGAGAAAAAACTCTCAGGCTCGTTCACGTCACCTTTACCTAGCCGAAACGTGGGTCAAAAAGCAACCAGTTCCGCTTAAACCTGATAACCAAACCATCCAAGATCAGGATTATGCGGTTATCGGCCTTCAGGCTCGCTGGCTAATCGCCTTTTGACCCACTCTCGTTTTCGTGTTCCTTATTTGTCGTCCGTGTCGAACCAAATCGTCACGGGACCGTCGTTGATCAAGGCCACGCGCATGTCGGCGCCAAAGACGCCCGTCTCCACGTGCCGGCCCGTTGCGGCCAATTTTTCATTAAATTCGTTGTAAATCTTTTCGGCGTGTGCCGGATCACCGGCTGCCACAAAGCTGGGCCGGTTGCCCTTCTTGGTGTTGGCGTACAGCGTAAACTGCGAAACGGATAAGATACTGCCATCGACGTCTTCGATGCTTTGGTTCATCTTGCCCGCTTCGTCTTCAAAGACCCGCAACTTGGTGATCTTGTGTACCAAGTAGTCGACCTGTTCGCTGGTATCGCTATCCTCGGCACCCACCAGCAACAGGTAGCCTTGGGCAATGGCGCCCTTCACAGCACCATCGACTAAGACGCTTGACTGTCTAACTCGTTGTAACAAAACTCGCATGGTTGTTCCCGTCCTTAATGGAACGCCCGCTTGACGACGTAGACGTCCGGAATATTTTTGATGTTATCTAAAATGCGTTGTAGTTCAATTTGACCACGGGTCCCCAGACTAATGGAGATGGTCGCCATCTTGTTGTGATCGACCTTGCCGTTGATCGACGTCAGGTACTTGGTGTTGTTGTTAATGGTCCGTAAGACGTCGTTCAATAAGCCGTTGCGGTTGTAACCTTGGACCTCGATATCGGCGTTGTAGTTGGTCTTGTCGCCGGCCTTGTTGCCCCAGCGCACATCGACTAGCCGCTCGCCATTTTTCTCGGCATTGCGCACGTTCGGGCAATCCTTGCGATGAACGGAGACTCCGCGACCCTTGGTGATGTAACCCACAATGTCGTCACCTGGTACTGGTGAACAGCAGTGACTCAACCGAATCAACAGGTTGTCGACCCCTTCGATGACCACGCCATCGGAATCCTTGCCCTGCTTACGGTCCTTCTTTTCACTTTCGGCATCGTTCTTGATGGTCTGGTGTTCTTCCAGCAGTTCACGTTCTTCTTGGCGGCGCCGTTCGTCTTCTTCGGCTTTGCGGACGCCTTCCGTTAACCGGTTGGCCACGCCTCGCGGCTGCAGGTCGCCAAAGCCAATGGCCGCCAACAGGTCGTCTGCGTGTTGATAGTGCATCTTGGCCGTAACCTTGTCCAGGTTGTCCTTGGTCATCAAGCCCTTGGGATCATACCCGAGGTCTCGAATCGTGTGCTCCACGGCTTCTTGGCCGGAAACGATATTTTGTTCCCGATCGGCGGCTCTAAAGAACTGCTTGATCTTGTTGCGGGCGCGCCGCGTCGAGACCAGCTTGAGCCAATCACGACTGGGACCGGCCGAACTGCTGGAGGTCCGAATATCCACGATGTCCCCGTTCTTGATCTCATAGTTCAGCGGCACGATCTTGCCGTTGATGGTGGCGCCGGTGGTGTGGTGTCCGACCTCGGTGTGGATGGCGTAGGCCATATCTAACGGGCCAGCTCCCTTCGGCAATTCGAGCACGTCGCCCTTGGGCGTGAAGGCGTAAACGTGGTCGCCAAAGAGTTCACCCTTGACACTGTCCATGAAATCAGACGCGTCATCAGTGTCTTCTTGCAGCTCAATGATGTGCTTAAACAGGTTCAACTTGTCCCCGGAATTGGTCTCTTGGACCTTGTCCGTAACGCCTTCCTTGTAAGCCCAGTGAGCCGCAACCCCGTATTCAGCCACGGCGTGCATTTCCTTGGTCCGAATCTGAACTTCTAGTGGTTTGCCTTCTGGACCGATCACCGTGGTGTGCAGGGATTGGTACATGTTGGCCTTGGGCATTGCGATGTAGTCCTTAAACCGCCCGGGCATTGGCTTCCATTGTGAGTGAATGGCCCCGAGCACCGCGTAACAATCCTTAATGGTATCAACGATGACCCGAATCGCCAGCAAGTCATAGATCTGACTGAATTGCTTGTGTTGGTCCTTCATCTTACGGTAAACGGAATAAATGTGCTTCGGCCGGCCGTAGATTTCCGGATCCAATTTCAAATCCTTGATTGATTCCTTAATATCCTGAATGGCGCCAGCGATGTATTGTTCCCGCTGGTCCCGCCGTGAATTCATCAGGTGGACGATGCGGTAGTACTGTTGCGGGTTCAGGTAGCGCAGGGAAATGTCTTCCAGTTCCCACTTGATGGTACTGATCCCCAACCGGTCGGCCAGCGGCGCATAAATTTCCAGCGTTTCGTTGGCGATGCGGCGTTGCTTATCCGGTCGCAGGTGTTCCAACGTCCGCATGTTGTGCAGGCGGTCGGCCAACTTAACGATCATGACCCGAATATCCTTGGACATCGCCAGCAACAGTTTGCGGTGATTTTCCGCCAACTGTTCTTTGTTTGATTTGTATTTGATCTTTCCCAGCTTCGTCACGCCATCGACGATCAACGCGACGTCATCGCCGAACAGTTCGCGAACATCGCTCAACGTGACGCCCGTGTCCTCGACGATATCGTGGAGAAATCCGGCGGACACCGTTTCGGGATCCATGTTCAGGTCAGCCAAGATTCCCGCCACCTGAATCGGGTGCATGATGTAGGGTTCACCAGACTGCCGGATTTGGTCCTGGTGGGCAATTGTCGCAAAATGACAGGCTTTGACCACCATCTCCACGTGCTCCGCATTCATATATTTACCGACTCTGGCAATTACTTCTTCAGCCGTCCAGACACGTTCTTTGGTCATATGGACGCCACCACCCTTAGTTTTAAATTATGATTTCGATTCAATCTTCGCTTGCGTCAACCCGTAAGCCAGGTAAGACAGGCACACATAAACAATGGCAAAATACCGGGTGTACCGCGGCAAGAACCACAGCGCCCCGAGTAAATAAATCACGGGCCAAATCAACAGCCACCAGCCCGGTTGGCGCTTGTGGGCAATCACCCGACCAACCGCAATGGCCAAACACCCATTGATCAAGACGAGCCACAGGCCAAAGCGTATGACCGGATCCAGACCAATTAACGTTGCTAACGCGGGCAACCCCACGCCCATGACGACGGCGATGAGCCAGTAGCGCCAGCCAATTTTTTCTAAAAATGCCATCCCTGTCACCCATTTCTCTTAATAATTGCAACTATTTTAGCATGTTTCCGCCTAGATTTCACCCACTTATCTGGGTTGTTGGAGCTCTAGAACCATGGAGACCGCCGCCAAGAAGTACAGCGGGGCCGTTTCCGTCCGCAAGATTCGCGGTCCCAAGCCGACCAGCGTGGCGTTAGCGGCCTGCGCTTGCGTGACCTCGGCCGGGCTGATGCCACCCTCGGGGCCAAAGATGGCCAGGAGCTGTTGACCGGCTTTCACGGCCTGGAGCTGTTGGTTCAAGGCGCTTTGTTCCCCTTGCTTGGCCGATTCCTCGTAGGCCATCACAGCCACGTCATGGGGCGCGTTTAGCACTGCCGCCAGGTTCTTGGCGTAGCTCACCGTGGGGCGCTTCAACCGGTGGGCCTGTTCTGCGGCCCCGTGAGCGATCTTGGTCAAGCGCGTCACCTTCTTAGCGACCTTGTTGCCCTGCCACTTGGCGACCGACCAGTCTGCCCCGTAGAAAATGATGTGGGTGACCCCGAGTTCGGTGGCCTTTTGCGTGATCCACTCCGCCTTTTCTTGCTTGGGCAACCCACAGGCAATCGTCACGTCAACCGGCAGTTCCACTGACGGCGTCGGCACCGCAGTTAAGGCCACGGTGGCCGGGTCGTCTAGCGTCAGTAATTTGCCGTGAAACAGGTGGGCCGTGTCATCCACAAACTCGGCTTGTGCCCCGACCTCGGCGCGCAACACCGTGACCCAGTGATGATAAATGGCCGGCGTAAGGCTGATCTGCTCACCGTCGTGGACCGTTGCGTCTAAGAAATACCGTTGCATACCTTATTCATCCTCCGTGGGCTTGTGCGCGATCACCCCGCGCCAATCTTTCATTTGTAAAATGTTATCAATGATGAAGCCCTGCTTTTCCTGAGCAGCCACGACCTCAGCCAACTTGTCGGCAATGATGCCAGATGTCAGGAAGTAGCCCCCATCGTGGAGGTTCTCCCAAGCCTGAGGGATCAACGGCAAGATGATCTCGGCCAAGATGTTGGCCACGACCAAGTCGACCGGTTGGTGAATCCCCTTCAACAGGTCATTGGGTTTGGCCACGATGTCTTTAGCCACCGGGTTCAAGTCCAGGTTAGTCTTAGCGGAACGAACCGCCACCTCGTCTAGGTCAAAGGCCGTGATCTGCTTGACACCCAGGTACTTGGCAGCGATGCTCAAGACCCCAGAACCGGTCCCTACGTCATACATGGTCTCGCCACCGCGAACCACCATTTCTAACGCTGTCAAAGATAACCGAGTGGTCGGGTGTGTCCCGGTCCCAAAGGCCATCCCTGGGTCCAGACGAATCACGTGTTCGTCGGGTTGAGCCGGTTGGTAGTTCTCCCAACTGGGGCTGACGGTCAAATACCGCGTGACCCGCACGGGATGATAATACTTCTGCCAAGCCGTGGCCCAACTCTCATCGTCGACGGCCTTGGTCGTGACGGTCCCCGGTGTCGGGTCCAAGCCAAACTTGGTCAAGTCGCTGACCCGTTGCTTGATGGTCGGTAAGATTTCGGGGACAAAAACGGTCTCGGGATAGTAGGCGCTGATCTCCGCGCCACTGGTCCGGTGCGGAATCGTGGCCAGATCCACGACTTCACCATATTTGCCCGGCTTGAGGTTGGCGTAGTCGGCGGCGTCTTCGATCTTCACGCCACTAGCCCCAGCCTCCTGTAAGATGTTACTAACGGCCTCAACGGCTTCGTTAGTAGTAATGACACTGACTTCGGTCCATTGCATAGGTATTGGTCCTCCTCATAAGGGTTTGCAGGTAGTTTTTAAGATGGTACTGTTGGTGTACTGACGGGCGAAACGTGTATCTCCGGCAACCCGTTTCGTCCTTGACAGTCAGTTTTTATCGGCAAATGCCACGATAGAAACGTCTACTATTAATTATAGAGGAAATGCCCCGGAAAAGCCAAGCTCACGGTCAACTTATTGCCAACTGGAGGTTGAACGGTGGCAATCGGCTAGAACTATGGTGATCATGCAATCTATAGCATTGAAATTAGTTGGCGACTGCTTCATGTCAGGAGCTGGCCACCTACCGTTCGCCAAATATGGGTTGGAACACTGGCTGACGCAGGTGCCTAGTTTCACCAATTTTTGTTAGCACACCGTCATTCTGACAATCAACGCGGTAATTTTCTCAGAACACGTCTCAAAATGGCCTCGTAGCCGAAACGTGTGCCAGCAGGCAACTGGACTTTCACTTTTACATAGCCGAAACGTGCGCCAACAGGCAGCCGGTTCCGCTTAAACCTGATCACCAAACAATCCAAGGCCAGGATTATTCGGTGATCAGCCTTAATGCTCGCCGGCTAATCGCCTTTTGGCCCACTCTTGTATAAGAAAAGAGCCCAAAACAATCGCTGTTCTGAGCTCACCACTAAAGATAACCTAAATTTTAAACGGCCTTAGACCTTCTCGGCATCGTCCTTGTGGTCCGCACGACGTTGCTCGCGCTGGGCTAGGTGCGTTTCCAAGTAATCTAACATATCCGCTTCATTTTGAAACACACGGGGATGCTTTTGCTTGTGCAGCCGCAAATCAATCTCGTTAATTCGCTGACGGCCGGTCCACGTGTGACCATAACGAATGATTACCCGATTATTGAGCGAATTTTCTTGACCGAATTTAAAGACGTAGACGCTCTCTGGCGCCATCAATGGCCGAATATACGACTTTTCATAACGATAATTGTGTTGTCGTAAAAACTCTTTCGTTCGACTCAGCATGGTAATCACCTCCTATATCATGACAATCTACTAGGCTGACGCAACGACGCTAGGCCGTTTCGGTTGCCGTACCCATTAAAATGTATCAATAATTGATAATAGTTGATTTCCCCAGAGAATGCAAGCAAAACGTTTACGTTGCCGCGCTTTCACAATTCATGAAAGCACCGGTCTGCGGAAAATAACCATTATGAAACCACTTACATATTGTACCGTACTTTGGCCATTTATGAAACCATCTCATCAGGAGAAATTCGTGATTAGCCAGTTTTTCAGTCTAACAAGACGTGCCCTTGGCCGTCAGCCCCCGGTCGAAGGCTGCCAGGACCGCGGCGCCGTCCGCAATTTGGACTGCGTTGTCCAGCACGTGGGCGTCGTCTTTCAAGGAAATTTGGCCTTGCCCGTAATCCATGGCCACCCCGGTCTCGAGAAAGACCAGGTCGTACGGCGAGGTCCACAGATGCAATCCCGCCGCATTTTCCAGTGGCACCGCATAGTCTGAATCTGGCTGGTCCAAAACGATCAGCGTGAAGTTGGTCCCAATCGTGCACGCCCCGCCCTGCAGGGAGTATTTGCCGCCACCATCATCCGTAATCAACACGAGTTCCTTATCCGCCAATTGTCGCTGTTTCAAGTGCGCCACCAAGGCATCGCTTAATTTAATCGCTGCCATCTTGTACCCCTTTCTCATTGCCACCGCAACTTCGTCATGACGTGAGCGTTCACCCCATTAACTTACCTCTAGTTTAATACAAATGGGAGCAGCTTTCACCTGAAACGCCACCCCGCGTTTTGGTTGCAATTTATAACAAAATCGTTAAGAATAGACTTAAATCTCATTCGAGGAGGCACTTCATTCGTGTTAAAAGAATTTAAAGAATTTATCGCCCGCGGCAACGTCATGGACCTGGCCGTTGGGGTCATCGTCGGGGCTGCTTTCACCGCCATCGTTAATTCGTTGGTCACCAACCTGATCAACCCCTTGCTGGGCATCTTCGTGGGCAGCATCGACTTTTCCAACCTGGTCTTGACGGTCGGCAGCGCACATTTCCGCTACGGCGCGTTCATCAATTCCGTGATTAATTTCTTAATCATCGCCTTCGTGGTCTTCTTGTTGATCAAGCTGATCAACAAGGTCTTGGCCAAGCCGGCCGAGGAACCCAGCGAACCGACGCCCACGCAAGAAGAAAAGTATTTGCAAGAAATCGTTGAATTATTGAAGAAACAGGACAAGTAAAAAGAGTGGGCCAACAGGCGGATAGCCGGCGAGCATTAAGGCTGATAACCAAATAATCCTGGTCTTGGATTGTTTGGTTATCAGGTTTAAGCGGAACCGGCTGACTGTTGGCGCACGTTTCAGCCATGAGGCCACTTCGACGTGTTCTTTCGGCTCAAAGCGAGGCGTCGAGACTGCCCTTTGGCTCGGCCCGTCCGCCCCAACCCATATTTGGCGAACGGTAGGCGGCCAGTTCTCATTATGAGGCCGTAAACGACTATTTTTGGCGTTATGAATCGCATGATCACAATATTCCTAGTTAATTTTCGTCTTTCAACCTTCAGGTAAAAACGACGTTAACGCTGGTTTCCCCACGGTTGTGGGTAAGCCAGCGTTTTTTGTCCCGGTGGGCGTACGGCTTAAACCGCCATTTTTTTGTGAACTGACTGAATCTTTCAAAAATTTTAACTTTAAGGGTTGCGACACCGCGGACCTTCCCATAGAATTAGTGATGGACCCACACCATTTAAGGAAACAATCATGATGACTAAAGTGGCAAATCACGGGGAGGTAGATCAACTCATGCTTTTTTCAATTCTATGGCTCGCCTTATGGGGCGGTGCTGCCTACTGGGCCTTCAAGGGGCCCCGACGTCGCCGCCTCTTGGGCAGCGTGTTGGTAGGCTTAGCGTTACTGGGGAGCGTCGGCGGATTGGCCGCCAGCCAACCTACCAACACGGTTAAGACCAAAACGGTGCGCGTCGGCACCCAGCGACTGGCCAAGGCCCGCGCCGAATCGCGTCGCTTGGCAGTCCTGGTCAGCCAGCAGGCCGCCAGTAGCGACCAGCTCGCCGCCCAATCCAGCTCACTAGCGGCTAGCAGCAGTCGACTGGCCAGCAGCCAACGCGCTAGCAGTCAGTCCGCTGCCAAGCAAGCCGCTAAGGCAGCGGCGGCCAGTCAACGCCAGGCCAGTCACGCCCAGACCAGCAGTGCCACGCAGGCCAGTCGCACCCAGCACACGGCCAGCAGCCACACCACGGCTAAGGGAGACGTCACGACCGGACGCGCCGGCAAGATCATTGGCAACAAGAACTCTAAAATTTATCACGTTCCCGGTCAGGCCGGCTACCACATGAACAGTAGCAATGCCGTTTACTTCCAGACGGAAGCTCAGGCCAAGGCCGCCGGCTACAGAAAGGCGCTCCGTTAAGATGAAAAAATTACTGATCAGTACCCTTACCCTACTCAGTCTCGGGGTCGTTGGCTTAAGTGGTTGCGCAAGCAATGACGCCAGTGCGACCGCCAAACAGACCAGCACCAAGGTCGTTTACGACCACCGCCCCCAGCAAAAGGCCCGCCGACTAGAACGCCAAAATTCCGCGACGGCTGCCAAATTGGCCAGTGACCAGCAAAGCCTAGCGCATAAACGAGCCAAGCTTAAGCAACGGGCCAAGACACCTGCCACAAAACAGACCCCGTCTCAGCCTGAGTTGGCCAACCGGACTTACGCGGGCCAACAAGAAATCACCCTGAATCACAACGACCCCGGCTTCTCAGCTAAACAATTGTCTAAGGCCCACGGGGCTTGGCAGACCTATCACGCCCTGGACCGTTTAAATCGCGTCACGGGCGCCGCGGCACTGTTGAACCAGTCCTTAATGCCGACCGCCCAGCGGGAAGCTCTTACCGTCGACCCCACCGGTTGGCACAATAAGCGGACCCATCACGGGTGGCTCTACAACCGCAGCCATCTCATCGGTTACCAATTTACCGGCCAAAATAACAATCCGAAAAATTTGATGACCGGGACGCGCACCTTGAACAATCCACTGATGTTACATAACGAAATGGATATCGCCACCTACCTGCACGCCAGCAAGTCCCATTACGTCCGCTACACCGTCACACCAGTCTTTCGCGGCAACGAACTCGTCGCTCGTGGCGTGCACATGCGGGCACAGTCGTTGGGGTCGAACGCGGTGCATTTCAACGTTTATATTTTTAACGTCGAACCCGGTTACACCATTGACTACGCCACCGGCTACAGTCACGCCAGCTAGACTTGGTCCAATCCTGATGACGCTAAAAGCTGAGGACACCCTTTGAGGAGGCCTTTCACCATGAAACACCTGCGCCAAGCAGTTGCCATCATTGCCGTCACCTTTACGTTGGGCGGCGTCGTTGAACCACTGACCACCCCCATTCCCGCTGCCCAAGCCAAGACTACGAAGGTTTGGATTGCCCCGAACCACGGTCACCGCTACCACTACAGTAAGACCTGCCGCGGACTGAACCACGCCGGCAAGCTCAAGCACGTGACCAAGAAATGGGCCAAGCACCATCATTACACGTTGTGCGGCTGGGAAAAATAGCCGGTCACTAATCATGAAAAACCGCCTGCGGCCCTGAGGCCACAGGCGGTTTTTCATAGCCCATGCCCCGCCACGTCGTAAAATGAGGCTACCCATTTGGGCTGAAAATGCTATACTATTTAGAGATACGATTTTCTTAAGATAGCACGGGAATTCTAAAAGTTTTAAACGTAACTTATTTTTAGTGAATCTAGAGGTCGACGAAGATGAAAGAACAACAGGAATTTACGGAAACGGATTGGCAACGGGCGCAAACAGCAGTCTTTGATGAATACGATTTATTCACGAAGCAACTGCACGTGGAGGGTGTCGACTACACGATTCTGCAGGCCCGCCGCATCGTCATTTATCAGGACTTGGTGGAGGAATGGCGGCACAGCGCTGCGACACTCAAGGTCGACTTGGAAGACAACGTCCAGGCGCTCACAGTTTTCGAAGACCTCGCCACGGATGGCAAGAGCCACCTGCTCGACCGTTGCGCCACCAAGATGGAAAAGTGGCCGGACTACATCCCCTCACCGTTGACCATCTGGTTGGAGCTCGCAGAAGATGCGGAACGCGAATAGGTTGGCGGATAATTAATTAAGCATCTCACGGTCAGCGGTAACGCTGGCTTTTTCAAATAAGGGACCAGGATGACGATAACACCGCCACCCTGGTCCTTTTCATTAGGCCTGTACCCGGACACCCAAATCAATCAATTCCAAGTCCTCTAATTTATTCAGTCGCAGTGCCACTTCTTGCGGTGACATCGCCAGCTCCCCGGCTGGAATCACGCAGTCGTTGGTCCACGACCAGTTGCAAATATGCTCCAATAATTCAATATCCGTATCGTCCAGGTCATCAATTACTTGCGATAGATGATCCAAGAAACCAATCGGTCCGTTATGAAACTGAAACGCCAATCCTTTCGTCATTGGGTCCGCCCCCTTCAACAGCACGTGCCAGCAGTTATAAAGATACTAGTAGCGTACCATCTGGCAGCGCTGAGCGCACGCGCTGGGGCTTGGCTGGATAGGTTGGTTTCTAAACAAACGGGAGCCCCGCCAAATACACATGGCACTCACCGACAGCAGGAGCTGATGGTCATCTCGCTTGCTGTTTTGTTCAGTATCCTTTGTCGCACAGCCAATTCATGAACCACCGCCTGAAACTACACTTCCAATTTTGCACGTAACGCTTCCGTCAAAACCTGAGAGACGTTGATCTTCCGTTCCTTAGCCATCACGTTCAGGTATTCAGGAATTGTCACATTCTTGCGCACCGTCCGGGAGTACTTGAGGCGAAATTCTGCTAAATCCACGGAAATGTAGACCAAGGATTCGCCGTCTTTTAGAGCAATATCCTTGGGATTAGACGGCTTGGGATATGTCGTTTGGTCTTCCAGCAAGTTACCAATCAAATCCTCCGCCATGGTTACAGCGTCCAGCGCATCATTGCCCTGGGTAAATCCCCCCGGAAGATCAGGAACCCGCACAAAAATATAATCCCCATCTTGACTAAAAATCGCTGGATAAATGACCCTGTCTTTTTTCATATCATCGGTCTCCTTTTCACGATGGTCTCTCAACGTTGGCTTCCCGTAGAATCGCCCGTTCCAGCCCTTTGCCCAATTCTTTCGCATGAATTGACACCATCACCGTCACGTTGCTTTGAAGATTGTAGAGCTTCAAATGTGATGAACCGTTTTGCAATTTTTCAACGAACCCATTTTCTTTTAGTAGCTTAATCATCTGTCGCGGCTTCATGGGCATACGCCCCACCTCTTTACCTATTGCCGATATTATACACATTAAATACGCATTGCACAAGAAATTGGCTTCGCTGTTAAGTCACTTCATTTTCCGCTCAGTGATTATGGTAAGAAGCGTATCAACAAAATCTCAAGTTACCTCAATCACGCCTTCGGGGAATCGTCATAGTAGCGGCGGCCATGGTCCCGCTTGTCCTCTAAATGGGGCAATACCCAAAAAGCACCACCCACTAGGCATCGAATGACAACCTAACGAATGGTGCAAATGCGACTATATCAGTGTTTCTTACTTCGTTTCATCCTCATCAGTCTTCAAAACGGCCATGAACGCTTCTTGCGGGATATCCACCTTCCCAACAGCCTTCATCCGTTTCTTGCCGACTTTTTGCTTCTCTAACAGCTTCATCCGCCGGGTACGGTCACCCCCGTAGAGCTTGGCGGTCACGTCCTTGCGGTAGGCCTTGATCGTGGTTCTGGCAATGATCTTGGCGCCGATCGCAGCTTGGACAGGGATTTCGAAGTTTTGCCGAGGGATGATGCCCTTCAGCCGTGAGGCAATCTCACGACCCCGTTGAGCGGCGAAGATGCGGTGCGCGATAAAGCTCAGGGCATCGACCTTGTCGCCGTTCAAGAGAATATCGATCTTGACCAGGTCGGCTTCTTGGTAGCCACTGCGTTCGTAATCCAGTGACGCGTAACCGCGCGTGCTGGATTTTAATTTGTCAAAGAAGTCAAAGATGATTTCTGACAGCGGCATGTTATAGATGATGTTGACCCGGTAATCGTCCAGATATTCCATCGTCAGGAATTGTCCCCGGCGGTGTTGGCACAGTTCCATGACCGCGCCCACGTACTCGTTAGGCGCCATGATGGTCGCCTTCACGATGGGTTCTTCGATCCGTTTGATGGCTGAGGCTTCTGGCATTTCTGCAGGGTTTTCGACCTCCGTCATCCCCCCATCGGTCAAGTACGCGTGGTACGTAACCGATGGCGCCGTGGTGATTAGATCCAGGTTAAATTCCCGTTCCAACCGTTCCTGGATGACATCCATGTGCAACATCCCCAAGAAGCCACAGCGGAACCCAAATCCCAAGGCCTGCGAGGCTTCGGGTTCAAATTCCAACGCCGCATCGTTTAACTTCAACTTTTCCAAGGCTTCGCGCAAATCGTTCAGCTTGGCATTGTCCGTGGGATACAGCCCGGCGTAGACCATGGGACTCATTTCCCGGTAACCCGGTAAGGCCTTTTCGGCGGGGTCTTCCGCGTTGGTCACGGTATCCCCGACCCGGGTGTCCGTGATGTCCTTGATGCTGGCCGTGATGTAGCCCACGTCACCGGCAATCAGGTAGTCTCGCGAAATTGGCTTGGGTGAGTTGACCCCAACCTCGGTGACTTCGTATTCACTCCCGCTGTTCATCAGACGAATCTTATCGCCCGGTTGAACGGTACCTTCAAACAGCCGCACGCTCAGTACGACCCCACGGTAATCATCGTAAACGGAGTCAAAGACCAAGGCCTTCAACGGCGCATCCAATTGACCGGTCGGGGCGGGCACCTTGTGGACGATCTGTTCCAGCAGTTCGGGAATCCCGATCCCCTGCTTGGCACTGGCTAAGACGGCATCGGACGCATCTAGGCCGATCACGTCTTCAATTTCTTTTTTGACCTTATCCGGGTCCGCGGCGGGCAAGTCAATCTTATTGACGACCGGCACGATCTCCAGGTCATCATCCAACGCCAAATAAACGTTGGCCAGCGTTTGTGCTTCGACCCCTTGTGCCGCATCGACGACCAAGATGGCCCCCTCACAGGCAGCCAGGCTCCGTGAGACCTCATAGGAGAAGTCGACGTGCCCGGGCGTATCAATCAGGTGAAATTCATAGTCGTGGCCGTCCTTGGCGTGATACGTCAATTCAACCGCGTTTAATTTAATGGTAATGCCGCGTTCACGCTCAAGGTCCATGTTATCCAACACTTGATCTTGCATGTCGCGTTTGGAGATCGTATCGGTCAGTTCTAAGATACGGTCCGCAATCGTGGACTTTCCGTGGTCGATGTGGGCCACGATGGAAAAGTTCCGAATGTATTTTTGATGGTTTTTTAATTTCTCAAGATCCATGTTGATTTCCTACTTTCTTAAACGCCATTCTTGACAATTATACCAACCATCTGGGTGAAGCACAAACTAAAAGCAGGCCCCTCCTATGAGAATGCCTGCTTCGTGACGCTATTTCGTTTCTGCTTCGTATTGCGTCAAATCAGTCGGTGATAGATTCTGCCACTTGGTGGAATAGAATTTATCACTGATGGTGTAATGTGGCTGCTTTTGGTGCTTGCTTAAGAACGGATTGACCCGTTGATCGACGGCCAACCAGCCGCGCCAGCCCAAGTGGATCGTGTCGGTCATGAAGTACGGCACGTTGCCCTTGTTGCTGAGATCCACAATGTTGTTGAACCCTTGTGACTGTAATTGGTAATGGATCTTGCGGTCAAACTGTTTGAGCATCGTGGCTGATAGGCCCGTGTACTTCTGCCATTTGCCATTGATTGGCGGAATGATAAACAGTACATTGGTATTCAGCCGGGCAAATTGGTCCAGGCACAACTGGAAGTCGGCGAACTCTGGAGATTTCGTGTAGGACAAGTCCTTTTGGAAGTTCTTGAGCTTACCGGTCTTCAGTTCCTTTTGCAATCCTTGATGATAGAACTTATCGCTAATGTGGAATCGGTTATCACTCGTGGCGGCCTTACCTAACCGACCGCCCAGTGCATCCAGTGCCGAGTAGGAATAATGAGTGGGTAACTGCTTGGCTTGCTGGTTCACTCGGTTCAGGTTTTGCGATGGTAAGTCGATGCCGGAGAAGAACTGGTCTTCTTGCGTCAACATGTTCTTGCGCGTCTGCAGATAGAAGCGCTGGAAGTCCGTCAATTTTTCACCCTTGGCCACCCGTTGTAAGGCGGCGTAAATGAAGTGATCGGACTTGGCGACTGGCATCTGTAACAGCCGTTTGGCCGCATACTGGTCGATTGCGTCGTGACGGAAGTGAGTCAACCACTCTGCCGTTTGCAATTGCGAGTAGTAAAAGCCAAACGCATCCTTGCGCGTCCCGTCCTTCACGAACCATTGGGGTGAAATGACGAAGACCGCTTTTTTATTGCGCAGCTCACTTTGAATGTTTTGCATCACAAAGTACTGCGTCAATGATTGCGATCCCCGGGCCCCCAAGAGAAATGGCCGATACGAACGCCGGTACTTTTGCGCCAGCACAGACGGGTGCATGGGATCGATTCGCGACCATTCGGAAGACCCAAAGAACGGGACGTACCCGTCCTTGAGCGCTTCTTCTTTCATGTGCTTGCCCCGTAAGACGTTGGGTGATAAGGAGACGGCGGCTTGCCGTTCTCGAGCCGCGCTCACGTGGCTAAAGCCCAGGGTCACCGGCATGGCCAGCACCGCAAAAACCAGAATTGCCGCGAGTATTAACGGACCAAAGATCCGTAGTAAACGCTTTGCCATTGGCTAGGCCAGGCTTTCGACTTTCGCAACGATCTTGTTGGGCGTGTCCCACTCTGACCGCTCAAATTCGGAAACAGGCACGTTGACCCCTAACTGGCTTTGCAGTTGTAATAACAGTTGGACAGACCCCATTGAATCCATCAGGCCGCTGTCGAACAGGTTGTCGTCCATAGCGCCGCTAACATCGCTCCCCGTTAAGTCGTTTAAAATGTCCAATACAGTTTGTTTGATATCCATGATAATTTCCCCCTAAATGAAATTGAAAACCCTATTCTTAATTAGTGAAACCATAATTTATCCAGCAGTCCTGAGAAGATCAGGAAGCTGAAGCAGACCATGTTTGCCGTCAAGAAGATGGCAAACACTTGCGTAAAGCCGTTGTGTGGTACGCTGGCACGGTGCTTTTTCTTGTAGCGCAGCCAAGTGTCATTGATGACCAAGGCGCACCCGTGAAACAAGCCGTACGTGATGTAGTACCACGTGACTCCGTGCCAGAACCCCATGACTAACATGTTGATGATATAAGTGACGTTAGCCGTGGTGGTCGGCTTCTTGAAGATGCGGTGTTTCATGAACCAAAAGACCAACCGCATGTAGATGAAGTCCCGGAACCAAAAGGACAAGGTAATGTGCCAACGATTCCAGAAGTCCTTGATGTTTGGTGAGCGCCAAGGTTGCTTGAAGTTCATTGGCGTGGCGATGCCCATGATATAAGACGTTCCCACGGCAAACAACGAGTAGCCGGCAAAGTCAAAGAACAAATCGGCACTGTACGCGTACATGTAGCCCAGTACCGGCCAGGACAGATCCAAGAACCCGCCGCGGGCATGCATCGCCATGAGTTGCAGCTTGGGCATCAGCATCGTGCCAAAGTAGTACGCTAAGATAAACTTGTACAAGAACCCCACAAAGATGTAGCGGATCCCCTTTTGCACCATCCCCAGGTAGGTCTCACGGTCCGGCACCGAACGGTAATCAGCTTCAAAACGCCGATAGCGGTCGATAGGCCCGGACGAGATGGTCGGGAAGAACAGCATGAACTGCAGGAAGGTCATGACTTGATAATCCTTCAGCGTGCCATCCCGCGTTTCCATCATGGTCTGAACGGCCCGGAATGTCAGGTAACTGATCCCCAGAAACCCGATCAAAGACGCCTGGCCATTTTCCACGGCCGGAGTCACCTTGACGATGGCTAACGGGGCGATAGCCAAGATCACCATCAGATAAAAGATTGGCCCCGAATTTTGGTGCTTCCGATAAACGGCATACCCCCAGGTCAACGCCACTTCGTACAAAATGTAGATGATCAAGGCCACCCCTTGGGACCATTTCGGACCACCAAAGGTTAAGACCAGAAAGAAGATTGAGATCAACGTTTCGTACAGGCGTGACCGTTTGCCGTACAGAAGACCAATCATCAGTGGCAGTAACGCCACGCCCAACAAGGCGAAATACGTTGGGTTGCCGTACGGTTCAAATGACAACATTAGTGATTGACCTCGGCAATGATAGATTTGATATCAACCTTGCCGTTGGGGGTCATCGGTAGGCTTTCCTTGTAAACGAATCGCTGTGGAATCATGTAGGACATCATGTCGCCACCCTGTAAATTCTCCTTGATCGCCTTGGTCAAGTCTAATTCACTGGCGAAGTCATGTGTTGCCGGCACAATCCAGGCGATTAACTGACTCACCTTGTGATTGCGGTCATAGCGTGGCACCGCGACCCCGACTTGAATGTGATCTTCTTGTGACAGGTAATGATTGACTTCTTCCAGCTCGATGCGGTACCCGTGCAACTTGATCTGAAAATCCGTTCGGCCCCGATACATGATCAGGCCGTTATCCAGTTGCACCCCTAAGTCTCCGGAGCGGTAAACGGTCTGGCCCGCCATCTTGATGAAGGCCTTTTCTGTCTTGTCCGGATTGTTCAAGTAGCCCTTGGACATCGACGGCCCACTGATCAGCAGTTCGCCTTCCGTCCCCGCCGGTAGCGGATGTAGGTGCTCGTCCACCACCGTGATGTGCGTGTCTTCCTTGACACAGCCGATCGGCAAGCGCGGATAATCTGCCAGCACCCGTTCGGTAATCTCGACTTGCGTGACCGCCACCGTGGTCTCCGTGGGCCCGTAGGTGTTAAAAATGCGCGCTTGGGGGAACCGTTGATGCAGGGTCGCCGCCGTCGCGTGGGTCAATTCTTCCCCACAGAAGAGGAAACGACTCAGGTTCGGATAATGACTCGCGTCAAAGGTCGGTTCCATCAGGCAAATGTCCACGAAGGACGGCGTGGAAACCCAGACGTTCAGTTGCAAGGTCGGTAACGTCGCAAACAGCTCCTTGAAGTTATCCGTGACCTGCTTCGGCAAGGCCACCAGTGTGCCCCCACTGGCCAACGTCGGTCCCCAGTCCATCACGGAGAGGTCAAACGAGTATGGCGCCTGAGAGAGCGTCCGGGGTGTCTGTGGTAATTTGAAATCATCGCTCAACATCCAGTTGACGTAGCTCAGGAGGTTGGTGTGCGAAATCTGGACCCCCTTGGGCTTTCCGGTCGTACCGGACGTGAAGATGATGTAATACGTGTCGTCGCCGCTCACCGGATGCGTTACCTGATAATCGACGTGTTGGTCAAAAATCGTGTTCAGTGTCTCGGCGTCAATAACCGGCGTGGCGCCTAGCGTCGTCGGCAGGTCGTTCACTGCAATTGCGGCGGCCGGCTGGGCAATGTCATTGATCGTGGTGAGCCGTTCCACCGGTGAATGCGTGTCGATGGGCACGTACGCGTGGCCACTCTTCACGATCCCTAAGAACGTCGCCATCATGTTAAAGGTTTGGCCGCCATACACCATGATCGGTGCGTGAGCGGGTAAATTCATTTTATCCAAATGCGCTGCTAACACGTCTGAACGCTGCTTTAAATCCCCGTAAGTGTTCGTGTGCCCCAGATCATCGTAAGCTAACCGTTCCGGGTCTTGGAGCGCCCAGTGATCCATGGCCGTAATCATGTCTCTAATCATACTCTGTCCCCCCAAAGATTGTCTCTCCGACTGATTCATAAGTTCGTTGCCCCCGCAACTAGAACTCGTTGTAAATAAATGTCGAACTATTCAAGCCACTATATCCATATAAATAAACTAATGCCATCAAAATTACAAAGTAGAATAAGGTCCAGCCAATAAACGCGACCACTGGCTGATGCCAAATCGCCAGCCACTTTGCTCTCATGAAATTCACCCCCAAAGTTTGTCGACCGATTCGCCCCCAAAGTCGACGTCCGTACATCCCCTTAACTAAGCCAGCAACTTCCCCGACGAATCGACTCAGCTAAGAGCGGAGTTCGTGGTCCCAACCACGCTCCTTATGTTTTGAGAATATCATTGCCAAAACCGGATTGCAAACAACCTCACTCAACCTTAATTCTTTCTTTTCATTTGCCTGGCAAAAAGGTCCTTTTGGGTCCAAAAAAGGGTTGCTGAAAGCCTTCAGCAACCCTGATATATCAACTATATACACGTTTTTATCACACGATTAATTTTCGTTGAATTTATCGCGCATTTTGTTAAATAAGTTTCCTTTGCCACTGCCAGTAACCGTTTCACCACTGGCTTTCGCAAAGTCTCGTAAGGCATCACGTTGACCCTTGTTCAGGTTCTTGGGCGTCAAGACCTTGACCGTGACGTGTTCGTCACCGTTGCCATTCCCACGTAAGCGTGGCGCCCCCTTGCCCTTTAAGCGGAAGGTCGTCCCACTCTGCGTGCCGGCAGGGATCTTCAACTTGACATCCCCGTGGACCGTCTTGACCGTCACGTCGTCACCCAGGGTGGCCTGAATGAAGGACAGGTCTTGATCAAAGTAGATCTCGGTGCCATCGCGGCGGAAGTCACGACTCGGTTCTACTTGGAAGATAATGAACAGATCGCCGTAGCCACCGCCATTTTGGCCGGCTTCACCTTGACCCTGCAACCGCATTTGTTGGCCGTCATCGACCCCAGCTGGGATGGTGACTTCCACTTCATGCCGTTCTTCTTCGTGACCTGAACCGCCACAAGTTGGGCACTTTTCCTTGATCTCTTGACCCGTACCGTGGCAAACCGGGCACGGTTGTTGGCTGCGCATCCGGCCCAAAGGCGTGTTGGTTTCAGTCGTCACGTAACCTGACCCGCCACACTGGTGACAGGTGACTGGTGACGTCCCTGGCTTGGCGCCATTACCGCCACAGGTGTGGCATTGGGCCTCGCGGTTGTACTTGATCTTGGTCTTCTTCCCAAAGATGGCCTCTTCAAACTTCAAGTCCATCTGGTACTGAAGATCCCGACCTGGCCGAGGGGCGTTGGGGTTGCGTTGACCGCCACCGCCACCAAAGAATTGGTTGAAGATGTCGTCGAAGCCACCGCCGCCACCAAAGCCGCCGAAACCGCCCTGTTGACCGCCGCCAAAGCCACCGAAGCCGCCTTGAGCACCGTCTGCGGAACCATACTGGTCATAGTTGGCCCGTTTCTGTTCATCGCCCAACACATCGTAGGCGTCCTGCACGGCCTTGAATTTCTCCGCCGCGTCCGGTGCCTTGTTTAAGTCTGGGTGATACTTCTTTGATAATTTCCGATAGGCCTTTTTGATTTCTGCTTGACTGGCATCTTTTGCGACGCCTAGTACGCCATATAAGTCCGTTTCCGCCATCTTTTTCCTCCCAATCAAACCCGATATTTTTCGCTACTAGTAAGAATAGCATACTCGAAACAAAAAGCCAAAGCCCCAGGGACTCTGACTTCTTGTCTACACTCTCTTAAAGTGAAACGGGGCAATTACTTGTTATCGTCGTCGTGAACTTCGTGGAAGTCCCCATCAACGGTGTCGCCGTCTTTGCCATCGCTCTTAGCGTCGCCGCTAGCTTGGCCAGCAGCACCATCAGCACCGCCCTGAGCTTGTTGCGCTTGTTGGGCTTGTTGATACAACTTGACAGAGAGGTCTTGGATGATCTTATTCAAGTCATCCTTCTTGCTCTTCATGTCGTCCAGGTTGTTGGCTTCTTGGGCCTTCTTCAGGGCGTCACGTGCATCTTCGGCCTTCTTGATTTCGTCGTCAGAGACCTTCCCCTTAACGTCTTTCAACGTCTTGTCGGTCTGGAAGAGTAATTGGTCGACTTCGTTCTTGGTGTCGACTTCTTCCTTACGCTTCTTGTCGGCAGCTTCGTTTTCCTTAGCTTCCTTCATCATCTTGTCGACTTCTTCATCGGACAGGCCGTCGGAACTCTTGATGGTGATCTTTTGTTCCTTGTTGGTGCCCATGTCCTTAGCAGAAACGTTAACGATACCGTTCTTATCGATATCAAACGTTACTTGGATTTGAGGAACCCCACGAGGTGCGGCTGGAATGTCAGCGAGTTGGAAGTTACCCAACGTCTTGTTGTCAGCAGCCATTGGCCGTTCACCTTGTAAGACGTGGATATCAACGGCTGGTTGGTTATCCGCAGCGGTTGAGAAGACTTGCGATTTGCTGGTAGGAATCGTGGTGTTGCGGTCGATCAGCTTGGTGAAGACCCCACCCATGGTTTCGATCCCTAAGGACAATGGCGTCACATCCAGTAAGACAACGTCCTTGACGTCACCGGTGATGACCCCACCTTGAACGGCGGCACCTAAGGCAACGGCTTCATCAGGGTTGATGGAGTGGTTAGGTTCCTTACCAGTCCACTTTTGAACGGCTTCTTGCACGGCTGGGATCCGCGTTGACCCACCGTTTAAGATAACAACGTCAACGTCGCTAGCTTGTAAGTCAGCATCCTTCAACGCATTTTCAACGGGGATCCGGGTCTTTTCAACCAGGTCAGCCGTCAATTCGTTGAACTTCGCCCGCGTCAAGCTCTTTTCCAAGTGCAGTGGGCCATTGTCGCCGGCAGAAATAAATGGCAAGCTGATTTGTGCTTCGGTAACCCCAGAGAGGTCCTTCTTAGCCTTTTCAGCAGCGTCCTTTAACCGTTGAACGGCCATCTTATCCTTAGATAAGTCAACGCCATTTTCGTCCTTGAATCCGGCGATCAACCAGTCCATGATCTTTTGGTCAAAGTCATCCCCACCTAAATGGGTATCCCCGTTAGTTGACAGCACGTCGAAGACCCCGTCACCTAAGTCCAGGATGGAGACATCAAAGGTCCCACCACCCAGGTCATAGACCATGACTTTTTCATCTTTGTCTTGCTTGTCCAAGCCATAAGCCAAGGCTGCGGCCGTTGGTTCGTTGATGATCCGTTCAACGTTCAAGCCGGCAATCTTCCCAGCATCCTTAGTAGCTTGCCGTTGGGCATCGTTGAAGTAAGCTGGCACCGTGATGACGGCTTTGTCAACCGTGTCACCAATGTAGTCTTCAGCAAACGACTTCAAGTGTTGCAAGATCATTGCGGAAACTTGTTCTGGCGTGTAATCCTTGCCATCGATGGTTTCCTTGAAGCCAGCTTCACCCATGTGACTCTTGATGGATGAAATCGTGTTTGGGTTGGTGATTGCTTGGCGCTTGGCCACTTCACCGACCTGGGTTTCACCGTCTTTAAACGCAACAACGGATGGTGTCGTCCGGGCACCTTCCTTGTTCGCAATAATCTTTGGCGTACTGCCTTCGAGAACGGCAACGGCTGAGTTGGTCGTCCCTAAGTCAATCCCGATAATCTTGTTACTTGCCATCAAAAATTCCCTCTTTTTTTAGTTTTTTATTTATAAATTTATTGCGCCACGACAACCATGGCAGGCCGGAGAACCCGGTCCTTGAGCTGGTAGCCCTTTTGGAGCACGTTGACCACCGTTTCAGCCGTTTGGCCGTCAGAAACGGGAACCGACTGAACCGCTTGGTGCAAGGTTGGGTCAAACTTCTGACCCAGCGCGGCAATTTCCGTCACGTGATTACGCTTCAACGCATCTTCCATGTGATCGTAGGTCATCTGCACACCCTTTTTGATCTGCTTACTGGTCTCGTCGGTCGCATCGACCGCTAAGGCCCGCTCCAGGTTATCGATCACGGGGAGCACGTCCTTAGCGAGTTGCTGACCATCGTACTTGATGAGCGCGGCCTGTTCTTTTTGGTAACGGGTCTGCATGTTTTGCACTTCCGCTTCGGCACGCAGGTACTTGTCCTCAAAGTCGTCAGCCTTCTTTTGAACGGCAGCTAAAGCCTCTGCCGTGACCGTTGGCTTGGGCTTGTCAGCGGGCTTTGCGTCCGCCGGTGTGGCTTGCTCAGTCTTGTCTGGGTCTTGCTTTGTAGTGGCGGCCTTTGCCGCAGTTTCATCATCAGTGGATGGTTGTTGCTTGTCAGCCACGATAAAAAACCTCCCTTTCTTTACTCGTCGTAGAACCGATAGTAATCTAACAGTTTCTTCGCGAGCTCTTCACGAAACGCACCGACAATTCCCAACATCCGTGAATACGGCATGCGGGTCGGCCCTAAAATGGCGATCATACCCTTACCATGCTGGTTCACGTCGTAGGTGGCGGTGATCAGGCTGAAGTTTCTCAAGGCATCGTTGGTCATTTCATTACCGATTTGCACGGAAATGTTGTCCCGCGGTTGCCCCAAGACGTTGGCGATATCATCGGTCTTGTCGATCAATGAATACAGCGACTTCAGTGAATCAACATCGCTATCCTGCGAGAAGTTCAATAGATTCAAGCGACCACCAACGTAAAACCGCTCTTGGGCGGCTCGCGTCAAAACGTCGCCGAAAATATCCAGAAAACCTTCCGGACTCTGCAGGTAGTTGGCAATCTTCATCGGAATGTCCGCCTGCAGCTTTTGAACCACTTCTGGTAGCGTCAACCCGACCAACTGATCATTGATCAGCCGAACGACGGCCTCTAATTGATCGCCGGTAACGGACTCACTCACGTCAAAGGTCTGGTTCTCCACATCACCACTATCGGTGACGAGGATGGCCATCACTTGCCGCTTACCGAGTGGGACCAACCGGAACCCACTGAGCCGACTATCCTTTAATTCCGGCTTCAACGTAAACGCGGTGTAACTCGTCAGGTTAGACAAAATCGTGGCCGATTGCGAAATAATTTCGTCAATCTTGTGGAAATCGCCGCCTAACGAGGATTGAATCACGTCAATATCATTGGGTCGTAGCGGATCGGGTTTTACCAAATGGTCAACGTAATACCGGTACCCTTCAACCGAAGGAATCCGACCGGAAGAGGAATGGGTCTTTTTGATCAGGCCCTGTTCTTCCAACGCCGCCATTTCATTACGAATTGTCGCTGAGCTTACGTGGATGGGTAACTGCTTGGCTAATGCCTTGGACCCCACCGGCACACCAGTGTTGGTAAAGTCGCGGACAACGGCTCGCAGAATCATCATTTGTCTTTCTGAAAGCATCACAATCACCCCTTTTTTAGCACTCAAACAACACAAGTGCTAAGTCACATATATAATGTAGCAAAACCGGGTTTTGAAGTCAAGAAATCTGGTAGAATTTTTAGCAATCGTTGGCATTAAGTGCTAATTTTTTAGAATTCGCTTAGAATACAGCGTTTTCAGTGGCGCTTGTGGCAACTGACCGCCTTATCGGGTGCGAGGAATTGCCACTTCATCAATGCTCCCTGCTCAATACTCTCTACCGATTAATCGTCACTCATCGGCATTTGTCAGCGTGGTCGATTCGAAACCCGCAAAAAAGACTTAGCCACCCCGTAACGAGTTGGCTAAGTCCTTTACCTAATTTATGACTGAAGGTTGAACCTAAAATTAACACGCTGATTGCCATAATGACGGTATTCTGACACCTAAAATCGGCGGAACCAGTTGCCTGTTGGCGCACGTTTCAGCTACGAGGCCACTTTGAGACGTGTTCTTCGGCTCAAAGCGAGACGGCGAGACCGCCCTTTGGCGCGACCCGCCCCAGCGTTCCAACCCCTATTTGGCGAACGGTAGGCGGCCAGCTCACATTGTGAGGCTGAAATCGCCTATTTTTGATGCTATGGGTTGCACGATCACAATCGTTTCAATTGATAACCTTCAGTTTACGATTCACGCGTGGCGACCTGTTGGAAATAGGCCCGCGTGTCCGCTTCGTCTTGTTTTAACTGGGCGACTAGGCCGTTGGCGTCGGCGAATTTGACCTCACCGCGTAACCGGTGGTGCCACTCGACTTCGACCGGCTCGCCGTACAGGTTGCCCTGGAAGTCCAGGAGGTTCATTTCGACCGTGATGGGCCGGTCATCCCCAAAGGTCACGTTGCGGCCCACAGAGACCATCCCAGGGTACCAGATGGCCCCGACCTTCAACCGGGCCGTGTAAATGCCAATACCTGGGATCCATTCGTCTTGCGGTGCCATCACGTTGGCCGTGGGGTAGCCGATAGTCCGCCCCCGGGCCTCGCCATGCACCACCAGGCCGGTCGAGCGATACGTGTACCCCAGTAATTGATTCACCAGGTCCACGTCCCCGGCGCGCATGGCTGTCCGAATCCGCGTGGAGCTGACCTTTTCGTCGCCGCTGGCTTCTTCGGGCACCGTGACCACGTCAAAGCGCCCCTGGGCGTACTCAGGGAGGTGCGCCATGTTGGCCACGTCCTTCTTGCCATAGGTGTGGTCAAATCCGGCCACGGCCGCCACCGTGTGGAACGCCACCAAATAATGGTCGACGAATTCCTGCGGCGTCTGGGCCGCAAACTCACCGGTGTAGTTGACCAGAAAGACCCGGTCGACTCCCAACCGGTCCAGCTGTTGGAGCTTACGGTTGATGGGACTCAAATACTTTTGGTCGTCTGCTTGTAGTGGCCGATAGACCAACGCGGGATGGTGATCATAGGTCAAGACCGCCAGTTTAACGCCCTTGGCTTGCGCGAGCGCCTTGGCGCGGTTGATCACGGCTTGATGCCCGCGATGAACGCCATCGAAAAAGCCCATGGCCAAGACCACTGGCTCATCGGGAATTTGCCGTGCATCTAACGGGTGGTGTATGTGAATAACTTCCATTGGAAATTCCTCTTCTCAAAACTTAGTTCACCGCAAACATTTTTAGCGGCTTATATTGTTGCTTTTCTTCGGACCACTGGTACAGGCACTTGGTCGCTCCCTGATAGGTCAAGGCGACTTCCGGGGCCGTGGCCCCATCGAGCTCGGCGGCCGTCAAGAAGACGCCATTTTTAACCAGCTGCCAAACGCGGTCGCTCAACGCCACGTGTGGATACGCCGTTAGGGCATAATCGATGGGCCGCAAAATGGTCGTCAGGTCCTCGGCGGCCATGGCGGCTGCGACCTGATCCAACGTCACCGTTTGGTCCAGTGTGAACCCGCCGCTTTGTTGGCGGGTCAATGACGCCATGACAGCCGGCACACCCAATAGCCGACCCAAATCGACCGCTAACGTCCGCACGTAAGTCCCCTTCGAGCAGCCCACTTCAAAGGCCACCGTTTGGGTCCCGGCATCGGCGTCAAATGTCCCGGCATCTTGCAAGGTAAAGTGGTCGACCGTCACCGTTCTGGTCGGACGTTCCACCGTTTCCCCGGCGCGGGCGTACTCGTACAGCTTACGCCCCCGCACCTTGACGGCGGAATACATCGGCGGTGTCTGTTGGATGGTCCCGGTCAATTGAGCCGTCCCCGCCGTCAGTTCCGCCAACGTAAAGGGCCGTGTCAACGCCTGCCGTTCCACAACGTCACCGTCTAGGTCCTCCGTGGTCGTCGCCAGTCCCAGGGTCACGGTACCGCGATACACCTTGCCAGAAGCCATGAGGTACGGCACGACCTTGGTCGCCGAGCCAATGCAAATGGGCAATACGCCATCGACACTGGGGTCGAGCGTCCCACTGTGGCCGACCTTTTTGGTGTGCAGAATGTGGCGCAGTTTGGCCACGCAATCAAAGCTGGTGAGGCCGCGTTCTTTGTATAAAGGGATAATCCCGTCCATTCCGGTTCCTCCGTTCTTACTTGTGAACTCGTTTCTTTTTAGGTCAATTGCATAGTTAAACCAGTGCTTGCGGCTGCCAGAGATTCCGCTTGCTATGGGGGACACCTCCAGCCCGCCTTGCAGTAACAGTGGTGTTTTGACATCTAAAATTAGTGAAACCAGATGCCTGCGTCAACCAGGATTCCGCCTGCTCTGGGGAACACCTCCAGCCTGAGGAGCGGGCTTCCGGTTCGCTTGAAAGTCTGGCAAAGCCGGCCAGTCTCTCAAGTCGTCCCGCGCTGTAGGCTGAGAAAAAACCTCAGCCAACACCGCCGACCCAGATGGGGCCATCCCTGGCTGCCTCCGGCAAATTGACGGCTATCGGCAACACTGTGTTAATGAAAGACTAACCGTCAATGCAGCGACTACCTGGGGTTAAGACGCCTGTTACTGGCAAGTACTACCTTAGCCGGCCAGTTCGCATTGTGAGACTGAAACCGACTATTTTTGACGTCATGACGCACACGACGACAGTAGTTCCAGCTGACTTTCGTCTTTCACCCTTCAGCTGTCATCGCACAGAATAGCCTATATTTTACCACAGACTAACGGGATGTGACTAATCTTGCCGCCAAGCTGACCCAAAAAAGGTGCTGGCCATCGCTGACCAACACCTCGCCTACCCCGATTACTCGCGGTGGTGTAATTCATTTAACAGTTCATCGATGTGGCTACCGTAGCGCACTGAGGAATCTTGTTCAAACGTCAATTCTGGCGTCTTGTAGATGCTCAGGCGAGAACCCAGTTCGGAACGGATCAGGCCTGTCGCCTTGTCCAATCCTTGTTGGGTCTTTTCTGCGGATGACGCCTTATCGGATAAGATACTGTAGTAAATCGTTGCCTGTTGTAAGTCACCGGTAACTTCTACCCCAGTAACGGTCACGCCCTCGACCCGTGGATCGCGGACCCGTTTGAGGAGAATATCCGTAACTTCCCGTTGGATTTCTTGTTCCAACCGGCCAACTCGATATTGTGCCATGACAGTTGCCTCCGATTATTTATTTAACGGGAACTTCCTTCATCACGTAGGCTTCGATCACGTCGCCTACCTTGATGTCGTTATAGTTCTCGATAGTTAACCCTAATTCATAACCCATCTTAACTTGCTTGACGTCGTCCTTGAAACGCTTCAAGCTACCTAACTTACCTTCGTAAATGACCACGCCGTCACGAATTAAGCGCACGTCGCTGTCAGCGGTCACGTAGCCTTCGGTAACCATCCCACCGACGATTGTCCCGACCTTAGAAGCATGGAAGATATCCTTCACTTCGATTTGGCCAATGACTTGTTCTTCGTAGGTCGGTTCCAGCATCCCCTTCATCGCCGTTTCGATTTCATCGATGGCGTTGTAGATGACGTTGTGCAGCCGAATGTCGACCTTGTCGCTGTCGGCTTGGGCCCGTGCTTGTGGCGTTGGCCGCACGTTGAACCCGATGATGATGGCATCTGAAGCTTCCGCTAAGGTGACATCACTTTCGTTAATGGCCCCTACGGCAGAGTGAATGATGTTGACCCGGACACCGGAAACATCGATCTTCTTCAGACTCCCAGCTAAGGCTTCAACGGAACCTTGAACGTCAGCCTTGATGATGACGTCAACTTCCTTCATTTCGCCTTCCTTAAGGGAATCAAACAGGTTGTCCAACGTGACGTGGCTGGTGTTGCGGCGTTCCTTGACCAAGGCTTCCTTGGCCCGTTCTTCACCGGCAGCCCGCGCCGTCTTTTCATCATTGAAGACCACGAACCGGTCCCCGGCTTCTGGCACGTCGTTTAACCCCGTAATCTCAACAGGCGTTGATGGCACGGCGTCCTTGATGCGCCGACCACGTTCGTTGACCATCGTCCGGACCCGCCCAAAGGTGTTGCCGACAACGATTGGGTCACCGACATGTAAGGTCCCTTGTTGAACCAACAGCGTGGCAACGGAACCCTTACCTTGATCCAAACGGGCTTCGATGACACTCCCGGCACCGTTTTGTTCAGGGTTGGCCTTTAATTCCAGCACTTCGGCTTGTAACAAGATCATGTCGAGCAATTCGTCGATGTTCTTGCCAAACTTCGCGGAGATTTCAACGAAGATGGTGTCACCACCCCAGTCTTCAGGAATCAATTCGTATTCCGTCAACTGTTCCATCACGTGGTTCGGGTTAGCGCCCGGCTTATCGATCTTGTTGACCGCCACGATGATTGGCGTACCAGCAGCCTTGGCATGGTGAATGGCTTCGATGGTCTGTGGCATGACCCCATCGTCGGCCGCAACCACCAGCACGGTGATGTCGGTGATTTCCGCACCACGCGCCCGCATTTCGGTAAAGGCCGCGTGTCCTGGGGTATCCAAGAAGGTGATCAGCTTGTCATTGTAGTGGACTTGGTAAGCCCCAATGGCTTGCGTGATCCCCCCGGCTTCACCCTCGGTAATGTGTGAATGCCGCAAGTGGTCCAGCAAGGTCGTCTTCCCGTGGTCAACGTGCCCCATGATCGTGACGACGGGAGCCCGTGAAACTTGGTGATCCTTGTTGGCCATTTCCGCGTCGAAGGCCTTATCGATATCGGAAACGTCGACTTCAACCTTTTCCTTGGCTTGGATGCCGTAGTCGTCGGCCAGAATTTCAATCGTATCCTTATCCAGGGATTGGTTTTGGTTGACCATGACGCCCAACATGAAGAGCTTCTTCACGATTTCAGCTGAAGAACGGTGTAAGATCTTGGCCAGGTCTTGGGCGTTCATACCATCACTATAGACTAAGACTTCTGGTAAAGCCTTGTTCTTCCGTTCTGGCGCACCCTTGTGCTGGTTCGTGTCTTTAATCCGTTGATTCTTCTTGTAACGATTATTATTGTTGTTATTACGGCGGCGGTTATTGCGGTTGTTCCGGTTATTCCGGCTCCCACGACTGTTGCCATTGTTGCTACCACGCCGGCCGTTACTATTGTTTGTATTATTATTCAAGCTTCCACCAAATCTGCCGGTGCCGGAATTGTGTTGTTCACGATGACTTCCAGCCTGGCTGTTATTTTTATTGTTGTTACGGTGATTCTGATTACTGCCCCCATTACCATTGTTATGGTTCCGGTTACCATTGGCAGTTTGCTGCTGCCGATGGCTATCATTTCCAGCATGGTTCTGCTGCTGATTGCGACCGGCAGTGGTCTGTGACTGACCCGTCTCCCGCTTGTGCGTGGTGGCGTGGTCCGTTTGGTTACCGGTTCGAGCCGGCCGAGCCGCTTGCACCTTTTCGGGGTGCGACTGGGTCTTCCCGTGGGACTGAAAAGCAGCCCGTAACTGACGTTCTTCGTTCTCGCCGAGCGTTGACATGTGGTTTTTCACCGGAAAGCCCTTTTCAGCGGCCTTGTCGATGATCTGTTTACTGGAGACGTTAATTTCTTTGGCGAGTTCATAGATTCGCTTCTTCCCCATATCTTCACACTCCTTCATATTCTACCGATCACGAGAACGTCAGGTGGCTACTCAAGTAATTGTTGTAACTTCCGGACAAATCCCGGATCAGTAATTGCAATGACCGTGCGCGCCGACCCGATGGCCGTGCTCAGCTGGTCTTTGGTAAATGATTCATTCAATGGCACGTCATAGCTCGCTGTCTTATCGCGGAATTGCTTTTGGCTACTCTTACCGGCATCACTGGCTAAAAATACCAGTCGTGCCGTGTGATCCCGCACAGCGGCTAGGACAAAGGATTCACCGGTGACCAGTTTACCTGCTCGCCGCGCCAATCCTAATAATTGTAAAGCGCGCTCGAAATTAGTCATTGTCAAATAATTCCCGCCGCGCTTGTTGATGATCAACGTACGCAATCAAATCGTCGTAAAATTGGTCATCGATCTTGACACCAAAGGCGTGGTCAAAGGTCCGTTCCTTCTTGGCCTTTTGGGCAATGGCGACATCCAAACTAATGTATGCGCCCCGACCGGACTGCTTACCGGTCGGATCAATGCTGACCTCTTGCGCTTGGTTCCGGACGACCCGGACCAATTGCTTCTTCGGTGCCATTTCCCCAGTCACAATATCCTTGCGCATGGGGATCTTCCGTTGTTTCATGGACCTAACCCTCCTTTAGCACAACGCTATTCGGCGTCGTCGCCGTTATCAGTCGTGTCAGTAGTTGCGTCGCTGGCAACGTCAGCGGTCGATGATGCGCCATCATCAGTCGTGTCCGCAGCATCTTCAGGCGTTGCGGCCGTAGTGGCATCATCTAGCGTTTCGTCACTGGCAGTGTCAGTGGTCGTGTCGTCTGCCACTGGTGCATCCGCGGCACTGTCATCGCTGGCAGTCTCGTCAGCGGCCTGATCAGCTTCCATTATAGCAGATGCTTCGGATTCTGATTTGATATCGATCTTATAACCGGTCAACTTAGCGGCTAAACGGGCATTTTGGCCCCGCTTCCCAATGGCTAAGGACAACTGGTAATCCGGCACAACGACTTCGCAAGCGCGTTCGTTGTTCGGATCAAAGATGACATCCAAGACTTCGGCGGGGTTCAAGGCGTTGGCAATGAACTTGGCTTCGTCATCGGTCCATTCCACGATATCCATGTTCTCACCACCGAGTTCGTTGACGATGGTTTGGACCCGTTGCCCCCGTGGTCCCACAGTGGTTCCCACAGGATCGATATCGGGGTTGTTGGAGCGAACTGCTACCTTGGCCCGGTCGCCAGCTTCACGAGCAATTGCCATGATCTCCACAGTCCCATCGTAAACTTCTGGGACTTCTTGTTCAAACAATCGCTTCAATAAATCGGCGTGCGTCCGGCTGACAAAGACTTGCGGACCCTTGGTGGCATTTTCGACCCGGGTCACGTAAACCTTGATGCGGTCGTGGATCCGGTAAGTTTCGTTTGGCATTTGATCCTGACGACCCATAACGGCTTCGACCTTACCTAAGCTCACGTAAACGAACCGTGAATCTTGGCGTTCAACTTCCCCAGTCACGATTTCGTTTTCGTATTGACTGTATTGGTTGTAAATGATGTTGCGTTCCGCTTCACGGACCCGTTGCAAGATGACTTGCTTGGCCGTCTGTGCAGCGATCCGACCGAAGTTCTTAGGCGTGACTTCAAACTTGATGTCATCCCCAATTTCGTAGCCCTTGTTGATGGTCAGTGCTTCATCCAAGCTGACTTCCAGCCGAGAATCATAGACTTGGTCAACGACTTTCTTCACGGCAAAAACGTGAATGTCACCCTTACGTTGGTCGAAGTTGACCTCCACGTTTTGGGCTTGGTCATAGTTCCGCTTGTATGCAGACACCAATGCTGCTTCGAGCGCGTCAATGACGATTTGCTTGTCGATGCCTTTTTCCGTTTCCAGAACGTCTAAGGCACCCAATAATTCTTTACTCATGTGTTGTTTCGCTCCTTATTTAGAACTTGATGGCTAACCGGGCTTGGGCAATGGCATCGCGTGGAATCGTCAAGGTCTTGATGCGACCCTTCAGATTCACGGTCAATTCCATGCTGTCAGCGCTCAGTGAGTCCAACGTTCCTTCGTAAACCTTGCTGTTACCAATCTTTTGGTAAAGGGACACGTGGATGTAATCCCCCACGGCTTTTTCAAAATCAGCTGGTTTCTTCAGTGGTCGTTCAGCACCCGGTGAGGATACTTCTAAGAAATAGGCTTGAGGAATGGGATCAGGATCGAGGCTGTCTAATTTCTCAGACACCTCATCGCTGACCATCGCACATTCTTCAATGTTGATGCCCCCGGGCTTATCGATGTAGAGCCGCAGGTACCAACTCTTGCCTTCCTTGACAAATTCAACGTCAACTAATTCAAACTGATGATGCGCCACGATTGGCTGGGCTAAGGCCGTCACGGTCTCGACGACAGTACTCAAAGAATTCCGCCTCCTACATTTATCCATTAAAAAGAGTGAGCATTGACTGCTCACTCATTTAAAAAACGAGTTTAACTACAAGTACTACAATACTACACTAACCCCGAGATTGCAACCGTTCTGCCGCCTAGGCCTCACAAGTTAACAGTAATAAAACAAATCCCACGATGGTAATAAACTCAAAAACCAAGAAATTCAGGCGAGTCGTCGACATGGACCGCAGGCTGATCGTCTTAATCACGGTCAGCACGAATGCCACCACGAAGTACGCCAGGATCATAGCCAAAAAGGTAGCTTCCCCCACGCTCGCCAATGTACCGAACAAAATGTAACCTAAGCCAATCAAACAATAACCTGCCAGAAAAATCCACCCATCTGGTAACCGCACGAACCGCCGTAACATGGTGAACACCCGCTTTCGCTAAAGTTTATTTATGGTTTACGTTTCCTTGGTTCAAGTATAACATATCTCAACTGTTTTGTAAGCGTTTCCATGACGCTAATCCGGTTAATCGGCGGTTAGCTTACAACCGGCTATTTTCCCTGGGTTAAACGCTGATTTGGCGGGGGTGATCACGGGTAATCATTAGTCAGTGACTGAACTATCTAGCTACTGACTAAGGGAATGACGCGTTGGTCGTAACGGAAATCAGTTCATTATGAGTTGGTAACCCCTATCCAGGCCATCCCCCAAAGCAGGATTCCAGACTGACGCAGGCACCTGGTTTCACCAATTCTAGGAGCAAAAACGCGGTCGTTTCAGCCCGCAACGTGGTAATTCTACTTACCCTTTTCCGAAAGACTGAAGGTTGAAAGTGAAATTAACGCACTAATTACCGTGATGACGGTGTTCTGACACCTAAAATTGGCTAAACCAGGTGCCTACGTCAGCCAGGGTTCCGCCTGCTCTGGGGAACACCTCCAGCCTGAGAAGCGGTCTTCCGGTTCGCTTGAAAGCCTGGCAAAATCGGCCAGTCTCTCAAGTCGTCCCGCGCTGTAGGCTGAGACAAAACCTCAGCCAACACCGCCGACACAGCTGGCTCCACCCTGGCTGCCTCCGGCAAGGTTGACGTCTATCAGCAGCACTGACTAGTCGTCAATGTAGCCGCTATCTGGGGTTAAGACGACTGTTACTGACACGTACTACCGTAGCCGGGAGTTCGCAAAATATGGGTTCAGCCGTGGGAGTTGCCTTAGCGGCGCGGTTCATGCCGCTTAGACAACTGGCGTCTTTGAGACGTGTTCTTCGGCTCAAAGCGAGGTGTCGAGACCGTCCTTTGGCTCGACCCGTCCGCCCCAGCGTTCCAACCCATATTTGGCGAACGGTAGGCGGCCAGTTCTCATTGTGAGGCTGTAAATGACTATTTTTGATGTCATAAGTCGCATGATAACAATGGTTTCAGTTGATTTTCGCCTTTCAACCTTCAGCCGAAAGAGACAAAAAGAGGCCAGGACCGTAGTCCTCACCTCTTTTGCACCAATTTTAAATGGCCGAAACGTGGACCAACAGGCAGCTGGTTCCGCTTAACACTGCTAGGCAAATAATCCCCAAACCGGATTATCCGCCTAGCAGCGTTAATGCTCGCCAGCTAAGCGCCTGTTGGCCCACTCTTTATTACATCATATCATCAAACAAACTCAACTGATTTTCATCCGGCAAGCCCTTCAGCACGCCGTTTTCCGTCATGAAGTCAATGATGGTCTTGGAGACCTTCCCCCGTTTGGCCAGGTCTTCTTTGGAGATGAATGGCCGGTCGTTACGGGCCGCCACAATCTGCTTGGCTACGTTCAATCCCAAGCCAGGTGCGGCCTGGAATGGCGCAATCAGGGTGTCACCGTCAATGATCCAATCAGCAGCGTCGGACCGCTCCAGGTCGATCATCTTGAACTTAAAGCCCCGTTCCAGCATTTCGTTGGCCAATTCCAACACCGTCAAAAGGTTCTTGTCCTTAGCGGAAGCGTCCATACCCTGGTCATTGATGGCCTTCATGGCCGCCTTGACCGCCGTTTTCCCTTGGGCCATAGCCACGACGTCAAAGTCGTCGGCCCGCACGGAAAAGTATGCGGCGTAGTAAATGATCGGGAAGTAGACCTTGAAGTAGGCCACCCGTAAGGCCATCAGCACGTATGCCGCGGCATGGGCCCGCGGGAACATGTATTTGATCTTTAAGCAAGAATCAATGTACCAGTCCGGGCAGTCCGTTTGCTTCATTTTTTCTTGCCATTCGTCCGGGATCCCCCGGCCCTTCCGCACGTGTTCCATGACTTGGAAGGACGTTTCGGAATCCAAGCCGAAGTTGATCAAGTCGGTCATGATGTTATCCCGGCACCCAATCACGTTGGCGATGGTGGCCGTCCCGTTTTTGATCAGCTCTTCGGCGTTACCCAACCACACGTCGGTCCCGTGAGACAGACCGGAGATTTGGAGTAGTTGCGAGTAGTTCTGCGGGTTGGTTTCTTCCAACATCCCCCGGACAAAACGCGTCCCAAATTCGGGAACTCCCAGCGTCCCGGTCTTGGATTGAATCTGTTCGGGCGTGACTCCCAAGGAATCCGTTCCGGAGAACAGCGCCATAACACCAGGATCATCCATCGGAATCGTTTGCGGATCGACCCCAGACAAATCTTGCAGGGTCCGGATCATGGTCGGGTCATCATGTCCCAGAATATCGATTTTCAAAATATTATCATGGATCGAGTGGAAATCGAAGTGGGTCGTTTGCCAAGCCGCATTTTGGTCATCAGCCGGATACTGGATCGGCGTAAAGTCATAAATGTCCATGTAGTCTGGCACAACAATGATCCCCGCGGGGTGTTGGCCGGTGTTACGTTTGACCCCGGTTACCCCCTTGGCCAGCCGGTCGACCTCGGCGCCACGCAGGTTCTGCTCGGTATCGCGCTCGTAGGCCTTCACGTAGCCGTAACCGGTCTTGTCGGCCACGGTCCCAATCGTTCCGGCCCGGTACACGTTCTTCTCACCGAACAAGACCTTGGTGTAGTTATGCGCAATAGGTTGGTAGTCCCCGGAGAAGTTCAAATCAATATCGGGGACCTTGTTTCCCTTGAACCCTAAGAACGTTTCGAACGGAATGTTGTGACCGTCGCCGATCATCAAAGTGCCACACTTCGGGCACTTCTTTTCGGGCAAATCGTATCCCGAGCTGTATTCCCCTTTGGTGTAGAAGTGAGAATACTGGCAGTTGGGGCACCGATAGTGTGGTGGCAAGGGGTTCACTTCGGTAATTCCGGTAAACGTGGCGACCACACTGGAGCCGACCGACCCCCGGGACCCAACCAAGTACCCGTCCTTATTGGACTTAGCTACCAGCCGTTGGGCAATCAAATAAATCACGGAGAACCCGTTACCAATGATCGACTTCAACTCCCGGTCGACCCGGTGTTGCACCAGTTCTGGTAGCGGATCACCATACCACGCGTGCGCGGTGTCCATGGTCCGTTGACGAATTTCGTCTTCGGCCCCCTCCATGCGCGGCGTGTACAGCTTGTCCTTCAATGGATGGACCTCGTCGATCTCGTCGGCAATTTTGTGCGTGTTGGTAACCACGATTTCCTTAGCCGTGTCCTCCCCCAGATAGGCAAAGTCGTCGAGCATCTCGTTGGTCGTCATGAAATGCGCATCGGGCAATTCTTGCCGGTTCAACGGGTTGGCGCCCCCCTGTGAGTGGATCAGGATTTTACGGTAAATGAAGTCTTCCGGATCCAGGTAGTGGACGTCACCGGTTGCCACGACGGGCTTATCGAGGTCATGGCCCAGCTTGACCATGTTGCCCACAATCTCTTCCAGATTGGCCTCATCGGCGATCAAGCCGGAATCAATCAGGGGTTGGTAAGCCGCCTTGGGTTGCACTTCCAGATAGTCGTAATACTTGGCCTTGGCCGCAGCTTCGACCTGCCCCTTTTGCATCATGGCGGTGAAGACTTCTCCAGATGAGCAAGCTGAGCCGACCAAAATGCCTTCGCGGTAATGGTCTAACACGCTACGCGGCACCCGCGGCACGCGGTAGAAGTAATCGACGTTGGAAGCAGACACCAGCTTGAACATATTCTTCAAACCTGCCTGCGTTTGAGCCAGTAAGATGGCGTGACTCGGTCGCGCGTGTTTATAGGCGTCGTTATCGGTCATGTGGTCGTTCAATTGATCGTGGTACTGAATATTGTAGCGGTCCTCGGCATCCTTCAAGAACAGGTAGTTCAAGTGCCCCGTCGATTCCGCATCATAAACGGCCCGGTGATGGTGCTCCAGACTGACGTGGAAACGCTTGGCCAGCGTGTTCAACCGGTAGCTCTTGAGGGTTGGGTACAAGAACCGTGCCAGTGTCAAGGTATCGATGATGGGGTTGGCAATTTCCGGCATGCCGTGGCGCTGGTAGCCGGTATTCATGAAGCCGACGTCAAACGTCACGTTGTGGCCGACGATAATCGCGTCGCCGCAGAATTCCCGGAACAGCTTGAAGACTTCTTCTTCGGACTTGGATCCCGCCACCATGTCATCGGTGATGCTGGTCAGGTTGGTCGTCTGTTCGGACAACGGGAACCCCGGATCGATGAACTCTTCGAATTGGTCGATCACATTCTTGTGTTGCATCTTAACGGCCGACAGTTCAATGACCTTGTCGTAGATGGCGGACAACCCCGTTGTTTCCACGTCAAAGACCACGTAGGTGGCGCCGTCTAGCGGCACGTGGGCACTGTTGTACCCAATCGGCACACCATCGTCGACCAGGTTGGCCTCGACCCCGTACAGCATCTTCACACCCGCCTTGGACCCGGCATTAAATGCGGCCGGGAATCCTTGGACGTCGGCGTGATCCGTGATGGCCAAAGCCGGCATGCCCCATTTCTTTGCCCGACTGACGTAATCACCAATCGAGTTGGTGGCATCCATTTGGCTCATAGACGTGTGCAAATGTAATTCAATGCGCTTCTCATCGGCCGGTGCCGTGTCTTGGCGCGTGGCGTGCTTGACCTGGTTGATGTCATAGGCATTGAGCGCCAAATCGTGCATGTACGTGTCTTCTTGCACGCTACCGCGCACCTTGACCCAACTGCCTTCTTCGACCCCGGCAAATTGAGCTTCGTCTTCGGCACCGCGTGAGAATTTCTTCACGGCAAAAGAGGACGTGTAGTCGGTGATCTTCAAGGTCAACAATTGGCGACCCGACCGGAGCTTGCGGACTTCCTTGTCAAAGACGTAGCCTTCCACCACCACGGAGCGTTCCTCTTGGGTGATGTCGACCATCCGCGTGATCGGTTGATCGCCCTTGATGGTCTTCCCAATCTGCGTGGGACCCGTTGCGGCCGGGGTATCTCCCTGGGCGGCCCGCTTCTGGTTGGCCTTTTCAATGGCCGCGGCGGCCTGTTGCGCCAATTGGGCATCGGTCTTTTCTTGGCGCGCCTTGAACTCATCGATCTTGGCTTGGGACTTGGATTCGTCGACCATCACCCGAATGTTGAACTTGGGGAAGCCGGCATCGCGGTAAGTGGCTTCCAACGGCCCCAAGGCTTGATTGGCCAAGAAGTCTTTGACCACTTCGTTTTGGGCGTAGAGTAAAACCCGATTGTCGGCGTCTAATTCCGGCACCTGGGACTGACACAGTTCTTGGACCAGATTACTGGTCAAGCCACTGTGTTCAACGACCCATTTCCAGTAATCGCCTAGCGCCCGGTTGGTCAGCTCAGCGGCATCCACTTCCAAGGTGGCCTCGACCTGCGCAATATCTTTGAACGCCATTTGTAAATGGTTATGGAAATCGACGAAAGCCGTGAACGGCATTAAACTAGGCAACTTCAAGAAGAAGTGCCAGCGCCGGGACTGCTCATGAACCGTCAACCGGTCAATGGTGGCCGTCTGGAAATACGGTTGCTCCGCAGCAGCGCTCAGATCTAGTTGTTGTAATAATTTTTCAAATAAAGCATGGCGATCTTCGTCCACGAGGAAACTCCTTTCGTTACTTAAAACGTGTTGCTAACTAAAATAATTGCGGCTCAAATGAAAGTGGCTAAGACGACGCAATGTGGTGATCTCAGCATTCAGCAATCGTTTGATGCCTGGATTGGTTAAAAACCCACAATTGCCATTGTAAGTGAACTTCACCTCATCGTGCAACTGGTAGGTCCCGAAAACTGAGTCGAACGGCTGACCCAATATTTGGCGGCCGGTTCCCGCTATGACGCGATCACCAACCACTCCTAGCGTCAGAAGTTGCATAGTCACAATGATTCGCCTTCAGCTGGGACTAAAAGAGCCTGGGAAAATCTCCCAGGCTCGTTCACGTCACCTTGACGCAGCTGAAGCGTACACCAACAGGCAACCGGTTTCGCTTAGAACTGATCACCAAACCATCCAAGCCCCGGATCATTCAGTGATCTGCCTTAACGCTCGCCGGCTAATCGCCCTGTGGCCCACTTCCTTACGGTGAGGTTAGTCAATATCTTTAAACAGAATCTCGACGGTACTTGCGACTTCGTCTTTGATCACTTCGACCGTCTCACCAGTCTTGCGAATCTTAATTTCAACGATCCCTTCACCGGCTTTTTTACCGATCGTGATGCGGACCGGAATCCCCATCAGATCTGAGTCAGCGAACTTCACGCCGGGACGTTCCTTCCGGTCATCGGTCAAGACGCGGTACCCCTTAGCGGTTAACTCGTCTTCCAATTCGGCAGTCAGGTTCGCTTGATCTTCCTTCTTCAGGTTGACGGGAACCAAGTGAATGTCGAACGGCGCGATGTTACGTGGCCAAACCAGCCCGTTTTCATCGGCTTGTTGTTCCGCGATGGCAGACAATAACCGGCTGACCCCGATCCCGTATGAGCCCATGACAACGGGCTTTTGCCGACCGCCTTCATCCAAGACCGTGGCACCCAAGGCATCGGAATAGCGGGTCCCCAGCTTGAAGATGTGACCAATTTCAATTCCGCGGGTGAACTTCAAGACACCGGAGCCGTCTGGTGACAGGTCGCCTGGTTGCACTTCACGGAAGTCCGCGTAAGCATCGACTCTAAAGTCGCGCCCGGCATTGGCGTTTAAGTAGTGGTAGCCGTCTTCATCGGCACCCACGATGACGTTGACCATGTCGCCCACGTATTGGTCGGCTAAGATCTTCACGTCTTCACCCACGCCCACGGGCCCCAAGGAGCCGAAGTTGGCGTTCAAATACTTTTGCGCATCTTCTGGTGTGGCTGGGTCTAAGAAATCAGCGTCCAAGTAGTTCTTTAACTTGGTCTCGTTGACTTCGTGATCGCCACGAACCAAGACCATCACGGGTTGTTCCTTGTTCGCCACGTACAACATGCTCTTGACCAACGCTGATGACTTCACATCAAAGAAGTCAGCGACCTCATCAATCGTCTTGGCGCCCGGTGTGGCCACCTTTTGCAGGTCCTCTGGCTGGGCGTGAGACTTCTTACTGATGAAGAGGCTCTTCGCCATTTCCAGGTTCGCTGCGTAATCGGAAGAATCGGAGTAAACGATAGTGTCTTCGCCAACTGGCGCAATGGCGGAGAATTCCTTAGAATCCTTACCACCCATGGCCCCACCGTCACCCACGATGGCCCGGTAGTTCAAACCGACCCGGTCGAAGATGTTTTCGTAAGCTTGTTCCATCTGGTCATAGATGCGGTTTAAGTCCTCGTCGTTGATTGAGAAGGAATAGCCGTCTTTCATGATAAATTCCCGGCCCCGCAATAATCCATAACGGGGACGATCTTCATCACGGTACTTGGGCTGGATCTGATACATCACCAGCGGCAGACGTTTATACGACTTCACGGCATCACGAATCAACATGGTAAAGGTTTCTTCGTGCGTGGGGCCCAAGATAAAGTCAGTGTCGTGACGGTTCTTTAACTTGAACAGGTTGGGACCGTACGTGTCGTAACGGCCAGATTCCTGCCAGAGGCTCGCCGGTAAGATGGCGGGCATCAAGGTTTCCACGGCGTCGATCTTAGCCATTTCTTCACGAATAATGGTCTCGATGTTCGTTAAGACCCGGTAGGCCAATGGCAAATAGGCGTAAACCCCCGCCGTGACCTGACGAATGTAGCCGGCCCGCAACATCATTTGATGACTGAGAGCTTCGGCGCCATTCGGCACTTCCTTTAAAGTTGGAATGAGTAGTTTCGATTGTTTCATAGTTAAATATTCCCTTCTCGTAACGACCGAATTTGTTAATGAATGAAGTAGCGTTCAATATCGTTCCACGTGACTAACAACATCAGGAGAACTAAGAACCCTACCCCCACCAACGTAATCGCCGCTTCCACATTTTCGGAAAGTGGTTTGCGCCGGATGGCTTCAATAAAGTTTAATAATATTTTACCACCATCCAGGGCTGGAATTGGTAGTAAATTGACAATTGCCAAGTTAATCGACAGAAATGCCAGGAAGTTCAAGACCCCGACGGCCCCATACTGGGTCGCCTGCGAGGTCGTGGCAAAGATGGCCACGGGACCGCCCAAGTCGTTTAGACTAAAGTGCCCGGAGACCATGTGCCACAGTGCGCCAAAGAGCGCCTTGGTCATGGTCCAGGTCTGGGTAAATCCGGAGGCTAAAATAGCGCCCACATGCTTATCTTGCGCCTGGGTGATACCAATCATCCCCACGGTCTTGCCGTTAGACTTTTGACCAGCCGGCGTCAAGGTCACCTGTTTGGTCGTCTTGCCGCGCTGGATGGTGACCGTGGTCTTCTTGTTGGCCCGCGGCTGGATGGCGGTGCTGAGATCCGTCCAGCTGGTGGTCTTCTTGCCGTTGACCGCGATGATCTTATCGTTGTTTTGAATCCCCGCCTTCTTTGCCACCGAAATTGGTGAGCTGGCGACCTGAATCTGGTTGGTCCCCATGGCCACGCCGCCTTGCACGAACGACATCAGCATGAAGGTCACAATGGCCAATAAGATGTTGTTCATCGGCCCGGCGAAGTTGGTCATCAACCGCCGTCCCAGCGTGGCTGACTGAAATTGCACGTCTTTAGGCGCAATCTGCAGTTCGGTGCCGTCTGCCTCGATGATGGTGGCGTTGTGGGCTACCGGATAGCGTTTAACCTCAGACTCGTCGCCGTTTTCGTACCCTTCGATCCAAAGCTCATCTTCCAGATCCGTGCCGGTGACTTCCAGGGGAATGCCGTTGAACAGCGTTGACTTTTTACTCGTGTTAATGCGTTGGACCTGGTTATCGGCGCCGACGTAAAGACTGACCGGAGTTCCCGGCTTGATCTCTTCTTCGTCGTCTTCGGCCCCCGCCATGCGGACGTACCCACCAACGGGCAACAGCCGCAGCGTGTAGGTCGTCCCGTCTTTGCCCCGGTGATAGACCAGCTTGGGGCCCATCCCAATCGAGAATTCTCGCACCAAGATGCCCCCGCGTTTGGCAAAGTAAAAATGCCCAAACTCGTGCACGATGACCAGAATCCCAAAGACGATGATAAAGGTAATAATCGTTGTAATCACAGGTGTCGTCCCTTCTTCAGTTAAGAGTCGCGTGTCGTTTTTTTACATCTGCCCCTTAGCATACCCTAAGGACCCTAAGCGGCGCAAGCGAACAGCCGCACTTAGATCAATCCGAATAAATGGATGACTGGCAGAACTAACAGTAAACTATCAAACCGGTCCAAAATGCCCCCATGACCCGGTAAGATCTTGCCGGAATCTTTGACGCCGTAGTAGCGCTTCAAGGCGGACTCCACCAGGTCGCCGAATTGGCCCACGATGGAGAACACCAACGTCAAGACAATCATGATGCCCAAGTTGAAATGACCAATTGGGAAGAACGCCCAAAAGACCGTTCCCACAATGGTGGCCACCAGGCTTCCCCCGATCGACCCTTCCCAGGTCTTGTTGGGACTGATGTGCGGAGCCAGCTTGTGCTTCCCCAATTTCCGGCCAATCATGTAGGCCCCGGAATCGGTGGTCCATACGATAAACAGCGCGTACAATAACGCCACCAGGCTCACACCCCGCGCGGCGATGAAGAAGTGAAACCCGATTCCAATGTAGAGCATGCTCAGGGTGATCACCCCGGCATCGTCAAAGGAGAAGCGGTTCTTGGACACGACCGTCCGTAACAATAATAACAGGACAAATAAATAGACGATGTACCAAGGGTTCAGGTAGCTGGGGACCCAGTTCCACCAGCTGTTCGGGGCAATCACCGCAATGATGCCCAACCCGGAGATCCAGGCTTCGGGACTGACCAATAATTTCTTACGCATGATTAGGACTTCAGACAACGCCACTAACCCTAATGCAATGGCCGCAATATCGACCCAGATGCCCCCCGCAATAATGATGGGGATAAAGATGATCAAGGCGATAACCGCCGTAATGACCCGTTGTTTCATAATTAAAAACTCCTCTTAATTTTTCTCTGGTTCAGGCGTCAGCCCACCAAAGCGCCGGTGACGCTGCTGATACTCATAAATGGCCTCTTCTAGGGCCGTTTGGTCAAAGTCCGGCCAATGTTGTTGCATGAAGACAAACTCGCTGTAAGCGACCTGCCAGAGCATGAAATTGGAGAGCCGTTCTTCTCCACTGGTCCGAATCAACAAGTCGGGATCCCGCAAGTCCCCCAAATCATGGGTCATTAACTGCCGGTCGATAGCGGCATCGTCAATGGCTGTTGGGTCTAATTTTCCGGCCTGTACCTGCTGAGCCAACGCTTGAACAGCCGTGACGATTTCGGCGCGGCCACCGTAGTTGAGCGCAAAGTTCAACACCATGCCCGTGCAGTGGGCGGTGTCTGCCACCGCATCCTTGACGGCCTGTTGGGTCGCTGCCGGCAATTGATCCGTGTATCCCATGACCTTCACGCGGATATTGTTCTTGATTAGGTCAGGCACAAACGTCCCAAAGAAATCGACAGGCAGCTTCATCAGGTAATTGACCTCAGCCGTTGGGCGCTTCCAGTTCTCCGTGGAAAAGGCATACAACGTCAACACCTTGACGCCCAAATGACTGGCCGCCTTGGCCACCGTCTTAACGGTATTCATCCCTTGCTTGTGACCCGCGATCCGTGGCAAATGCCGCTGTTGGGCCCACCGACCGTTACCATCCATGATGATGGCCACGTGAGCGGGAATGTTGGTCTCGTCTAATTGTCGCTGCTCAACTTCACCTGTCGCTTGATTTTTATTTGAAAATGAAAACACGGCGCACCTCCATTGTGGTCTTTACAACCTCTCATCATAACAAAAAAGAGACCGGGAAACTATCCCGGCCCCCAAATTGAGCGAAAACTTAAATTTTGACCGGTTACTCAATTAACCGCCATTCACCACGCTTAGCATCCGCTAACGTGCCAAAGTAGCTCAACAGGTTGTTGGCGTCATCGGCGCTAACTTGGCCCAACAGGTTCAAGCCTTCCCCAGTTGGTAATGGATCTGAGAGATCCGTAATTTCGTTACCGTTTTCGATGGTTGCCTTAGAGAAGGCCACGATCCAGTCATCCCCAATTAATTGGGTGACCACGAAGAAGAGGTTGAAATCATCACTTACAAAGGCGGGTTGGGCGTAGACGCCTTCTTGGATTTCTTCCAATTCCGCCCCGTTGTAGTTCAAGATAGACACGTTTTCGGCGTTAACCGGGTTGTTTAACCGGAATACCATCTTGCCAAATTCCTTAGTACCTGGGGTGATTTCAATGTTTTCTGGTTCTTCTTGGTTGTTTTGCTTGTCTTCTGCCATGTTTAAGCGCTCCTTGTCCGTGAATTAATCGGTCATAACTTCTTTTTCTTTGTCGGCCGCAATGGCATCGACACCCTTGATGGCCTTATCCGTGACCTTTTGGACTTGGTCTTCCAGGTTGTGTAAGTCATCATCGGTGTAGTCGCCATTCTTGTGGCCCTTCTTGATGCTGTCCATGGCATCCCGCCGAACGTTACGGACCGCTACCTTGCCTTCTTCGGCCGTAGCCTTCACTTGCTTGGCGATTTCCTTACGACGTTCCTCAGTCAATTGCGGAATGACCAAACGGATGGCCGTCCCGTCGTTGGCTGGGGTGATGCCGACATCGGATTCCATGATGCCCTTTTCGATGTCTTCCAAAGCAGACTTATCGTAAGGCGTCACCATCAAGACCCGGGGTTCTGGAATGGTGATGGATGCCACTTGGTTCAACGGCGTTGCGGCCCCATAGTATTCCACCATGACCCGGTTCAAAATGCTGGCGTTGGCCCGGCCGGCCCGAATCGTTCCCAATTCGCGCTTTAAGGCTTCTTCCGCCTTCTTCATCTTTGTTTCTGCAGTTGTTACAATCTGATCAGCCATAATTATTTACCCCTAACTGTCGTCCCAATATTTTCGCCCTCAACGACCTTGCGGATATTGCCCGGTTGGTTCAAGTTAAAGACGACAAATGGGATGTCATTATCCATTGAAAGTGAGCTAGCCGTGGTATCCATCACGTGCAGGCCCTTGTTAATAATATCTAACTGCGTTAATTGGTCAAACTTCACGGCGTTAGGATCCTTGTTCGGGTCAGCCGAGTAGATGCCGTCAACCCCGTTTTTCGCCATCAAGATGGCGTCGGCGTTGATTTCTGCTGCCCGTAAGGCGGCCGTCGTGTCCGTAGAGAAGTACGGTGAACCCGTGCCCCCAGCGAAGATGACGACGCGTTCCTTTTCCAGGTGCCGAATGGCCTTGCGCCGAATGTAAGGTTCCGCAATCTGACGCATTTCAATAGAAGTTTGCACCCGCGTTGGCACCCCGATGGATTCCAGGTTGTCTTGTAGGGCCAATGCGTTCATGATGGTCGCTAACATGCCAATGTAGTCGGCTTGGGCCCGTTCCATGCCCATCTGTTCGCCAGATACGCCGCGCCACATGTTACCGCCACCAACCACAATAGCGATTTGAATGCCCAAGTTGTAAACACTCTTGACCTCTTCCGCTACGTTTTTAATTACTGGCGGATTGATGCCAAATCCCTTGTCGCCGGCTAAAGCCTCGCCACTGAGCTTCAGCATAATCCGTTTATACTTTACGTCCGCCATTGTGTTTCCTCCTATTGTATTCTGACAATAATTCTATCATAAACGCGGGGCGAGCGATAGTCAGCGAGCACGAAAACCGTGAATTCCTTACAAATTCGCTGATATTTGCCCTCGCCGGCCGCGCCCTGCTCATCAGCCTAACAAAAAAGCGTAGTCCCTCACCGGAATCTACGCTTTTGTTTCAAAAATTAGCCGTTGATTTGGTCTTGAACTTCCTTGGCCAGGTCAACCGTCTTCTTTTCGATTCCTTCACCAACTTCGTAACGAACGAAGGTGACTAACTTGCCACCCTTGCTAGCAACGAATTGGCTAACAGTTTGGTCGCCGTCTTTAACGAATGGTTGGTCAGCTAAGCTGATTTCAGCCAAGTACTTGTGCAAACGACCTTCGACCATCTTTTCAACGATCTTTTCAGGCTTGCCTTCGTTCAAAGCTTCTTGCTTCAAGACTTCGCGTTCGTGAGCCAAACGGTCGGCAGGAATGTCATCGCGAGAAACGAATTCTGGGTTGATGGCAGCAACGTGCATTGCCACGTCCTTAGCCGTAGCTTCGTCAGCGCCTTCCAGAACAACCAATGCGGCGATTTGGCCACCTTGGTGTAAGTAAGACCCAAAGACTTGGCTATCCGTCTTCTTTTCAACAGCGAAACGACGTAACTTCACGTTTTCGCTGGTTACTTGCGTCGTCTTAACAATGGCTTCGTTGATGGTGTCGCCATCAGCAGTTGGTAATGCCAAAGCAGCGTCCAAGTCAGCGGGTTGCTTGTCAGCAATCGTGTCGGCAATCGTGTCAACTAAGGCGTTGAACGTGTCGTTGGTTGCGACGAAGTCCGTTTCAGAGTTCACTTCGATGATGGCTGCGGTGTTGCCGTCAACCTTCACGCGAGCCAAACCGTTCGCAGCGATGTTGCCGCTCTTCTTCTTGGCCTTAGCGATACCCTTTTCACGTAAGAAGTCGATGGCCTTGTCCATGTCGCCTTCAGAAGCAACAAGGGCCTTCTTAGCATCCATCATCCCAACTTGAGTCTTGTCCCGTAACTCTTTAACTTGTGCTGCAGTGATTTTACTTGCCATGTGTAATGGCCTCCTTTTATCAATTCATTCAAGGCACAAAAAAGACTGACTCAATCTCAGGCCATTATCGGTCCTAAACATTAAGCCAGCCTAAGGTGCTTTAAATCATATTTGGAAAGTCGTGGTCACCCACAACCTTGCATTTAATTACTTGTTGTCGCCTTCAACGGCGTTAACGATGCTTTCCATTGAGTTGTCAGCGGTCTTCTTGTCGCCCTTAGCGGCATCAGACTTTTGGCCTTCAAAGGTCTTTTCGTCAACTTGGTCTTCACCTTGACGGCCTTCAACGATAGCGTCAGCCATCTTAGAAGTGATCAAACGAACGGCACGGATAGCGTCATCGTTAGATGGGATAACCACGTCAATTTCGTCTGGGTCGGTGTTCGTATCAACCATGGCAACGATCGGAATGTTCAACTTTTGTGCTTCGTGAACAGCGATTTGTTCCTTGCGAGGGTCAACGATGAACATCACGTCAGGTAACTTAGGCATGTCTTCGATACCGCCTAAGAAACGTTCCAACTTGTCTTGAGACTTCTTCAGTAAGGCAACTTCCTTCTTAGGAAGAACATCAAAAGTACCATCAGTAGCCATCTTCTTCAGATCTTTAAGACGCTTGATCCGCGTTTGGATGGTTTCCCAGTTGGTCAAAGTCCCACCTAACCAACGGTGGTTAACGTAGAATTGACCGGCACGAGTTGCTTCTTCTTCGATAGAGTCTTGCGCTTGCTTCTTAGTCCCAACAAACAGAACAACGGCGCCCTTAGCAGCTTCGTCCTTCATGTAGTTGTAAGCAGCATCGATTAACTTCACCGTCTTTTGTAAGTCGATGATGTAGATCCCGTTACGTTCCGTGAAGATGTATTGCTTCATCTTAGGGTTCCAGCGACGCGTTTGGTGACCAAAGTGGACACCGGCTTCGAGCAGTTGTTTCATTGAAATAACAGCCATGATAAAATGCCTCCAAATAGTTTTTGATTTCCTCCCCCACGCTCATTTGACTGGAGAACTCGCAAGCGAGCACCCCTCCGGTCATCACGCGAGGTGTGAATTGGCGCATACGCACCGAAAGTTATTATACAAAACACCAGCCTTAAACACAAGCGAAATTTGCGAAGTTTGGGATTAAATTGGCTTTTTTTTCTGAATATGGTAAACTGCTAAGGAATTAAACGAGGAGGAAACGAAATGATAAAAGCGGTCGTCTTCGATGTCGATGACACGCTCTATGACCAAAAGGCGCCTTTCATGGCCGCCTTAGCCCCACTAGTAACCAACTCAGAGAAGTTTGATTTCACCCAAGCCTTGCAGGACTACCGTTGTCAAAGTGCCAGTGCCTACGCCCAAGTGGCAGCCGGTCACTGGACGCACGCAGAGATGGCCGTCAACCGGTTGAACGCGACGTTGCAGCAGCAACACCGCGGCCCGGTGACACCCGCCATGGCACAGGCCTTCGAACAGACCTACGCCGAAGGACTCAAGCACATCAGCCTCTTCCCTGGCCTGTCAACGGCCCTCGACCAACTGAAAGATCAGTTCAAACTGGGCATCATCACCAATGGTAAAACGCAACACCAACTGGCCAAGGTGATGCAGCTGCAGATGCACCGGTGGGTCGATCGCGACAACATCATCACGTCTGAAGAGTCTGGATTGGCCAAGCCCGATCCGCAGATCTTCACGTTGATGAACCACCGTCTAGACCTGCGTGCCAGTGAAGTGGCCTACGTGGGTGACTGTTACGGCATGGACGTTAAGGGCGCAAAACAAGCCGGCTGGCACGCCTTTTGGTTTAACCACCGGAACGCCGAAATAACCAATGGCAACTGGATTCCCGATCAAACCGTTGGGGATTCGCTGGAACTCCAGGACCTCTTGTTGGCCCTGGCCGCAGTTCCGGAAATGTCATAAGATTGCTAAATTTGTAGACTGGTGCGTTGGCAGTGATGCTAGCTCACCAGTTTTTCTTTGGCTACTTTGGTGGGAGCTGGCCGCCTGCCGTTTCGTGAAAGTTGTGCTGGAACGCGGTGGGCGGACCGGTCGAGCCAAAGTGCGGTCTCGCCCGCGCTTTGAGCCACAGAACACGTCTCAAAGACGCCAGTTTCCTAACCAGCAAGCTGCTAAGGGAACTCCCACGGCTGAGCACAACTTTCACTTCACTCTCGGCTACTGTAGCGACTGCCAATAACAACCGGTTTGTTCGATGTACCCTTACACTCACAGTCAGTTTAGTCTCGCAGCGACACACCCACAACCAGTTCAACGTCCCTCTGACGTGCCACCCCATTTTCTCAGATAACAATCGAGTTGGTATTAACGACTACTGCATGACCACTTTCTAAGTTAACGTCTTAACATTTCAAAAGCATCCCTCAAGCTGTCACGGACGCTCCCCAAAAACGCCATCAATCTAAGCCATAACCTGCCAAGGACTAGGAACTGAACACGACTTACCATCTAGCAAAAAAATGACCAGCCAACTGAAAAATCAGTCGACTGGTCATTTTTATGGTGATTGTTCGCTCAAAGACCAACGATCACCTTTGTCAGTCAAAGCTTAGAACTTAACTTCGTTTTCGGCCTTGCCCGTTTCGATCAATTGCTTGTTGTTGTTCAAAGCAAATTGAACCATGTTCTTAACGGCAGTCTTGGTGTAGAAGGCGATGTGTGGCGTAACCAGCACGTTTTCGCGCTTCATCAAGTTCTTCAACCGTTCGTCAGGAATAGCATCGAAGCTACCAAAGTCAGTGTTGAAGATCCCAACTTCGTCTTCGTAAACATCCAAGGCAGCACCGGCAACCTTGCCGCTGTCCAAGGCACGGATCAAAGCATCAGTGTCGATAAGGGCACCACGGGCTGGGTTCAAGATCCAAACGCCATCCTTCATCTTGCTGAAGGCATCGTCGTTCAACATCTTGTCGTTGTCCTTGGTTGCTGGGGCGTGTAAGGAAATGACGTCAGCTTGGGCGTATAATTCGTCCATTGAGTCAACGTAGATCCCTTGCTTTTCCAGTTCTGGGTTGTGGAAGACATCGTAAGCAATGACCTTAGCGCCAAAGCCTTGGTAGATCTTCATCGCAGCGCGGCCAATCCGACCAGTTGCCACAACACCAACAGTCATCTTGTTCAATTCGTCAGCAATGTCTGGGGCCCAAGTCAGGTCACCGTTGGCTTGCTTGCGATCAAACGTTGGGGTCCGACGTAACAGGCGCATCAGTTGGGTCACCGTTAATTCAGCGATGGCTTCTGGTGAGTATGCTGGGACATTGGTAACCTTGAAGCCGTTACGCTTAACAGCGTCAGCATCAACGTTATCAACCCCAACGTTCCGCAATGACAGATTAGTAACCCCGTTAGCGGCTAACTTGTCTAAGACTGCCGCCGTGTAAGGCTTTTGTTGGTAGACAACTGCGCCGTCATAGCCCTTAGCAAGATCGACCGTCTTTTCGTCCAGCAGATCTCCAACAGCCTTAACTTCAATTCCTTGGTCCTTGGACCATTGCTTCAAGTAAGGTTGTTCATCGTCACGAATGCCATAAGCAATAATTTTCACAGTTTGTTCCTCCTAAAAAGATATCTGTTTCATTTCTGAAGCACTTAATTAGTTTAACACAAATTGGGGCTTGTGCACCACTAAACACGTATTCCGTGTGCCGCCAAATACGCTAATTTGTGTTGTCGGCTCTGATGTTTAAAGACCCATTCGGCATGCAGCGCATCGTGTTTGTTGTCAAATTCCTCGCTGTAGAGCACTTTGAGCGGTCGGTGGACCTTGGTGTATTTGGCCCCCTTACCGGCTAAATGCGTCGCAAATCGTTTGGCCACATCCGTGGTGAAGCCCCCATACAGTGAGTTGTCTGCGCACAATAGCACATAGAAATAATACGCCTTAGCGGTGGCCATAGAGCAACGCCTCCACTTCCGGCGTGTAGTGGCCCTGAGCATCATACACGGTCAAGGGTGCGGGAAAACGGACGCCACCGGGCTTGCCATCCTTAATGGCTTCGACCAACACCATGTTGGCTTCCTTACCCGGCTTGGGGTGGACCAACCGAATCCGTTTGGGCGCCAGTCGATTGGCCGCCATCAGCTGGAGCAGTTGAAATAACCGGTCTGGCCGATGAACGAAGTAGGCCTTGCCATTCATCTTGAGTAGCCCACTGGTGGTAGCCACGATGGTCGCCAGGTTCGTCAAGATCTCGTGCCGGGCAATCGCCAAGTAACGGTTCGGATTTTTTTGGCTGTCCGGTAAATCCGCAAAGTACGGTGGGTTACAGGTCACCACGTCCGCCGAATCCTTGGGGATCCACTGATTCACCTGCGCCAAGTCCCCCTCATACACGGTCATTTGGTCGTCTAGCTGATTTAGAGCAATGCTGCGCCGCGCCATGTCGGCCAACCGTGGCTGGATTTCCACCTCGGCGATGTGACCGTGCGTCTTGTGACTCATAAACAGGCCCACCGCCCCATTGCCCGCACACAGGTCGACGGTCTGGCTACTGGCCCGCAGCGGTAGCTTGGCAAAATCGGCGAGCAGCACCGCGTCTAGCGAAAAGGCGAAGACCTCGGGACTTTGAATAATTTGAATATCCTGGCTATATAACTGGTCAATACGTTCATCGGGTTTCAGGGTCACTTTGACCACCCACTTTCAAAATTTTTACGGATAACTTGCAACGGTGCCGTTTTTTTTGCATACTAGATGAAATGGTCTCATTCGAGAGGAGCGCACCACATGTTTTATAAATTTCTACGTGGCGTGGTTTGCACGATTCTATTTCTCATCAACGGTCGCGCCCGCTACGTTCACCAGGCTGACTTACCGGACGGTCCCTACGTCTTAGTGGGCCCGCACCGCACTTGGTTTGACCCCGTCTACTTTGCGATGGCGGCCTACCCCCGTAAGTTCAGCTTTATGGCAAAAGAAGAATTGTTCCAAAACCCTATTTTCCGATGGTTGTTGAAACATGTCAATGGTTTCCCGGTAAATCGTGAGCACCCGGGGCCTTCCGCCATCAAGACGCCCGTGCGCATCTTGCGGCAAGGTGACCTGTCCTTGATCATGTTCCCATCCGGTTCACGGCATTCCAGTGAACTCAAGGGTGGCGCGGCGGTCATCGCCAAAATGGCCGGTGTCCCTTTGGTACCAGCCATTTATCAAGGTCCGCTCACCTTCAAGCAATTGTTCTCGCGTAAACCCGTAACGATTGCCTTTGGCGCGCCGATCGTCATCGATCGCAAGCTAAAGCTCAACGAGGAAGGGCAAGCAGTGATTGAAAAACAAATGCAAGACGCCTTCGACAAACTCGACCAAGAGATCGACCCCAATTTCCATTACGTCGATGTCACCGGCGAAAAGAAGGACTAAACAAAAGGATTGTTCCCACCAGCCAATGTTGGTGGGAACAATCCTTTTTAGTTTTTACGCTAGACTGAAGGTTGAAAGTGGGGCGTCAAGACCAATCGTCCGCCCCAGCGTTCCACCCCATATTTGGCGAACGGTAGGCGGCCAGCACGGACAGTATCACTCTTCAACATGAGCAGCGTTTTGGAGCTGAATCATGTCGTAGTAGTAGCCGTGTTGGGCCATCAGCTCATCATTGGTCCCACGCTCGACGATCTTCCCCTGGTTCAACACCAGAATCAAATCGGCGTTTTGAATCGTCGACAACCGGTGGGCAATCGCGATGGTCGTCCGGTTCTCCTGGATGCGGTCCAAGCCGTTTTGGATCATGGTCTCCGTTTCGGTATCGACGTTGGCCGTGGCCTCATCCAAGATCAAAATCTTGGGATCCGTGACCACCGTGCGGGCGAACGTGATCAGCTGGCGTTGACCGGCCGAGTATTCCGTCCCCCGTTCGAGCACCGGCGTAGCGTACCCTTGCGGCAGCTGGTCGATGAATTCATCGGCTTGAACGAAGTGCGCGGCTTGCTTGACCTGGTCGTCTGAAATATCGGGGTTGAACATCCGAATATTGGTCTGGATATCGCCGTAAAACAGCTGCGGTTCCTGTAAGACCAATCCCATCTTCGACCGTAATTCGGCTGCTGGGTATTCACGGATGTCGCGCCCGTCGATCAGCACCTGACCGGATTGAAATTCGTAAAAGCGCATCAACACGTTGATGGTCGACGTCTTCCCGGACCCCGTTTGGCCCACCAAGGCGACTGTTTGCCCCGGTTCAGCGACGAAGGACACGTCACGCAAGACCGGGTGCTCCTGGTCATAGGCAAAGGTTACGTGACGAAATTCAATCTTGCCGGCCGTAATCTTGGCATCCGCTACCGGATGTTGTTGGGGCGCTAAAGTCTGATCGTCAATGATCCGCAAGACCCGCGAGCCCGCGACCATCCCGTTTTGGAAGTCACTCAGGTTATCCATCATGTTACTCATCGGGCTGTAAAAGTTGTTCAGGTAGGTAATGAACGCGTAAATAACCCCCGCGGCCACGACCTCGTGAACGCCCCGGATCCCGAAAATTCCTAAAATGATGACGGTCCCTAACGCGTAGAACAAGTTAATGATGGGGCTCAACAAAAGCGAGTTGGTCCGAATCATATCGCGGCGGGTGCCGTAGTAGGCCTCGTTGGTCTTCTCGAAGTTCTTGGCCGTCCGCTTTTCTTGCCGAAATTCTTGAATGACACCGATCCCGGTAATGGCCTCGGCTAATTTGGTGTTCAGCTCACTGAGCCGTTCACGCATGCGCCGGTAGACCTTGGAACTGAACCGTTGGTAGTACCAGATCGTTAAGGCCAGAAATGGCACCAAGACCAGCGTCCACAGGGCCACGGTCACGTCAGTTGCGTACATCGCGATGAATGAAGAAATGACCGCAAATAACGCCAGCACCAGGGTGTTGAACAGCGCCCAGAAGTTGGAGAAGGTCATGGTATCGTTCATCAACCGCGACAGGATGGAGCCCCCCGGTGTTTGGTCGAAGTAGCGCATCCCCTTGCCATGTAAATCGTGAAATAATTTGCGACGGACATTTTCCAGCATGTATTCGGCGCCCATGGTACTGGTGTAGTTTTGCCAAAACTGGAAGATGGCCTTCACAATCATGCCGAAGAGATACAGCCCGGCAAACAGCCACATGATCACAATGGTGGCGTTATTGGTCCGTAAATACTTGTCCATATAGGTCTGCAGCAGCCACGGTAAGAAGACGTTGACCGCGCTGATCAAGGCCGACAGGATCACGGAGCCGATGAAAAACCACTTGTACGGCGCCGCAAACTTGAACAGCCGCTTGATCACGGTCAATTGCTCGCGACCGGACATGCTATGGGCCCAGGCGGATTCGTGCGTCTTATCTGCCATCACTGATACCTCCCTTCACTTGCGTTTCTAATTGTTGTTGCTCAAACATGCGTTGGTACCACCCGTGGGCGGCCATCAACTGCTCGTGCGTCCCGCGTTCGACGACGGCCCCTTGATCCAAGACCAAGATCTCGTCGGCATTCATGACGGAACTCAACCGGTGCGCGGAAATGATGGTGGTCTTGTTGGCCCGTTCGGCCTTCAGGTTCTCTAAGATCTCCGCTTCGGTCTCGGCATCCACCGCCGACAGCGCGTCATCCAAGATCAGCAACTCCGGATTGATCAACAGCGCCCGGGCAATCGCCAACCGTTGACGTTGACCCCCGGACAAAGAGATCCCTTCTTCACCGACCTCGGTATCGTAGCCAGCCGGCAATTTGGCAATCTGACCTGCCAGATCACTCTTGGCCGCCGCGGCTTCCACTTGCGCTTGGGTCGCTTCGGGCCGAGCAAAACGGATGTTTTCAAAGATATTTGTGGAAAACAGGAAACTTTCCTGTGGCACGTAGCCAATCGCCGGCAGGTAGCTGTCCAGCGCGTAATCTTTGATGGGATGACCGCCAAAGTCGATTTCGCCGGTGTAATTGTCAAACTCCCGCAGGATCAATTTCATAATCGTCGACTTTCCCGCGCCGACCCGCCCGACGATACCCAAGGTGTGGCCCGCTGGTAGCTCGAAGTCGATGCGTTTCAGGCTGGCCCCGGCGTTATCCGGATAGTCGAATTGCTGGACGTGATAACTCAGCGTCCCGCTCGGCCGCGTTTGAATTCCATTGGTCTGATCAATGATGTGGGTCTTTTGTGCCAACAATTCCATGACCCGGTCGTAACTGGCATTGCCCCGTTCCATGGTGTTGAACAACATCCCCACGGCAAACATCGGCCACACCATCATAGCCAGGTAACTGATGAAGGACACCAGGTTCCCAATCGTGATGACGTTGTGGGTGACAAACAGCCCCCCTAAGACGATGGTCGCCACGTACGAGATCGAAATAATCAGGGTAATGGCCGGGTCAAACATTGAATCCAGTCGGTTGACGTGCCGGTTGATCTCAATCGTCCGATCGACCTGGCTGTCAAAGTCGGCGACATCGGCGTCATCTTGGCCCAGTGTCTTGATGACCTTGATGCCACTGATACTTTCTTGGGCCTTGTTGTTCAGCCGTGAAAAGGCCGCCTGTGACTCGCCGAACGCCCGGTGAATCTTTTGCCCGAGATACCACGAGATGACCGCCAAAAACGGAAACGGCACGATGGCCAGCAACGTCAGCCGCCAGTCGATCAACGCCATCATGGCGATCAGCGTGGTGCCCCCAGTAATAATGGCGTCGGCGAATTGGAGAATCCCCCCGCCGGCGACCCGTTGGACGGCTTCCAAGTCGTTGGTCGCGTGGGCCATCAAGTCCCCGGTCCGATACTTCTGGTAGAAGACCCGGTCCATTTGCATGAAGTGGTTAAACAACCGGTTTCGTAACAGTTGTTCCAGCCGCGCCGCTCCACCCCAGATGGCGTTACGCCAAATGTAGCGCGTGGTGTATTGGGCCAAGGCCGCTAGCGTCACGAATAAGAGATCCATGGCCAGCACGCGTCCCGTCATGGTCTGCCCGTGAATGCCATCGACCATGTTTCCGATGATCCGCGGGGGAATAATGGCAATCAATGCCGTCAGCAAGAGGCCAATGACCCCGACCAGGTATCGCCGCCATTCCAATCGGAAATACCAAGATAGTTTGCGAAAAATACTCACGAACATCCCTCCTTAAAATTAGAATATGATTAAAATATAGCACAGACTTACTCATTTTACCGGAAAATCGTGAAATTACAACGAAAAAGACTCGCCCCAGGAAGAAACCTGGAAGCGAGCCTCAAATAAACCAACTTATTTTTTGTGTGCATTTTGTTGCATGGCGTTCATCATTTGATGAAGTTTCCGCTGTGAAGGCTTTTGGCCCATTTGCAACATCATTGCCCGTAATTGGTCTTCGTTGATTGGTGGATTGTCTTTCAGATAGTTTTCCATGTACTTCCGTGCGCCGAAAAAGCCACCTGCTGCACAGGCCAACCCCACGACGATCACGATTAAGATCCAGATCCAAGTTGCCAAGTCGTTTCCCCTCCTTTGATGAAGTCATTCATTTAACAATTCTACACAAACTTAACGCAAATTAAAAGAGCGAATCCCAAAAAGGACCCGCCAGTACGCCTTAATCGTCCCGTAAGCCTTTGTCGCGTTGAATCTGCCGGACCTTTTCCGGGGTGACTTCCTTACCATTTTTGTCGTAGACCTGCAACATCTCGACTTGGCTCTTGAAGCTCGCCCGGAAGAGCTTTAGGTATTGTTGCCGCAAGCCGGCACGTTCCGTCTTTTCCTCGGGCGTTAAGCCTTCCGCCTTATTTTTGTGTGCAAGTTCATTGATGCGCGTTAATAACGTGTCCATTGTTGGTTCTGCCATGAACAGTCCTCCTTGAGAAAAAATTTTGGGTTTAGTTATCGAAGTTTCCTTAAAAATTCAAGTCGACACCTATCATATCAGGGTTATTTTCAAATTTCAACCAATTTAACCGAACATCTGTTTGAAAACGTTCGGTACCTATGCTACAATTGCACTAAACAAAACTACGAATGACGAACGAGGTGGCAGAAAAAATGAGTAAGGCTTCTGAGAACAAACAAATCGCCGTTCTCCGCTTCATTTGGGAACGGGTCAACGAAAAAGGGTATCCCCCGACTGTCCGTGAAATCGGGGAAGCCGTGGCGCTTTCCTCAACTTCAACGGTCCACGGTCACATCGCCCGCCTGGAAAAGAAAGGCCTGCTGGTCAAGGACCCCACGAAACCCCGGGCGCTGGAAGTCACGCCGGCAGGACTGGAAGAACTGGGCGTCCACGAAGAACAGACCAAGATTCCCGTCTTGGGGACCGTCACGGCCGGCGAACCGATTCTCGCCGTTCAGGAAGCCACAGATTACTTCCCTGTGCCACCTGAATTCGAAAACGATGACGATCAACTCTTCATGCTCACGATTCGCGGCGAAAGTATGATCAATATCGGCATCTTAAATGGTGACCAAGTCATCGTCCGCCGGCAACAATCCGCCGATAACGGCGATGTCGTCATTGCCATGACCGAAGAAAACGAAGCGACCTGCAAACGGTTCTTCAAAGAAGCCGATCACTACCGGCTCCAACCAGAAAATGACACCATGGCGCCAATCATCTTGAATCACGTCAGCATCTTGGGTAAAGTCGTCGGCTTATTCCGCGACGATGTCCACTAGACTCTGCATACTTAAGTTAAAGCCAGCTCTCGATTTGAGGACTGGCTTTTTTAGTGACTGAAGATTGACTGGCAGCAATCGGCTAGAAAGATTGCCGTCATGCGATTTCGCGTTAAGACTAGTTGTTGACGACTGCAATAACCAAAACTGGCCACCTACCGTTCGCCAAAGGTGCTGACCACTAATAACCGACTAACCCCTTGTTAGCAGTTAGCTGCTCAATTATTTTCTTGTCAACACCGCGGGACTGATAGGCATTATCTCGCCGGAGACAGCCAGGGCCAGGGTGGAGCCAGCTGTGTCGACGGTGTTACCTGGCGTTGTTTGCCAGGTTACAGCGTGGGACGACTTGAAAGACTGGCCGGTTTTGCCAGGCTTTCAAGCGAACCGGAAGACCGTTCCTCAGGCTGGAGGTGTTCCCCAGAGCAGGCGGAACCCTGGCTGACGCAGGCACTGATTTAACCAATCCACCGATTGCTAGATGACTTCGCCGTGATAATGGCTTTCTGGCAAGGTTGAAAAGTCGTAAGCGGCCAAGGCTTCGGCTTCGCGTAAGTAGGCGTGGAGCCCCTCTGCCAACATCAGGTTTAAGATCGTATCCTTCTCGTGCAAGACCACGATTGGCTTCTTACTGTGAAAGGCGTACCCAATTTCAAAGGCCGTCCCCGAATCCACCTGGTCGTCCACGAAGTCGACTAGGGCAACGACGACATCCGCCTGGTCAATCTGGTGAACATCCATTTGGAAGGTTTCCGTTGCCCATTTGGGCGTCCCCATTTCCAGGTCATGAATTTCGTTCAATCGGGGGCTAAAGACGTTGCCCACCCGGGGATTGGCAGCCAAGGCCTTTTCTGCCCGTTCAATCCGGGAAATCTGTTCATCACTGAAGAAGGGTCCTGCTAAGTACACGTTAGTCAATCGAATCTCCTCATTTCTCTCTTGAATGTCCTTATTATACCGGAAACATTAACTCTATGCGATAGGTTTTTGATTAATATTCGGTTATAATTCCCCGAGAAGCCGTTTTCACGCACTACAAAAATAAAATATTCGAATTTGCCAATTGTTTCACGTTTTTTCGCGAACCCTTATCACTTCCTAACGGTTGCTATAATATTCATGCTATACTTAGCTTAACTTATCATGCGGAGGGGTTAACATGTTCTTAGGAATTGCGATTTTGGGTGCTATTTTCATTGTTATCACGTTTTTCTCGGTGATCAACGCTGGGCGACGGGGAGAATCACGGCGGGGCCCGTTGATTGTTTTGGTGCTCACAATTTTAGTCACGGCCGGCGCCATTTGGAAACTGCCCTACTGGTCGGCTGATCACCACCACAGTGACCAATCGGCAGCCAGCTCCGTTTCTAAAACGTCATCTCTCAGCTCCCAGTCTGGACAGGCCTTTGCCAGCAGCACGCCGACCATGACCCAAGCCGAAGCGGAAAAGCAGGTCGCTCAGCAGTTGGCGAAGTCCCTAAAGAAATTGGGCCCAGTCACTTTCGACAAGGCCAGCAAGACCTACACGTTGACCATCACCAATACCAATTTGAAGAAAACCATCAAGGGCTTACACGCCGATCCGAGTCAGGCCAAACAAGCCAAATGGCCGAAGTTTGCGCACAACTTCATTCAGACCAGCGCGTCATTGAAAAAGGCGTTGGGTAAGGGCTACAGCCTAGTGTTTCGGGTCGGTCACCAGTCGCCCGTCTTGGTCTACAAGGACGGCTACCTCACTAAGAATCAATTCGAATAGTTTGTAAAATGAAGGGTCTGGGAAAAACATCCCAGACCCTTTTGTATCACCTTTAAATGACCGAAACATGCGCCAACAGGCAACTGATTCCGCTTAGCAGTGTTAATTGAAAGTTGAAAGACGGAAATCAGCTGGCGTTATTGTTGTCATGCAGCTCATGGCGTTAAAAATAGTCGTTTACGGCTTCGCAATGAAAACTGGCCGCCTACCGTTCGCCAAATATGGGTTGGAACGCTGGGGCGGACGGGCCGAGCCAAAGAGCGGTCTCGACGCCTCGCTTTGAGCCGCAACCCACGTCTCAAAGACGCCAGTTTCCTAAGCGGCATGAATCGCGCCACTAAGGAAACTCCCACGGCTGAACCCATATTTGGCGAACTCTCGGCTAAGGTAGTGCATGCCAGAAATGGTCGTCTTAACCCCAGATAGTAGCTACATTGTCGACCGGTCCATCATTAACACAGTGTTACTGATAGACTTCAACCTTGCCGGAGGCAGCCAGGGGGGAGCCAGCTGTGTCGGCGGTGTTGGCTGAGGTCCTTTCTCAGCCTACAGCGCGGGACGACTTGAGAGACTGGTGATTTTTTCCAGGCTTTCAAGCGAACCGGAAGACCGCTTCTCAGGCTGGAGGTGTTCCCCAGAGCAGGCGGAACCCTGGCTGACGTAGGCGCCTGGTTTCACTAACTTTAAATGTCAGAACACCGCTGTTACAGCAATCAATACGTTAATTTTAGGTTGTTCGCCAGTTAACCGCCTGTTGGCTCACGCTTTCCGACCTAATTGGTAGCTTGATGACGGTACTGCCGTTGTTGATGTTGGCGGCCGGCCAAATAATACGGTGCCCGTTCTTGCCCCACGGCCAGTTGGGTATCGCGTCCATCGTTACTGAGTTGTTGCTGGAAAATGGCCTCGTATTCGGCCACACTGACGGCTTGGCGGTCGGCCAATTGTCGCGTTAAGAAGTCGTCGTCAAATCCAGATTGGTAATCGGGTTGCAGCACGCCGCTGAAGAATTCACCCTCGGCACCCGAGCCGTAGCTAAAGAAGCCCAACCGTTCGCCCCCGGTCAGTGTCCCGTGACGCAGTAAGGACAGGAAACTCAGGTATAACGACCCCGTATAGAGATTGCCGACTTCGCGATTATCCGCCTGGCTGGCCTCAAAAGCCGCCGTCAAGGATGCTTGCTGGGGTTCGTCGGCTTCCGGCAGGATCTGGCGGAGACCCTTGCGCCCCATCTTGGTAAATGGTAAATGGAAAACGAACGCCGAAAAGTCCGCAATCGACCGCTGCGTTTGTGCCTGGTAGTCGGCCCAAACCGTCTTGAAGAAGTCCAGGTACACGTTGGTCGAGTATTTACCATCGACCAAGGCCTCGGTCCGATAGGTTGGCCGCCAAAAGTCCATCACGTCCGCGGTGTGGTAACTGCTGATGGCATCTAACGCCAGGATCGTTGGATCCGCCGTGACCAGCATGGCAACTGCGCCGCCGCCCTGAGTGACCTCACCGGCCGTGCGCAGGCCGTAGCGGGCAATATCGGCCCCAATGACCAGCACCTTGGCCGTCGGGTGGACCCGAACAAAGTCGGCCGCCAACTGCAAGCCCGCGGTAGCCCCGTAGCACGCTTGTTTCAGTTCAATCGCCCGGGTATTGGCCGGCAGACCCAATAAATGCGCGAGGTACACCGCTGTCGCCTTAGAATTATCGACGCCAGATTCGGTGCCGAATAATACCATATTGATGTCGGCCTTGATAGCTGGCGTCAGAATCTGACTCGCCGCATTGGCCGCCATGGTCACAACATCTTGGGTCGGCGGGATCACCGCCTGTTTGGATTGGCCGATTCCAATCAGATATTTATTGGGGTCCTCCCCCCGCGCATGTGCCAGATCGACCATGTCTAGATAGTGGTCTGGGGTAAAAAAGCCAATCTTATCAATGCCTACAGTTACGGTCATGGTGTCAAAATCCTCCTAAAATTCCTTGTGCACGTGTCAGTCGATTGATCGTGATTTCCACAATTGGCTAACACTTGCGGGTGAAGCGTTCTCCTGATTCTTGTCAAAACACTTTATCACAGTGCTTAGATGATTGGCAAATATCGTGAAATTGTATGATACATCTATCTATTAATTTAAAATCATTTTGTGCCTAACATGATGCTTTTTGCTAGCTACAATTCACCCTTCTTCAACTGGTGTAACGTGGTCTTAAGTTGTTCCTTGACTTCTGCGGAGACCGTCGGATACGTTGGGTGAATGTTTTGCAGCCGTTTGACCAGAATGTTCGAGACCAACAGTCGAGCAACCCCCTTATCATCGGCCGGGATGATGTACCACGGTTCCTTCTTGGTCGCCGTATTGGCCAGCATTTTGGTATAGGCGTCTTGATAGTCCGCCCAAAAGGCCCGCTCACGCATATCGCTGGGTGAAAACTTCCAGTTCTTGCTGGCAATTTCGATGCGCCGCTCAAACCGCCGCGTTTGTTCCTCACGTGACAGGTGTAAGAAGAACTTGATCGTCACGAAGCCCTGGTGGCGCAGATACGTTTCAAAATGCCGCAGGTCATGGTAACGCCGATCGAAGAACTTATCGCCGACGTCTGCCAAACTGTTCACGCCCGGCAGGTGTTGCCCCAACAACATTTCTGGGTGGACCCGACTGATCAAGACATCCTCATATTGCGAGCGGTTAAAGATCCGAATCTCGCCTCGGCGCGGCAACTCTTGATTGACGCGCCACAAGAAATCGTGATCCAACTGAAGATGCGTCGGCTGCTTGAAGCTGACCACGCTGGTCCCCGAGGGGTTCAACCCACTGAAGACGTGGCGAATCAGGCCATCCTTGCCGGCGGTATCCATCCCCTGTAAGATGATGATCACGCCGGTCTCGCGTTGCGCGTACAAACGCGTCTGCAAGTCACTTAGGGTAGCCACGTTGGCTGTCAGGGCGTTGGTGATGACGGCCTGTTCAGGCCCCCGGTCAACGCGGGTGGCTATTTTACTGAGATCCACGGGGGTCTCCCCGGTATATCGATAACGACTTTCAGTATTCAAAACGCATCGCCTCCTGTTACTAACAAATCATAGCATGCTTTGCCCGCCGTGACCGTTTAAAAGTGCTAAAATTCACGAAAAAACTTTTTCCTGTCTAAATGAGTGCGTTTGCCCGGTGGCCTTGCTATACTTAACTTGTAACCACTTACCAAGTTGATGAAGGAGTTTCCAATATGAAAAAAATTACGGCATATTTTGTACGTCACGGACAAACCATGTTGAACCACTACAATAAGGTGCAGGGTTGGATCGACTCGCCCCTCACGGAAAAGGGCCGGGCCGATGCCAAACGCGCCGGTCAACAGCTCAAGGGGATTCACTTAGCCGCTGCCTACAGTAGTGACTCCGGCCGAGCCATTGAGACCGCGCGCATCGCCTTGCGGCAGAACCCGGAGAACATGAACATCGTGTCCTATCAGTACCCCGAATTTCGGGAACAGTGCCATGGCTATTTTGAAGGCAACGACTTGAACCAAATGTGGCAATTCGTGGGCGCCCAGGTCAAGATGACCTCCGAATCCGCGGTTTTAGGTACCTATGGCTTGGAAAAGGCCCGCGACTTGATTCACAAGGCCGACCTCTACGGAGAAGCCGAAAGCAACGCCATGTTCTGGGAACGCCTGGACCGCGGCTTTAATAAGCTCCGGGACAATTCTCAAGACGGCGACACGGTCTTAGTCGTTTCCCACGGTATGACGATTCGTTCCATCGTGGACCGCTACGCCCCGGAACTCGACGAAGGCGTGGCCACCATCAACGGTAGCATCACCAAATTAGAGATTACCGACGATGATATTCACGTCGATTTCTTTAACAAGATTGATTTTCAATCCTAAACTAGTTTCCAGGGAGGTCTCATCTCATGAAAAACATTCACCGTTCCGCCAATAACCGGGTCTTTGCCGGCGTTCTCGGCGGCCTGGCGCAGCACTTTGATTGGAACGTGGGCGTGGCCCGTATCTTATTTGTGGTCTTGGCCATCACCCCCGCGTTTCCCGGCATCATCGCCTACCTGATTCTTTGGATGATCATGGGCGATCCCGAATAAAACACCCTGGCAGCTCCCCCCAATTTTCGGCGGAGCTGCTTTTATAGTTGACGTAAGCGGACCAATCTTCTAAAATTTAGGGTGTAACTTGTTACGTCATGAGCAATGCGCTTGGTTGCTCCAAATACAAGGAGGTCTCTATCATGGCAAACTCAGAAAAGACTTTGGTACTGGTAAAACCTGACGGTGTCGCGGAAGGACACGTTGGTGAGATTATTTCACGGCTAGAAAGAAAGCGCTACCAAATCACGGCATTAAAAGTCGTTCGCGCCACTCCTGAACAACTTGAAAGGCACTACTGCGAACAAGTCGACAAGCCCTATTTCCACGAAATTGAAACGTACATGATGGAGGGCCCCCTGGTCGCCATCATCGTCACCGGGACCGATGTCGTCAAGGCCGTCCACAATTTAGCGGGTAAGACTCGGCCCAACGACGCCCAACCCGGCACGATTCGGGGCGACTTTGCCCACGAATATCCCGATGGCATTTTAAGAAATATCGTGCACACCGCGGACAGCCGGGAAAATGCGCACCACGAAATCGCCATCTGGTTCCCCGAACTAGCGGTAGAAGCCCATCAGCAACAAGCCGCTCTTCAGCAACAAAAAGTCACGGAATAGAAAATGAGCGGGTCCGCAAGTTGGGCCCGTTTTTTGGCGCCATCTCTGCTATAATCTACAGTAGCTAAGGTGGTGAATGACAATGACTTTTCCAGAAGATATTTTTGAAGCTGCCGCCTACGAATGGCTCAAGCAGCAGGATCTCACGCAACACACGCCCAAGGAGGTCACCAACGCTTTGACCGAGGCGATTCGTCAAGCTAAGGGCCTGGCGCCCGCGACCGAGGATCCTTGGCAAGCCAAACCATAATCAAAGGACTGATTCCATGACCGGCAAATTGGCCTACATCGACGCGCTGGCGTTGACCCCGCATCCCGAGGGCGGCTGGTACCGCCAGACGTTTCAAAGTGACGACAAAGTCTTTGACAACACCAGTCAGGCCGCTCGTTACCAGTACACCAGTATCTACTTCTTACTGGACGACACGCATCCCTCATACTTTCACCGCCTCACCCATGATGAACTGTGGTTCTTTCACGACGGTGCGCCCGTGACCATCCACTGTATCGCCCCCGACGGCAACTACTCGCAGGTAACCCTTGGTGCCGATGTGACAGCCGGTGAGCGTCTCCAGTTCAAGGTCCCTCACGATACGATTTTTGCCTCGGAGGTGACCCAACCCAATGCGTTCGGCCTCGTCAGCTGCGTGGTGGCTCCTGGATTTGACTTTGCGGACTTCACACTGGTAAGCCGCGAAACGTTGTTGGCCGCGCATCCAGGACTGGTGGATGTGATTGAGCGGTTGGCGGATTAGGTGATTTTTTTGAATCAGCGAACACTAATCTCATGTTTTTTCGGATTAGTGTTTTTTCTATCTTCTATTTTTTACACGCAGATATTAGCTTTTTATAAAAGGCGAATTTTGGAGAAGTTTAGTAAGACTGCTAACTCTCGTCCTGCTCTTAAAATCATCAAACATAGCAAAAAGAAACTATCAGTCAGTGCAGGAGAACAGTATCATCGCTCATCCAAGCCCAACTTTTTCCGACTAGAAAAAATGACCAAAATTAAATAAACAGCGTCGCCACCAATCAATCTCGGTTGGTGTTTTTTTATAATAGATACCAACTAAGATGATATTTGTCAGATAATTTCATCCTCCTATTTTCTGACAACTCGCCAATCATTTGCAATTGCTTATTTAACAGTCTCGCTTCTGGAAGACTCAAAAATTCGCTAACGCTTGCATAGATTGAATGCTACACTCTTCATCAAGTAGCCTGAATAATCTAAAACACAAGCATAACTACCTCATCTGTCAATCTGGTCCCCAAAAAATCGGTCAGATTTTCACCAAAATCAAAAACAGGCTTGCATTTATAGTCATTATTGGTAGAATATATTAAGTAGTGACTTGGAGAGTTGGCAGAGTGGTAATGCAACGGACTCGAAATCCGTCGAACCGGCTAATACCGGCGCGCAGGTTCAAATCCTGTACTCTCCTTAAAGATATGAACAAAAACAGCAACTTCGTTAAATGAACGTTTGACGAAATTGCTGTTTTTATTTTAAAAAATATCACTGAGTTATTCCGATTAGCAATCGACAGGCCCACTTTAACTCTAAAAATGAGTTGGGAAACGTCCGCGATTAAGACTGGTAATCAGGCAACGGCGCCGCTCACAACCGCAACTGTGGAAAAAAGTAAAAACAATTTACGCCCTTTCACAGATGTAATCATGGCCGACATTTCTCCTGCAGTCAATTGCTAAAGCTAAAATTCGTTTTACGCATCAAGGCATTCGGCCTCTAAAATTTTCGTTGTGCCAACACAATCGGATCGAATGGATCGATCCAAATCGGCGCCGTATCCACCAGGCCAATCGGGGAAATATTGGTGCTGTCTAGCTTGGCGGCCAACAATTGTTTGTCGGCATCTTGGGCTGTCGAGATTTCCCAGTCGGTCCATTCCGACTGCCAGGTGGCCCGGCTAATAATAATCAGTAATTGATTGGCCGCTTTGATTTCCTTCCGCAAGTGCCGGCGAATTCGGTTGGCACTGGCACAGTTAAAGCACACCGGCGGCTCCTGTTCGTGAAAGCTGACCGATGGAAACTCCCAGTACTTGTCCGCCCACTTCTGGAGTTGGACCTGAAACGAATGGGCTAATGGATCGGCTGACTGGTAGCTGATAAATAGATCACTCATCATCCAAACTCCCTTCCTAATTGACTTGGCTTAATTGTAACTGGCTTAAAAGTCAAAACGATTACAAGCAGGTGTTTTTCTAATGAATACTATATAACAAATCTAATTTACTTTCTAGCAATCACGATTATTCGGCAAAAACATTAACGTCCTAGGTAATGAAAATCCGGGTCGCGGCCTTCCCGATAGCAGGCAAATGCCCGGGTCAACTCATTGTGAAACGTCACCAAGATTGCCGGCGTGGCCCAAGTCGAAGCGGCCCAAAAGACGGTATCATCCGGCTCACGGTTATCGTTGGGATAACGGTGGTAACCCCACTCTTCATCCCAGATGGTCCCCTGCGTGTTCAACCAGTCCTCGGCCAACCCTGCCTGCACGACCGCCATAACGTCGCCATTGTCGCGTATCAGCGCCGCCAGCTTCTCCCAGTCTAATTGCCAGTCATGAAGCTTAGGATCCTGCTGGCGGGTTCCCAGGGGCGTGTGCCGCAGCTGAATGGGGGTCAGGTCAATAAAATCCATGGTCATCATCTTCCTTTCCTCTATTCTACCTGGAACCGTCGAAAATTGCAGGGCCCACTCATTGGTTTTACCGGTAAGTCATTTTTTCTCTGAGCATATTGATTGCGAGAAAACACCAATTAGTCCATAATATAATTACAAACTAATCAAAATGATTAGTTAATAAACACATATTCTCCCCTTTGCACCACTCTCACAGATTCCGCACGAATCTTGATTCATCCCCCAGATAGTCCTCCTCAACGGGCTGTTTTCTTCAAAGCCAGGGTCGCCTCCCACGGCCCTGGCTTTTTTGCGTCCGATTGGGCTTTTCGTGGTGGCGGTTTCAGGTCTATACTAATTTTAAACGCTCTTTGAAGGAGGATTTTTTGTGTATCCCAAACGTTCCTGGTTTCTCTTTAGCATGATGCTGATCGCCGCTAACCTGCGGCTGCCCATCACATTAATGCCGCCCCTACTGCCCGATCTGGAACAGACGTTGCATCTGCCAAGCTCTTTGGCCGGCCTGTTGACGTCGATTCCCCTGGTGACCTTTGCCATCTTTTCGCCACTGATTGTGAAATTGGCGCAGCGCTGGGGCAACGCTCGTACGGTTTTGGCCCTGTTTCTGCTCTTGATTCTGGGGAGCTACGGGCGCATCATTCCCAACGTGGTCGCCCTGTTTTTCGGGACTTTCCTGGTGGGCATTGGCGTGGATAGCGGTAACGTCTTGATTCCCGCGCTGATCAAGGAACGCGTTCCCGACCGGATTCAGCTGGGGACCAGTCTTTACACCCTGTCCATGTTGTTGGTCGGTGCGTTGGGGACCGCCGCGGCTGGTTATCTGATCACGTCGCTGAGCTTTGGCATGACCCAAGCCATCTTAGGGGTCATTAGCATCGTAGCCGTCATCTGTTGGCTGCCCAATTTAAAGACCGCCGACACGCCGGCCCTGACCGCCCAACAGCGGGCGCAGGTACCGCATTACCACAGCGTTTGGCGGCAACCATCTGGCTGGCTGATCACGTTGTTCTTTGGCCTGCAGTCGCTGGTCTACTACGTCTTATTGACCTGGTTACCCACGATTCTGACTATCCACGGCGTGTCCACTATCGTCGCCAGTAACCTCTTGACGCTGTTTCAGCTCAGCGGGTTACCTCTAGCCTTTCTGGTGCCTTACCTCTTTAACAAACGCCATGGCATGCCCTTACTGTTGACGATCATGACGCTGGGATACGTGGTGGCGCCCCTGACCTTCCTGTTGCCCACGCATTCGCTGCCGTTTCTCACGACCATGGCGTTGATCAGCGGTCTGGGCTCCGGGGTCGCCTTTAACCTGGCCATCATGTTCTTCACCGAAAAGACCCACAACCCCTACCAGACCGCCGCAATTTCCGGCATGGCCCAGTCAGCGGGCTACTTACTGGCCGCCGTTGGTCCCATTTTATTCGGCACCTTGGCCACTAGTCTGCACGCCTGGAACCCGGTCTTGTTGCTGCTGGTCGTCTGCGCAATCGCCTTGACCGTGACCGGTATCGTGGTCGACCGTCACGCCATGATTGCCGATTGACGACTATGCAAAACGGTTGACTATATGCATTTAATTATGGATAATATAACCGTAATCTAAAACGTTTCGTCAGCCAATGCTAAGGAGGTCATCTCATGTATCAGCATATTTTAGTCCCCCTCGATGGGTCCAGCAACGCCAATGAAGCCCTTAAGGCGGCCATTGATCTGGCCAAGGACTGGCACGCCAGCCTACTGCTCCTGCACGTGACCGATATCAACCAGTTTGGCGGCTACGCTCGGGGCCTGGCTTACACGGAGGTCATCGCCTCCATGCGCGAAAACGCTACGGAACTGATGACGCGCGCCAAGGAACTGGCAACGGCGGCCGGCGTGACCGTCACCACGGCCAACCTGGAGGGCGCCCCCAAACAGCAGATCACCGATGTCGCGAACGATGCCGAAAATGGGATCGACCTAATCGTCATCGGGAAATCCGGGACCAACGCCTTCTCCCGACTCGTGGTCGGGTCAACCACCACCTACGTGGTCCAGCACGCTCACCCTAACGTCTTCGTCATCAACGACATTGCCGAAGATTAAGGTTTCCCCTATCTCCATGTGAATCGTGACGGTCGTTGTGCGAGCTGGCCGCCTGTCGTTCGCCAATCTTAGGCGTTAGACCCCCGTCACCCCAGCAAGCAACGCGTCATTTTACTGTCAACCAGTAGAATAGCCTAAAAAAGGTGCCAACCACGAGAAATTTCCCGTGATTGGCACCTTTTGTATCGCTTGAATTTAGTATTCCATTAAGCTAAAGATATCGTAACCCTTCAGCTTGTCGCGACCGTGCAGATCCTTGAGTTCGATCAAAAAGGCCGTTCCAACGACGATACCGCCGAGGTCTTCAACCAACTGAATTGTGGCGCCAATGGTCCCACCCGTGGCCAACAAGTCATCGGTCACCAAGACCTTTTGGCCCGGTTTGATGGCGTCTTCGTGCATGTACAGTGCAGATTGACCGTATTCCAAGTCATAACTAGCCTTGACCGTCTTCCGCGGCAATTTGCCTTGCTTACGGGCCGGGGCAAAACCGATCCCCATTTCGTAAGCGACCGGGCAGCCGACGATGAACCCGCGGGCTTCTGGGCCCACGACCATTTCAACGCCCTTGTTCTTGGCGTACTTGACGATTTCGTCAGTGGCGGCATGGAACGCTTCGCCGTCCGCCATCAGTGGGGAGATGTCCCGGAACATGATGCCCTTTTCGGGGTAGTCCGGAACGCTTGCAATGTATTTCGTAAAATCAGTTGCCATAAGATGAAGTTGCTCCTTTATTTTAAGTCCAATGAGGCCTGAAGACGCTGCAAGAGTGCTACAGTCGGACAAGCTAACAGCTCTTTTTCCGTCTGCATTTGCTGTTGTCTGAGTTGGTAACTCGGCGCACTGGCCAAATCCTTGTGCTCTGGGTGGGCCACCCCGTTCATGATACCGTGATCGATCGTGATGAAGCCACACTCGAAGAAGACCTGAATCATGAAGACCAGCTGGGTCCGCGGAATCTGCAAGAAGGTCGCCAATTGGTCCAGCTGATGGCCTATATCGACTTGTTGATGTGTTGCAATGAACTTAAACAGTTTAGCATATTGCGGGCGAGTTGGCATCCCTAATTGCGAAAGACTTTCTTTCTTATACAAATAAGCCGTCACCTGCGTGGGTTTAAGTTGCTGTAAAACGCTGGTTAAATCTGCCGTATCGTCCGGGCAGTCGACGATAAAGACCGGGGTGTCCGCCGCGACGGGCTGTTGCGCCGACCCGTCGAACAATAGCGCGTTGGCGCCCGTTGGCAATTGGCCCGCCAGCTGTTGGTAAATATTGCGGTGGAAGAACACGTACACGCCAAAGGCCTGAAACATCGCCTGATGCAGTTGCGTGGTTCGGGCATCGACGACCGGCCGCGCGACCTGCTTGAGATCCTTGACCATCACCTGCAAGGAATGCCGGCCTTGCCAAACATTATCCTCGATGGCCCCTAACACCTCGACTGCCTCGGGATCCGCAGTCAATGCCGGGACGTTTTTACCGGCACCAAACTGAATGGCGTTGAGTTGCTGGTGATCTTGGGCCAATTGAAATTTCAAATGACTATGATCTTGACCGATGGCCTTGACCTGCGTGACCGCCGCTGACTTAAAGGCAAACAACGGCTGCGGATTATCCGGACCAAACGGCGCTAACTTGGCCAGTTGGTGGTAGAAATCCATCGTGGCATCCTTGACGGACAAGGCCGCCGCGACCACCAACTCGCTGGGGCCGCTCTCGGTCAATTTTTGCGTCACCGCCTCAGCATCCAAGGCGTCCGCCAAGGCCCCTAATTGGTCCTCAGGCACCGTCAACCCAACCGCCATGTGATGACCCCCAAACGCCGTCATCAGGTCTCTGTGACCATCTAGGGCCGTAAAGAGGTTAAATGCGTCGACGCTTCGACCAGACCCCTTGGCCCGACCATCCTGAATGTTCACCACCAACGTGGGTTTGCCCGTGGTCTCCACGACCTTGCTGGCCACGATTCCCAGCACGCCTTCGTGCCAATCATGACCACTAATGATCAGGGTCGGTCGCTGGCTGTGGTCGGCATCGGCGGCCTGCGCTAAGGCGGCCGCGCTGATGGTCTTGACCAGATCTTGGCGATGCCGGTTCTTAGCTTCGGTATCCTTGGCTAAAGCCGTGGCCTGCGTGTCATCTAACGTCGTCAAGAGTTCGACTGCGGGACTCGCGTCGTCCAGCCGGCCCAACGCGTTGAGTCGCGGCGCTATGCCAAAGCCGATGGATTGTTCCGTCAATTCGGCCGGTTTTAACCCCGCGCCTTGCATCAAAGCCTGCAGGCCGGGCCGTTCATCTTGGGCCAGCAGCTGTAAGCCATAGTAGACCAAGACGCGGTTTTCATCGATCAACGGCACCAGATCGGCGACTGTCCCAATTGCTGCCAGATCCAGCAGGTCTTGGGGAATCTCCTCGCGCAGGGCCTGGGCGACCTTGAAGGCCACACCCGCACCGGACAAGCCACCAAAGGGATACTCGGCGCCCGGATAACGGGGATGGATGATGGCATAGGCGTCTGGGAGGTCCTGGGGCAATTCGTGGTGATCGGTCACGACCACGTCAACGCCGGCCTCATTAGCCGCCGCAATCGCATCATTGCCGGCCACCCCGTTGTCCACGGTCACGAAGAGCTGGGTTCCCGCCGCAATCAATTTTTGAAAGGCCGCGACGTTGGGCCCGTACCCGTCCGTAAACCGGTTGGGAATATAGTAGTTGACCTTGGCACCCATTTCGTTGAGCGTCTCGTACAAAATCGACGTACTCGTGACCCCATCGGCATCGTAATCGCCGTAAATGGTGATCTGTTGCTCCTGGGAAATGGCGTCTTCGATACGCTCGACGCCCTTAGCCATGTCGTGCAACAGGTTCGGGTCATGGAGTTGTTCGGGTCCCGGATTCAAGAAGGCCTGAATCGCTTCCGCCGTCCGATAGCCCCGATTCACCAAGATCTGGGCAATAATCGGCGGCGTCTGCGTTTCTTCGGCCAGCTTGAGCGCCTCTTTCGACGGCTGGTTCACGTCTTTGATATTCCAGCGATACTGTGCGGCAATCACCAACAACCATCCTTTCTATCCTTGAGTCACGAAACAGAAACGGACGCCACAGAAATTAGTGTTGATGACTCGCTAACTTCCGCAACGCCCACTTGTTTCAACGTTGATCTGTTCCTGAACTGTCTTATTTTTCGGCTAACTTGGCCTGCAGATCAGCCACTTGGGCCCGTAGTTCCTTGATCTGCTTTTCCTGGAGGCCAGCCGCTTGCTTACTGTTTGAATTTTGTAGGCGCTTGGACAACCGGTCGTTTTCCGCCTGCAGCTGGGCCAGATGCTCACTGCTGGTCTGTTCCAGTTCCTTGTAGGCCCGGTTGTGCTGTACGGCGTTAATGGTCGAAAACAAGATCATCAAAACCGCCCCAATCAAAATGGAGACTAGTAGAATCAAAATCAGTGGCCAGTGAACTGTGGTGAACCCAAAGGACACGGGGACACTTTCCACATTTAAGATTGCAAACACCGCGACCACGATGACTAATAAAATGCTGATCACAATTCGCCACTGATTCTTCATCACTTAGCACCCGCCTTGATTAATTTTTGAAAGGGAACATCGACCGCGTCAAAGTCCTTGACCACCTTGGTGTTCTTAAAGACTTCACGCGCCTGATGCTGGAGATCTAACGCCATCTTTCCCGTGTAACGTGCGGAAATATGGTTCAACAGTAATAATTTGACGTGCATCCGCTTGGCCAACTCGGCCGCCTGAATGTTGGTCGAGTGGTAATACGAACGCGCTAACTTGCTTTCGCCCTTGGCAAACGTGCTTTCGTGAACCAACACGTCCGCGTTTTTGGCCAATTTTTCCTCACCAGGCGTCTGCCGGGTATCCCCTAAGATCGCCACGATTCGACCAGGCTGGGCAGGCCCTAAAAAGTCTTGCCCGTTGACCGTTCGTCCATCCGGCAAGGTCACCGTTTGGCCCGCCTTGAGTTGGCCGTAAACTGGCCCGGATGGGATCTGGGCGGCCTTGAGTTTGTCCACCTGTAGCTCGCCGGGATGGTCCTTTTCCTCGACGCGGTACCCAAAGCATTCGATGCGGTGGTCCAAGTGCTGCGCGTAAACGCGGAACTTCGGATCCTCGAAGATCAACCCGTCGGCCGTCAATTCTTGATAATGAATCTTGTAAGACAACTTGGTCTCGGACACGCGCATGCTGACCTCAACGAAGTTCCGAATCCCCTTGGGGCCATAAATCGTCAGGGGCTCATTGCCACCCTGAAATGACCGACTACTTAATAACCCTGGTAGGCCAAAAATATGGTCACCGTGTAAGTGTGTAATAAAAATTTTATCGATTTTACGCGGCTTTAACGTCGTGCGTAAAATTTGGTGCTGGGTCGCTTCACCCACGTCAAACAACCAGACGGAATTCCGCTCGTCCAACAGGCGCAAGGCCGTGCTGGTCACGTTACGGAACTTTCCTGGTGAACCGGCGCCGGTCCCTAAGAATTCAATTTCCATATTTTTTTCGTTCCTATCCTGTTTTTAAGTCCAAGCACTATTTTAGGGGATTTTCACCCAAACCGCAACTTTTCCTTCCCCGATTCCGGTAAAACCTGTCTCGACCAGGCGGATGGCCCATGAATTTTAAAAAATCCGGGTGCCGGCCTGGGGTTCTCCAGAAAAATTCGGTATACTGAGGTAAAGTCACGAACTGGGGAGGGAGTTTCGTTGCGCCTCATCGATTTTAACCGTTCCACCATTGATCTGCATCCGGCACTAGAAGTCTTTTGGGAACACGACCACGTGACCACCCCCATCGTCGACATCCTACCGGCGACGGCCAAGCAAATCGTCTTGGTCAGTGGCGCCGGTCACGCGTTGACGCTGGATCAATTGCGTACCCGCTGCCAACAAATGGCGCCCCACGCTAACCTGTTCATCGCGGCTGACACGCCGATTCGGCTGTACGGGTATCGCTTAGTGCCTCACCAAATCCTATTAGGTTGAAAGGAGTTTTATCATGCGTTTCCATTCATCATTGGCCCTACTTGGTCTGAGTGTCTTAGTCCTCGGTCTGGCGGGCTGCCAGTCTAATGCCAAACAAAGCACCGCTAGCTTTAAGAATAGCTCGGCTAAGTCCAGCAGTTATAGTGCCCCTAAGCCCGATGCGGCGGTTTCCGGGTCATCTTCAACGAAAAAAGAGGCCCAGACCTACCGTCCTAAGGCCGCCCAAACCAGGAGCGCCCACTATGTCAAGTCGGGCAAATTGAAGACGGCCGGGCAATACACCTACGATAAGGTCGGCACCAAGCTGCAACTCGACCAAGTTAAGCACCCCCGAACCACCATCAAAAGCGGCCCACTGACTTACAAGGTCACCACGGTGCGCATCATCAAGAACACGGCCAAGACCGCTGCGGCCAAACGCATGGCGGCCCAGGCCTTGAATCTGGCCAGCATCAAGAGCCCCTATTACACGATCCAAGTGAAATTCACCATCACCAATCATGGCAAGCGTGACGTCACCACGGATGGGATCAAAACCCTGCGACTCAGTCAAAACCGCCAGTTAAACGCCTCCGGGCAACTCAGTGACGCCAGCGCCGGCAAGACCATCCCCGCCAACGACCACCTGACGACCTTTGCCACGGGCTTGGCCAGCGAAAAGAAGCGACCGACCTTCAAGTCGGTGAAAATCGCCTTCGCCGGGGCCTACGCCGACAGCAAGCAGGTCGTGGCTCCCACTGGCTGGTTGAAGCTAGCACTGTAACGGGGTGGCCTGGCAACGCGGGATGACCCCCTACTTGGCGAACCTTCGGCTACGGTGGGAGTTGAGCGCGGTCACCACCTTTGAAGGCAGGTTCAATCGACAGATTGTGGTTTCCATGACACTCAGTGTTGCGTTCACAATAGACCATTAAAAAAATCGTCATCAAAGTTGGGACTTATCTCCCTCTCTTGATGACGATTCTTTTTCTTTACAGCTTAATCTGAAGGTTGAACCTAAAATTAACGTGCTGATTGCCGTAATGACGGTGTTCTGACACCGTGATAATAAAAGGCTAGTCGTCAATGTAGCTACCACCTGGGTTTAAAGTGACTGTTATTGAGACGCATCACCGTAGCCGGGAGTTCGCCAAATATGGGTTCAGCCGTGGGAGTTTGCTTAGTGGCGCGATTCATGCCACTTAGCAAACTGGCGTCTTTGAGACGTGTCTTCCGGCTCAAAGCGAGGCGTCGAGACCGCCTTTTGGCTCGACCCGTCCGCCCCAGCGTTCCAACCCATATTTGGCGAACGGAAGGCGGCCAGTTCGCATTGCGAGGCTGTAACCGACTATTTTTGACGGTATGAGTCGCATGCTAACAGTAATTCCAGCTGATTTCCGTCTTTCAACCTTCAGGCTCAATCTAAGTCAACGACCTAAGCCATGTACTCAAAGGTGAAGTCGTCGATCTTAACCAGGTCGCCGTTCTTAGCGCCGTGTTCACGCAGACTGTCGTCGACGCCCATGCCGCGCATTTGACGGGCAAAGCGTAAGAGACTTTCGTCGTGGTTGATGTCGGTCATCTGGAAGAGTTTCTCCAGCTTGGCCCCACTCAAGATCCACGTGCCATCCGCGTCTTGATCGATGGTGAATTCGGCCTCTGGCTTGAATGTGTATTCCGCCGTCGTGGCCACTTCTGGCTGTTTGACTGGGAATTGCGGCGTTTCGGCCAAGATATCCGCGGTCCGACCCAGCAAGGGCGTCAAGCCGTCGTGCGTCAAGGCAGACACGGCAAAGATTTCTGGCGTTGTCGCCAAGAGTTGGTCTTGCTTCAGGTCTTCCTTGAATTGCGCCAGGTTGTCGGCGGCATCCGGCATATCCATCTTGTTGGCCACCACGATTTGCGGCCGCTTTAAGATGTCTGGATCGTAGGTCTTGAGCTCTTCGTTGATCTTCTCAAAGTCTTCGTAAGGGTTCCGCCCTTCCAAGCCACTCATGTCGATCAAATGTAAGATGACCCGCGTCCGTTCCACATGCCGCAGGAATTGGAAACCTAATCCCACGCCGTTGGCGGCCCCTTCGATCAGCCCAGGAAGATCGGCCATCACAAAGTCACGGCCGTCCGGCAAGCGGACCATCCCCAGGTTCGGGACCAACGTGGTAAAGTGGTATTCCGCAATCTTAGGCTTGGCGCTGGTGACCGTGGACAACAGCGTCGATTTCCCCACTGACGGGAAGCCCACCAAACCGACATCGGCCAGGACCTTCAACTCAAGTTGGACTTCGAATTCCTGACCCGGTTCCCCATTTTCAGCGATTTCGGGTGCCGGATTCTTGGGTGAGGCAAAGTGGATATTGCCCCGGCCACCACGACCACCCTTGGCGATTACGGCAGAGTCGTCGCTGGCGACCAAATCAGCCATGACGGCGCCCGTTTCCGAATTGATGACCGTGGTGCCTTGAGGAACCTTGATGATGGTATCCTCGGCCCCGCGACCGGTCATGGACTTGATGGCACCGTTGCCCCCGTTTTTCGCCTTGAATTTCCGGGAATACCGGAAGTCCATCAGCGTCCGTAAGCCTTCGTCAACTTGGAAGATGATGTTGCCACCACGACCACCGTCACCGCCGGCTGGACCCCCGTTGGGCACGAATTTTTCCCGACGGAAGGCCACCATGCCATTCCCGCCGTTACCGGCCTTCACGTTAATTTTAACTTGATCTACAAACATAATTTTATTCCTCGTTTTCTAAACCAGCGTGTGCTGCTTTCTCAGTGTGACTCCTGTTTGCCAGTATACCGGCAAACGGCCGCCACGTCAAAGATTGGTTGGCGTTCGGGGACTTTTTATTTCCGCCGTTTCCGCAGCCAGCGTCACGTGGATGGTTTGCGCCACGGTCTGACTGATGCCGAGTTTACGCAGATCATCGACATCCGCTTCACCGATCTTCTTGGTCGAGCCGAACTTACGTAAGAGCTTGTTGCGCGTCTTAGGACCAACCCCTGGGATTCGATCCAACCGTGAACTCAGTGAGTGCTTGGTGTGGACCTGCCGGTGAAAGGTGATGGCGAACCGGTGGACCTCATCTTGGATCCGTTGCACCAGGTAGAAGCCCTGGCTCTTGGGATCGAGGTGCACGTGATGGTCGTCGGGACCAAACAACAGGTCCGCCGTCTTATGGTGGTCATTTTTGACCATCCCCGCGACGGGAATATGCAGGTCAAATTCGTCGGCTAAGACCTCCTTGACGGCATTCATCTGAATGTCGCCCCCATCCATCAAAATTAGATCAGGCATGGCCGCATGCTCCTTTAAGAGCCGCCCATACCGCCGGCGAATGACTTCCAGCGTGCTGGCCGTCTCATCCGCGTGATCGACCGTCCGTAATTTGTATTTCCGATACAACTTCTTATTGGGTTGACCATCAACGAAGACGACCATTGCCGAAACCAGGTCCGCCCCTTGAATGTGGGAGTGGTCAAAGGCTTCGATCTTATGACCGGGCGCAATGCCCAACGCGTCCGTGATCTCCTTCATGGCCCCAGTGGTCTTACTTTCATCCAGCTCCAGCAGCCGAAATTTCTCGTCTAAGACCAGTTTGGCGTTCTTACCGGCCATCTCCAGCAGATCGCGTTTGGTCCCCCGCTGCGGCGTTCTAACGGGCACTTTCAGCAGTTCTTCGATCACCTCATGGTCGATGCTGGCGGGCACCAGGATTTCCCGCGGCAGGACCGTATTCTTACGTTGATAGAACTGAACAATGAAACTGGCCAATTCCTCTTCGGCCGAGTTGATGACCGGGAAGAGCCGCTTTTCACGCTTCATCAATCGCGCCTGGCGAATGAAGAAGACTTGGATCGACAGCCACCCCTTGTCCAGATAAAAGTTAAAGATGTCGCGGGGCGTGTGGTCGTTGGAAATGATCTTTTGCTTTTCCACGGTCGCTTCGATGTAGCGGATCTGATCGCGCAATTCGGCGGCCCGTTCATATTCCATCTTGCCAGCCGCCGCAGCCATCCGCTCGCTGAGTTCCTTTTTGGCGTGCGCCACGTTGCCATTTAAAAAGGACTTGATCTTGCGAATCTGATGGTCGTAATCGGCTTCGGGCACCTCTTTGAAACACGCCCCGAGACACTGGCCCATGTGGTAATACAGACACGGCCGTCCCTGATAGCCGGTACACCGGCGTAGCGGGTAGACCTTTTGTAAGAAGTGCATGGTCTCTTCGGCCGCGTACACGTTAGGATATGGCCCGAAGTAGTAGGCCCCGTCCTTGCGAATATCACTGACCAACAAGAGCTGGGGGTCGCGTTCGTGGGTAATCTTGATGTACGGGTACCCGGTCCCCCGCTTGAGCTTGATATTGAAGTACGGCTGATGCTTTTGAATCAGCGTGATTTCTAGTAAGAAGGCCTCTTTGTCGGTCGAGGTGATGATCGTTTCAAAGTCGACGATCTCACTGACCAACTGGGCGGTTTTCCCGGTATGGCTACTCTTAAAGTAGGAACGCACCCGGTTCTTTAAGTTCTTAGCCTTGCCCACGTAGATGATTTGACTGTTGATATTTTTCATCAGGTAACAGCCGGGAAGGCCCGGCAGTAACGCTAGTTTATGTTCCAAATATTCCGACGCCAAGGAAGATCCCTCCCGTTTTTAATCGAATCGATAAGCCTTTAAAGTATAGGCCGAATGTCTGTTTGGTGCAAGCAAAACCCCCTGGCCGCTAGAAAAATGACAAATCGGTCTAATTCTGCTATGATTACTGAAAAAGCAAGGAGGTGGTTCGCTTTGGCATTAAAGGTCAAACGTCAAGACGACCTGGATTCCATGTTCGGTAAATTTGCCCAAATGGACCCAACTGATGTGAAGCGCGATAAATTTTTGAAGCGCGACGATGAACACAAGAACGACAAGAAGGGTAAGGGCTTGATCAAGGATGACCAGATCAAGCACGAGCAAAAACACGAACACGACTAGGTTGTGAAAAGGACTCCCACGGGTATTCTGCCGGTGGGAGTCCTTTTTCATTGTTTACAAATGATTAGCCACCCGTGTTCCCCCCATACTGGGTAAACGGTCAGGCGGCTCATTTCTCGTCGCCGTCAGGGCTAGTGATTCGGTTGGTACCCATGTGGATAGCGGGCATTCAGGCGTTTGATGTTGTCTTGAGCGACTTCATCAAAGTCGATGTCGGCCCACTGGGAAATTTGGCTGAGGTACCAGAGCACGTCGCCCATTTCCTTGACGATGGCGTCGTGATCCATGTCCTTGCCGTGGAAGGTGTAGTTCTTCACCAAGTCCACGACCTGGCCCGTTTCACCCGCTAACCCCAACGCACAGTTGGTCAACACTTGTTCGTTGCCGTACAGCGTCCGGTTGGCGGCCTTTTGATATTCATTAAATTCCACGTCTATTCCTCCCCAAAGGCTTGTTGCTCGATCCAGTTCCAAACAGCATCCTTACCGCTCTTCTTGGGTGCCGAGAACATGATGATATTGTCCGTATTTGGCAGGTCCAGCGTCTTTTTGATCCGGCTGACGGCCTGATTCCATTTACCATGGGCGATCTTATCGCTCTTAGTCGCCACAATCAGCGTTGGCAGGCCGTAGTAGGCTAACCACTGGTACATCTGGACATCATCTTCGGTTGGGGCGTGGCGAGCGTCTACCAGGGAAACAACGCCCTTTAACTGGTCGCGTTGGGTCAGGTAGGTCTCGATCATCGTCCCCCACTTTTCGCGCTCCGTTTTGGAGACCTTCGCGTACCCATAACCGGGCACGTCCACAAAGTAGAGCTGATCCTCCACGTTGTAAAAGTTTAGCGTTTGCGTTTTACCGGGTTGGCTCGACGTGCGAGCGTAGGAATTCCGATTGATCAGGACGTTCGTTAGCGAGGATTTACCCACGTTAGAACGACCCACCAAGGCAATTTCTGGGTACCCCGTGGTCGGGTACTGCACGGGGTCGACCGCGCTCATGACAAGTTCTACATGATTGACTTCCATTAGTTAGTCCATCCTCTCCAAAATATCTTTCACCATTCTAACACACAACGACCCGAAAAATGGGAGAAACCTGGCGGGATTTTTCCCAGCATTTGACCAAAGCCCGGCCCCGCCAACGTTTGTCTTCCCATAAAAAAAGTGGCCGAAGATTTCTCCTCGGTCACTTCAACGCTCCTAAATTAAGAAGCCTTTTGATCCTTCAAAACTAATTCTGGTTCGGCATGATTCGTCACCGTATCCGCCGTGATGATGACCTTGGCCACGTCGTTGCGACTTGGCAGGTCAAACATGATGTCGCGCATGACGTCTTCGATGATGGACCGCAAGCCCCGGGCCCCGGTGTTGCGAGCGATGGCTAACTTAGCCATTTCACGCAACGCGGCTGGCTGGAACTGCAGGTCAACATTGTCCAACGACAAGAGCTTTTCGTATTGCTTGACCAAAGCGTTCTTGGGTTCGGTCAAGATCCGGACCAAGTCGTTTTCGTCCAGCTTTTCCAGTGCCGTCAAGATTGGCAGCCGGCCGATGAATTCGGGGATCAACCCGAATTGCAGCAGGTCTTCTGGAATAACGTGTTGCATCAGGCTATCACCTGAGGCCAAGACGTTTTGTTCCTTGGTATCCGCGCCAAAACCGATCGTTTGGTCACCCAAACGCCGCTTGACGATGCCGTCGATACCGTCAAAGGCCCCACCCACGATAAAGAGGATGTTGGTGGTGTCGATCTGAATGAATTCTTGTTGGGGATGCTTCCGACCACCCTGAGGCGGCACGTTGGCGATGGTCCCTTCCAAGATCTTCAGTAAGGCCTGTTGGACCCCTTCACCAGAAACATCTCGCGTGATGGAGACGTTTTCGAACTTCTTGGCGATCTTATCGATTTCATCGATGTAGATGATCCCCTTTTCCGCGCGGTCAACGTCGTAATCGGCGTTTTGCAGCAGCTTCAACAGGATGTTTTCCACGTCTTCACCCACGTAGCCGGCTTCCGTCAGCGTCGTGGCATCGGCAATGGCGAATGGCACGTTCAAGATCTTCGCCAGGCTTTGAGCCAGGTAAGTCTTCCCGGAACCAGTGGGTCCAATCACCGCAATGTTACTCTTTTGCAGTTCAGGGCCTTCATCGTCAGCCTGCGCCATTTCATTGACCCGCTTATAGTGGTTGTATACCGCTACAGACAAGGTGCGCTTGGCTTCCGTTTGGCCAATGACGTATTGGTCAAGCGTTTTGACAATGTCAGCTGGCGTTGGCACAGTTAACGTTTCTTGTGCAGCGTCTTGGCTGAATTCTTCGTCGATGATTTCTTTACAAAGGTCGATACATTCGTTACAGATGTAAACACCTGGGCCAGCAACGATCTTCTGCACTTGGTCTTGTGATTTCCCACAAAACGAGCAGACTACTGGGCCATTGGTTTCGTCGGTGTTTTCAAACAATAAACTCACCCTTTCTCTCCAGGCTTAAGCCTTAACTAAATGATTCTTTGATTACTGGGTTCCCCGTCAATCGTGTACTATACCACAGTTGCCGGCCGCTGAAAATCAATTCGCCTCGTCAGCCTGGAAATAACAGAAAACCGGGACAACAGCGCCTGTCATCCCGGTCAAGTCGCCGACTAATCAATTATTAGTCTTCGGCATCCTTCTTCTTGTCTTGCTTGGCGGAGTCGGCAATCAAGTCAACGGCACTCTTGATGGCGATATCATGCTTCAGCATGTCATCGGAAAGGGCACTGCGAACGGCACTTTCTTCCATCCCGTATTGTGCAGCTAAGTCCTTGACTTCAGCAGCAACTTCGTCTTCGGAAGGTTCGATCTTTTCGGCTTCAACAACCGCTTCAAGAACCAAGTTGGTCTTGACCCGCTTGTCAGCACCGTCAGTGAATTGCTTCCGTAAGTCGTCTTGCGTCGTGCCAGTCAATTGGAAGTACATCTTAGGTTCGATACCTTGTTGTTGCATGTTAGCCAGGTATTGATCCATTTGCCGGTCGATATCATCCTTCAGCATAGCTTCTGGGATGTCACCGATTTCGGCGTTATCAACGGCTTCGCTGATAGCTTCGTCTTCAATGGCTTCGTGAGCGGCATTCGTCTTTTGTTCCTTCAGACGATCCTTAGTCTTGGCTTGTAATTCTTCTAAGCTGTCAACGTCTTCGTCAACGTCCTTAGCGAATTCATCGTCCAATTCAGGCAATTGCTTTTCCTTAACTTCGTGGATGGTAACCTTGAAAGTGGCTTCCTTGTCACGTAAGTCTTCGGCTTGGTAATCCTTAGGGAAAGTGACCTTAACGTCCACGTTTTCGCCAGCCTTGTGACCAACTAATTGGTCTTCGAAGCCAGGAATGAAGGAGTTAGAGCCCAATTCCAAGGAGTAGTTGTCAGCCTTACCACCGTCGAATTGCTTGCCGTCAACGTAACCGTCAAAGTCGATCACAACAGTATCGCCCTTAGCAGCGGCTTCGTCTTCCTTCAAGACTAATTCGGCTTGTTGTTGACGTTGCTTTTCTAATTCAGCGTCAATGTCCTTTTGGTAAACCCGCGTGTTTTGCTTCGTAACACTCAAGTTCTTGTATTCGCCCAACTTAACTTCTGGCTTAACGGTCACAACGGCCTTTAAAACCCAAGCCTTACCCTTGTCCATGGATTCAACATCCACTTGGGGTTGGTCGACAGGTTCGATGCCTGCTTCTTTAATGGCAGCATCATAAGCTTCTGGCAAGACGATGTTTAAAGCGTCTTGGTACAAAGCTTCTTCACCATACATTTGGTTAAAGATTTGACGTGGTACCCGGCCCTTACGGAAACCTGGAACCGCTAAATTCTTCTTGGTGCGTTGGAATGCTTTATCTAAGCCTTCCTTGATCTTATCAGGAGCAATTTCAAAGGTTAATTCGCCTTGATTAGCTTCCTTTTTTTCCCACTTTGCAGCCATTAATTTTCCCTCCGAAATGAAAAGATATTACTATTTACAATTCTAGCAATTGCATACTGTATTAGTGTACCTTATGCTACCCAAATTGTAAAATGATTTTTGCTGAAACACCGTGAATGGCGCGGATTCTTTGCAATATTTTCCGAGAAAAATCACAAATTGAAAACGTGGCCGGTCAACCGACCCCCGTACCATTTTTGGCCAAAACAAAAGGGCCCGAAAAGTTAACTTTTCGACCCCTCTTGCAGATACGCTAATTAATTAAAATTAGTCGTCAATTTCCGTAACGGTACCGGCACCAACGGTGTGGCCACCTTCACGAACAGTGAACTTCGTACCCTTTTCAATGGCAGCTGGTTGGATCAGTTCAACAGTGAACGTCACGTTATCACCAGGCATAACCATTTCTACGCCATCAGGCAATTCGATAACACCAGTGATATCAGTGGTGTGGAAGTAGAATTGTGGACGGTAGTTTGAGAAGAATGGCGTGTGACGGCCACCTTCTTCTTTGCTCAAGATGTAGACTTCACCCTTGAACTTTTCGTGCGTTTGGATCGAGCCTGGCTTAGCCAAAACTTGTCCACGAACGACTTGTTCACGGTTGATCCCACGAAGCAAAGCACCAACGTTATCCCCGGCTTCACCAAGGTCCAACGTCTTCCGGAACATTTCAAGACCGGTAACAGTCGTCTTCAATACGTCGTCATGTAAACCAACGATTTCAACTTCGTCACCAATCTTAACAGTCCCACGGTCGATACGACCAGAAGCAACAGTCCCACGACCAGTGATCGTGAAGACATCTTCAACTGGCATCAAGAATGGCTTGTCGTTTTCACGTTCTGGCGTTGGGATGTAATCGTCAACGATATCCATTAAGTGAAGGATAACCTTTTCTTGTTCTTCGTCGCCTTCAAGAGCCTTCAAAGCTGAACCACGAACAACTGGAATATCGTCACCAGGGTAATCGTATTCAGACAACAGCTCACGAACTTCCATTTCAACTAAGTCAACCAGTTCGTCATCGTCAACAAGGTCAGTCTTGTTTAAGAAGACAACGATGTATTCAACACCAACCTGGCGAGCAAGCAAAATGTGTTCACGGGTTTGTGGCATAGGACCATCAGTAGCGGCAACAACCAAGATAGCACCGTCCATTTGGGCAGCACCAGTGATCATGTTCTTGATGTAGTCAGCGTGTCCTGGGGCATCGATATGCGCATAGTGACGCTTTTCAGTTTCGTATTCAACGTGGGCAGTGTTGATCGTGATACCACGTTCACGTTCTTCTGGAGCAGCATCGATATCAGCGTAATCTTCGGCCTTTGCTAAACCTTTGTCAGCAAGTACCTTAGTGATTGCAGCAGTTAACGTCGTTTTCCCATGGTCAATATGGCCAATAGTACCAATATTTACATGGGGTTTAGTTCTTTCATAATGTTCTTTTTCAGCCATTAATGAAACCCTCCTGTATTTTATCGCAAGTGCAATTCGTCTTCCGAAGAAAACAAATCACCCTTTGCGTAAAATTATACTACTTCTTTTCAGAAAGGGAAAGCTGGAACCCTCCCAAAAAAGAATCCTTGACCAGTATATATGCTGAAGAATTATTTGTAAACTAAAATTTCACTCATTTTCGAGTTTTTCCGGATTTTAATGGTCAATTGCGCCGAAAAGTTCAGCCATATAGCGGTTCAGCGTCGTTTGCCAGCTTTGCATGGTTTTTGTGTCTTGGTCGCTGAGGGTCGTCGTCAGCGGCAACCCGGCGATGGTTTGGACCCAAGCAACCGGTGTCGTGATGACCCGATCAATAAACGGATAAAGCATCATCAGTTGCAGGGTCACCGTTTGTTGTAAATTCGCTGCCAACATGGGATCCGTTTGCCCCAAATCATTTTGCAAATACGCTTGAATGGCCCCGGCCGCCTTGCTGGCATTGACCGGCTGAAGGTCGCCGGTGTCCACCGGATAGACCTGGTCATCGAGCCAATGGAGCTTCACGGTCTGCGTCACGTGCAAGCGCATCAGTCCCTCCAACAGATCAGCACGCAAAAGCGGATGCAAGAAGGGATCGACCAACAGGTACTGGACCCCCTGCAAGTATAGCGCTAACGGCAACTGCCGGGCCCGTTCCAGGCGCTGGCGCTGCTCGTTAAAGGGCACGTCGCCTAAGTGATAAAATTGTTTGGCGATGACTCGCTGGGTGGCGGCCAGCTCCGTGGTGGCCACGGCTTCGGCAGCTTCCACCTGGGCCAAGCCCCCCGCCCGCCAACTATCCGCTTGCGCAACCTGACAAAATTCCCGGGCAAAAATAAATTGTTGGTTCTTCAAGGCTACGTCCAGTCGCAACTGAAAATGCTGCGCAGAATCCAAATAAACTGGATCCTGTTCGGCGGCATATTGTTCGGCTAACAGGTACTTTTGGTCATGGTAGAGACTGGCGACCAAATAGCGATTCAATTCTGGCGTTTGCTGGTCGTGATACAGCGTTTCAAACAGCGCACTGGCTGTTGACCAGCGACGGTCGTCAAAGGCCGCTACGGCCCGTTTAAAGGCATTATCCCGGGCGGCAGGACTGGAAAAATCTGACATGGTCGTTTCCTCCTAAAAATAGAGAAGCCAAAACGGACCACACCCGCGACTTGCGGTTGGCCCGTTTTAATTAAGCTTTTTTCTCGGCCGTAGCGGCGGGTTTCTTACTGTGCCGGCGCTTCCGGTTACGATGTGGTTTGTTGGCAGTGGCCGGTTGGTCGGACTTAGCCGCCTTAGCCGGTTTCTTGGCCTTATTCTTGTTTTTGGACTTCGCTGCTGGCGCCGATGTCGCGGCCTTACCGTTTTCCTTGGCCTTGCCGGTGCTGCGGCGATGATGTTGATTGACTTCCATGATGACCGGTAAGATCACTGGCCGCCGGTGCGTTTGTTCGAACAAGTAGTGGCTCAGGTGTTCACGCACGTCTTGTTTCAAATGGCCCCAGTCAAATTCCTTGTTGTCTAGGTTATTTTGAACCGCCTTGCGAATGATCTGGGCACTTTCTTGCATCAAATCTTTGTTGGCCTTCACGTAAACGAAGCCCCGTGACGTAATCTTGGGATCGGCAACGATCTGTTTCTTCTTGCGATCGATCGTCACGACCGCGATAAAGATACCGTCATCGGCCAAGACTTTCCGGTCACGTAAGACGATATTTCCGATGTCACCAACGCCGATACCGTCGATCATGGTATCCGTGACGTCAATGCCTTCGCCCAGGCTCATTTGGCCGTCGGCGTAGGTCAGCACATCCCCTTTGGCCAAAATAAAGATGTGGTCGGCCGGCATTCCCAATTCCAACGCAGCGTTGGCGTGGGCATTTAATAACCGGTATTCCCCTTGGATGGGAACCAAATATTTCGGTTTCAATAAGTTCAGCATTAATTGTAAGTCGCGCTTGTAGGCGTGACCCGATGAGTTCAAGTCATCCGAAATGGCTTTGACTTCGCCACCGGCCCGGTAGATCATGTCACGGGTCTGGGCCACGGTCGTATCCATAGCGTGAGATGGCGTGGTCGTGATGTAGACCAAGTCGCCTTCTTGGATGTTCAAATCCTTTTCTTGCTTGTTGGCCATGCGTTGTAAGGCCTTGATGGGTTCGCCCATCTTCCCGGTCTGTAAGATGACCGTCTCGCCCGGCTCTAGGCTATCCAATTGTTCCGGCGTGACCAGTAAGTCATCGGCAAAGACCAATTTGCCCAGCTTCATGGCCGTGTTCACGATTTTTTCCAAATCTTGGCCCATCAAGCACACCTTGCGGCCAGTTTGTTGGGCGGCGTCAAAGACCTGTTGAATCCGCAAAATATTCGACGCCACACAGGCCACGATGACCCGGCCGTTTTGGTAATGGAACGTTTCTTCAATATCTTCGGCAATCGTTTGTTCCGACGCATTCATGGCCGGATTTTCAGCGTTGGCGGAGTCGCTCAAGACGGCTAAGACCCCGGCTTGACCGATGGCCCCTAACCGCGCGTAATCCGTTTGATAACCAGTCTTAGCCGTTTGGTCAAACTTAAAGTCCCCGGTGTAGATGATTTGGCCTTCATCCGTCTTCAAGTCGATCCCCAGCGATTCTGGAATCGAGTGGGTCGTGGAGAAGAAGGAAACGACCACGTCACCGAAGTCGATTTCGGTCTTTTCATCGATCACGTGGAAATCGTCGTAGCCCTTCACGTTGGGTTCAGCGGCAACGCCAATCTTAGCCAAGGCAATCGTCATTTCTGACCCAAACACGGGAACGTTGAACTCACTCAAAAAGTAAGGTAGCGCACCAATGGCATCGGCATGGCCGTGCGTCAAGAAGACAGCGACGATTCGCTCCTTATTTTCGCGGAGGTAGGCCCAATCGGGAATGACCACGTCGATCCCCAAAAGTTCATTTTCCGGATACTTTAACCCACAATCTAAAATGTAAATTCCGCCGTTAACATCGACGGCATACATGTTCTTCCCGTTTTCGCGAACACCGCCAAACGGGATAATCTTAATCTTTGCACTCATAAGTTCACCTCAAGAATCTTCGTATAGTTTTAACAATCCTGACCAATACCGTCAGCATTTTCTGCTGGGTCACAAAGCCCAGATTCGTCCATAATTAAATCTTTCTCCATTCTACCATACTTTAGCGGTGAGCAGTACTAAGATAACAATTGGGCAAAAGAAAAAGCCCCCAGCCAGGATTGGCCAGGGACTCCGGTGCGGCGAATTAACGACGCAGACCTAAGCTCTTGATTAATTCACGGTAACGTTGAACGTCAGTCTTCCGTAAGTAAGCTAATAAGTTACGACGGTGACCGATCTTCTTCATCAACCCACGTTGTGAGTGGAAGTCTTTCCGGTGTTGTTGCATGTGAACGTTGATTTCGTTGATATCAGCGGTCAAAACGGCAACTTGGACTTCAGTAGAACCCGTGTCACCTTCGTGACGAGCGTATTGCTTGATGATTTCGTTTTTCTTTGCTTGACTAATAGCCATGGTAAATATACCACCTTTCAAATAAGTGCCCGAAACTGAGTAAGTCGGCGGTGGCCGCCAGGCGAACTAAGTCAGGGGTTTGTGCCGCAGCACAGTTACCTACTATACGGGACTTTGGCTAAAAGTGCAAGTCTTTTCCCATTAACACCTATCAAGTAAAATTACTTTACATTTATCTCGACTAGCTATTGCATTCGGTCCTAGCCTTCTGTATAATAACATACGTTGAAATTAAGATTTCCGGTACTAAGGATTTCTCATTCGGAGGTGAAATTTTCATGCCAATTATCAAATCAGCAATCGAACGTGCCAAGACTAACGTTAAGGCTAACGAACGTAACTCTGCACAGTTAAGCGCTATGCGGACTGCCGTTAAGCGTTTTGAACAAGCTAAGACCGCTGGTGCCGACAACGCGGAAGACTTATTCCGCCAAGCTAGTGCCGCAGTTGACAAGGCTGCTTCAAAGGGCTTGATCAAGCGGAACAAGGCATCTCGTGACAAGTCACGGATGGCTGCACGTTTAGCTAAGTAATCAATTAATCAAAACGATTAGATGATGCAATCAGGAGGTCGACCAATTTGTGGTCGGCCTCCTTTTTTGTACAATTGCCCGTGAGTTGTTGCCCTTCGTTAACTCTATCAATCAAAAAAGGCTAAGATCAGTGCCACCCATGATGGTTGTGGCACTGATCTTAGCCTTTTTACTGCTCTGAAAGTTGAAAAAAGGAAATTAGTTAAAACGACTGTTAGCAGGCAATTCATGGCGTCAAAAATAGTCGTTTACAGCTTCATGATGCGAACTGGTCACCTACCGTTCGCCAAATATGGGTGGAATGCCGGGGCGACCAGCTTCCCCTAAGCCACCTGTCCAGCAAACTGCGTCATAAACAGCGAAAACAGCATTTCCGGGTCCATAGTCGAAGACTTCATCTGCTGTTCGACGCGAAAGAGCCCCAGGTAGGCACGGTTCAGGTCGGTCAGTAAAAACCGCCGTTGACTCTGCAAGGCCAGCTTGATGCGGTACGGGTGGACCTTGAGAATACTGGCCAGCTTGCCTTGGCTGTATCCCTGCTTGGCCAAGACCTTGGTCTGAATCAACAGGCGGAATTGCCCCTGCAAGATGGCATTGATCCGCAAGGGTTCTTCCTTGGCCTGTAAGAGCTCGCGGTAAAGCGTCACCGCCCCCGCCGTATTCTTGGCCAAGACTCGGTTGACCAGGTCAAACACGTTTTGCGTCAACGTCTGGGTCACCAGCCCGGTGACGGCGTCGCGGTCGATGGTCTTTTGCGGCAAGGCAAATAATTCCAGCTTGGGCAATTCACTCATCATCAGCGTCAAATCGGCATCCGTACGCTGAATCAGCTCGTTTAAAGCGGCCGGTGCCATGGTGTAGCCGTCTTGTTTCAACTGGTTTGTCACAAATTGGCGGACGTCGCGCTCGGAGAAATTGCCGATTTCAATTGTCGTCGCCACTTTTTTTAACTGCTTGCTGACCTTCTTGCGGCCGTCTAATTTTTCATACGGCGCAAAGAAGACTAGCACGGTGCTGGGCATCGGTGACCCCAGGTACGTCTGCAGGCTGTCGATGTCGTGGTCGACCTTTTGTTTCTTGGTCTCCCCCGTTAGAAATTGGGGATTGTCGATGCACACGACCCGGCGTTCCCCAAAGAACGGTGTGGCCATGGCGTCATCAAGCGCCACTGCCAGCGGGACCGTATCCATGTCATAACTGGCAAAATTCATGGTCTGTTCTTCGGTTGGGACGACCTGCTTGAAGCCCGCCTTGAGTCGGCGCTGTAAATAATCCGCTTGCCCCAAGATCAGGTACACATTGGCCAGTTGTCCGCCCGTCTTTAATGTTTTTAAGAGTTCCGTAATTGTCACGATTCGTGTGCCCCTTTAAGTTTAGTTTGCCAATAGCCCTGCGCGCCGCGATACGTGTAGCGAATCATCCCACTGGTCTGGGTACTGACCGCGGGGACGTTTTGTTCTCGCAATGTCGCCAGCGTTTCCGCATTGGGATGGCCGTAGCGATTTTGCCGGCCAGCGGAAATAATCGCCCAGCGTGGCCGCAGTTGCGCAATAAATTCGGGCGCAGAGGCCGTCTTACTGCCGTGATGTCCTAATTTTAACACGTCGGTACGCAGCTGCGCATCCGCCGCCAACATTTTTCGTTCACCCGCCTGGTCCAAGTCGCCCATGAACAGAAAATTCAGGCCGCCAAAGGTCCCCTGCAACGCCAGCGAATTCTCATTTTCCGCCGGCGCGGCGTGATCCGGGTGCCGCACCAATAGTGGCAAAGCCTGCCCCGTTTTGATGGGGACCACTGGGGGGATTTTGCCCGCCAGTTTTTGTTGCCAGGCCGGCTCCGCCTCCATCCCCGCCGGAACCAACAGACGCTTGACGTGAAGCTCCTGCAAGAAAGCCGGCAGATCGCCGATGTGGTCCGCATCGTGGTGGGTCAAATACAGGTCGTCGACGTGATCGAGACCGCGACTTTTCAGATAATTGATGTTGGTCCGTAGTGCCGCATAGCTGGGCGGTGTCTTGGGGACCCAGTCCGGCTGGCGAAAGCCCAAGCGTCCGCCGGTGTCAATCAGACTGACCCGCCGATTGAAGGGCTCGCGAATCAAAATACTGTCGCCCTGACCCACATCAAAGTAAGTCACCTCACCGCTCAATGGCAAGTGAATCGCCCCGTAGACCAGGCCGTAACTGGCCAGTAAGCCGATCAGCCACTTGCGGCGGTGTTGCGGCGGCCAGGTGAACAACCACCAGGTCCCCGCCAGCCACAACCAGGCCACCCACCAGGCCGGCTTGCCAAAGGGCACGTTGCCCGGCAGTCGCGCGAACCAGGCCAAGCCGGCATCGAATTGTTGCAGCGCCCAGGCACAACCGCGACTGATCACCGGCAACCAGGGATGAAGCACCGTCCCCACCAGCGTCAACGGCAAGATGAGCACGGGAAATAACGGAACCACCGCCCAATTGGCGAGTAGTGTCAGGCTGTGCCACTGAAACACGCCCGTCAACAAGCTGGGCAAACCTAGCAGAGTCAGACCTCCCTGCCGCCAGGCGCGCGATTCCTCACGCAATAAAATGAGCCCTAACGACAAACCGTAACTCAACTGACTGCCCAACTCAAATAAGAGCCCGGGATTCACGAACACGCCGACCAATAGCGCCATTGACCAGGCATCCAGCGTACTGATGGGCCGCTGGCACCGTTTACCCGTCAGCTGGACGCCCCGCATCAAGCAGGCCCGGAGCACCCCACTGCCGCTACCAGCCAAGATGAAGTAGGCCGGCAGCCCCAAAAGCATCCCCCATTCCCAGTGCTCGCGCTGGATGCGCAGGTGCACGCACACCCACTCGACGGCTGTCAGTAACAGCGCCACGTGCATGCCGGAGATGGCAAATAAGTGCAACAGCCCCAGCCGCTGCATCCCTTGTAGTTCGGTCATGGTCTCCGCAGCTTTGGCCCCCGGCAACAGGCCTAGGGCGTATACCCGTAGTGCCCCGGGGAGCCGTTCGCAGTAATGGATCAGCCGCGCACGCCACCCGTGCCACCAGTCACTAAACCAGCCCCACCACCTTAAAGGAGCGGCCGTTCGTTGGGTGACGCTGGTCAGCTTCAAGGTGTTAACAATGCCGCGATGACGCCAATATGCCGCGCCATCGAATTGATTGAAGTTGGTCGCGGGCAAGATGCCCTGGACCTGACCGCTCACCTGCCACAGCGTGGGCCGGGTCAGGTGCTGCAACGTCTGCAGTTCGGCGGCCGACTTGGCCACGCCACGCACGGTCAACTGTTCACCGGTCTGGCTATTTTGACCAACGAAATAATACATTGCCCCGCGCACCGCAACGGCATCCGGTTGGACCCGCAAGGTCGCGGTCATGGTCCGGGCCACGTCGAAGGGCAGTTGCCGTTGCGTCAGCTGGTGGTCACGCCACAGCCAATACCCCCCGAACAGCCCCAAGAGCAACAAGGTCACCAACCAGGTCGGCCGGTGATGCGGCGTCCACACGCGCACCAACACCAACAAGAGGAGCCCGCTGCCGGCCCAGGGATGTCCGCTCAACGCCACACTGAGTGCCAGGACCGGCAAAACCGCTAAGAAGCCGTGGTTCGCCACTAATCCTGTTTAGGTTGGTCCAACGGCAAGGTCGCCAGCAAGGCGGGATCCACCGTGACCTGATTCAATTCGACGTGCTTCAAGGTGATCAGCTTTTGGGCGTACGGGTCATTGTGGTAATTGCGCATGTAGGTGATCTTACGAATCCCCGCTTGCAGTAACATTTTGGTACACTGCAGGCACGGAAAATCCGTGACGTAAATTTCGGCGCCATCCGTGGCCTCGCCAAACTTGGCACACTGTAAAATGGCGTTCATTTCCGCGTGAATGGTCCGCACACAGTGACCATCGACGATGTAACAGCCCTCATCCAAGCAGTGGTCATCGCCCGAAACAGAGCCGTTATAGCCCGCCGCAATGATCCGCTTATCACGAACCACCGTCGCCCCGACGGACAGCCGGTTGCAGGTACTTCTAGTGGAAATGACTAACGCCTGTAGCATAAAGTATTGATCCCAAGGAATTCGTTCGCGTTTCACGTTGATTACCCCTTTGCAAATTTTAGTTTTAAGTATACCACCAGTCATTAAGTGGTGAGTTGATCTTGTAAATTAGCAACGGTTTTTTCGCCGAAGCCGGGCACCTGCGCGAGGTCCGCCACCGTCTGAAAACTGCCGTGTTCCGTGCGATAGTCCACGATTTTTTGGGCCTTCTTGGCCCCCACGCCGGTTAGTTGTTGCAGGTCAGTCACCGTGGCCGTGTTCAAATTGACCACGGTCGCGCTACTGCTGCCACTGCTGGCCGCCGCCCCACTACCGGTGGCGCTGCTACCAACAGTCGCGTTGCCACTCGCGGCCGCTGCGGGGCGTTTCTCCCCCTTCAACGGCAAATACAACTGTTGTTGATCCGTCAGCCGCGTTGCGAGATTGATCTGTTGGCGGTCAGCCCGGTCGACCAAGCCCCCAGCAGCTTTAATGGCATCCGCTACCCGCATCTCCGCCGTGAATTGGTAGAGTCCGGGATGACGGACCGCCCCTTGAACATCCACAAAGACCCGGGTATCATGACTGCTGGCCTGACTGGTGGCCGTCGCCTGGGTCTGCACACCGGTAGCATGCGATTGACCACTACTGCTGGTCGTCGCCGGTGGAATCGCAGCGGGTAAGGCCGCGGGCGCCGGTTGACGCAACAGTAGCCAACCACCAATCACCAAAACACCCAGCACCCCGACTAGTCCCAATACCTGTTGCTTCCGTGGCAAGGTCAGCCACCATTCCTGAATTTTTTGTCCCATCACATTGCCCCCTTTACGGTTCAACTCCGTAAAAATGGGCCAGATATTTTTTCATTTGGTTATTTTTTTCAAAAATAGTGGGTGACAACGCCATGAACCGGACCGACTGCGCTCAAACGAAAACGAGCCCGGGGACAAAACCTCCCGGGCTCGTTTTCTTCACCTTGACATAGCTGAACCGTACGTCAACAGACAGCCAGCTTCGGCTCACCAAATCATCCAAAGACTAAGATTCTTCGATGAGCAGCCTTAACGTTCACCGGATAATCGCCTGCTAGCCCACGCTTCTCAACTCTAATGATGTGTTTCTAAATATTTCACGGCGTCACTAAAGGTCTTCACCGGCACAACCTTCATGTTCGGCGCGTATTTCTTCGCAGTCGCTTTCGCCAATTGGTAGTTGGTTTGATGATGCTCCTCATACTTCAACAGGAGCTTAGACGGCTTAACGTAGGGCGCAAAGAAGACGGTGGCGCCCGCCTTTTTGGCCGCGACGATTTTCTTGTCGATACCGCCGATTTCACCCACGTTGCCGTCACCATCGACCGTTCCGGTACCGGCGATTTTTTGGCCGTGACGCAAGTTCTTGCCGGTGACCTGCGTGTAGATCTGCAGGCTAAACATTAAGCCCCCGGATGGCCCCCCAATTTGACCGGGATCAACCGTGACCTTGGGCTTGGCCGTGACCTTGACGTTATCGGTCAGGGTGATGCCAATGCCCGCCTTCTTGGTCGGCAACCGCATCAACTTGCGGGTGGCGTGCCGCGTCTTCCCATTATGCTGATAAGTAATCGTTGCGGATTGGCCCACCTTTTGGCGTTGAATGTAGTGTTGATAGCCGACCATGGAATTGAAATGACGGCCGTTCACCTTCGTCACGGTGTCGCCCACCCGCAAGGTTCCGGCAAACGGCGATTTGTCATCCACGCTCAAGACGTAGATGCCCAAATACTGCCGTTTGACCGACTTATGCGCCGCCTTATAGGCCGTATAGATCGACTCATTGATGGCGCTTTGCATGTAGAAGTCCTGCACCTTGTCGTAGGTGGCGTTACTCTGGCCACCGGTCACGTCGTCCACATTTTCAATGCTGTAAATAGGATTCAGCTTGGCGTACAAATAGCTGACCGGCCGGGCCTGTGACAGCGCGACCGAAGTGATCATGTATTTGCCGGCGTGCTTGTCGGGATGACCCGGCATGCTGACAAAGGTCTTTAAATTGTCGGCCTCGCCCGGTCCTTCGATGTACTTGGGCAACGGCAGGAAGAAAAAGGCCAATACCAACAGCGTAAGACCGACCGTGATAATGATTTGACGCCATTCACGTCGCGTAAATTTGCCCATCTACTGGTCACCTGCCAGTCGCGCAACCATGGCGTGCGCCACGACTGGGGGAACCAGGTTAGTGAGGTCGCCACCAAAGCGAGCCACCTCCCGCAAGAGGCTAGAGGAGACAAATTGATACTGGGGCGCGGCCATCAGGCACACCGTGTCCACGTTGGCATCCAGCGTACGGTTCATCCCCGCAATGCCCTGTTCGTATTCAAAGTCCACGCTATTGCGGATACCCCGGACCAACACGGTGGCGTGACTGGCCCGCATAAAGTCTACCGTCAACCCACTCTCGACGCGTACCGAGACGTTGGCCATGTCACGGGTCGTCTCCTCGATAAAGGCCACCCGTTCGTCGGTGGTAAAGACGCCGCGCTTAGAGGTGTTCTGGCCAACTGCCACAATCAGGTGGTCAAAAATTTTGCTGGCCCGCGTGATCAGGTCTAAATGGCCGTTGGTCAACGGGTCAAAACTTCCTGGAAAGACTGCAATCGTCACTCGTCTTCACTTCCTAACCCATAAATCGTCAGTTCGGTAATCCCATAATCGCGCCGTTCGATGAAGTGAAAGCCCTCGATATCATCGGGCAATTGGGCCTTTTGGTCCGTCTCACACACGATGCGCGCCGTGGGTGTCAACAGGTGCAGCTCTCGTAGCCGGGTCATTTGGGCCACGATCTTTTGTTGGGCGTACGGCGGGTCAAAGAAGACCAGATCAAACTGGTCGCCGCGGTCGGCCAACTCCTGAACGGCCCGATTGGCGTCGCGCTTTAAAATCTCAAAGCGTTCTGGCACCTTGGTCACGGCCACGTTGTCCTGAATCGTCTTGATGGCGGCGTATTGCCGGTCGATCAAGACGGCCTGGTCAATGCCCCGTGAGACGGCTTCAATGCTCAGACCGCCCGATCCGGCAAAGAGGTCCAGACTTCGCCCGCCGTCAAAGTACGGGCCAATAATGTTGAACAAGGCCTCCTTGACCTTATCCGTGGTGGGCCGGGTCGCCATGCCAGGCACGGCCTTTAACCGCCGGCCCCCAAAGTCACCTGCTACAATTCTCATTCATCATCATCCTCTGTCTCTGATTGCTTATCTGCGGCCATTTCTTCGGCCACGCCGTTAAATGTTTCACTGATCTCTGGTCGTTTTGAGGCCACCACGCGTTTCACGAACCGTAGCTTGCCCAATTGTTCGGCCAAACTGGCCACGTCTGCTTGATTGACGTACAACACCACGTAGCGCATCTTCTTGGACACGTACATCACGGTGCCGTAGCGCTTGAGCTGACGCGTTTGTTTCAGACTGTACGTGTACACGATCAGGCTCTGACGTGCTTGCATTTCAAATGCCATGGTCTAACCTCCTCTAATTAATGTGTCATCCGGTAGCGTTTCTGCCGGGCACTGATATTCATCACCACACCGAGGACTAACGCTAACGTCCAGGTACTGGACCCCCCGTAACTGATGAAGGGAAAGGTGACCCCGGTGATGGGAAGAAAGCCCAGTACCCCACCCAGGTTAAACGCCGTCTGCACGGCCAAATAGGTCGCCGCCCCGTAGCAGACCAACGACTGGTAGGTCGAGTTGGTCCGCACGCCCACCAGCACGGTCCGCAAAATGATCAAGAATAACAGGGCAATGACGCCTAGAGCCGTGATGAGCCCCAACTCCTCGGTCAAAATGGCCATGATAAAGTCGGTGTTGGGTTCTGGCAAATACCCGGTCTTTTGGATACTGTTACCCCAGCCGACGCCGAACAGGCCACCGTTACTGATGGCATAATAAGAATTGACCAATTGTTGGCCAACGCCCTGCGCGTGCTTAAAGGGATTCAAGAAAGCCACGATTCGTTGTAACTGATAGGAGTGCTGTCCCACCGACAGCCCGGATACCCAAGCCAAAAGTGGAATCACCACACCGAAGCCGCCAACGACGGCCCCTGTAAAAATCACCTTCGCCAGCCGCGAACTGAACCCACTGCTCAGAAACAGCACGAACATGATGGCGGCGTTGATGGCCATCCCACCTAAATCGGGTTGCGCAAAAATCAACCCCAAAATCAACAGGCAAACCAGCAACGGCTGCCGCATGGTCGACCACCAGGTGTAGGTCTGCAGATCATCTTGTCGCTGAGCAATCGCATTGGCCAGCCAGATAATGATGTAAAATTTCACAAATTCGGCCGGCTGAATGTTGATTGGCCCCAGATGAATCCACCCAGCGGCCCCGTTAACGGTTTGCCCAATCACCAGCAAAAACGCCAACGCGCCATAGGCCACGTACCCGGCCAACCGCAGCAAATTGCGGTTGCGCAGCTTATTAATATTCATGGCCACCATGAAGGTCAAAATCACCAGCCCCATGATGACATAAACGGTCTGTTTGAGTAAATAGCTACCCGGACTCCCGCCATTTTGTGAGCCGATATCCGCACTGGCCGAATAGACCATGACGATACCGAAGACGCTCAAGATGAGATACGGGACCAGTAACCAATAATCTAAATATTTTAACTTTCGCATACGATGAAATCGCTCCAAGCCTACCGTCAATTAACGGTAATCGAATGGTCTTATTATACTACACCAGGGATTCCATTGGGAACCGTTAATCCACCTGTGCCGTTATTAACGGAATCTTAACCCACCACCCTGCGCCACCACGCAAAAAAAAACGGTAAGGCCCATGAGTTTCCCCACTGGTCTTACCGTTAAAGTTTTGATTAAATTTAATTACTTCCGTGCAGCGGTCTTCCGCTTCTTGGCAGCCTTTTCCCGTTCGCTGGTGTTCAGGATTTGCTTCCGCAGACGCACGTGTTCTGGGGTGATTTCACAGTATTCATCATCATTGATGAATTCCAGTGATTCTTCCAGAGACATCTTCAATGGCGTCTTAACCTTGGCAATATCTTCTGAACCGGCGGCCCGGACGTTGGTTTGGTTCCGACCACGGGTGATGTTGACGGAGATGTCGTTGTCACGGCTGTTTTGGCCAACGATCATCCCTTCGTAAACTTCAGTCCCGGCTTCGGTAAAGATCGTACCCCGGTCTTGAATGGCCATGATGGCATAAGTCGTAACCTTACCAGAGTTGATGGAAACCAAAGTCCCGTTGTGACGACCTGGGTTCCAGTTCTTGATAACTGGCAGGTACTTGGAGAACGTGTGGTTCATGATCCCGTACCCACGAGTCAAGGACAAGAATTCAGTCGAGTAACCGATCAACCCACGAGATGGGGCCAAGAAAGTCAGACGCGTTTGGCCGTTACCAACGGCTTCCATGTTCTTCATTTCACCCTTCCGTTGAGAAAGCGTGTCAATGATTGAACCAGTGTATTCGTCTGGCGTATCGATTTGAACGGATTCAAATGGTTCGCAACGTTGGTTATCAATTGTTCTGTAAATAACTTCTGGACGAGAAGCTTGCAGTTCGTAGCCTTCACGACGCATCGTTTCAATCAGGATGGACAAGTGCAGTTCACCACGACCGGAAACAATCCAAGCACCCGGGTTATCGGTGTCGTCAACCCGTAAGGAAACGTCGGTGTGCAATTCACGCTTCAAGCGTTCTTCGATTTGACGAGACGTCACAAACTTCCCTTCGCGACCAGCAAATGGTGAGTCGTTGGTCCGGAAAGTCATTTGCAGCGTTGGTTCGTCGATCCGTAAGACGGGAAGTGGTTCCAACGTGTCAGGGGCCACAACAGTTTCCCCAACGTTGATTTCATCCATCCCGGAAACGGCAATCAAGTCACCGGCCTTAGCTTCGTTGATTTCCAACCGCTTCAACCCGAAGTACCCAAATAACTTGGTTACCCGGAAGTTTTGCTTGGAACCGTCAAGCTTCATAACCGTAACGCTGTCGCCGACCTTGATCTTACCCCGGAAAATCCGGCCAATCCCAATCCGACCAACGAAATCGTTGTAATCGAGCATGGCAACTTGGAACTGTAAGGGTTCGTCACTGTTGTCAATTGGGGCTGGGATGTGCTTGATGATCGTATCAAACACTGGCTTCATGGTGTGTTCTTGAGAGGAGATTTCTGGCTCGTAGCTAGAAGTCCCGTTCATTGCTGAGGCGTAAACCACTGGGAAGTCCAATTGGTCTTCGTCGGCACCTAATTCGATGAAGAGGTCTAAGACTTCATCAACGACTTCGGAAGGACGGGCGCCTTCACGGTCAACCTTGTTGATGACCACGATGGGCGTCAAGTGTTGATCGAGGGCCTTCTTCAAAACGAAACGGGTTTGTGGCATCGTACCTTCGTAGGCATCGACAACCAGCAAAACGCCGTCAACCATGCGCATGATCCGTTCCACTTCACCACCAAAGTCGGCGTGTCCTGGGGTATCCAAGATGTTGATTTGCTTGTCGCCGTAACGAACGGCAGTGTTCTTGGACAGGATCGTAATGCCCCGTTCCTTTTCGATAGCGTTAGTATCCATGGCACGGTCTTCAATAGAAGTGTGTGCGTCTAACGTGTCGGATTGTTTCATCATTTCATTAACCAGGGTCGTCTTCCCGTGGTCAACGTGGGCAATGATGGCAATGTTGCGGATATCATCTCTGATTTTCAAGTGTATTTCTTCCTTTCGTGCTTGGTGAATTAGATGGATCACGGCATGCTTACGTCTGTAAGTACGCTTATTGTAGCGTCAATAGCTGGTAAAGTCCATCCGTATCGGCCAGCCGCATAAAAAAACTGTGACAGGGTCACAGTGAGACGTCATCTTCTTCGATTTGGAGAATATCACGTTGCGCTTTTTTCGTCGCTACTAGTACAAGGTTAGATGATAACATATCGAGTGGTTGGCCGTCAATAGTTGAGACTTGAACCCCGAGCGTATTCATCAAGACTTGACCAGCCGCAATATCCCAAGGCTTCAGATGAGAAATGTAACCGAGCGTCTCGCCCTTCATAATATTGATCATTTCAATGCCGGCACTGCCGGAAATCCGCATACCTGCACTATCATGCACAATCTTTTGCATGTGCGCGACATCGTGAATAACCAGCGGCCCACTGGCGCCAATCAAGCCATCGGCCAAGGCAATGTCGGCCGGTGCACTGACCGGGCGCTCATTGGCCCAGACGCCGCCCAGCTGCGGCCCCCCGTGATAGAGGACGTTGTTCATGACATCAAAGATGTAGCCCAACTGCCCCACGCCGTCTTGGTAAATGCCAATCATGATGGCAAAGTTGTCCTGTTGTTTCACAAAGTTCATGGTACCATCAATCGGGTCCACGATCCACACCCGACCCTGCAAGCTGGTCAGGTGATCGCCAAACCCTTCCTCACCTAAAACTTGCGCTGTCGGGTCTAGTCGGCGAATCCCCGCGATCAAAAATTGTTCATTGGCTTTATCCACGTTGGTGACTAAATCCTTGCGATTCGTCTTTTCAGCGACCGTCAATGGATTGCGCATTTTTTGCAAAACATTCTGCCGGGCCTCCTTGAGTAACGCAATGACGTCCGTGTTTAGTTGCTGCCAGTCTTGACTCATGACTTTGCCTGTCCTTTCATCTTGATTTGCCCGCTTTCACTGCGAGCACGTTTCATTGTCCGGTAAATACTGTAACCCGCCGCTGCTTCAAATTCCTTATCCAGTTGCTTTTCTTCAAACTTCTGGGGCACGACCGCTTGAAAATCCCGGTAGGCCGCAATCAACGCCGTGCTGGCCACACCTTGGGGCAATTCATACGCATCTTCCACCCGCTGATAAAGCGTGGTCACGGCGACAATATCGGCCGTTGACCAGTCCGGTTGTAAGGGGTAAGCATAATTCTTCGGTTGCATTAGGCACGTCCTTCCGTTTGCTGGCCTTCAATGGCCGCAATCTGTTCTCGTAAAGTCTTCACGGTGGCGGTGTACGCCTGCTGTTCATCTTCGGATAACACCAAATTCGTCAGGTGCTTGACCCCACTGGCATTCACCAGCACGGGTGATGCAGCGGCAAATACGGGCGGCTCCGCCTGTAAATTGGTCACCGGCGCAATCAAGGGTTGTTCAGCCAACACTGCCCGCAGCAGCTGAATCAACGCCATTGAGCGCAACATGCGTTGGTCTTCTTGGGCCTCCCGTTGCAGCCAGCTGCCCATCTTGCCCAAATCATCCGCGCTGAACTGAGCATCTTCATTGGCCAAATACATCAAAATCGGTGCCGGGCCCACGTAGGTCCGACTCCACGCAACGATAGGATCAGCGGCTGTCCCAACCACGGCCGCCTGAACCGCCGCTGCCCCCACGCCCAAGCGTTCCGCAAGCCGGTACGTCAATAGGCGTGTCAACGGAAAGGTCCCCAGTCCCCAGATTTGACTCTGGTTGAAACCCGAGAATTTCCAGGCAAAATAGGTCAACAATTCATCGTGGTCACCGGCAAAGACCAACTGGCCCTTGAACCCATTTTCCACGATGCGCTTGATAAATAACCGCAGCTCAGCGACTTCCATGGCTGGCGCTGTCGTCGCGGTGGCTCGGTCTAAAATAACCAGCCAATCTGCCTGGCCATAATCAGCGGCCGTCCCCACCCGCAAGGTCAATTGCGGGCACAAGGCGCTAGCAACCACCAACGCCTGGTAGCGCGGCGTATCATCAGTGACATTGGGCATCACGACACAGTCCAGTGGCAAATCCGCCACCAACAGCTGACGAATCAGCCGGCTGGCCTGGTCAAAGTTTCCCTGCACGATCAACATCGGTTTCACGCGTGACCGCCTCCTTCACGAACAGTGATTTGACTCTTTGTCTCGTCAGTCATAATTCCATTATAAGTGAACGTCACGGGATAGCAAGTTGCAGCCCCGATTTTTTACGAACCGCCCCATTGGCAACCGCTTGCGCTTATGGGCAAAACAAAAAGGGCCGCCATCGCTGGCAGTCCTTTTTGTTTTTCACAATCACAAGTGACTTTAGATATGAGTTGGGAAGCCCAGCGCGATATCGGCAGTTTCTTGGATTGGTTCGTTCAATGTTGGGTGTGGGTGAATGGTCAACGCAACGTCTTCAACGTTCAAGCCGTCGTTAACGATGATTGATAATTCACCAGCCATGGTGCTGGCTTCAGGGCCAACCGCTTCGGCACCCACGATGTTCTTGTTGTCGTCATCCGTGTAGATGAACCGAACAAAGCCATCAGGAGCGTCCAATGAAACGGCCCGAGCATTCCCAGCAAATGGGAACTTCGCGGTCTTGACCTTGATCCCCTTGTCCTTAGCTGCAGCTTCGTTGTAACCAACAGTTGCAATTTCAGGATCGGAGAAGCAGACAGCAGGCACACTGAGCCAGTCGTTAGCCGTCTTCTTACCGGAGATGGCACCAGCAGCAGTCTTGGCTTCAGCAAAGGCCTTGTGAGCCAATGCAGCACCAGGAACAGCGTCACCGACAGCCCAGATGTGTTCTGAGGCAGTCCGGCCTTGGTTATCGACTTCGATTTGACCATGGTCGTTCAACTTAACCTTGGTGTATTCCAAGCCTAAGTCATCGGTGTTTGGCTTACGACCAACGGTGACCATGCAGTAGTCAGCCTTGATCGTAGATTCCTTGCCGTCGACAGCGTAGGTCACACTGACACTGTTGTCGTCTTGCTTGGAACTCTTAGCCATCGCGTTGGTGATGACGTCAACGCCCTTCTTCTTCAACTTCTTAAGCACAACGGAAACCATGTCCTTAGTGAAGTTAGGCAGAATTGAGTTCGTGCCTTCGAGGATCGTTACGTGAGCACCTAAGCTAGCGTAAGCACCAGCCAATTCGGTACCAACGTACCCACCACCGATAACAACGAATTCCTTAGGGATTTCAGGCAAGTTCAAGCCACCAGTAGAATCGACGACCCGACCTTCAAACTTGAAGCCAGGGATTTCGATTGGGTGAGAACCGGATGCAATAATAATGTTATTGAATTCGAAGGTCTGACCCGTATCAGTGGACATGAATTGCTTTTCGCCCGTAGGCATTACCCGTAATTGGGTGTCACTCAGGAAGACAGCTTCCCCGTTAACAACGTCAACGTGGTGCTTCTTCATCAGCATCTTAACGCCGCTGGTCATCCGATCAACGACCTTCTTTTGCTTCCAGTCCTGAGTCTTAGCGAAATCAATCTTAGCTGATTCCGTAGAAATCCCGTAGGTGGAACCGTCTTTAGCTTGTTCCAAACGGTGACCCGCTTGAATCAAGGCCTTAGAAGGTACACAACCAACGTTTAAGCAGACACCACCAAGGGTATCGGACTTTTCAACTAAAGTGACCTTTTGGCCTAATTCAGAAGCCCGAATAGCGGCAACATAACCGCCGGGTCCGGCACCAATGATGACGGTGTCCTTTTTTTCAACATCTGCCATATTATTCCTACCCTTCCATTAACAACATTGCAGGATCATGTAACAATGCCTTCATGTCGTTCAAAATATTTTGAGCTAAGGCACCATCAATCAGACGGTGATCGTAACTCAGAGAAAGCTTCAACATGCGGCCAACAACGATGTCGCCATCTTCGTTAACTACAGGGGCCTTTTCAATCCGGCCAACACCTAAAATCGCAACTTCAGGTTGGTTGATAACCGGCGTGAACCAGCCACCACCGATTGAGCCGACGTTAGAAATCGTGATGGAACCACCGGCCATGGAAGCTGGGCTTAACTTGTTGTCGTAAGCAGCTTGCGTGTTTTCAGTGATTTCCTTGGCAATTTCGAACATACCCTTGGAATCGGCAGCCTTGATGTTTGGTACGTAAAGACCATCATCAGTGTTGGTAGCGATACCAATGTTGTAGTAGTGCTTGTAGACGATTTCCTGAGTCGTGTCATCGATTGATGCATTCAATTCAGGGTACTTCTTCATAACGGCAACCAAGGCCTTAACAATGTAAGGTAAGAAGGTCAAGTGAATGTCTCTGTCAGCAGCGGCTTGCTTGTACTTCTTGCGGTTAGCCATCAAAGCAGATACTTCAACTTCGTCAAATGACGTTACGTGAGGCGCAATGTCCTTGGAAGTCCGCATGCTCTTGGCAATGATCTTCCGCATTGGTGACATTGGTTCACGAGTTTCCAGATCTGGGTTGTCAGCGTTCCAAGGCTTGATAGCTTGACCAGCAACGGCCTTGCCACCGGCTTCGGCAGCTGGAGCAGCAGCGGCTGCAGGTGCAGCGGCGCCATTGAAGTTGTCGATGTCAGCCTTCAACACTTGTCCGTGGTTCCCGGTTGGGGCAACCTGGGTAATGTCAACGCCCTTGTCACGTGCGTATTGACGAACAGATGGCATTGCCATAACTAACTTGTTTGGATCTGAAGCAGCAGGCACACCGGTAGGAGCGGCAGCTGGAGCAGCAGGTGCTGCTGGAGCTGGGGCAGCTTCTGGTTCTGGCGCAGCTTCTTCAGCTGGAGCGTCGTCTGCAGAGTCGCTAGCTTTGCTCAAGTCAGCAGGGGTATCTGAACCATCGTCAATAACGATCAGTGGATCGCCAATTTCAACAGTGTCCCCTTCTTGTGCAACAATTTGTGATACAGTACCAGCAACGGGTGATGGTAATTCCGAAACAGACTTATCGTTTTGGATTTCGACTAACGTGTCGTCTTCCTTAACTGCGTCTCCTTCTTTAACAAGCCATGAAGAAATTTCGCCTTCGGCCATTCCTTCACCAAGCTCTGGGAGTTTGAACGTATAAGCCATGGGAAAACTTCCTTTCTTTCATCTAATGCAGGATGTCTCCCACATCGTTAATTTTATCGTTTAATGTTTAGATGTTAATTTTAGTAGTTGAAGATTTCGCGAGCCTTAGCTTCGATATCATCGGAGTTAGGGATCCAGTCATTTTCAGCTTGGGCAAATGGGTAAACGCTATCTGGCGCAGCTACCCGGCCAATTGGGGCATCCAATGACATGATCTTGTCTTCAGCAATGTCTGATGCAACCACGGCGCCGACACCGGCCATCCGTTGTGCTTCTTGAATGACAACAACCTTGTGGGTCTTGTCAATGGAAGCGTAGATCGTATCAGTGTCAATTGGTGACAAGGAACGCAGGTCAATAACTTCAGCAGAGATGTTGTCCTTAGCTAAAGCATCGGCAGCGGTCAAGGCTTCGTTGACTTCAGCACTGTAGGCCACAAGGGTAATATCAGTACCTTCGCGAACAACCTTAGCAGAGTCCAACGGAACAGTGTACTTGTCATCTGGAACTTCATCCTTCATTGAACGGTAAAGTTTCAAGTTTTCCATGAACAGAACTGGATCGTCGCTTTCGATAGCGGAGATGACTAAGCCCTTAGCATCGTATGGGTTTGATGCGGTAACAACCCGCAGACCTGGGGTGCTAACAAAGTAGTTTTCCAAGTTATCGGCGTGCATTTCAGCGGTGTGAGTCCCACCACCAAATGGCGTACGGATGGTAACAGGGAAGTTCTTTTGGCCACCAAACCGGTAGTGGTCACGAGCCAATTGGCCAACAATCCCATCCATTGCTTCGAACGTGAAGCCCATGAATTGAATTTCAGGAATTGGCCGCCAGCCAGTTAAGGATAAACCAATAGCTAAACCTAAGATACCGGATTCAGCAAGTGGGGTATCGAAGACCCGGTCTTCGCCGTACTTGTCTTGTAAGTCAACAGTAGTCCGGAACACACCACCGTTTTTACCAACATCTTCACCGAAGATCAATGTCTTAGGATCATCCGCTAAGACTTGATCCAGACCAGAAGTGATCGCTTTGATATAAGTCATTTTAGCCATGATTACTTCGACTCCTTTGCTTCGAATTCTGCAATTTGTTTCTTAACGGCTGGAGTAGGAACATTGTAAGTCCACTTCAAGAAGTCAGAAACCTTTTGTGCAGGTGCTGCTTCAGCTTCCTTCATAGCATCCTTGAATTCGTCTTTGTATTGTTCAACTAACTTGTCTTCTTGATCTTGTGACCAAACGCCCTTGTCAGTTAAGACCTTCCGCATACGAATCAATGGATCTGCATCGAACCAAGGCTTTTCTTCTTCCTTAGTCCGGTAACGAGAAGGATCATCACCAGCAGAGGAGTGAGCACCATAACGGTAAGTTAACGTTTCAATAACAACTGGACCATTACCAGCAACGGCAAAGTCACGGGCTGCCTTAGCAACTTCGTGAACGGCCACGATATCCATCCCATCAACTTGGACGGAAGGAACACCCATGGCAACGGCCTTTTGTGCTAACGTTTCGGCACCGGTTTGCTTCTTCCGTGGAACGGAAATAGCCCAACCGTTGTTTTGAACGAAGAATACGGCAGGTGCTTGGTAAGCACTGGTGAAGTTGATTCCTTCGTACCAGTCACCTTGTGAAGTACCACCATCACCGGTGTAAACAAAGGCTACGCGGTCTTTGTCGCCGTTCTTCTTGATACCCAAAGCAACACCAGCAGTTTCGGCGTATTGGGCACCAATGATAATTTGTGGGAATAACATGTTAGGGTTTTCGTATTGGTTACCCTGAACATGACCCTTGGACCATAAGAAACCTTTTGCAACGGTAGTACCGTGTTGAATCATTTGTGGTAAATCACGGTATGCAGGTAACAGGAAGTCTTGTTCCTTAAATGCGGTAACACTTCCCATTTCACTGGCTTCCTCACCGGCAGTTGGAGCATAGAAACCGAGGCGACCCTGACGGGAGAAGTTCATTGTTTGTTCGTGTAAGGTACGCTCCCAAACCATTTTCTTCATGAAGTCAACAAGTTGGTCATCTGAATATTTTGCCAACGTGTCTGGATCAACAACCTTGCCATCTCCATTGATGACTTGAACCGGGTGCTTATACGGATCAGCCATCGTAGCTTTGATTTTGGCAAAGTCTACAATCTGTTTGCTTCCATTAGCCATAAGTAACACTTTCCTTTCACTTGATATGAAATTGTTAACTAAAAGTGAGTTAACGTTGCGTTTCCTGACTACGTTTAAAATGTACCATTTTTTCAGAAGTCATGCAAGCCCTTTCATTGTGACAAATAAAGGGATCCGGCCAAATCCCTACTCGCAGTTGTGATTATCTGTTTTCGGTTTTTTTTGAAAATAGAAACCGTTTTCTTTTCATTTCATTTCTTTTCGGGGGTATGTTACAATGGAAAATAACTAGATTTAAATTTAAGCGGAGGTAATTGCTCGTGTTTCTCATGAAAGATATTGTCCGTGACGGTGACCCCGTCTTACGCCAAGAGGCCGCGGACGTCACGTTCCCCCTCTCAGCGGAGGATCAACAACTCGCCAAGGACTTAATGGAATATTTAGTGGTTTCGCAAGATCCAGAACAATGTAAGAAATATGGTTTGCGTGCCGGTGTCGGTTTGGCTGCCCCTCAAGTAGGTGTTTCCAAGAAGATGGCGTCCGTTTTGGTCCCAGCCCCAGAAGAAGGCGGCAAGTCCCCCTTCACCGATGTCATCATCAATCCGGTCATCGTTTCCGAATCCGTCCAAATGGGCGCTTTGACCGAGGGTGAAGGTTGCTTGTCCGTTGATCGCGACGTCCCCGGCTTCGTGCCCCGTCACGACCGCATCACCCTGCGTTACTACGACGTTAATGGAGAAAAGCATCAGGTTCGCCTGAAGAATTACCCCGCTATCGTCTGCCAACACGAAATCGATCACATGCACCGGACGCTGTTCTACGACCACATCAACAAGGACGAACCGTTCGCCCGCGACGATGACATGGTCATGATTGAGTAGTACCCGTTTCAGCAGTCGTTATTAACATTGGCTTTGTGAGCCTGGACAATTTGTCCAGGCTCTTTTTCTTTGGCCACTAAATTCAGCATAGTGGTTGCTGGCCGCCTTACCGTTCGCTAGAGATGAGTTGGAACGCTGAGGGCAGACGGGTCGAGCCGAAGAACCCGTCTCAAAGACGCCAGTTCCCTATGCGCCGTGGCCCGTGGCACTAAGGGAACTTCCACAGCTGAACTCATCTCTAGTGAACTCACGGCCACTATAGTCAATACCAGCAGCGCCTGGTTCAGTCTATTATGCCAAATCTCTCCATTTCCATAACCCAATTTCGTCCTAGATTCTAGTTGCTGACACTTACTACTAACGAAATAATTGGGTATTTTGTGACCCCCACCTGACGCTTCTTAATCCTTTCTTTAGAAAAAACGATGGTTGTGTCTCCCCTTGTGCTGTCACCCTTGCCTAATCCCAAGTAATTTCTGTCGCTGCATTGGGTCCGTCAAGTTGCCGCTACCAGGACTACCATCCCCCGCTGACACAGCGCATGATTCAGGCCATCTCGTCTTCGCTCACTAACTGACCGTTACTAAAAAGGCGCTTTCACCCCACTGATACGGGTCAAAAGCGCCTTACTACCGCGTTTATCGACGATTCAGGCTCTCCCAATAAACGCGTTTCTTCCATTATATTGTGATTATTTTAACAATCTTTAGAGGTCACGGACGGCCGGATCGTTTAATTTCTTTAAATCTTTCAAGTATTCGACGGTCGACTCGTTCATCAGATACGCCACATCGACGTGGAGTTGGCCCTCGTACAGCCAAATATCACTGACCACAAAGGCCGGCCCGGCGACGACTGCCTTGATGTCGTGGTCAGCACTAAAGCTGGCCAAAGCTTCATTAAAGGCCGCTTCTAATTGCGGCAACCGCCGTTTTGCGTCCATGCCAATCGGCATCGCGTACTCAAAGGCCATGACGCCGCGCCCCCAGACGTCCGCCACCGTGACGGCCGACGTAATGTGACATTCTTCTTCCGTCAACACGTCATCATTGACCAGCCGTTGCAAGGCCGCCTTGACCGCGACATCCGTTTCATCTTGGGCATTTCGCCGGACCATCCGCGTCGCTCGTTGGACGATCATGCGGTGAATCATGACATAAATAACCAAGGCAATGATGATACCAATCACGATTTCTACTATTAGTGCCATGGCGTCTCCTCCGTTCACTTCACGTTAGCTTAATCATAGCATGTTTTCCCGTCCAGTGGTAATTCTATACAATCGGCTGAAACTATGCTAAAATTGTGCTAATTGTTGTGTAAGCAACCCGCAGTTCGGCAGGACATAAATAATCTATCGTTCGCTCACGAATCGGTAAATTAAATCGTTTAAATTGAAGGAGTTTTGTCTGTGATTTACAAAGTATATTACCAAGAAGATAAGAAGCGGAATCCTAAGCGCGAGGATACGCACTCTCTGTACCTGGAGGCCCCAACCGAGGTTGAAGCCCGGGCACAAGTGGAAGCCCACACGGACCACAATATCGAATTCATCGAAGCTATTGAAGGCAACACCTTAGCTTACGAACAACAGAATCCGAATTACAAATTAACGGAGTTCACTGAATGAACAAGTTAAACGTCAAAAATAACGAGACCGCTATCTTTGGCGTGGGTGGACTTGGTGAAATCGGGAAAAACACCTACGGAATCCAATTTCAAGATGAAATCATCTTAATTGATGCCGGGATTAAATTTCCAGAGGACGAACTGTTAGGAATTGACTATGTCATCCCCGACTACCAGTACCTCGTTGAAAACCAAGCCAAAATCAAGGCGCTAGTGATCACCCACGGCCACGAAGACCATATTGGCGGGATTCCTTATTTACTCAAAGCGCTCAACGTCCCCGTTTACGCGGGACCGTTAGCCTTAGCATTGATCAAAAACAAGCTTGAAGAACACGGATTACTTAAATCGACTGAACTACACACAATTGACGATGACACTGTGCTCAAATTTCGGAAGATGAGCGTCTCTTTCTTCCGGACGACCCACTCCATTCCTGACACGTTGGGAATCGCCGTTCACACACCAGTCGGCACCATTGTGGAAACGGGTGACTATAAGTTCGACTTAACACCCGTCACCAACCAGCCGCCTGATCTGCAAAAGATGGCCAAGCTGGGCGAAGAAGGCGTTTTGTGCTTGATGTCCGATAGTACGAACGCCGAACGCCCCATCTGGACGAAGTCAGAAAAATGGGTGGGTAAATCCATCCGCAAGATTTTTGACCAAGTCGAGGGCCGGGTCATCTTTGCGACCTTTGCTTCCAACATTTCCCGGATTGAGACTGCCTGCGAAACGGCATTGGCTCATGGCCGGAAGATCGCCGTCTTTGGCCGGTCGATGGAAGCCGCAATCGTCAACGGTCGTGAACTCGGGTACTTAAACATCCCTGACGACGCGCTCGTAGACGCCAACACCATTCGCTCCATGCCGGCCAACAAGGTCATGATCCTCTGTACCGGCTCACAAGGCGAACCCATGGCGGCCCTTTCCCGGATCGCCAATGGGACCCACCGCCAGATTGCAATTCAACCTGGCGACACCGTGGTCTTCTCCAGTAACCCAATTCCTGGGAATACAATTTCCGTGAACCGGGTCATTAACGAACTGGAAGAAGCCGGCGCTAACGTCATTCACGGTAAGGTCAATAACATTCACACTTCCGGTCACGGTGGCCAAGAAGAACAGAAGCTGATGCTCCGGCTGATGAAGCCCAAGTTCTTCATGCCGATTCACGGGGAGTACCGGATGTTAAAGATCCACACCGAGTTGGCGGAACAATGTGGGGTCCCACTCGACCACAGCTTTATCCTGCAAAATGGTGACGTGTTAGCGTTGACTCAGGATTCAGCGCGGGTCGCGGGCCACTTCACTGCCGGTGACGTCTACATCGACGGCTCTGGTATCGGTGATATTGGCAACGTCGTGTTACGCGACCGTCAGTTACTTTCTGAAGAAGGCCTAGTGGTCGTGGTGGCCACCATCGATCTGAAGAACCAAGAAATCAAGGCTGGTCCTGACCTGCTCTCCCGTGGATTCGTCTACATGCGCGAATCCGGTGAGCTGCTCAATGAAGGCCGTCGGCGCGTCTTCCAAACGATTCGCCGGGCAATGCGCAATCCTAAGGCCACTGAGGCTTCGATTCGCAATGCAGTCATTGATGACTTGCAAAACTTCTTATTCGAGAAGACCGAGCGTCACCCAATGATCCTGCCAATGTTCATCATGACAAAGTAATCGCTTAAAGGTCTGAGACAACTGTCTCGGGCCTTTTTTTGAGGCATTAACTGAAAGTTGAGCCTAAAATTAACGCGTTGATTGCCGTAACGACGGTGTTCCGACACCTAAAATTGGTGAAACCAGGCGCCTGCGTCAGCCAGGGTTCCACCTGCTCTGGGGAACACCTCCAGCCTGAGGGACGGTCTTCCGGTTCGCTTGAGAGCCTGGCAAAGTCCGCCAGTCTCTCAAGTCGTCCCGCGCTGTAGGCTGAGACAAAACCTCAGCCTACAGCGCCGACCCAGATGGGGCCATCCCTAGCTGCCTCCGGCAAGGTAGCGATTATCAGTAACACTGTGTTAGTCAAAGACTAGTCATTAATGAGCTACTACCTGGGGGTAAGACGACTGTTACCGACAAGCACACCGTAGACGTGCTCCTCGGCTCAAAGCGAGGTGTCGAGACCGCCCTTGGGCTTCGGCCCGTATAGTCGTGACCACGCCCTGGCTAGCAACATCCTGGGCGTGGCGTTGTATCATGGTGCCAGATGACAGTCCGCGGGCTGGTAAATGATAATGACGCCTGGCCGCGAAGCGCGTCCTTTGGTTGGAACCATTCCCCAGGACCGGTAGAACCCTCGTCAGCCATAAACAGCTGATTTCTACCCACCCACAAAGTTTCCGGATGAAGCCGTTGACCGGCCAATTTGTTACAACTATGGAAAGACTGCGATAATCACTAGGCACCCCGGACGTTTTCGTTTATAATGAAATGGACTAAAAATTGAGAGGAGCAGTACGGTGAGTGTCCAGTTCTATATCATCCTAAATGAACATGCGGGAAGCGGTCACGCCGGTACGCTTTGGCCTCAGATCAAAGAACGCTTAGATGCGACTCAGGTCTCCTACCAATTAGCAATCTCGGCCTACCCCCACCACACAGTTCTTCTAAGCGAGCAATTCGCGAAACAGCTCCCTGATGAACCCCACCAAGATTGGGTCGTTTTGGCCATCGGTGGTGATGGGACTCTCCATGAGGCCATCAACGGTTTAACGAAACACCATCGGGATTATCCGATTCCCGTCAGCTACCTCCCGATCGGTTCCGGCAATGACTTTGCTCGCGGCGCCGGCCTGTCTTTGAAATGGGAAGACGCCTTTGACCAAATCATTCACTGCACCCACGCCACGACTTATGACGTGGGCACCTATAATGAAACCATCAAGCAGGAGCGCGGCGTCTTCACCAACAATTTGGGGATTGGCTTTGACGCCGCCATCATTGCGCAAGCCAATCAGTCGAAGGCGAAGGTTTGGCTCAACAAGCACCACTTGGGGTCACTTTCTTACCTGGCCTCAGCGTTAGATGTATATTACAACCAAACGGGATTCACCCTCACGGTCCACGTTGGCAATCGACGGGATATCTATCCGCACGCCTTCTTGGTAACTACAACTAACCATCCCTACTTCGGTGGCGGGGTCGGTATCGCTCCGGGCGCCACGATCACCGATCACCAGTTGCATCTCGTGGTGATTGAAAAGCCCAACTTTTTCAAGTTACTCTGGTTAGCGCTACGGCTGGTCTTTAAAAAGCACTTAACGTCTAAAGCCGTGCACTACTATCAGACAGATAAAGTCCACCTCACCGTCCCGGCCATTGAATATGGGCAACTCGACGGCGAAGAAATGGGTGGGCGCTTCTTTGACGTCTACGTGGGTGTCACCCAATACCCGTTCTGGTTCGATTTAACAATTTAAGCCAGGCGCTAACAAAAGAGGCTTCAACCGACAAACTGGTTGAAGCCTCTTTTTTAGTTTGGTTTAGATTAATCCTCGGAGGCCGCCATGGCTTCCAAGATCATGTCCAGCTGAGCGCACTTATTGGTCAAGTCGTTCATCTCATCGCCGTACCGCGGTTCAATTCGCACCGTTTCCGAACTTGAATGAACATTTTCTGACTCCTGACGTTTTAACGTGGCTAATTGGGAATTAGCGCGACGATATTCCTCCAGAATTTCAATTCGATTACTCATCTTTCTCACGTCCTTAACCTAGTTTTATTTATGATTAGCTCATGTCTCTAAATGACAAAAAGAATCATAACACTTAGGCGCGGATTTGTTAACGAAAATCTAAACTTTTTTCAGCGATTTTTTAAAAGTGGCTAAAACAGGCGGTCGGCCTGAAAGCGCTCTACTTCAACGTTCCGGCGAAGGAAGGCATGAAGTACTTGCTGATCGACTGCACCTTGACGTTTTGTCCAGGTTCTGGAGCCGCTACGAATTGGTTATTCCCTAAGTAAATCGCGTCGTGGTAGGTTGCGCCCTTCGATCCCCAGAACAAAATGTCGCCTGGCTTGGCAGAACCCACGGAATGCGTGGACACGTAAGCTTCTTGAGAAACCGTGTTGTGGGGCAAGCTGACGCCCAAGGCGTGTTGGTAAACATACGCAACCAACCCGGAGCAGTCCATCCCACTCAATGAGGAGCCACCCCAAACGTAAGGGATGTTGGCCGAGGCCAATTTCAGTGCTAATCCGGTGACTGACCCCGACGTTAACCCCGCCTTGCTGGTCGTCTTCTTGGTGCTGGTACTGGTAGCGACTGAACTAGCACTAGCCGCCGCACTACTGCTGGAAGTCGTGGTACCTTGCGCACTGGAAGCCGTTGGCGCCTGCCGAGCGACGGCCGAACGCGTGGTCGTCTTCAGACGCTTGGTCTTCTTGGTGGTCGTGGTGGCCGTGGCGTTTTGACTGCCCGTTTGCGTGGTCGTCTTCGCGGCTACCGACGTCGTTGATTGACTGGTAGCTGGTTGGCTTTGGCTAGTCTGGCTTTGACTGGACTGACCGCTTGTTTGACTCTGGCTCGTTACCGTCTTCGGCGCGGCCATGCGACTCCGTCGAGTAGGCGTCACGCTGCTAGTCGTGGCCTGGCTTTGGCTGGTAGCCGTCGAACTAGTCGAGGAAGTCGTCGTAGAAGCCGCTTGTGACGTTGCTGACGACGTTTGTGCCGGTTCACTGCTGGCAGATGTCGATGACGTGACCTTGGCCGCAGACGGCTGCTGAACGGCTTGTGCGACCTTGGCGTGTTTCATGGACTTGGTCGTTGACTGACTGGTTGCGCTAGATGACGTGGCCGCCGTCTTTTGGGCCTTGGTCGTCGCCGTTTGTGACTGACTCGTTGTCGGCGTTGACGAAGAAGCGGCTTGACTAGTGGTCGATTGTGACGTTACGGTCCGACTGCTGGTTGCGGCCTGTTGCTTTTGCTTGCTAGCAGCGGCTTGTTGGGCAGCCACAATCTGGGCTTGCACCGCGTTAGCCTTCTGCGTGGTTTGCCGCGTCGCACTGGTCTTAGGCGTGGTGCTAGTCGTGGCGGTCTTGGTTGCTGAAGTTTGTGGAATCGTCAACTTCTGACCGACACTTAACATGTCGCCCGTTAAGTGATTCGCCTTTTGTAATTGGGCAACAGACACGTGATACGTCTGGGCGAGATCCCACAGCGTATCGCCTGATTTAACCGTGTAACTCTTGTGCGTAGCCTTCGCCGACTTCACCTGCAGGCGTTGCCCCACGAAGATCAGATCGGTCTTGGCATCGATTGAATTCTGTTGTTCTAAGTCCTGAACGGAAACACCGAGTTTTTGTGAAAGATCCCACACGGTATCCCCTTGCTTTACCTGGATGCTGTCCGCATTTGCGGTAATCGTGGCCCCCGCCGCGAATGCCCCAATGGCACCGACGACGCCAACAACTGCTTTTGTTTTTCGTTGTCCTGTACTCATCTTCACCAACACGTCCTTTTATGACTTTAGATTTTCGAACAAATTTGAACATGGGTCGCTGAACCCAAAATTGGGTTCGTGCCCCAGTCGTTCATAGTCAATACGAATCACAAACTAATAGTACCACACGTTTTCCCAGTTCATTGTGAAATATTAAGGAATTATTAACGGATTTTCGCCGATAAACTGACGTTCCCATTCACCCTTTCTGAAAGGATTCGTCCCGCTGAAATCGCTTAAAATCAGTAATTAGCGGTCATCGCTATCAAAACATTTGTTCTTTTTCATTCATCAACCGATTACGTGTCCGTGCCACGGATTTCCAAATTTGTGATATTTCACTGCCACTTGCAGAATACAAGTTAATATTGCTATCGCTTTCTGTATCCTACAACTGTTCCGCTAGCCGCCGAGCTTGTGAAATTTAAAATTGGCCGCAAAAAAACGGGCAAAACCTGCCCGTTTATTCGTTAAGTCACTATTCTTACTGCCTCTAACCGAGTAATCCCTTGAACCAATTGACGATCTTTTGCCAAATTTGCACAATGAAGTTCTCGGCTTTTTGGGCATCGGCGCTGTTGGCGAAGTCCTTCACGCCAGCCATTTTATCACCGATACTATTGGCGAGGTTATTGGCCACATTGGTGACGTTGGAGATGTAATTCTTGCTGGTGGAGACCGGCGCTTGTTGCACCTTGCTCAGGGCAATCGCGATATTGGTAATCTGCGTGGAGCTGGTTTGCCCGTCGATTCCCTGCTTGGCCAAGGCCTTTTGCAGCATCTCTTCAATGTCTGCCTTGGTGGCCAAGTCATCGCCGTTTTGCCGTTGCTTGGCCAGGTCTGAGGAAACAGAACCGACAGCTGACATCAACTTCCCAGGATACTTCTTATTGCTGCTGTTCGAGTCAATCGCCGGCTGGGTGGCATCCAAGACACCGTTGGCCGCCTGCGTGTTTTCTGAGTTCAACGTTAACCCATCCGACGCCAAAGCCTTGTAGACCCCGGTCAAAGCTGATTCACCGGAAACGGACTTGTCGGCCGTCACCGTGATGATCACGTCCTTGACCCCGGCCATCGTGGCCACCATGGCGTACTGCTGGGAGGTCACTTCGGTAATGTTATTACTGCCATTGTATTTGGCAATGTTGACCTTGACCCCGGTCCCTGGATCAGCTGGGGCCAACGCCACGGAACTGATCATGCTGGCATCAGTGGTCCCGGCTGAATTTAAATACTGCGCGTAGTCACTACCCGTTGCCGTTAAGGCCGTGTAGTTGGATTTAACACCCAAGGCCGTCGCCACGGCGTCTTTGTCCTCGCTGGCCAATCCAGCGCCGTAGACCACGTAGGCCTTGGACAGCGCCTTGGTCTGCACCGTACTGCCGCTGGTGGCGGAACTGCTGGTACTACTGGTATCAGTCGTGGCATCCGTGGTATCGGCATGAACCGTGAACGTTTGCCCACCAATGCCCACGGCTAAGGCCGCAATGGCGAGACTTAAAATAACGCGTTTTATCTTCATGAGTAATCCCTCTCTTTTCATTTCGGGAGTCACTTCCCCTTGAAACAAGTATAGCAGGTCCCCACCAATTGCGTGAGTTCCTGCCATGAACTTAGAAAATTCTTCAATTTCGGTTTATTGCCAGAAACGCCGAGCCCCGGCATATTCGGGCGCTAATTCGCTGGTGGTGAGGGGCGCAATTTCAACGGTCTTGCCCGGCTTCGGTGCGTGCAACATGTGGCCATTACCGGCGTACATGCCGACGTGATGGGCTTGGCCCGTGCCGTGATCATGGGCGAAGAAGACCAGGTCACCAGCCACCAGTTCCTCTGGGGCGACGGGATAGCCGTTGGCGAATTGGTCCTGGGTATCCCGGGGAATCGTGTAGCCCAAGGCCCGGTGTAGCGCATAGATCAGCCCGGAACAGTCAAAGCCCTGAGGCGTGATGCCCCCCCACAGATAAGGCGTATCGATGAACTGTTGGCCTAACATCAAGAGGCGGCGACCATCATCTGCGCCATTGACGCCCAATTTAGCTGCATCGGCCGCAATCCAGCCTTGGCCCAGTGGCGTCACGACTTGAATCCAGTCGGCATCCTGACCCGTCGTGGTTAAAATGGTGCCCAGCGGCAAGTCCAGCAACGGCTTGCGGTCAGCATCCAACAACGCCGTGACCGGGTGGACCAGCCGCACCGTCGTCGTTGGGTATTCGAGTTCCTCATCACTGGCGGTCAGTTGTGTCAATGGCAGCCAGCCCGGATAGCCGCGCCGTTCCTGACGCCCCGTCTGCCGCGTAACAAAGACGTGGGCCCATTCACCCTCGATTCGGTCTAAAATGACTCGGTCGTTGAATAACGCCTCGGTCACCGTTCGATTACGGTCGGCCAGCTGTTCCTTTTCTGCGGGCTTCAGGCTAGCTAACCACGCCGTCAGGTCCCCATTCTTCAAGTAAGGTCGATCTGTTTTTGTTACGGCCGTTGGTGCTGACCAGACAAGCGCCGTCGGTACCTTGATCCGTCGAATTTCCATTAAAAACCGCCTCCAGTATCTTTACCCCCAATATACCAATAATTCAACCAACTTACTAGATTATCCCGCCACCTTTCGAGATTTTTTTGCCGGTTTTCGGGATTTGGGGTTACTGCTGAAAGTTGACCACATCGTCGCCACCCGTTGCGCAAATACTAGGCTGCGGGGGGAAGGCCCCCATTTACCCCCAAAGCCAAAACGGGCCTGGGACAAAACCTCCCAGGCCCGTTCGCGTCACCTTTACGTAGCCGAAACGTGCGCTTAAAGGCAGCCGGTTCCGCTTAAATCTGTTCACCAAACAATCCAGGATTATTCGGCTAGCAGCCTTAATGCTCACCGGCTAATCACCTTTTAGCTCACTCTCGTTTGGCGAACACCCTATTTTCCGATAACGTTCATTCCCCGAACGCTTGCTTAAAGTGCCAGGTAGGCTTCTACCACGCGTTCTGGCGTGAAGCCGGCCATAGCTGTGACGGCCTCGCCTGGGCCACTGGCACCGAATTGTTCTTGGGTCAACATGGTGCCGTCTAGGCCGGTGTATTGGCACCAGCCCAAGCCACTAGCCATTTCGACGGCAACCCGACGGCGTAAGTGTGACGGTAAGATTCGTTCACGGTAATCCGCCGATTGGGCGTTGAAGCGTTCAAAGCTTGGAATGGACACGACCCGCACGTCGTGACCCAATTCGCTTAATTTTTCCTGGGCTGCTAACGCCAGATTCACTTCAGACCCGGAGGCCATCAAAATACCTTCGGCTTGGTCGTGGGCATCGGCGACCACGTAACCGCCCCGCTTGACCCCAGCCTTGACTGCAGCGGGCTTAGGCAGTGTTGCCAAACCTTGCCGGGACAAGACGATGGCCGTTGGATGGTCCGTCGCCTGCACTGCGGCTAGCCAAGCGGCCGCGGTCTCATTGCCATCGGCTGGCCGGTAGACCGTTAACCCGGGGATCGCCCGCAAAGCGGCTAATTGTTCCACCGGTTCGTGTGTCGGCCCATCTTCCCCTACGGCTAGGGAATCATGGGTGAAGACGTAGGTCACAGGTAAATGTTGCAGTGCGGCCAAGCGAATGGCGGGCTTCATGTAGTCCGAGAAGACGAAGAAGGTCGACCCGTAGACTTGAGTACCGCCATGCAAGGCGATGCCGTTCATGGCCGCGGCTTCCGCGAATTCCCGAACGCCAAACCATAAGTTCTTGCCTTGCGGATTGGTTGCGCTGAACCGGTCGCTATCGGCCACTGCCGTTTTATTCGAGCTAAACAGGTCCGCGGAACCTCCCCAGAGATTAGGCAAGGCGGCGCTCAACTTCTGTAAGACCTCGCTACCGCTGGCCCGCGACGCCAATTTATCCTTCTTGTAATAGGTCGGCAGCTGGTCGGCCAAATCGTCGGGAACGGTCTTGCTGACGCCTTGGGCAAAGCGCGCAGCCAATTCCGGTTGGACGTCGGAGTAGCGGGCCACCAAGTTCGACCATTCCTGATGACTGGCCCAACCACGTGCCTTGATGGTGGTCATGAAGCGTTCGTGGACCGTTGCTGGGACCGTGAACGGATCACAGTGCCAGTTGTAGTTGGCCCGCGTCGTTGCCAGATCCGCTTCACTGAGCGGAGCACCGTGCACCTTGTTCGTGCCGGCGTTGGGGCTCCCGGCCCCGATCTGCGTCTTAACTTCGATCAACGTTGGCCCGCTTTGGGCATTCTTCGCCAGGCGAATGGCCCGGTCGATGGCGGCAAGGTCCTCACCGTCATCCACACGCAGGTAGTTCCAGCCGTAGCTTTCAAACCGCGCCGCCACATCATCACGGCAGGCGTTGCTGAGCGGGCCGTCTAGGGAAATATCGTTGGAGTCATACAAGACGATCAGTTTGTGCAATTGTAATTGACCGGCCAAACTGGCAGCTTCGGCAGCGACCCCTTCCATCAGGTCCCCGTCCCCACACAACGCATAGGTGTAGTGATCGACCACGTTTAGGTCCGGCTGGTTGTATTCGGCCCGCAAATGACTTTCGGCCATCGCCATCCCAACGGCCATGCCAATGCCTTGGCCCAGTGGACCGGTCGTGGCATCGACCCCCGGCGTCACCCCAACTTCCGGATGGCCCGGCGTCTTGCTACCCAATTGGCGGAAATTCATCAGGTCATCGCGGTCCAACGCAAAACCACTCAGGTGCAACAGGCTGTAGAGCATGGCCGAGCCGTGGCCCGCGGACAATACGAAGCGATCCCGATTGAACCATTGCGGGAAGGACGGGTCGACCCGCAAATGCCGTGAGAACAGTACGTACGCCATGGGCGCTGCCCCCAGCGGCAACCCGGGGTGACCAGAGTGGGCCCGCGAAATCATGTCCATGCTGAGCATCCGCACGGCCGTGACCGCTTGGGTGTCCGTTTCGTCAAAATTCACTTGGTTAGTAACGACTTCTTCATTCAACATTTTTAAATAACCTCACTTAAATCGGCCGGACCAATCACAGCCTAGTTTTTGGTTGATGGCACAAATCCATTGATTTTACCGGTAAAAATCGATTTCGTTCATCGACTTTCATCACTATACCAATTTAAATTAATTTATGCAACCCCTCTCACAAAAGTTATTGTACCGGGGATTGTCTTTGAATAAAATCGAATATACCAAATAGACCGATTCAGCTATGTTGCAACCGGTTGTCCCAAAACGCAAAAAAAATCGCCAACTTTTCCGAAAATTTCGGTTAAGTTGGCGATTTTACCAATTGTTTTCTGTAAACTTATTTTTGGCTAGCGGCTTCGATCTGCGCAACGGTTGGAATCGAAGGCATAGCCCCTAAACCTTGGACTGTTAAGGAACTAGCACGTTGGGCAAAGACCAGCGCGGTGGCCACGTTGCTGAGGTCGGGCTTCAATTGCGAACTGAGGGCGCCAATGAAGGTGTCCCCGGCCGCCGTCGTATCCACGGCCTTGACCTTGAAGGCTGGCACAAAGCCAGAGGCCTGTTCGGTCGCGTAGTAAGCACCCTTACTGCCGACGGTGATGATCAGGTTCTTCACGCCCATTTCGCGGAATTTCTTGGCATTGGCATCCATGGAGGCTTCGTCCGTGACTTCGATGCCGGTTAATTCGGCACTTTCCGTTTCGTTCGGCACCACGAGATCCGTGACCTTTAAGATCTCGGGATCGATGGTCGCAGCCGGCGCGGGGTTCAGAATCGTCGTCACACCATGTTGCTTGGCAATCTTGAAAGCTGCCAGTGTGGCCGCTTGGGGCGTTTCAAATTGGGTCACTAAGAAGTCAGCCTTGGCGATTTCGGCTTCGCGCGCTTCGACTTCAGCGGCCTTGATCTGTTGGTTGGACCCCCCGTAAACCAGGATACTGTTCTGACCCGCCTCGTCCAAAAGGATAAAGGCAGATCCGGTCCCAACCGTCTTGTCCGTAATGATGGCACTGGTATCGATACCATCGTTGTTCAAGGATTCGACCATGAACCGGCCCGCATCGTCGTTGCCGACCTTACCGATGAAGCTGGTTTCGGCACCGGCCCGAGCAGCGGCAACGGCTTGGTTAGCACCCTTCCCACCAGCGGCGCTACTCTTGTTTTCAGTTGACAACGTTTCCCCTGGCTGAGGCATCCGCGCCACGCGCAGCGTCGTATCAACGTTCAGGCTTCCCAGAACTGTAACTTTGTTTGACATAATTAACCTTCACTCCTTAAACAGTGTCCGATTTGTAAAACGTTTTACTCCATGCTGACACGCCGGGGGTAAACGTTTAGATTACTCCTAGCGTATCATGTTTCGAAAAGGCTTACAAGAACTATTTAAAATTTATTTCAATGGCGCCGTACTCTCACGCTCCTGCAAGTTGACCGGTAGATCGACCAGTTGGGCGGCCTGACGTTGGTCCTTGATCCGGTTGATCAATAAGGCCGTGGCCTGTTGACCCATGGTCACGACCGGTTGATGGATGGTGGTCAACTTGGGCACCACGTATTCATCCAGGTCGATGTCATCGTAACCCAGCACCGAAATATCTGCGGGGACCCGAACGCCCTGTTCGTGCAGGCCGCGCATCAAGCCCAGGGCCGTTTCGTCGTTGATGGCAAAGACGGCCGTGGGGTGTTGCGCCATGACGGCGGCTGTGGCCTGATAGCCCCCCAGCTTGGTCATCGGCGAGTGAATCGTGGCCGTCTCGGGCAGGTCGATGTGGTGTTCGGCCAAGCGCCGTTTGAACCCGGCCACCCGGATGCGCAGGTTTTGCGTCGGCTTTTCTGGCATTAAGACGACAATCCGTTCGTGCCCTAACGACAAAAGATGATCCGCCGCCAACTCGCCCCCTTGGGTATCGTTGATCTGCACGCGGTCCAGGCTCGGTCCCCCGTTTTGATCGATCAACAGGTAGGGAATGCCGTTTTTCTTTAAAATATTATCAATGGCTTCCCCCGTAATGGAGGCACTGGCAATGATCAACCCGTCTACCGCCCGTTTGATCAGCTCCTCAACGTAGTAGCTTTCGAGCTTCTCATCGTGGTTGGCACCAAAGATCAACGGGATAAAATGCTGTTCACGACTGGTCTCTTGGACGCCGCGAATAAACATGCTGAAAAAGGGATTACCCAGGTTCGGGACCAGGACCCCAATGGTTTGCGCCGATTTCATGATCAGGTTGCGGGCATTGAAATCGGGAACGTAGCCCATCTCTTCTTGCAACTGGTGCACGCGCCGCCGCGTATCCAGACTGAAGCGTTCACCCTTGCCATTTAAAATTTGCGAAACCGTCGTGACTGAAACACCCGCCGCCTCGGCCAGGTCTCGAATCGTTACTTTCCGTGTCATAGTAACCCCCACCGTCTAGATTGAACTGCAGTTTCTGAAACGCCCGCTCGCCACTTGCCCGAGCCAAACGCACATAGCGTAACCTAAGTCTTATTATACCCCATGGCTCCAGGTTTTTTGCGACAATTTTTATGAAAATTGACACCCCAGTCATTTTCACGAGCGAACGGCTTGGCGACTCGGGGGCAACTGCCAGAATCCTCGCCATTCGGTAGCGTCAGGATGAGTTGCCGACCACCATTAGTGACCAACCTCCCGCTAGCAATCTCGCGTTTCTAAGCGACAAAAGAGGCATCAGACATTCGCAACGAACGCCTGGTACCTCTCATTTTTGGGCCAATTAAGCCTTTAAAATCTTATCAATTGCGGCCAATTCTTCTGGATCAAATTCCAGGTTTTGCACGGCTTTGACATTTTCTGCCAAGTGGCTGGCCTTGGACGCACCGGTGATGACACTGGTAATGACCGGGTTGTGCAAGAGCCAAGCCAAGGCCATGTGAGACAACTTCTGCCCCCGACTTTGGGCAATCTTGTTCAGGGCTTGCAACTTCTTGGTCATCTTGTCTCGACCATCGTCCAAGATAAACTCGTTGGACCAGTGGATGTCCACGTCGGCGGGAATCCCGTCTAAGTATTTATCCGTTAATAAACCTTCAGACAGCGGCCCGTAAGCAATCGCCCCGGCGTTATTTTGCGCCAGCATGTCAAATAACCCATCGTCATTGGCGGTCTGGTTCAACATGTTGTAAGACACTTGGTCAACCACAAACGGCGTGTGCAGTTCCTTAAAGATCTTGATCATGGCTTCTGCTTGTGGCTTGGTGTAGTTGGAAATCCCAACGTACAACGTCTTCCCGGCCCGGACCAGGTCGTTTAAGGCCACGGCCGTTTCTTCAGGAGACGTTTCTGGGTCGAACCGGTGGCTGTAGTAAATGTCCACGTAGTCCAGTCCTAAGGCTTGCAAAGAGCGGTCCAGTGAAGCAGTCAGCGCCTTGCGGGAGCTCATTTGTCCGTAAGGTCCTGGCCACATGTGGAACCCGGCTTTACTGCTGATGACCAATTCGTCGCGGTAAGGCTTCAGTTCGCGCTTAAACACCTCACCAAAGAGACTCTCGGCCGCATATGACCCAGGGCCGTAGTTCGCCGCCAAGTCAAAACTAAAAATACCAGCGTCAAACGCCTTCAGGATAATGTCACGGGTATCGCCGTAATTGGCGTTTTCCCCAAAGCTATGCCACATCCCAAAAGAGATAGCGGGCAGTTGGAAACCCGTGTTTCCCGCCCGTCTGATGGGCATTTTTTCGTAACGGTGTTCATCTGCAAGATACATTCTGCCACATTCCTTTCCACTTATACCTAAATTAAAGTATAGAGAATTGGTGTGGACCAGTCAAGTTTCTTGTGTAGATTTCGCCAGAATCGTTCGGGATTTGTCTAACCAAATGTGCTAAAGCAGACATGGGTTCCCGGCCGTTTTGCGCCGGCCAATAACTATTGACCATACCAAAAATGCCATCAACACCGTCACAGCAATGTTAATGGCACTCGTTATTTAAAATCTGAAGTTTGAACGACAGAAATCAGCTGGAACTATCGTTAGCATGCGACTCATAGCGTCAAAAGCAGTCGTTTACAGCGTCATCATATGACTTGGCCGCCTACCGTTCGCCAAATATGGGTTGGCACACTGCGGCCGGGGCGAGCCAAAGGACGCCTTGACACTTCGCTTTGAGCCGCAGACCACGTCTCAAAGTGGCCTCGTGGCCGAAACGTGCCCCAACAGGCAACTGGTTTTGCTTAACAGTTACCTTAACCCCAGATTGTAGCTACAGTGACAACTAGACTTTAATTAATATAGTGTGGCTGATAAACACTAACTTGCCGGAGGCAGCCAGGGTGGAGCCAGCTGTGTCGACGGTGTTGGCTGAGGTTGTGTCTCAGCCTACAGCGTGGGACGACTTGAGAGACTGGCCGGTTTTGCCAGGCTTTCAAGCGAGCCGGAAGACCGCTTCTCAGGCTGGAGGCGTTCCCCAGAGCAGGCGGAACCCTGGCTGACGCAGGCTCCCGGGAACGCCAATTTTGACCAGCAAGGGCAACCTCGTTTTTAGCCTACTTCACCTTAGTATCGCTCAACTTAACGGCTTGTGAGACGTGGCCGTTGGTGGCGGCCAGCAGGGACTTGGCCTCCGCAATCGTGCCCTTGGTCTCAATCAACACGATGGCTAATGGCACGTTGTTGTCGGAACGTTCCAGTGCCCGTTCTGCGGCCAGCGTGGACGTTTGGGTGGCTTCGGCGATGATCTTCTTGGCCCGTTCGAACGTCTTGTCGTTGGTCGGGACCACGTTGATCATCAGGTTTTGATAGACCTTCCCCGTCTTGATCATGATGCCGGTCGACAACATATTCAAGACCATCTTCTCGGCGGTCCCCGCCTTCAACAGCGTGGCCCCGGTAATGATCTCGGGCCCCACGACCGGCGTGATCGGATAGTCCGCTAGTTCGGCCAAGGGACTGCTCTCGATACACGAAAAACCGATGCCCACGGCGCCGTGGTCCTGCGCAAAGCGGAGCGCGGCCAGCGTGTAGGCGGTCTGGCCCGACGCCGCACTGGCGATGACGATATCCTTGTCCGTCAACTCGACGCCCGCCATGTCGGCCTGGGCCATTTCGACGGAGTCTTCGGCAGCCTTCACCGTGTGGGTCAAGGCGGCCTCGCCCCCGGCAATCAGGCCAAAGGTTTGCTCGCCACTCAGCCCATAGGTCGGCTGAAGTTCCGTGGCATCAATGACGCCCAAACGACCAGACGTCCCGGCGCCAACATAGATCAGCCGCCCGCCTTGATCAAACAGCGGATAAGCCGCATCGATTGCCGCGGCAATCTGGGGTAATTGCTTCTGGACAGCGCGCGCCACCCGGTGATCTTCCCGGTTGATCGTCGCCACCATTTCCAAGGTCGATTCCCGGTCGATGTGCGTGGACCGGTGGTTACGTTGTTCTGTCAGTAATTCATCAAATTGCATAGTGTCAGCCTCCAACTCCGATTAATTCTCACGGTTATGTATTCGCTTTCATAACGCCTAATCTAGGTATAACATGTTTCATAATTAATTTCAATTACGATTTCGTTTTCCGCGTCCGTTTCCCAGCTTTTTCGGAAAAATAAAAAAGCAGCTGGCAATCGCCAACTACTTTCATAGAAAAGTCGTCGCTGTGACAACGACTTTGCGTAAATTTAACTGAAAACTTTACTTTTCGACCTTCATCCATTGATACCCGCGACTCATCCCCGCTGGGTTCCAAACGTAGCCCGACACCTTGTCGTTCCACATTTCCACCGTGGCTGGTTGGTACAGTGGGATGACGCCTTGTTGCGACATCAAGCGCTTTTCAGCATTGACCAGGTCTTGGTAGCGCGCCGTAGGGTTGTTGGCATCTTGATTTTCAGACGCCTTTACGTAGCTGTCGTACTTGGCATCCGAGAAGTCACCGTTGTTATTGGTGTTGCCGGTGCTCATCAAGGACAAGAAGTTGATCGGATCCGCGAAGTCCGCCCCCCAGTTGGTCAAGACCAGCTCGAAGTTCCCGGTGTTGGACCGACTCAACCGCGTCTTGTAAGGCAACGTGTTGATGGAAACCTTCACATTCGGCAGCTTCTGTAATTCGGCTTGAATGTACTGGGCCACGGTCTTGGTCACGCTGGTATCATCGGCCATCAGCGTCAGGTTCAACGACTTGGTCCCCGTGGCCTTGAGGCCGGCCTTCATCAAGGACTTGGCCTGCTTCAGATCATAGGTGACCCCGGACTTGACGTAGGCGTCCTTGGCAAAGTCGGCGTTTGTCTTGGGATTACGTGACAGGTTTTGGGACACGAAGCCCAGCGGTGCCTTGGAACCATCGCGCAGGACGCTCTTGGCCAACTGTTGCTTGTCGATGGCCATGGACAAGGCTTGCCGGACCTTCAAGTTCCGCAGTGCCTTGACCTTCTTTTGGTTCATCTGCATGTAGTAGGTGCTCCCACCCACGAAGGTCTTCATTTCCTTATTGTTCTTCAGGTTGGCAACCTGCGTACCGTCTAACGTCGTGGCGTCCAATTCCTTCTTCTGGAAGAGGCTCAAGCCCGTCGATGGATCGGCGACCACTTGGAAATGCATCTGCTTTAAAGTGATGCCCTTCTTGTCCCAGAACTTGGTGTTCTTCTTCAATGTCCAGCTTTGACTGGTCCCTTGCCACTTGGTCATGGTAAATGGCCCATCGTAAGCGGTCTGTTGACTCGAGTGGCCGTAGTCACTGCCGTACTTTTCAACCACCTTTTGTTCCTGCGGGAAGAAGGTCGGGAAGGCCAGCAGTAGCTTAAAGTAAGCGACTGGCTTGCTCAACGTGACCTGTAGCGTGTGCTTGTTCACGGCCTTGACCCCCAGTTGACTCGGAGCCACCTTGCCATTTTGCACGGCGTTGTAATTCTTGATGCCGGCCATCAGGTAGGCGTACTCAGAAGCCGTCTTGGGATTGACCGTCCGTTGCCAGGAGTAAACGAAGTCCTGCGCCGTCACCGGCTTGCCGTCGTTCCAATGGTTGTCGGACCGCAGTTTAAAGGTGTACTGCTTCCCATCCTTGGACACCGTGGTCTTGGTTGCCAAGGCGTTGATCAGCTTTTCATTCTTACCCAGCCGATACAACCCTTCTTGCGTGTGGTACAGCATGGTCAGGCTGCTGGAATCCGATGCCTTCGAGACATCCAGCGTGGTGACCTCCGCCTTCGCCGCGAGCTTGACCGACTGATCGGCCGCCAGCCCCGACTTAGACGTCCTGGACGACGACTTTCCGCAAGCGGCCAAGCCCCCAGCAACCAGTAACGCTGCCCCTAGTAATAATCCAATCTGTTTTCCCTTCAAAACGTTCGCTCCTCATTCATCTAAAATAGTCTGATGTAACAATTTTAACTTACCTGCGCGTTCAAATAAAGCCCCAAGCTTCAAGAGGACCGCCTCTTGTCCCTTACCGGCATTAAACTGGATCCCCAATGGCAATCCATCCGTCGTCACCGCCGTTGGCAAGCTCAGTGCCGGTTCCCCGGTCAAGTTGGCCTGTTGGGTAAACGGCGACCGGGTCAAAGCCGGCAGCCATTGGTCATAGATCAACTGTTTTTGCGCGGCGGGTTTCAAGCTGGTGATGTCGGCCATCTTGGCGGCGTTGTCCGCAGAGACCAGCGTGTCACCGACTTTCGGGGCGGCCCAGGCCGTCGTGGGCGTCAAAATGACCGGATACTTGGCGTGCAATTGTGCCATTTGCCAAGCGGCTTGGTCCCATTGCCCCAATGCCAAACTGTATTCCGCGGCCGTCGTGTTCAGTCCCGTTTGGTACAACGCCCAGGTCAACAGTTCCATGTCGTCGGCAGTCAGTGATCGGCCGATCCCAGCTTGCATTTGGCCCATGAAGGCGGCCGTCTCCCCAGCATTCATGGTGTAGTAACTTTCCATTAAGGCCACACCGTCAATGGGGTTCTTAACCTCTTCCACGTCAAAGCCCTGGTCGCTCAAGAAGGTCACTGCCGCTTCGACCGCTTGCACGGCGTCCGGACTGACCGGCGTGCCCACCGGGGACTCGGTGGTGTAGCCAATGACCCCGGGTTGGACCGGCTGGTCGAGTTGCGCCAAGAAGCCGGGCCGCTCTAAAGATTGCTGGAAGACCGCGGCGGGTTGGATCGTTTGTAAGCTATCCAATAAGGCCGCCGTGTCGGCCATGGAACGGGTCAGCCCAAAGTCGATGGCCGCCCCTTCCCAGGACCGCCAATCGCCAGGGCCCACGGGAACCCGGCCCCGGGTCGGCTTCAAGCCAATGGTCCCCGACCACGATGACGGGATCCGAATCGAACCGCCCCCGTCACTGCCGGCCGCTAGTGGCACCATCCCGGCAGCCACGGCCGCGCCGGCCCCACCGGAGGACCCCCCGGGTTGATAGTCGGTGTTCCACGGGTTGTGCGCGTCGCCGTAGATTTGGGCGTCCGTGATATTTTTGAACCCAAATTCCGGAAAGTTGGTCTGCCCGATCACAATGAACCCCGCTCGTTGCAGGGCTTCCACGAAGAAACTGGTCTGCGTAGCCACGTTGGCCTTGAGTAACCGCGACCCGCTGGTGCTCGACTCTCCCTTGAGCTGTTGACCCAAGCCTTTCAGGAGTAAGGGCACGCCCAAAAATGGCTGCCCGTGATCCTCGAGTGCCGCCGCTTCTTTTAGCGCCTTTTCGCGCCGCGTGGTGATGACCGCGTTTAATGCCGGGTTTTGCCGGTCGATTTCCGCCAGGGCCCGTTCAACCAATTCTTGGCTGGTGACTTCGCCTGACCGCACGCGCTTCGCCCAGGTCAATGCCGGGGTCCCAATCCAATCCGTAATTGCCAATACAACCGCCTCCTATAATTCTATCACCTAGCCACGACCACCACGCCGCAGCCAACCTTTTCCTTCACTCACCAAGTTGTTGAAAAATTTTCACGGTCGACCGTGACCGGTAAACCACTAATTATTGGTAAGTTAATACTTTCATTCTACCACGTACTGGTTGTAAAAGCGTTTCCAAATAGTTATACTTAAAAAGTCTTAGGTCACAAATCGAAAGGAATGAAAATTGATGAATAAGACGAAAAAATGGTTGGTTTTAGGTTTAGGGTTAAGCTTAGTGATGGGCGTCGGTCTCGTTGGTTGCGGGAAGTCCTCATCAGAGTCAACGAATACCAAGGTCGCAAACAAGAAGACCTTGATCGTGGCGACGTCCGGGACGCTGTATCCCACGTCGTTTCACGCTTCCAAGAACAGTAAGCTGACCGGGTTTGACGTGGAAGTCGTCCGCGCGGTCGCTAAGGGCTTACACAAGAAGGTCGAATTCAAGGAACTCAGTGTCGACGGCCAATTGACCGCGGTCAACTCCGGTAAGGCTGACATGGCGGCCAATGACTTTGGGCTGTCCCCGGCTCGCAAGGATAAGTACGCGTTATCCACGGTCTACAAACACTCATTTAACAGTATCATGGTCCGCAACAGCGACGATTCCGGTATCCACAACTGGGCCGACATCGAGGGCAAGAAGTCCGCTGGGGAAGCCGGGACCGGTTATCAACGGCTCGCCCAACAATTAGGGGCTAAATTGGTCAACTACGATAACGTCTCCAACGATGTTTACCTCAAGGATGTTAAAAATGGTAAGACCGATTTCATCATGAACGACTACTACCTGCAAAAATTGGCACTGAAGGCCATCCCAAACAACGGCTTACATCTGGTCAAGAACATGTACTTCACCACCAGCGATGACGGCCAAGGTGTCGGCATCCTGATGAAGAAGAGCAACACCAAGCTCAAGGCCGAGATCAACAAGGAAATCAAGAAGTTATTGAAGGACGGCACCATCAAGAAATTGTCCGAAAAGTACTACGGCGCTGACGTGACGAAGAAGCCAAACGTCAAGATTGCCAAGAACTTTACGATCAAGTCCAAGTACACGGGCCAATAGAAAGTCAGGTGGCGCCACTGTGCTCAAGTATTTCTCGATTCCGGGCTTCTTTAATGCCAAACTGGCGTGGTCGTCTATTCCCCAGATTTTAGCGGGCCTGCCGATGACCATCTACCTGACCGTCATGGCCTTTATCCTGGCGACCATCTTGGGGATGTTTCTCACGCTGGCGCAACTCAGCCACATTCGGGTGCTCCACTGGCTGGCGCGGGCCTACATCTCCTTCATGCGGGGCGTGCCGATGCTGGTCGTCTTGTTCATCGTCTACTTTGGCTTTGGCCTCACGGCGATTCCGGCGGCCATCATCTCGTTTACCATCGGGGCAGCGGCCTTTGTGTCCGAGGTCTTCCGGTCCTCATTTTTAGGGATCGACCACGGGCAATACGAAGCGGCCTACTCGATTGGCCTGCCCTATCGCAAGGTCATGCGGCTCATCATCATTCCGCAAGCCTTCCGCATCAGCATTCCGGCGCTAGGCAACATCTTGCTCGACATGTTCAAGGGCACGTCGCTAGCCGCTATGATCACGGTGACCGAAATGTTCATGGACGCCAAGATCGTTGCCGGCGCCAACCAGGACTACATGACCATCTACATCACGATTGCCATTCTGTATTGGCTGTGCTGCGTGGTCCTAACGGCGGGACAAAACCAGCTGGAACGGTACTTAGACTACGACCGGAAATCCATTCACATGAAAATGATTTAACGTTTAAAGACGCGTCTACTTGGCAGTAATTCTGCTGGGCGGACGCGTCTTTTTTGGGTGAACTGCTGAAGGTTGAACCTAAATTTAACACGCTGATTGCTGTAACGACGGTGTTTCGACACCTAAGATTGGTAAAACCAGACGTCTACGTCAGCCAGGGTTCCGCCTGCTCTGGGGAACGCCTCCAGCCTGAGGAACGGTCTTCCGGCTCGCTTGAAAGCCTGGCAAAAACAGCCAGTCTCTCAAGTCGTCCCGCGCTGTAGGCTGAGAAAGAACCTCAGCCTACACCGCCAACACAGCTGGCTCCACCCTGGCTGCCTCCGGCAATGTAGAGGCTATCAGTAACACTGTGTTAATTGAAAGACTAGTCGTCAATGTAGCTACCACATGGGGTTAAAACGACTGTTATTAACCTGCACTACCGTAGTCGAGAGTTCGCCAAATATGGGTTCAGCCGCTGAAAAGAGTGTGACGACAGGCGGTTAACTGGCAAGCATTAACGGTGCTAGGCGGATAATCCCGGTCCTGGATTATTTGCCTAGCAGTGTTAAGCAGAACCAGTTGCCTGTTGGCGCACGTTTCGACTATGAGGCCACTTCGACGTATTTCTCGGCTCAAAGCGAGGCGTCGAGACCGCCCTTTGGCTCGGCCGCCCCAGCGTTCCAACCCATATTTGGCGAACGGTAGGCGGCCAGGTTGCATTGTGAGACTATAAACGACTAATTTGAACGTCACGAGGCACATGATCACAGTAGTTCCAACTGATTGCCGTCTTTCAACCTTCAGTTACTGGTTAACCGACGCTCAAAGCGGTCCTACTCCTCACGAATGGCATACTTGCGCAACTCTGAATTAGCCGCGAACGCTAGCCCCGTCACCAACATCGCGCCACTGAAAATTAGGAGAAAGATTTTTGGCGACAGGCTACCGCCGATCAAGCCAAACAACAAGCCCCCTAGTCCCATCGCAAACAGCGTGAACGTGTAGTAGGCGCCCATGACTCTCCCCAACAAATCCTTGGACAGCATCGATTGCATGATTGGTGCCTGGGCGGTTTGTTCCACCCCTAAGGCAACGAACACTAATCCATAGTAAGCAACGAAAATGTAATGATTGGCAATCAGCACAATGGGCGCCATGAGGAGGGCAAACCCAATCGAACTGGCGACCAGTAAAGTGCCCAGCGCAAATTTGCGACTTAACCAGTTCGCCAAGACCGTCGACCCCACCAAGATGCCAATCGCACTAAAGGACTCCAGTAAGCCTAAATATTGGGGGCTACCCATTCGTTTCGCTAAGAGGACCTGATACACATCGAGGCCGCCAAAGAGAAAGTTCATGATGACCGTAAAAACCGTAAGAATTACTAAGGATGGTCGCCGCAGAATCACTTTGAAACCGGTGCTCCAGTCAGTACGGCCCGCCTTCACTTCCGTTTTAGCCGTGGTCGTATCCGCCTGGTTGTGTTTCAATCTGCCAAAGAAACAGGCACTCACTAAGAACGTCAAAACGTCTGTCACGACCAACGACAGGACTGAAAAGACGTGCAGAATGAATCCGGTCAGGGCGTTAAAGAAATAACTCACCCCATTGTAAGCAAACGCCATGTATGACGCGGCTTGGGGCAATTCTTTTTGGCTAATAATTTGGGGTAAGAGAGCATCTTGCGTCGGGTAAGAATTGACCCCAAACATCGCCGACAGAAACGAGAGTCCGAGGATGACCCCCGGATTTTGGCGAAAGATGACCATGGCTACGGCGACACCACTAACGCACAGTGCCTGACCAATTTCACACACGATTAAAATCGTCTTTTTGGCGTATCGATCAATGTACCGCCCGAAAACAAACTGGGCAGTAAGACCACGAACTCCAAGATGCCTAATAGAATCGTCCCCGCTTTAAACTGGATGAAGTACCAGCCCAAGGCAATTCCGTAGACGCTGTCCCCAGCATTACTGATAGAACGCCCGATGAAGATGTTTCTAAAATCACTTTGATGCAACACGACGATCACCTTCTTTTGCTTAACCAACGCATGATGCCGTCTAGCCTACCGACTCCTCACCCAAGACCACTGGTTGACTGACGACATTTTGTATCCACATCCTAGTCCTTTCTTCACGGAAACGCAGCTCCCCCCGCGGTTTGATAAGTTTGCGAAACAACGCCCCGTGGTGCCCATTTCTTTGGCACCCGCCACAATCTGAGCCCACAAAAATAACGGCATCAACGCTATCCCTTGGGAGGCGCTGATGCCGCTATCACTTTAATTTATTGCTTTTGCCGACCGGGCACCTTGGTAAACAAAGAGTCGACGGGTTCTTCATGGTAAATCAGATCGATGGCCTTACCGAACATCTCACCGACAGACATGATGGCAAATTTATCGCTTTGTTTGTCCTCTGGTAATTGAATCGAGTCGGTAATGACGACCTTCTTCAACACGGATTCGTTGATGCGTTGGGTCGCGTCACCGGACAAGACGGCGTGTGTGGCGGCCGCGTAAACGTCGGCGGCACCAGCCTTCTTCAAGGCATCGGCAGACACCGTGATCCGGATGGCCGTGTCAATGATGTCATCGACCAAAATGGCGTGTTTGCCCTGCACATCCCCAATCACCGCTTCTGGATGAGCGGCATTTTCCGTATCGGAACGGTTGTCGATAATCGCAATCGGTGCGCCCAACAATTCAGCCAGCCGCCGGGCCCGACTCACACCGGCATGATCAGGTGCCACCACGACGATGTCTTCGTCCGCCAGACCGGTGTTTTCTTCAAAGTAGCTGGTCAATAACCGGTCACTTTGCAGGTGGTCAACCGGAATATCGAAGAAGCCTTGCAGCTGAGCCGCGTGCAGGTCCAACGCAATGACCCGGTTGACACCGTCCATTTGCATCAACGACGCAATCAACTTGGCCGTGATGGGTTCGCGGGACCGCGCTTTGCGGTCGGCCCGTGAGTAACCGTAGTACGGGACGACCACGTTGATTTTTTCTGCGCTTGCCCGCCGTGCGGCATCCACCATGATCAACAGTTCCATCAGGTTCGTGTTCACGGGATCGGAAACGGATTGAATCAGGAACAATTCATCCCCCCGGATACTTTCGTCAATACTGATCTGAATCTCACCGTCACTAAAATGCTTGATTGTCGCCTTGCCCAGTTCCACCCCGGCCGCCTTCGCAATCTTTTCTGCGAGTGGACGGTTGGAATTCAACGCAAAGACTTTCATTCTACCAGCTTCGACGTGTTCTGCCATAACAGCCTCCCTGTGGGATCACCACAAAATTCATCTATTTTCTGTTCTTATTATCGCAATCTTTTCTTGGAAACGCAACGGTTGGCACCGCGATTTTCTGATTGTCTTTAGATTAAGCGCTAAAAGTTGAAAGTGGAAAGACGAAAATCAGCTGGAACTATTGTGATCATGCAACTCACGGTATCAAAAATAGTCGTCTACAGCCTCACAACACGACCTGGTCGCCTACCGTTCGCCAAATATGGGTTGACACGCTGGCTGACGCAGACGCCTAGTTTCACCAATTTTAGGTATTGGCATCCCATCGTTACGGCAACCAACACTAACCTTGCGACGCCGTTGGCATAAACTGTTGCGGCGACACGCCTTGCATGCCGATCATGGGGTCGATTTGGCGGCTCAACACCAGTTCTGGCGTCAAGCGGTAATCCTTAGGCGTGTTCGATGCTGGTGTTTCGGTAGCCGTGGGGGTCGTCGCCGCTGCTGCATCAGGCGATGCGTCAGTTGCTACGCCATCATCAGCCTCTGGCGTTGCCTTCGCCTTTTTGGGGGCCGCAGCCGCGCCATCCGGGTCCAGGACCGTTTGGATGCGCGTCGTCAGCGTGGTGTGCCGGTTGACGGACAGATTGGTGACACAGGCCTCAAAGGCTTGCGGTTCACCGATCAGAATCAACATGTCGGCCGCCCGGGTCACCGCCGTGTACAGCAGGTTTCGCTGGAGCATGCGGTTGTATTGACCGACCATCGGCAGGATGACCATCTTGAACTCGGACCCCTGCGATTTGTGGATCGACATGCAGTAGGCCAGCGTCAGCCGGTTCCAGTCGTTCTTGGCGTAGGTGACCTCGGTCTGTTCAAAGGCAATCGTCAATTGGTCACTCTTGGCCTTACTGTGCTTGTCGTTGGCCAAATCGATCCCGGTGATGACGCCGATATCGCCGTTAAACACGTTATTTTCCGGACTGTTGACCAGGTGCAAGACCTTGTCGCCAATGCGGAATTTTTGATTACGGAAGATAACTTCCTTTTGGCGTTCGGATTTTTTCGGATTCAAAATGTCTTGGAGCACCACGTTCAACCGGTCAATGCCGGCCGAGCCGCGATACATGGGCGCCAGCACCTGAATATCACTGGCGCTGAAGCCCTTGGCGTGAGCCTTGCCCACGATTTGGTCGATGACATTTTCCACCTGATTGGCGTGACAGGCAATGAACGAGCGGTCCTTTTGGTTTTGCGTGAAGTCCGCCGGTAGCCGGCCCGCCTTGATGGCGTGGGCCAGTGGGATGATGGACGAGCCATCCCCCTGCCGGTAGATCGTATCCAGCTGAATCTTCTGCAGTTGGTCGCTGGCCAACAGGTCGTGAAAGACCTGGCCCGGCCCCACGGAAGGCAGCTGATCTTTATCGCCCACTAAAATGACCTGCATACCAATCGGCACGGCCTTCAACAGCGTCTTCATCAGATACACGTCGACCATGGAGACCTCGTCGATGATCAACAGGCCACCCTCTAAGTCGTTGGTTGCCGCCTCATCGGGTTCGGCCTCGCGTCCCGTCAACCCCAAGAGCCGGTGAATCGTGCTGGCCGGTAAGCCGGTCGACTCACTCATGCGCTTGGCGGCCCGACCCGTCGGCGCTGCTAACAGAATCGGGAATGGTTTGTCCTTGTATTCGTTGATGTCTAACGAGACCTCGTGCAATCGTGCGTACAGGTTGACCAGGCCGCGAATGATGGTGGTCTTCCCGGTCCCGGGACCCCCCGTCAGTAACATGACCTTAGCCTGGATGGCGGCGGTCAGCGCGGCGGTTTGCGACTCGTCGTACACGATGTCGTTTTGTTTTTCGACAATGCGTAATTGCTTATGAATCGCGTCTTCAGTAAACTCAGCCGGCGTGTCATCGCCCTTCAAGAGCCGTTGGAGGTGTTCGGCGACCTGCCATTCCGCGTCATAGAGGGATTTCAAATAAATGCGCTGGTCATCGCCGACCACTTTTTGTTGCTTGGCTAATTCGAGCAGTTGGTCGGCCAACTTGCTGGGGTCGAGCCGCACGTTGCGGGCATTTTCCAACAGGCTCAAGGCGTTGGCCAGCAACGGTTTGGCCGTGGTATAGGTGTCCCCATTGGCCACCGACAGGTCGTTGAGCGTTTGTAACAGCCCCGCCTGCAAGCGTTCCGGCTTATCAGCCGCATACCCCAGTTGCGTGGCAATCTGGTCGGCCCGCCGAAAGCTGACCCCGTTGATGTCCTCGGCCAATTGGTAGGGATTTTCGTGAATGACGTCGAGCGTCTTTTCCTGATACCGGTTGTAAATGGCCGCCGCCAGAGTACTGCCGAAGCCGTAACCGTTAAGGCCGATGATGATCTGCTCCATGCCGTTGTTGGTCTGAAGCTGACTGACCAGCGTGGCGGAGACCTTGGCCGACAAGCCCAGCGGTTGGAGCACGGCCGAATCGTTCAAGATTTTTTCAATCGCGTTGGTCCCTAAAGCGTCCACGATCTTTTCGGCCGTCTTCTTGCCCAAGCCAGGAAAGTCTTCGCCACTGAGGTAGGCCACAACGCCGCTACGGGTAGTTGGCGTCTCGTTTTGGTAATTATCCGCCTGAAATTGCACACCGTACTTGGGGTGCTCCACGCGTTTGCCGGTGAACCGGTACGTCACGTCGTCCTTGATGTCGGCGAAGTTCCCGGTCACCACGATTTCGTCTTCGTGCCAGTCTAAGCTGGTCTCGGACACCTTGACCAGCATCACCTTGTAAAAGCTGTCGTTGCTGGCAAAAAAGACCGCACTGACGGTGCCGACCACGTAATCGGCCTGCTTCGTCTCATCCGCAAATAAATTGAGTGATTCGGTTGCCATCTGCTAGTCTCTCCTTTACGACGGGTCTTTAGGTTGCCGCTGTGCTTGCACGAAGCGTTCGATGTCGGCCAAGCGCTTTTGGCCTTTTTCAAAATAAGTGGGATCCAATTGCTTGGCGCGTGCGAAGTAGTCCTGGTAGGCTTCCCCCTGGACCATGGCGACCAGCCCGCGGTCAAATTGCGCGTGGCCGTTCTGCGGGTCTAAGGCCAAGACTTGGTCGTAATATTGTGCGGCTTGGGCCATGTTGCCCAGGGCCAACAGGTTTTCGGCCATAACCTGAAGGGTCGCCTCGTCTTTGGGCTGGCTTCCCAATGCGGTCAACGCAAAGGCCAGCGCCCGCTTGTGGTCACCGTTAGCCATGTAACTTTGGGCCAGCATCAAGTAACCGGCGCCCTTCCACTGGTCGTCCAACTGGTCAAACTGTTGAATGGCCTTGGGATAGTCCTGCGCAGCGTAGTACACGTTACCCAGGCCGTAGCGCAACTTCGCTACCGTGGCGGGTTGGGCGTCGAACAGGCCCAGCGCCTTCATTAAGAGTTCCTCGGCTTGGGCGTAGGACTTCAAGTCCACCAACACCGTTGCCAGTTCGTAATAAGCGTCCGCATCGCCAGGATGGGTGTCAATGCGCTGAACCAATTGGTGGACCAACTGTTCTGATTTTGCCTTTTCTGCTTGGCGGTCAATTTTCTTCTCTGTCATTTTATCACCTAAATCGCATCCGTTGCCGTGGGTTTCGCCGTCAAAAAGCTGGTGTCGTTCCAGTCGACCAAATCGTAATGCTGCCCGTCTTGCGTCTCTAAAATGGTCACGCTGGTATTGCGCAGACCACCGCGTTTCCGCAAATCAGCCAGTGGCGTGCCCAATAAGCCATTGATCTCGGCGTTGAGGGCGGCCCCGTGGCTAAAAATCAAGACGTTATCTTGCGGGGCGGCGTTGGCGGCCACAATCTTTTGGATGGCGGGCGTCATGCGGTCAATGACCTGGGTAAACGTTTCGCCACCAATCTTAGCAGCGTCGTATTGGTCCGGATGGTTGCGAAAGGCGTCTAATTCGGCCGGAAATTGCTTGCTGACGTCGTCAAAGGCCATCCCCTCCATCTGTCCTAGGTGGAACTCTTCCAGGCGGCTAACCAGCGTTAACGGCACCTGTTGGCCCAGCTCCTTGATGACGTGTTGGGCCGTGACCCGCGCGCGCTTGATGGGACTAGCGTAGGCGTGCGTGAATGGCGTGTCCTTTAAGAACTGGCCGACTTGCACCATCTGCTGGTAGCTTTCCGGCAACAGCGGCGAATCCCCGCCGGCGCCCTGAAAGCGGCCTTCCAGATTCCACTGCGTCTTGCCATGACGAATAAAGTATAGTTTCAAAATTGTTGCCGTCCTTTCCGTGAAGTCACATAGTCTATATTATGCCAGTTTTCGCTGGGTTTTCAAAGGAACTGGCCGGAAAACGGCAAATTTCGGCGAAAAATTTTGCCCTTGGCTACGACATGGCGTTGGTAATGGTCACACGGCGGATACGGGCCGCCTACCGCCTGCTGGATATGAGTTGGAACGCTGAGGGCGCCGGCCCAAGCCAAAGTGCGGTCTTGGCCCTCAAGTTGGAGCCGATAGAGCACGTCTCCAACTTGCCAGTTCCCTAAGCGCCATGGACCACGCCGCTAAGGGAACTCCCACAGCTGAACTCATATCCAGCAGGCTCTCGGCTACGGTAGTGGTTAACGGCAACAATCCACCTAACGTCACACTGTTAGCGGTATTGCGCCAGGAGATTCTGGTCACCGTCCAGTTTGTGCCCACACGTTTACTAACGAAATCAAACGGCCTTTGGTAACCCCCATCGTCTAGTTCTTAACCATTCTTTTAGAAACCATTGTCACCACAGTTTGTGACTGCCACTAGTAACGGCGCTAACATCGTCTAAAATGGCGGGTTAAGCCAATTATCGCGGTGCGTCTTCCATCTAGCCGTGAGTGAAGTGAAATCCAGGCTCAGCCGGGGAATTTGTCAGTGGGCTTTGCTGATAAATTGGTGACTTTGAGACAGTGAACTTCTGGCTCAAAGCAAGCGCCGAGACCGCACTTTGGCTCGGGGCGTCTCCCAGCGTTCCAGCCTGGAGTTTCACGTAACGGTAAGGCGGCCAATACGGCGCATATCGTGGTCCACGCCAAAAGAGCCTGACCAACCGGCACACTGCCAGCTGATCAGGCTCTCATTTTAACGATTTAGATTAACTGTAACTCACGGTCCTTGTTGTAAGCAGCGTCAATGATGGCGCTCCCCAAGCACTCGTCGCCATTGTAGAAGACAACGGCCTGACCAGGCGTGATGGCCCGGGCGGGATCGTCGAATTTAACGGTGACCTGCTGGCCGTCCTCGCTCAGGTGAACGGTCACGCCGGTATCCTTTTGCCGGTAACGGAACTTGGCCGTGCAGTGGAAGTCACTGCCGCGGTCGATCGTGTTGACCCAGTGAATGTCTGAGGCCGACAGATGCGTCGCGTACAGATGCGGATTGTGGTAACCCTTGCCCACGTACAAAATGTTCTTGGTCAAGTCTTTCCCAATCACGAACCAAGGCTCGTTATCTTCGCCGTCGCCACCAATACCTAAGCCGCGACGCTGACCGATCGTGTAGTACATCAATCCGGCGTGGTCACCCTTGACCTCACCGTCGACGGTCATCATCTTGCCGGGCTTGGCTGGCAAGTAGGTGTTCAAGAAGTCCTTGAAGTGACCCTTTTCACCGATAAAGCAGATTCCCATGGAATCCTTCTTATCAGCGGTGGCCAAACCGGCTTCCTTAGCAATCTCACGGACCTGGGGCTTGACCAAGTCACCGATTGGGAACATGACCCGATCCAACTGCTCCGTGGAGAGCTGGCTCAAGAAGTAAGTCTGATCCTTATTCTGGTCAACGGCGCGCATCAAGTGCGCATCCCCGTTCTCATCACGCGTCAACTGAGCGTAGTGCCCCGTTGCGATGTAGTCGGCCCCCAACTCCAAGGCGTAGTCCAAGAAGGCCTTGAACTTGATCTCCTTGTTGCAGATAACGTCTGGGTTCGGCGTCCGACCCTTTTTGTACTCATCCAAGAAGTACGTGAACACACGGTCCCAGTACTCCTTTTCAAAGTTGACGGAGTAGTAAGGAATGCCGATTTGTGAGGCAACCTTGGCTACGTCCTTGTAGTCTTCCGTGGCGGTACAAACACCATTCTCGTCCGTATCGTCCCAATTCTTCATGAAGACGCCGATCACGTCGTAGCCCTGCTGCTTCAAGCGCAAAGCGACAACGGAGGAATCGACCCCGCCACTCATACCAACGACAACCCGTGTTTGGCTGTTGTCCTGCATGATATCACCATCATTTCTCTCAGATTCTGGAGAATCTACGATTTGAAGGTCGCATAAATCCAGTATGGCCTAGTTTACCCATTTTGCCCTGCTTTTGCAAGCCTGGCGTTTCTTATCACCAATTGGTCCCTTAGCGCGACATTTTCCAGGGCAAATTGACCACCCCCAGGACAAAGGTGTATAGTTAAAAATATATTAAAATTCAATTAGTAATTAATTAGAGGCGATTCCCGTGACAGAACCCATCATTACCATCGATCACGTCAGTTTTGATTACGTGACCTATACCAAACAAAGCGGCCTTAGTGGCAGCTGGCACGATTTATTTCACCGGCAAAAACAGCGCGTGCCCGCCGTTCAAAACGTATCCTTACAGGTAGCGCCGGGCGAAATTCTCGGCCTCCTGGGCGCCAACGGAGCGGGTAAGACGACGCTGATCAAATTGATGACCGGCATCTTGCCCGTCCGTGCCGGGTCGCTACAGTTGTTAGACGACCAGCACCCCTTTCAAAAACGCCCGGCCTTTTTGCGCCGCATCGGCGTGATGCTCAGCCAAAAGAGTCAGCTGGCGTGGGACCTGCCGCCGTTGGACACACTGGTGCTCTTGCGTGAGATCTACCAGGTACCCCATGACCGGTTCACCGACTGGCTGGCTTTTCTCACCGACCAACTGGCCGTGACCGCTCAGCTGAAGGTCCCCGTGCGCAAGTTGTCCTTGGGGCAGCGCATCAAATTTGAACTGATCTGTGCGCTGATCCACACCCCCGAGATCTTATTTCTCGACGAGCCGACCATTGGCATCGACGTCAGTAGCCAAGCCAACATCTACCGCTTCTTGCAACAGCTCAACCGAGACACCCAGATGACCATCATCTTGACCAGCCACAATACCAAGGACATTGAGGCGCTGGCACAACGGGTCGCCGTCATCAACCACGGCCGCAAGATCTTCGAGGGCACGCCCAATGGGTTGATTGCTCAATACGCATCGGCCGCCACCTTGGAAGTCGTGACCGACGTACCGCTGACCACGCTCCCCGCGCACGTGACGCAAGTGGCTGACAGTCATTACCTGGTCGATGCAGCTGCCCTGACGACGCTACCCATCGACCCGCAGCACATCCTCAGCGTCCACCGGCGTAACGGTAACCTGGACGACATTTTGACCCAACTCTTTTCCCAGGAGGTGGCGCCATGAGTTATTGGCAAACGTTTCAAAATGCCTTGACCACCACGTTAACCTACCGCGGCAACCTGGTGTTACGGCTGCTCACCGTGGGCGTGGAAATCGCCGTGGCCAGCTTCATGTGGTTGGCCGTCTACCGCTTCAGTGGCCAGGACAACGTCGCCGGCATCGGGTCCTCCCAAATGGTCGTCTACCTGGCGGTGGTCAACGTCTTGGCCCTGATCTTCTCGGCTAGTCCCATTTTCACCCTGAGCGCCTTGATTCGTAATGGCAACTTGTCCGTCATGTTACTGCGGCCAATCAACTACTTTCGGCAAAGCTTCTGGACCTACGTCGGCCAGGCCACTCCGTACCTAATCATCTACGGCCTGGCCATCGCTTTCATTAGTCCCGTCTTTCACCGCAGCTGGGGCTACGGACTTGCCAGTCTGGGCCTGATCATCCTCACCTACGTCATGTTTTTTTCTTTGATCTCTGGCGTCAGTCTGATCAGCTTCTGGCTGGTCCAGGTCTGGCCTTTGCGACCGGTCCTCAACGCCCTGTTCTTACTGCTCGGCGGCCAAGCCTTTCCGCTACAAATCTTGCCGAGCGCTTGGCGGTGGGTGGCGCTCAACCCCTTTGCCTTAGCGGGTAACCAGCTGACCTTACTCTTGCTGGGCAAGCTTTCGGTTCACCAGCTATCCATCGATTTGGCGATGGCCGCGGGGTGGTTAGTCCTGGCGGTAGTCGTCATTAAAGTGTTGTGGCGTCACGGCATTCGTACCTATGAGGGGGTCGGCAGTTAATGGTTAAAATCTATCGTATCCTAGTCAGCCAAAGCCTGGCGGAAACCCTGTCCTATCGGTTCACGGCCGTGTTGACTGCCATCTTTGGTATCTTATTTTACGTCATCGAACTCGTCACCGGGGGCGTGTACTTCTCGTTTACCCCCACCATTTACGGCTGGAATTTTCTGGATTACCTGAATCTGATTACGACCGCCAACCTGATCAGCTACCTGTACCAATTTCTCTTCGTCGCCGGGCACGAAGACCTGGTCGACCAAATCCTAGATGGCAACCTGGACTATTCGCTATTGCGGCCCGTAAATGCCTATTGGTTCCACGCCAGCTACCGGGTTGACTTCCCCTCGCTGGTGACCCTGGTCCTGACGGCGGTCATTGAAGTGGGAATTCTCCTGAAACTCCAGCCGACCCCACTGAACCTGCTGGGGTATCTGGCAGCCGTCATCGTGGGCGTGGCCTTCGTCTTTGCCCTCAATCAAATCGTCGTGACCGCCGCCTTTTGGATCGACGGCATGACGGCGCTAGACGGGTTGCCCGAATACCTCATGTCCGCGTCGGCCCGACCAGCGAAAATCTACCCGCGGCTGTTACAACAATTCTTCTTGTGGGTCATCCCCTCACTGGCCATCACCAACGTGCCGGCACAGTTCGGCCACAACCGGCCGAGCTGGCTACTCGCATGGTCGGCGCTGGTGACCGGTGTCCTACTGGTTTTTTCCTATTGGGAATGGCGCCGGGGCCTACTGCGCTACGTCTCCGCTAACTGAGCCTTCTGGCGATACCCGGGGCTATATGGCCGCCTACCGTTGCGCGAAAATGGGCTGGAACACGGTGGGCGGACCGGTCGAGCCAAAGAACGGTCTCGCCCTCGCTTTGAGCCGGAAACCACGTCTCAAAGACGCCAGTTCCCTAAGTGGCACAACCCGCCGCTAAGGGAACTCCCACGGCTGAGCCCATTTTCGCTCCACTCTCGGCTAAGTGAGCGCATCTCACCAACGCCGACAGCTATTAGCCGGATCAGTTGTTACTGGTTGGCAGCCGTCGCCATGCTTGCCCAAATCTAATCATCGGCCACTCTTACAGACGAAGAATGGCGACGACGTATCTGAGCAGGCAGCCCGATTTGTGGAATGCCTGGCATCAGTCAGCACTGGTCTCTACAATCTTCAAGCCGGGGGAAGTTGTCATCAGCCCATATTATCAGAAAGCAAAAAATTGCCTGTCAGCGGTTAATCCCTGACAAGCAATTTTTTAGTTGGCGCTAATCTTTTTTCTTTAAAATTTCGCGGTCAATCAAGTTTTGTAAGATAAAGTGGTATTGTTCCACGTTACCCTCGGCATGAGAACCCTTGAAGATGTTGACGCGGGCGTTGCCTGAGGCGTTAGTGGTAGACATCTTGAAGCCGCTGAGGTCTTTGGCCACGACCACCTTGAGCATTTGGTTCTTGTTGTACGGTGACGTCGGGTCGACCGAGCGTTCCAGCGTGTAGTTGCCGGCGTTTGAGACTTGAAAACCGACATCCTTCAACGCGTACGGCTTGATGTTGGGGTGTAACACGTAGGTATCCGTATCCCCCGTAACCTTCATTTCTTTTTCAAACAACATGTTACTTCACCTCTGTCTTTGAAAGTCGCTGAACGATGGCACTCACGTTCTTCACGAAAGCGTCGATGTCAGCGCTAGTCGTTTGGCTCCCAAAGGATAACCGAATCGACTCGGCAATCCGGGGACTGTCTTCGCCAAACATGGCGGTCAACACGTGTGACGGTTCGATGGAGCCCGCCGTGCAGGCCGACCCGCCGGACACGGCAATGCCCGCCAGATCCAGGTTCGTTTGCATCACATAGGTTGAAATGCCCTTGATCCAAATGTTCAAGACGTGTTCCAAGTTGTCACCGGTCAATGAGCCATTGATTTCAAAATCAACGCCGTTATCCTTGAGGCCTTGAACGACTTGTTCCTTAAAGCCGTGGAAGCGCGCTCGTTTTTCGGCCTTGACTTCCGGTGTCAACAGCTTAGCGGCGACCGCCATACCGGCAATGGCTGGTACGTTTTCAGTCCCGGCCCGCCGCTTTTCTTCTTGGTCGCCCCCCTTGATCAAGCTAGGGAAGTTGACCCCTTCGCGCTTGTACAAAAAGCCGATCATCTTGGGACCGTTGATCTTGTGTGCGGACGTCGACAACATGTCGATGTGGTCGCGTTGCACGTCGATGTCCAAGGACCCGTAGGCCTGCACGGCATCGGTGTGGAACCAAGCCTGGTGGTCCTTTAAAATCTCACCAATTTCATGGATCGGCATCCGACTGCCGACCTCGTTGTTGCCCATCATGATGGTCACGAGAATCGTGTCGTCACGCAAGGCGGCCTTGAAATCATCCAGGCTGATGCGCCCGTGCTCGTCAACGGGCAGGTAGGTCACGTCAAAGCCTTGTTCCTCTAAGGCATGGAGTGGCCGCAAGACCGCCTCATGCTCGATGGCCGTGGTGATGATATGCTTGCCCAAATTTTGGCGAGCCATCGCCGTTTGGGTGATCGCCGTATTGTCACTTTCGCTCCCACCACTGGTGAAGATGATCTCCTCATCGTGCGCCGCGTTGATGCTCTTAGCAATCACCTGGCGGCTGTTTTCCATGACCGTGTGCGCCTGACGACCTAAGCCGTACAGCGTTGAGGCGTTACCGTAGACGTTGGCCATCTTATCGACCATCTCATTTAAAACCTCCGGGGCCATCGGTGTGGTGGCCGCGTTGTCCAGGTAGATTTCCCGGACGGCATTACTGTTATCAATGTGAATCTCTTGCACCCTAAAAACCTCCTGAATGGACCTGTGCTAGTTCTGTGCTGCTAGCAAGGCCAGTAACATTTGTGCAGAGCGGTGCCCCGCGTCAATAATAAAATCATCAAAGTTTACGCCGGAATCGTTGTCGGCGTTATCGGACATGGCCCGGACCACAACGTACGGCACGTCAAATTGGTGTGCTACTTGACCCACGGCGGCCCCTTCCATTTCACCGGACAAGGCATCTGGGAAATGCCCCATGATGTCCTTGATGGTCTCGGAACTGTTTAAGAATTGGTCCCCAGACACGATCAGGCCCAACTTGGTCTTCAAGCCCGTGTTGGCCGCAGCCGCCACGATCTTTTCGCCCCATTCTTTGGACGCTTCAAACCGCGCCGGTTGTTGCGGCAATTGGCCGTATTCATAGCCAAAGGCCCGCGCATCGGCATCATGGTAGGCCGTTTCGGTGGAAACCACCACGTCGCCAATGTTCAAGTCTGGTGCCAAGGCCCCAGCGGAACCGGAGTTGATGACGAGGTCCACGTCAAATTGGGTAATCAGTAAGGCCGTGGTCAAACCGGCTTCGACTTTACCAATACCGGACCGGACTAAGACCACGTTTTGATTGTGAATGGTCCCTTGATAAAATTCCAACCCGTGAATGCTGGTCGTTTGGGCGTTATCGAGTGCTTCGTGCAGTTCCTTGATTTCTTCTTCCATGGCGCAGAGAATGCCAAATGTCATGTCTTGTGTCCACTCCTATTCGTTTTGTCTTTTCATTTTTTATACTGTTCTAGTATTCCGCCTGCCGTTACGCGAACCGATAGCGCAGGCCTCGCCAATTGCCTGCGGCTACCAGGGGTTCCACCTGCTATGGGGAACGCCTCCAGCCTGAGGGGGCGGTCTTCCGGCTCGCTTTGAAGGCTGGCAAAACCCGCCAGTCTCCAAAGTCGTCCCACGCTGTAAGCCGGCAAAAGACGCCAGCTAACACCGTCGACACAGCTGGCTCCACCCCTGACCTCCGCCGGCACGATGGGATGCTGACAGTCAAATCGGGACAGTCATGGCTGCCGGCGTGGCTCACCGATTGTTGGTCTAACATTATCGGTGAGTACTACTGTAGCCGAGAGTGGAGCGAAAATGGGCTCAGCCGTGGGAGTTTCTTAGTGGCACGATTCATGCCGCTTAGCAAACTGGCGTCTTTGAGACGTGGTTCCCGGCTCAAAGCGAGGGCGAGACCGCTCTTTGGCTCGACCCCGCGTTCCAGCCCATTTTCGCGCAACGGTAGGCGGCAGCTAATATCGCTAATATCATCCTAATCTTTAGTCTAAAAAGAACAGGATCAAATACACAGCCACGATCAGGAGAACCAACCAGAAGATGGCCCAGTTGAGGCGCCGCTTGAGCCGATTTTGTTTACTGTCGGCCGGACTGATGCGCTGTTCGCTGCCGTTGTCCTCTTCGTCTGGTTGGTCCCCACCGTGGTTGCGGGCGTATTCCTTTTCGACCTGGACCCGCTTGCGGTCGCGTTCTTGGAACTCCCTTTCGGCGCGTTCCTGTTCCCGGCGGTAATCCGCGCGGGTCTTGGGTTGTTGACTGTCTTGCTCGTCATCTGGACGCATTGCTGTCACCTACTTCTGTAATAGCCAGTAATAGATGGCCGTAATCGTCTTGGCGTCGTTGATTTCGCCGCTGTCGATCATAGCCTTGGCCTGGTCTTTGGTGACCGTTAAAAGCTCCAGGTTTTCACCTTGGTCACGCGGTAATTCCGTCGTGACCGGCTTTAAATCGGTTGCCAAAAAGAGCGTCATGTATTCATCAGAAAACCCAACGCTGGAATAAAAACCGGTAATTCGTTTTAAATTGCCCGGTTGATACCGAATCTCTTCGTTGAGCTCACGCATCACGGCGTGTTCCACGTTGTCCGCATCCCGACTGTCCAATTTACCAGCGGGAATCTCCAGCGTGGTGGCCGCGATAGGCGCCCGCCATTGCCGTTCCAAAATCATTTTATTGTCAGCGGTCAGGGCTAAAATGCCCACGGCCCCGGCATGCCGCACGATTTCTCGCGTCGCGGTGTCACCGTTGGGCAGCCGCACCTGTTGGCGTTCCAGCTTTACGATGACACCATCATACAATTCTTCCGTTGATTCAACGTGTTCTTCCAAATCCATCATTCCGCCTCCTCGCTACTTCCCGTCACTACGGGGGTAACTTTTGCCGCTTGGAGACCACGCATGCCTTGAACAATCACAAATTGCACGGTTTGGCCCGCTTCAAGCTTCTTGAACCCTTCACCGACAATGGCCGTGTAGTACACGAACACGTCGCCGTCTGCGGGCGTGGTGATGAACCCAAAACCGCGTTGTTCACTGTAACTCTTTACTTTTCCGGTTAACATGCTTGATTCCTCCCATACATAGTCCAAATTATACTCGCTTGACCAGTCGACCGCAAACAATGGTCCTCCACTTCGCATTTCCTTTTAAAATAGTTATCCTCATCCTGCCTGACGTTGCGCGAAAATGCTGCACTCATCTCGCTAGACGCCTACGGTTGCCACACTAGTTTAGCTGGCCGCCTTGCCGTTCGCTAGAGATGAGTTGGAACGCTGAGGGCGGACGGGGCGAGCCAAAGGACGGTCTCGCCACCTCGCTTTGAGCCGAAAAGCCCGTCTCAAAGACGCCAGTTCCCTAAGCGCCGAAACCCGCGCCGCTAAGGGCACTCCCACAGCTGAACTCATCTCTAGCGAACTATCGGCTACTGTAGTGGTGGTCAACAACACTGACACCGCAGACAAATCCGCAACCGTGTCAATTGAGCAACGCACAACCATGCCGGAGGTCGCCAGGGGTGGCGCCAGCTGTGTCGACGGTGTTGGCTGAGGTTTTTTCTCAGCCTACACCGTGGGGCGACTTGAAAGACTCGCGGTTTTGGCGAGGCTTGCAAGCGAGCCGGAAGACCGCCTCTCAGGCTGGAGGCGTCCCCCATAGCAGGCAGAACCCCTGGCAGCCGCAGGCAACGGGTTTACACCATTGGCAAGGCGGACAGACCCCGCAATGGTGCCAACAAAAATGCCGGCCACCAAGGACTGGTAGTCGGCATTTCGCTAGTGCTTATTTTTCTTCGAAACCTTCAGTTGCCGTTTCTGGGTAGTTGGCCCGAACGATAGCGGCGCAGCGGGCACAGAAGTGTGGGTAGTCCGAATCACTACCAACGTCTTCCTTGACCAACCGGCAGCGTTCGCAGACCTCACCAGCCGCTGGCGTTACCTTCACAGCCACGTGGTCGAAAGTCAACGCGTCGGCTGGGGCATCCGCCAACTTGGCGATGTCTAAGCCAGAAACCAGGAGAATTTGTTGGACGTTGATGTCTAACTTGTCCAACAAGGCTTGGGTCTCATCATCGACGTACAGATCAAGATGGGCTTCGGCGGCCTTCCCAATCAATTTCGCATCCCGAGCTTCTTCCAACGCCTTCAAGACGTGGCTCCGCAGGTTCATGAAATGATCCCAGGCAGACTTGTGTTCGTCATCTTCGATTTCATTAGCGTCATCCATGTCCAGTACGGCTGGCATTTCAGCCAATTGGACGAAGTCTTCGGGTTCTTTCAAGAAGCCCCAGATTTCTTCGGCCGTATGCGGCAGGATTGGCGTGATCAGCTTGGTTAAGCTAACCGCAATTTGGTAGAAGACCGTTTGCATTGAGCGCCGGGCTGGACTGTTCTCGGCCTCGATGTACAAGACATCCTTGGCAAAGTCCAGGTAAAAGGCAGACAAGTCGCTGACGACAAAATTGATCAATTCCTTGTAGATGTTCAGAAAGTCAAAGTTATTGTAGTGGTCTTCCACGCTCTTGGTAAAGGCGTTCAACTTGTACAGCATGTGGCGGTCCACTGCTGCCAATTGGTCAAAGGCCACTGCGTCTTTTTCCGGATCAAAGTCGCTGGTGTTGGCCAACAGGTAACGCATCGTGTTCCGCAACTTCTTGTAGCTGTCGGAGATCTTCACGAAGGATTCCGTTGAGACCCGCACATCGGCGGAAGTATCCACGGAAGTGACCCAGAGGCGCACGATGTCGGCCCCCATCTTCTTGATGATGTCATCCGGCGCAATCGTGTTTCCGATAGACTTGGACATCTTGTGACCGTCCTTGTCCAACGTAAACCCTTGCGAAACGACCTGCTTGTAAGGCGCCTTGCCGGTCGCGGCCACACTCGTGATCAGACTCGAGTTGAACCAGCCCCGGTATTGGTCGGAACCTTCCAGGTAAAGGTCAGCCGGGAAATCTAGGTAGTCGCGTTCGGCCAGGACACCCTGGTGAGACGAACCGGAGTCAAACCAAACATCCATGATATCAGTTTCCTTGGTGAATTCGCCATTTGGTGAGTGTTCGCTGGTAAAGCCTTCTGGTAAGAGGTCCTTGGCGTCACGTTTGAACCAAATGTTGGACCCGTACTTGCCAAACAAGTCAGCCACGTGGTTGACCGTTTCTGGCGTGATAATGGCCTCGCCGTCTTCACCGTAGAAGATTGGGAGCGGCACACCCCAGACCCGTTGCCGGGAAATGACCCAGTCGCCCCGGTCCTTGATCATGTTGGCCAACCGCCGTTTGCCCCAATCTGGTTGGAACTTCACGTCTTTTAAGCTGGCCAAGATCTCATCACGAATCTTGTCGACGGATGCGAACCACTGTGGCGTTGCCCGGAAAATAACCGGCTTCTTGGTCCGCCAGTCGAATGGGTAACTGTGCTCGTATGGCATGTACTTCAGTAAGGCGTTAGCGGCCTTTAACTTGTCCAAAGCAATTTGGTTGGCATCTTCGTAGAACACACCATCAAAATCTTCGCCGGCTTCGGCGGTCATGTACCCTTGATCGTTAACGGGGACTAAGACGGGCAGGTTGTAGAGCTTACCGACGTTGAAGTCATCTTCCCCTAAGCCTGGGGCGGTGTGCACCAGCCCGGTCCCGGAATCGGTGGTCACGAAATCACCTAACATGACGACCAACTTACGGTCGGCGATGAATGGGTGTTGGGCAATGATGTTTTCCATCTCTTGGCCCATCACGGTCTTCAAGACCTTCACGTCTTGCCAGCCAAAGCGTTCGGCATTTTCGGCAACCAGGTCACTGGCCAAGACGAATTTCCGGTCTTCGCCAGCGGGTTGGACGACGGCGTATTCGATCCCGGCGTCGATGGTGATCCCTTCAGACCCTGGAATCGTCCAAGGCGTCGTGGTCCAGACGACCAGGTACGTCTCGTCATCCAAGACGCCCTTGCCATCAATGACCTTTTCCCCGTAAAACGCGGATGGTGAAGTCACATCGTGGTATTCCACTTCGGCTTCCGCCATGGCGGATTCGGAAGACCATGACCAGTAAACGGGCCGCTTGCCCTTGTAGATCAGCCCACGCTTGGCAAATTCACCAAAGACCCGCACTTCAGCGGCTTCAAATTCTGGCTTCAGGGTCAAGTAAGGTCGATTCCAGTCGGCAGCAACGCCCAAGCGTTTGAACCCGTCACGCTGTAAGTTTACTTGCTTCAACGCGTAGTCACGGCACAGGTCACGGAATTCGGCCGTAGACATCTTCTTGCGGTCGTAGCCGGCCTTAGTCAATTGTTGTTCGATTGGCAACCCGTGGGTATCCCAACCAGGAACGTAAGGTGCCCGGTAGCCGCTCATGGATTTGAAACGCACGATGATATCCTTTGAGATCTTGTTCATCGCGTGGCCCATGTGGATTGGACCGTTGGCGTATGGCGGCCCATCGTGCAGAATAAAGGTCGGTTTCCCTTCATTTAATTTTTGCCGGGCTTCGTAGATCTTGTTTTCAGCCCAGATCTTTTGCCGGTCAACTTCTTTGACAGGTAAATTTCCGCGCATTTTAAACTTGGTCTTACCCAGGTTAAGCGTGTCTTTCACTCGCATACCGTGTTTCCTCCTTAAATTTTTGTTCCTCGGTTGGTGAACCGGTGAGCTCAAGCCATCCGGCCTCAGCTCACCGGTCAACCGACCGTCTTTGTTCGTGGTGCTGTCTGCCGCCTGGCACCATTGGCCAAACCATTGCCTGCGGCTGCCAGGGGTTCCGCCTGCTCTGGGGAACGCCTCCAGCCTGAGGGACGGTCTTCCGGCTCGCTTGCAAGCCTGGCACGAATCGCCAGTCTCCCAAGTCGTCCCACGCTGTAGGCTGAGACAAAACCTCAGCCAACACCGTCGACACAGCTGGCTCCACCCCTGGCCGCCTCCGGCACACTAGTGGATTCAGGCGGCTCGACGCTAGCGACAACAGACACGACAACGCCCCAGGCGCCCCGTTATTGGTTACAACTGAGGGCGGCGTCAAATCCGGGTTCAGCCACCGAAAAGCGTGCGGCAACTTCTGATGCCAAAAGAAAAAACGGCCTCGTCGCAAGGGACGAAGTCGTTTTCGTGGTACCACCCAAATTTAGTGCGCCCCGGAAGTGTCCGGGACTCACCCTCAAACGACGTAACGTGCCGTTCACGCTGGGGCTTACTGTTGGTTCAGCCGCAGGGCTTGCAAAAGTGATACCTTCCCAAAAAGCGTGGGTGTTAGCCTTCCACCGTCGCTAACTCGCTAGTACCTGCTTTTCAGGAGACGCCTTTTTCAGTGCCTATTGTTTGTCTTTATCAAATTGTGGTTGATCATTGTCCGGGAAAATCACAACGGTTTCCCCATTGTCATCCCCACTATCGGTAACGGGGGCTTCCGCGACCGGTGCTTGATCCTGCGCCGGTTGGGATGCTTCTGAGTTTACGCCCTGTGCCCCTTCGTTGTCAAGCCGGTCGCCGACGACCTTCTTGATTTCTTCGTAGCTGGACATGGAGCCTTCCTTCAGCAAGCTGTCCCAATCGTTGGACTTGACCACTTCCAATTGGCTTTCCAACATGACTTGTAAGCGCTGGCGGAAGACCCGCGTGCTCTTCTTCAAATCGTCGGTCTCCACGGCCAATTTCTTGGCACGCTTGGATGCCTCATTCATGATCTGGTTACCCTTGTTCGTGGCTTCAGAAACGATGTCAGAACTTTGCTTCTGGGCTTCGCGAATGATAATTTCCGATTCCTTTTGGGAGTTGGCCTTGACCTTATCGGCGGCCTCTTGCGCAACTAAGATGGATTGGTTCAAGGAATCCTTCAAGTCGTTGAAGTACTTGAGCTTTTCGTTGGCCGCATCCAGTTGTTCCTCTAATTCTTTGTTGTGGTTCAACGTGATTTGGTAATCTTTGATGACTTGATCCAAGAAATCATTGACCTCGTCAACGTTGTAACCGCGCATCTTGGTGCCGAACTCTTTATTGTGAATATCTAATGGACTTAAAACCATTACACTGTTCCCTCCACATCTATTTCTGCAGTACCGCTAGGGTGACCCGAATTTTTTCTTTTTTGGTGCGGCCGCCCACTTCATCCAGCCGAATCCGACCGAAGCCACGGACCGAAACGATGTCCGCGACGTCTAATTCAAAATCTGGTTTCAGGGTTTCCGCCCAGTTCAGGCGAACCTTGCCGCCTTCGATCAGTTCCTTGGCACGATGCCGGGACAAATGAAACCCGGTCCCAACGATGTTGTCCAACCGCAGTGACGACAAGGTCGCCCCTTCAGTCTCCCACTCATTCATCGGCACGAGTAAATCATCCCACGTGTCGGGCTGCAAGCGTGCCTTGACCCGGCCGATGTGGTCCACTTGTCCCACTAAGTAATCGGCCATACTGGTTTCCGTGATGACCTGCCAATTCAGGCCGTCAGTAAGGATGTCGCCCAAGATCTCGCGCTCGATCCCCGAACCCAGCAAGGTTCCCAGAATCTGACTGTGATGCAACGTGGCAAACTTTACCGGATAATCAACCTTCAAGACCGTTAATTCAAAGTCTTTGGCGGTCGGTTCATAGTAATCCGGATAAAAGAGCGCCCGCTGCATTTCCGCGTGCTCGTGACCACCACTGAAGCGCACGTGCTGATCAGCTCGCCGCGCCAGCGTTGTCGCAATGTACACTTGCCGGGGGTTCAAGAAATGCGTGAGAACGGGACGATATTCGTCTTGAACTTGTTGGATCCAACCGCCGATAGCGTCGATCAGGGGCGCTTCGTCCGGTCGAAAATGCTGTAAGACATTCTCATCCAATTCCTTCCCCTCCTCTTGGTTAAATTAAAGAATTAATCCAAAAATCATTTGCTCTAACGCCGATAGTCCGTATTGGACCAGCGTCAACACGATAATGGCCACCACCGGCCCAAAGCCTAGCGGTCCCACCGACACGAATTCAAAGTACCGGAGAAACGGCTCGACCAACCGGCCGATGATTTGACCAAATTTAGACTGATAGCCACCAGGGAGCCAACTGAGCAAGGCATACACCACAATTAACAGGATGTAAGCACTCACGGCCCAGTTCAGGACTTTAAATAGCAAAAGTATGAATTGTATCACTGTGATGCTCCTTTATTGTGTGACTTGAGTCCCGAGATTAGCGGCAACGTCGCCACTGACCTCAAAGTTGTGGGGCGTGCAGAGAAAAATCTGCTCACCGATGCGTTTGATTTCGCCCCCCACGGCAAACGCGGTCCCGTTTAAGAAATCCACGATGCGTTGGGCCTGGGCTTCATCTACCCGGGCGAAATTAACGATGACGGCATCCCCGCCCGTAATTTGTTTTGCAATCGACTTGGCATCCGAATAGATTCGCGGTTCGCAGATCGCGATATGACTGGTACTTGGCTTTGCAGATCGCATGGCAACCACCTTTCGACTATCAACTGGCCGATTCGGGGTAGTTGGCGTTGGCTGTGACTTAGCTGTGGGGGTCGATGAACTGTCTTCCTCGTAGTCTTCGTCATACTCGTCGTTCATTCCGAAAAATTTGCTTAGACTAAACTTCTCCGCCATGGTGCGCCACTCCTCTCAACACGAATTCTATCTGAACTGCTCTTACTTGCGCCGCCGTTTGAAAAATGGTGGCGTATCTTCACCCTGGTTATCGTCCCCGTTAGAGGTGTCGTGTTCACTCGGGTTGAAGATATTGAAATCAGGCTTGTCAACGCCGGCAAATTCATTGCTGGCATTGTTGGTGCTCTTCGGTTCTGGCCGGTGAGCGGGTTCGCGAATATCCCAGTTGCCAAACGGATCCTTGTCATTTTCTTGGGTCGGTTGGTCGTTACGGCTGTCGGTCGTCCGGTTTTGTTGGCTTTCGGCACGACGGGCAACGCGACTGTGTTGGGCTGCTTCCCGTTCTTCCTTCTTCTTATCGATCCCAGTGGCAATCACTGTGACCCGTACTTCATCACCTAAGTCTTCGTCGATGGACGTCCCGAAGATGATGTTGACATCGCTGGTAGCGGCATCGGAGACAATCTGTGAAGCGGCTTGGGCTTCAAACAAGGACAGGTCGGGACCTCCGGTAATGTTCAACAGCACTTGTTCGGCGCCATCGATAGAAACTTCCAGCAGTGGTGACGAGATAGCCTTTTTGGTCGCGTCTTCCGTTCGGTTTTCGCCGTTGGCAGAACCGATTCCCATTAAGGCCGCTCCTTGGTCCTTCATGACCGTCTTCACGTCGGCAAAGTCCAAGTTGACGTAACCAGGACTCGTGATCAAATCAGAAATCCCTTGGACCCCTTGACGTAACACGTTGTCGGCTTCCTGGAAGGCTTCCATCATCGGCGTCTTCTTGTCGACAATTTCTAACAAGCGGTTGTTGGCAATGACGATCAACGTATCGACATTTTCCTTCATGGCCGCGACCCCTTCAGCGGCGAAACGACCCCGCCGTGGGCCTTCAAAACTAAATGGTCGGGTGACAACTCCCACCGTCAATGCGCCGCCTTCTTTGGCAATCTTGGCAACGATTGGGGCAGCCCCGTTCCCGGTACCACCGCCCATACCGGCAGTGACAAAGACCATGTCAGCGCCTTGTAAGGCTTCCGTGATCTGTTCTTCGCTTTCTTCAGCGGCCTTGGCCCCCACTTCGGGGTTGGCACCAGCGCCGAGTCCCTTGGTCAGTTTCGGTCCAAGTTGAATCTTGGTTTCGGCTTTCGAGGCTTCGAGGGCTTGCACATCCGTGTTGGCCACGATAAATTCGACACCCTTGACGTCTTCAGCAATCATCCGGTTAACGGCGTTGTTACCCCCGCCGCCGACGCCGATCACCTTAATGATCGCGCCGTTATTTTGAGCAGAATCTAGTGAGTATTCCATTTGTGTATTCCTCCATCTCGCGTTAGTCGAAGAAGTCGCTGAAGAACTTCTTGATACCTTCAGTCCGATTTTTCTTCTTTTTTGGTTTCGGTTGCTTACCCTGATTTGATTGCGCCGGGGCAGCTTGCTGCGTTTCTGCTGCTTGTTCCCGTTGGCGAATCTCATCGGTTTCATCGGCTAGTTGGGTGGAGCCCGTCAAGGCACTCTTGATGAGCAGGTCAATCTCACTCAGCCCCCCAAAGTATTTCACTAGGGCCAACGCCAATGTAAAGGACGGATGGCGTAACCCCATTTGATCAGGCACATAAACCCGAACATTAGTGTTAAATTCGTCGGTTGCCAGATCGGTGATGCCTGGCAGGGCCGCCACCCCACCGGTCAAGACGATGCCCCCGGGGAGGTCTAAGGCTTGCACCTTATCCAGGTTGCCCCGCAGGTGTTTGAAGATCTGGTCCAAACGGGCCTCAATGATCTCCGCTAAGTATTTTTCTGAAACGGGCGTTGGTTGGCTTTGACCCACCACGTCCACGGGAAACTCGTCTTCATCACTGGCCTGCGTCGAATCGGCGTAACCGTAGTCGCGCTTTAACTTCTCCGCACTGTCCAGCGAGGTGTTTAGGACCACGGAAATATCCTTGGTAATAAACTGACCGCCCTCTTGGTCAACGTCAATGTATTTCAACTGGTGGTCGTGAATGACGGCGGCGGTGGATTGGCCACCCCCCAGGTCGATCAAAATCGTCCCGAAGTCTTGTTCGCCATCATTCATCACCATCATGCCTTGGGCCATCGGGTTGATGACCGTGCCGCGTAACTTCAAGCCGGCTTGTTCCACGGCTTTGCGGGTGTTGTGCATGATCGTCTTGGGCCCGGTAAACAGCGTCCCGTGTAATTCCAAACGCACGCCGACCATGCCGCGGGGGTCCTTGATGCCATCAAAGCCGTCCACAACAAATTCATCGGACAGAATATCGACGACCTCACGTTCCGGTGGCAGGCTTTGAATCAACGCTGCTGTTGCCACATTCCGGACATCGCGGCCAGTGATTTCGCGGGACTGGTCATCAATGGCGATCATGCCACTGCAAGGTTCAATTTTTAACATATTTGCGGGAATTCCCACAATCACATCGTGAATTTCAATGCTGGCCTTCTCTTCGGCTTGCCGGACGGCCCGTTGAATTGCTTCAGCGGCTTTGTCAATATCCACGATTACCCCGCGGCTGACACCGTTCGAACGTTCGTTTCCCACGCCAATAACGTTCATCTGCCCTTTAACATTCTCAGCAACAATGACTTTTATTGAGGTGGTTCCTATATCGAGACCAACGTACATCCCTGAATTATCCATAGAAAAAGGAACCTCCTAAGTTAATCAATCTAATAACACTGCATGAATTCGCTTTTTCCCTAATTATTTTACAGTTTACCACATTTGATAGGGGTTAAAAAAGCCTTTATGGCGCTTTTCTTCGCTGCAATCAAAATGAAATTATTTCTTAAAGGCATACGAGTAAGCGCCGACTTCCAAATTAACGACACCCTTTTGCTTCATCTTGGCCGCAATTCCCGGGTAATAAGCCATTTTTTTGGCAAAACTCGAAATGCTGGCGTAGACTTCGTTGCCATCGTTCATGAATAGGTGCACCCGTTCCGGATTATCCTTGGTCGGGGCGTCCTGAATTTCACTGATGCTGCGCTTGATGTCGCCATTTAACTGGGCATACTGCAAAATCATACGGTGCAGGGTCTTGGCCTGTTTGAAATGACCATAGACCGGGGTGCCACTCTTGGGTTGGGTCACGGACTGCTGACTCACGACCCCATTTTCCAACACCTCGTAGTAGCGGTTTTGTTTCATCACGTAACCCGCCGTCGCAAATTCCTTGACGTGAATCGTCACGTGATTGGGCCGCCGCAGGCTGATAGTAACGGTCTTGAGCCGCGTATTGCGCTTGCGGGCCTGCTGGGCCAGGTGTTGCTCGTGGCCCAGCACCTTGAATACGGAATCGCCCGCGTGGATGTGGGCCGCTCGTTGGACCTGCTTGGCCGACAACGCCGACGTGCCCGTGACCTTGACCGCGGGAAAGTGACTCAGCGGTGACACCAGGTAGACCATCGCCAAGATCACGACGGTAAAGCTTGTCAGCAGGATGGTCAACCGGCGAATCAGCTTGCGGTTCCGTTGGTGTTTCAACCGCGGTAGCTTGTCGCCGATTCGCTGAGCCTGATGGATCCATTTCGGCGTCTTAGCCTGCTTGCGCTTCTCCTCGGCCTGTTTTTGGTAGGCTTCCCAAGGGGTCAAGGGATGTTGCGGTTGTTTTGATTCATTGCGGTTCAAGCGAAACTTCACAGGCGCCACCTCCCATCCACTGGTTTTGTGCAGCCACGAACGGCTGGCTAGTTTTGCTTGAGTGATTCAACGACGTCTAAGACGCGGTCCGCGGCGTCGGGAACCCCCAATTGCTTGGAAGCCGCCGCCATGTCTTGTCGCAAAGCGTCGTCTTTCATCAACTGGTCAGCCTTGCTTAGCAGCGTGGTACCACTCAGGTTCTCCTCGGTGATAATTTCCGCGGCACCGACCGTGGCCAGCGACTGCGCGTTTTTCATCTGGTGATTGGCGGTCACGTACGGGCTGGGAATCAGGATCGACGGAATGCCATCGGCCGTGATTTCCGCCAAGCTCGTCGCCCCGGCCCGGCCAACGATGGCTGCGACCTTGGGCAAGACCTCCGGCATGTTGCTGATGTAGGGCTTGATCACCACGTTATCGGCCACCTGAACGTCCTTGAGCTCGGCCATGACGCCATCATAGCGCTTTTGCCCGGTCACAAAGACCACTTGGTATTGCCGTTGGTTAAATTCGGGAATCGCGGCCACCGTGGCAGCGTTGATCTTCAAGGCCCCCTGTGAGCCCCCGAAGATCAGTAACGTCGGCACGTCATCTTTGAGTCCGTATTCGTGCCAGCTAAAATGGCTGACGATCTCCGCGGCTTCTTGGGCCCGGGGATTCCCCGTCTTGACCATCTTTGTCGCCGGTAACTGATCCAGCGCCGCGTCAAAAACGTAGGCGATGCGGTCCACGTAACGGCTCAAAAACCGGTTGGTGATACCGACCACACTGTTTTGTTCGTGAATCAAAGTGGGCACGTGCAACCGCGCGGCGGCGTAGACCACGGCTCCGGACACGTAGCCCCCGGTCCCCACGACCACGTCCGGCTTGAACTGCCGAATCATTTTCTTGGCCGCGTGCACGCTCTTTAAGAAGAGATAGATTGTTTTAAAGTTTTCGAGTGATAAGGAACGCTTGAAGCCTTGGATCCGGGTCGCCTGAAAGGGAATTCCCTTGGCCGGCACGATGCTACTTTCCAGCCCGCGTTCGGAACCGACGTACATGACGGCGGAATCCGGCTCCCGCTTCTTTAACGCCTTGATGAGTGCCAGCGCCGGGTAGATGTGGCCCCCGGTACCGCCGCCCGATACCATTAATCGCATTATTTTTCCTCCTGTTTCCCGGTCAGTTGTTCAACGGCCTTGATGAACCGGTCGCCTCTGACTTCAAAGTTCGGGTATTGATCCCAGCTGGCATTCGCGGGTGACAAGAGCACGATGTCGCCCGGGTCACTCAGTTGATAAGCCAATGGGACCGCCGTTTCCACATTGTCGGTCAACTTGATGGTCTGGATACCGGCTTGCTTGGCGGTGTCTTCCAGTAACTTCGCGGTCTGGCCGAACAAAATGATAGCCTTCACGTGGGCCTTAAAGGACGGGATCATCTTTTCAAAGGTGTAGCCCCGGTCCAATCCCCCGGCCAACAAAACGACGGGCGCCTTGAAGCCCTTCAACGCCATTTCCGTAGCTTCCATGTCGGTCGCCTTGGAATCGTTGTAGTATTGCCGTCCCTCGGCTTCGAGGACGAATTGTGTCCGGTGCCGGACCCCGCCGAAGCTCTTTAAGACCGCCACGATGGCAGCCGTGCTGACACCCTTGATCTTGGCAACGGCGATGGCGGCCAGCGCATTTTCCACGTTATGATCGCCGGGCACCTTGATGTCGCTGGCGGGCATAATGGTTTCTTGCTTAAAGTACAGGATGCCATCCTTTTCGTAGGCGCCGTCTTCGGATTGGTCTTGACGTGAGAATGGGACCACTTGCGCCTTGGTATTTTGACTCAGATCGCGCCATTCTTGGTTGTCAAAGTTCACCACGAAGTAGTCGTCGGCCGTTTGGTTGGCGGTGATCTTCATCTTAGCCGCCACATAGTTGGCCCGCGTCTTGTGGTAGTCCAAATGGTTCGAGAAAATGTTGGTCAACACGGCGATGTGGGGATGAAATTCAGTGGTTTCCGCCAACATGAAGCTGGATACTTCCAGCACCAAGGTGTCATCTGGCGTGACCTCTTGGACCACCTTGCTGGCAGGAATCCCAATGTTACCGGCGTAAACGGCCTTGCCTGCTTGCCGGTCATGCGCGACCATCTTTTGGATCATCGTGGTCGTCGTAGTCTTCCCGTTGCTCCCAGTCACGGCAATGAGTTCTGCGTCAGCCACTTCGCCGACCAGTTCCATTTCCCCAATCACCGGAATCTTTTCGGCCAAGGCCCGCTTAACGACCGGTACGTCGTAGAAAATGCCGGGATTCTTCACAATGTAATCGTACCCGGGATCCAACAGATCAGCCGTTTGTTCCCCCGTAATCACGGTAAAGCCGGCCGCTTTCAAGGCTTGGGCATCAGGATTTTCAGCCAACGGTTTGACATCACTGACGGTAACCTGTGCCCCCAAACGCTTCAATAAATGCGCTGCATTGACCCCACTTTTCGCCAATCCCAAGACCAGCACTTTTTTGTCTTGATACGTCGTGATTTGTTTCATAATAACCGCTCGCTCTCCATTCTCTTTGATTAATCATTTTTTAGTTTTTTGACATTCAGCCATTTTACTGCGGCTAAGCGTTCAGCTGGGCGCCGATAGCCCCCATTAGCAACAGTCAAGCAATTGGATGTCGCCACTACGTTCAGCATAACTGAAACCAGTTACGCAGCAACTAGACAAAACCCAATTATCTGCCGAAACCTGGTCTAAAAATGACGCAAGGTTACGCTTAGTTTGCCAACAACTGGCAGGCAGCGATTGACTGGCCTAGATTGTGTTGTCACTAACTGCTGTGGATACCGCACAACTATCGGCCAAAAACTCACTAGAAATGCGTCCAGCTGTGGGCCCGAGACCGTGCCATGATAAAAGTCGCCATCCAACCCATTTGTTGTTGACAAGCATCTTTGTAGCCGAGAGTTCGCCAAATATGGGTTCAGCCGTGGGAGTTCCCTTAGCGGCGCGGTTCATGCCGCTTAGGGAACTGGCGTCTTTGAGACGTGAACTTCGGCTCAAAGCGAGGCGTCGAGACCGCCTTTTGGCTCGGCCCGTCCGCCCCAGCGTTCCAACCCATATTTGGCGAACGGTAGGCGGCTGGTTTAGCCAACCCTAAGACAAAAAATGGGCTAACCAGCGCTAATGAGCCAGTTAGCCCATTAGTCGTCAGAAGCTATTTTGCCAAGATGGCCCACACACCGGTCAACGCGGTAACCAAGCCAACGCCCCAGAAAGTGAAGTCGATCTTCCATTCGCTCCAGCCCTTCATTTCGAAGTGGTGGTGAATAGGACTCATCAAGAAGATGCGCTTTCCAGTTAGCTTGAATGAGGCAACTTGCAAAATAACACTCGCCGTCTCAATCACAAAGACCAAGCCAATCCACAACAGCGACAATTCGTGATGCAACAGAATCGAGACCGCGGCTAGAGCACCACCTAAGGCCAACGAGCCGGTGTCACCCATGAAGATTTTAGCTGGTTTGTGATTAAAAATGAGAAACCCGAGAAGACTGCCGACTACGGCAAAACAGAATAAAGCAATATTCATTTGGTGTTGTTGCCAGGCCACGACGCCGTATGCCAAAAATGAGATGCTGGCTAACCCACTTACCAGGCCATCTAAGCCATCGGAGAGGTTAACGGCATTACTGAACCCAACTAACCAAATAATCACGAAGACGGCATACCAGCCACTCATGTGCCAGTTACCGAGCCCCGGAACGTGTAATTCCATGGGCAGCTGTTCGTGGGTGTAGACCCAAAATAAGATCAACGCCCCCACGATTTGGCCCAGCAACTTTTGCCAAGCCTTCAGCCCTTCATTTTGCCGGTGGAACAGCTTGATGCTGTCGTCCCACATCCCCAGGCCACCGTAGAGGACCAGGATAAAGAGCAAGATCCACGTGGTCGATAATACCCGATGAGGCGCCACTGCCCAACTGGTGAGCAGCGTCATGACCACGATGGCGACGATGAATAACAGGCCCCCCATGGTTGGCGTTCCCGACTTCTTTTCGTGCCACGTGGGCCCTTCTTCACGAATCATTTGCCCTTCGTGCCGTGCCCGGAAATACCGGATCAGTGACGGCATAAACGCCGCCGTAATTATAAATCCACCCAACAGTGGCAACAGTACATTCATCATTGTCTCTCTCAATCCTCATTCTCATTTATTTTGTTTCAAAGTCACGGTCAATCCAGCGCCCGAGCCGACAGTGGTGCCCGCCTTGACGCTTTGCTTGGTAACGTACCCGTCACCAGTGACCGTCAGTTTCAAACCTTCTAACTGTGCTAATTTTACCACATCACCCTTAGACCAGCCGGTTAAACTTGGCAAAGCCACGACACCACCGGTCTTTAAGAAAACGCGTTGGCCCTTGTATAAGGTCGTGCCCGTCTTCACGGACTGACTCAAGACCTTACTGCCGGACCCCAAGGTGGTCACAGTGGCGCCCGCCTTGGTCAGTGCACTGGTCGCGCTCGACACGGATTTGCCAGTCACCGCGGGCATCTTGGTGTTCGTAGTGCTCTTGGTCTCCGCATCCTCTTGCAAGGCCCGGGCCATCACCGGTTTCATGATCGACGCCAGCAGTTGCGTGGCGGTCTTGCTGCCCAGATGGGGTTGCTTCATAGTGATATACATGACGTACTTGGGGTTGCTAGCGGGCACCATGGCGGCAACGGAGTACAGATAACTGTCGTCACCAGAGAGGTAGCCGCTCCCATTGCTGACTTGCGCGGTCCCGGTCTTGACGGCCACCCGCTCGCCACTCATTTTATAGTCGCCCCCAATACCATAACTCTTATAGACGACATCTTCCATGTGTTTGCGAACCGCCTTAGCCGTTTTGGCCGAAATGGGGTTGCCGACGGTCTTGGGATCGTACTTGGCGACGGTCTTGTTGGTGTTGGGGTTAACGACCTTACTAATCACGTAAGGCTTCATCATTTTCCCATTGTTGCTGACGGCGGTCAATGCCTGCAGCATCTGGAAGAACGTGACCTGAATCCCTTGACCAAAGGAGGTGTCGGCCTGTTCGATGGGCCGCTTGAAGGCAATGCTTCCGGTCAATTCGCCCGGTAAGCCCGAATGGGTACTCTTCAAGAAATGGAAGCGATTGATGTATTTCTTCCAGGTCTTGGCGCCCATCTGTTGTTCCAAGTGGGCCATGGCCACGTTACTGGAGAGGGCAAATCCCTTGTTATAGGTGATGGTTCCCCACCCGGACGTGTTCCAGTCGGGCACGGTCTGGGTCCCAATCGTGTAGCGTCCGGATTGATACGTGGCGTTACCGTTGTAATTGCCACTATCGATTGACGAAGCCAACGTGAAGATCTTCATGGTCGACCCCGGTTCATACGCGTCTTGGACCAAGGTGTTCCGCCAAATCTGGCTGAGTCCTTCCTTGGTCGAAGCGTTAAACGTCGGTCGTTGGGTGGCGGCCAGGATGGCACCAGTCTTGGCGTTCATCAAGACGGCATTCATCGAGTTGGCCTTGACCTGGTTTTGGACGCTGCTCATTTCCGTTTCCAATAAGGTCTGCAAGCGCGTGTCCAACGTGGTGTAGACGTTGTCGCCGTTTTGGGCTTTCTTGTACTTTTGCTTGGTCCCGGGCAGTTGATAGCCGTACATGTCTTTTTTGATCTTCTGTGAGCCATTGGTTCCAGTCAGCTGCTTATTAAAGGCCTGTTCCAGCCCCATGGTCCCAGTCAGCGTCGTTTCGCCGGCCTTATTGGTCTTGGATTCCGCTAGACCAATCAGATGCGAGGCAAAGACCCCGTTGGGATAGAGCCGCGCTTCTTGTTGAATAAAATTGACCCCACTTAAATGAGCCTTTTGAATCTTTTGCTTGGTGGTCAGCGAAATGTTTTGCCCAGCCGCTCCAAATTCCACCTGGAAGGTGTTCTTCTTGCTGGGATTCAGGATCTTGAGCGCCTGTTTGCGGGTAATCGGCAGGTATTTGGCCAGCACTCGCGCAATCTTAGGCTTGTTCGTCGCGTACAGTTTTTGCCCGTTGATGCCGACTTGACGCTTGTCCAGCACCACGTACAACGAGTACACACTGGTATCCTCGGCAATCGCCTGACCGTTGGCATCGTAAATGGTACCCCGCTTGGCCTTCAGCGTTTCATTGGCCGTATATAATTTTTGCGCCTGGGAGCTCAGATTGACGTTTTGCACGTTCTTACCAATGGCGATATACGAAAAGCGGCAAACGATGAAAATAAACAACACACAGATAGCGTAAAACAGAAACCGGCCAAGACTCTTGCGGTTTCTGTTCGGTTGCTTATTCATCGTTTGACGCTCGTGGGAATCTTTCATTATTTGTTTACATTCCTTATTCTGGCATTTTCTAAACTCAAGCCTTGCTTTTTAGCAATTTTATCAAGTCGGCTGCGACTCTGCAACTCATTAATCTGTTGCTGCGTATTGGTGTTGTGATTTTGCACCGTCGTGATTTGATTGTTGATGCTCTGCAAGTTGTGCTGCGCGTTGGTTAACGCGATTTTGGACGACACGACACACACCATCATGACGGCTAAGACCAAGCCGCACGCGGTTAAGAGACACTTTTCGAATTTAGAAACCGGCAACTTGTGGCTGCTCGGGTGCCGTTGGGGGCTGACCCGTGGCTGCGCCTGACGTTGCGGCTGTTCTATGTTTGGGCGTTGTTGGGGTTCCTGGGTTAGGGGAACCGCTTCAGCTAAATTATTCTGCGCCATAAATAATCATCTTCCTATGTCGATATTTGATTTATTTAATTTTCTCTAAAATTCGTAATTTTGCGCTGTGCGCGCGGTGGTTCACCGCAAGTTCTGCTTCGGATGGCGAAATCGGCTTGCGATTGACTAGCTGAAAATCAGGTTGCAAGTTGTCTGGAATCACGGGTAAGCCCTGAGGTAATTCCGGCAGTGATGATTGTTCGCGAAACATGGTCTTGACCAAGCGGTCCTCTAAGGATTGAAAAGTAATGACGCTGATCCGACCGTGTAAATCAAGTAAAGAAACGGCTTGTTCCAGGGAATCTTCCAAGGCGCCCAGTTCGTCGTTGACGGCGATGCGGATGGCCTGAAAGACCTTCTTGGCCGGATGGCCCCCATGCCGACGCGCGGCCGCCGGGATACCTTCCTTGATGATCTCGACCAGTTGACCCGTCGTATCGATTGGCGCCACGGCTCGGTGACGTTCGATGGCCCGGGCGATGGGTTTGGCGAACTTCTCTTCACCATAACGGTGGAAGATCCGCATTAAATCGTTAAATTCCCATTCATTGACCACGATCCAGGCCGTGAGCTTTTGACTTTGATCCATCCGCATATCCAACGGTGCGTCGTGTTGGTAACTAAAGCCTCGATTCGCCTCGTCGAATTGCGGGGAGGATACGCCCAAATCATACAAGATGCCGTCCACGGCGGTCACCCCACGCTGATTAAGTTGCTCGCGAATGTCTCTAAAATTGCTCTTGATAAAGGTTAATTTACCTTCGTCGATGTATTTTTTTAAATGTTCTTGATTATAAGTAATGGCCGTTTGATCTTGATCAAAGGCATACAGATGACCGGTCGTTAATTGCTCGAGAATGCGCTGGCTATGACCGCCGCCACCGAGAGTGCAGTCAACATAGGTGCCAGTTGGCTGAATGGCTAATCCCGCCACCGCTTCTTTGAGTAATACCGTTACGTGATGAAAGTCTTCCATAAACACTCTCCTTTCTTAGCGCTACATGCCAAAATCAATGAGATTCTCAGCAATATCGTCGAAATCTTCTTCGGCCTTGGTGGAGAAATCGTTCCACCGATCGGCACTCCAAATTTCAAAGCGATTGGCCACCCCGACGATCACGCATTGCTTAGTTAACGCTGCGTGGTCTCGCAATGACTTGGGTAAATTGATGCGGCCCTGCTTATCGAGCACACATTCGGTTGCCGCGGAGTAGAAAAAGCGGACGAAGGCCCGGGCATCTTTTCGGTTGACTGGCAAGGCTTTCAGCTTTTCTTGCAGCGCTTCCCACTCTGTCATGGGGTAACCGAATAAACACCCATCCATGCCGCGCGTCACGACAAATTGTTCCCCTAATTGCTCACGAAATTTGGCGGGAATGATCAGCCGGCCTTTGGTGTCAATCGCATGTTCAAACTCGCCCATAAACATAGCCAATCACTCCCATTTGTAACTATCACCAAGTTTACCACACCCCCCCACTTTCTACCACAACGTTTCCGAATTTTTATAAATTTCCCCACAAATGCCAAAAAAGCCACGGCGAACAAGTGTTCACCGTGGCTTAACAGCCTTTATAACGCTTACTAAAAATGAGTTGTTACTCAAAAATATTAATATTTATGCATTAATTTAACTAATAACTAATAAAAAGCAGACCGCGAATCCGGCAACCCAATACAGGTCAGTCAGCCGCCAAAAAGTCCGAAAAAAAGTGGTGTAAAGCAACTCTTTGTTGTGAATGGCCTGAAGAAGTGTCACCCCGATACCGATCAACATCCACCCGATCACTAGCCACGGGAAAATTTGGCCAGCGCCCGCGGGAATCAGGATCATGGCGGCAATCAAAAAGAGCGGTGCCATCACGTCCCACGTATTGATTTGTGCCGGCCAATGCCGCCTGAACAGCCATTTGATCCCGCGAATCACTACCCAGCCAATTGCTAGAATGGCCAAGGTGCCCGCCGGTGATACCCAAAACGCCATGTTGTTTCCCCCTACTTCCACTTGCTAAGTTCTGTGCCACCGCTTAATTATAAGGATTTCTCCCACCCGTTGCAATCACCGCCGCGAACCACTAACGGAACTTAAGGTTTTTGGTGAACTGACGACGTTTGTTCTGACTGGCCGCCTTACCGTCGCGCCCAATATGAGCTGGTACGCGGTGGGCGGACGGGCCGAGCCAAAGGACGGTCTCGACGCCTCGCTTTGAGCCGAGAGTCACGTCTCAAAGACGCCAGTCCCCTAAGCACCGTGTCCCGTGGTGCTAAGGGAACTCCCACGGCTGAGCTCATATTGGGCGCGACTCTCGGCTACAGTAGCGTGTGGCCAGCTTCAACCATTTAGTTCGTTAGTGGCGTCGCCGCTGTTGAGCGCCCCCGACCCACTAGCAATTTCTCATGTGTTTTCCTTAGACACCTTCTGTGGGAGCACGTGATTTCTACGCCACTAGTACCCGTTAATCCTTGTGGTAGATGCTAATTTTACTCGTTTCACCTGCTATTAATTTTGCATTTCATTCCCGCTACGGTATGTCATTTTCCGAATTATCAGGCATTACTTTCCGCCTGGCGGTTGCAATTCTCTAGCGTCCACGGTAAACTAATTGAGTAAATTGGACTTAAAGAGGTGGCTAAACCCGCATGGAAAAAAAGAAAAAATCGACTTTTCAAAAAATTACCAACGTTTTCGTCTGGATCATGATTATCGCAACCATTGGATCACTGGTCTTTGGTGCCATTTCCTCACTCGGCTTAATGGGCTAATCAGATCTCGTCGTCCCGTTCTCTTGAGAATGGTGGCGGCTTTTTTTCTGCGCGACGCTTGTCAATGAAAGCCCTTTTAAAACGCATATTAATTAATCAGCCGCATATTGAGCCAAATCCTTGCATCGCCTGCCTGGCTCCGGAACGTTTGCACAGTTAGCTAACTTATTCACTAGTTCCTTGCTGGTGCCTGGTGCTCTTCGGCGACCATGATTGTGCTGGTCGCCTGCCGTCAAGCCAGTTCTCAGGCCGGTAACGTTCTCCAGAGCAGGCGGAACCTTGGCTGACGCAGGCGTCTGGTTTCACTAGATTTAGTTGTCAGAACACCGCTGTTACGGCAATCAGCGCGTTAATTTTACTTTCAACTTTCAGTCAAACACACAAAAAGGTGTTTCCCCGACCGCCCTCACGGTTCAGGAGAAACACCCTTTTTCATTTACGACTCATCTGATTGATCATTGTTATCTGGTTGCTTGTAAACTTGGCGTGGCTTGCTGCCCTCTTGGGGGCCGATGTAGCCGCGCTGTTCCAGGTCGTCCATGATGCGGGCGGCACGATTGTAACCAATCCGGAAGCGGCGTTGCAGTAGCGATGTGCTGGCTTTTTGCTGGTCGACCACGAAGGCCAAGGCATCATCAAAGAGCTCGTCGTCACTGTCGCTTGCCTCTTCTTGTTGGATCTCTTCGTCACTGACCATCATGTCTTCATCGTAATCAGCCGATTGCTGTTGCTTGATGAAGTCGACCACGTTGGCCACGTCTTCGTCCGGGATGAAGGCCCCCTGGACCCGCACCGGCGAGTTGGCGTCGACGGGTTGATACAACATGTCCCCGCGACCCAACAGCTTTTCGGCCCCGTTGGTATCCAAAATGGTCCGTGAATCGATCCCACTGGACACGGCAAAGGCAATCCGCGATGGCACGTTGGCCTTGATCAGCCCGGTAATGACGTCTACGGATGGCCGTTGGGTGGCCAGAATCATGTGGACCCCGGCGGCCCGTCCCATTTGGGCTAAGCGGATGATGGCATCTTCCACTTCGCTAGAGACCGTCATCATCAAGTCCGCCAATTCATCGACGACGACCACGATGTACGGCAACATGGGCCGCGCCTGGTCGTCTTCGGCGTTGGCCTTTTGTACGAAGGCATTGTATCCGGAAATCTTCCGCTGGCCAAACTGTGAAAAGAGCTCGTAGCGGCGTTCCATTTCGGCTACGACCTTGTGTAAGGCCCGCGCCGCCTTCTTAGGTTCCGAAACCACTGGCGTCAGTAAATGCGGAATCCCGTTGTACACGCTCAGTTCCACTTTCTTGGGGTCGATCAGCATTAATTTCAACTGATCTGGCCGGGCGTTCATCAACATGCTGGTAATAATGCCGTTGATGGCCACGGACTTCCCACTCCCGGTCGCCCCGGCAATCAGTAAATGCGGCATCTTAGTGAGATCCATGCTAACGACCTCACCGGTGACATTACGACCCAACGGTACCTCGAGTGGCTTGTTGGGATGCGGCGGCTGAGCTTCGACCACGTCACGAAACGCCACGGTCGAGACCTCCTTGTTCGGGACCTCGATCCCAATCAACGACTTACCGGGAATTGGCGCTTGAATCCGAATCCCCTTGGCCGCCAGTGCCAACGCCAAATCATCGGCCAGGTTCACGATCCGCGAGACCTTGACCCCGATGGCGGGATGCAGCTCGTATTCCGTCACGGAGGGTCCCAGGCTCACGTTTTTCACCTCGGCATCCACGCCAAAGCTGTCGAGCGTTTGCTTCAAGATCTTGGTATTGGCGTCAATGGCGTTGACCTCTTCCGTCTGGTCGGTCGGTGGAACCTGTTTCAATAGGTCGGCGGTCGGCAACTGATAGTTGGGGTCGACCGGCGTGCTGCTGGCCAGCGCATCCGCCACGGCACTGTCTTCTGTACTGTCGTCAGTCGGCGGAGCGGGTTGCTTGGGCTTGGCGTCCGCCGCCACCGTGATGTGGTAGCTGGGTTCCGCCTTGGCTGGTGCCTGCTTATCGTGCGGTTCCGGCAAGTCCTTGGCATCCGGATCCGTCGGCGTCTCCGGTGCTGGCTTAGTGGCCGGCTTCGGCATTTTGGCAGCGCGTTTGGCTTGCCGTTCCTTGGCCAATTCGCCGCCCCGTTTCAACGCGGTCCCACTGGCGGTCAGCCCGGAACGCAACGTTTCCCAGATACGCTGGCCCCACTGTTCCACACTGGCTAACGGAATCTGGAAGAACACCATGACCCCACTCAGCATGATCAGCCAGGCCGCAATTTGCGCCCCAATCAGGGCAATCAACCAGGCAATCACACTGAGTAAGAGCGCACCGATCACGCCCCCACCCAGCTGTGAGGTCAACCCGGCACTGGTCAGATCGGCCAGGCCGTTGTGCCAAACGGTCGACAGAAACTGACTGTGTTGGTCGACGGCTAAAAACTGACTGGCACTCATCCATAACAACCAGCCACCGTAGATCAGGCCACTCCCTACCAGGTAATGGCGCGCAATCTGCGGCACGGTGCCGGTCACGGTCAAAGCGACCCCCACCGCAGCCACTAAAATGAGGCCAAATTGGTAGGTGTCTCCCACCACGAGGCGCACCAGGTTCGCGGCTAAGGTGCCTAGCAAGCCCAGGTTAAAGAGTCCCAGCCCCGCCAGCGCGATCAGCACCAGCCCGACCACGTTGGCCGTATACGGAAACGGTTGCGACTTGGTCTTGCGGCGGGTCGTCTTGCGCTTGGTTGGACGCCGACGCGTTGTTTTTCGTTTGGTAGCCAACCGATGGCCTCCTTTCGCTTACTTTAATTTATCGTGCGGGTACTTGTGGACCCGTTCCAATTTCGGAAATTGTTGTTGCCGCAGGACTTCGTAGATGACGATGGCCGCGCTGTTGGACAGGTTGAGCGCCCGAATGTGGGTGTCGTCTTGCGGGATGCGGATGCATTTTTCCGCGTGCTTGCGCATGAAGGGTTCCGGCAAGCCCGTGGTTTCCTTACCAAATAAGAAGTAATGGTCGTGGTCATTGACTTGGTAATCCGGTTCCGTGTAGTCCTGGTCGGCAAACTTAGACACTAAGTACAGTTGCGTGGGATCACTCACCGTCTCCAAAAAGGCGGGCAAATTGTCGTGGTAACGGACATCCACCTTGTCCCAGTAGTCCAGACCGGCCCGTTTTAAGTGGGCGTCGTCGACAGAAAAGCCGAGGGGCTTGATCAGGTCCAAAATAGTGTCGGTACCAGCACAAGTCCGGGCAATGTTACCGGTGTTGGCCGGAAACAGCGGTTCAAATAACACAATGTGATTGCTCATAAATTCTCTTCTCCGTTCTGTTGTCAAACATTCGTTCTGTCTCATTATTATAGCCATTGCGGGGTTGCTTTGACAAGGGGCACCGGCAAATCTACCGGGGCTTTTGGGCGCAAAGACGAAAAGGTTCAGGTTCCCCGTTATTGGAAAACCTGAACCAATTTGTCAGCAATTATTTCACCTACTGAAGGTTGCAAGTGAAATTAACGCGCTAGTTGTTGTAACAGTAGTGTTCTGACACCTAGCTTTGAGCCGAAAGCCGCGTCTCAAAGTGGCCTCACGGTCGAAACGTGCGCCAACAGGCAACTGGTTGCGCCTGTTGGCCCACTCTTTTTTCAACCCTCAGTCACCTGAATAATCAAGCGCTTGTTGGCCGAAACGTAATCGCCGTTCGTCAACAATAAGCGCGTGGTCAGATGGTCGTGGACCAGTTTTTTCACGCGCAGAATCTGGCCGGCCCGATAATGGTGGCGTCGGTGAGTCAACGCACGGGTCCGATAGCCGTTGAGGCCTCGAGCCAAGACCTTGATCCGTCGCGGTTGGGTTTGATAATAGGCCGCCGTCACGTAGGCGGCTTTAGTCGTCACATACCCCGTCTGCCCCTTGGTGCGGCTATGAGGGGTGATGTCGCGCACGTGATAACGCAACCGCCCTTGCTTCGATCGCGCATACCCTAGAACCAGGAATTCTGGACGTTGTGCTCGGGGCTGCTTTTCGTAAACGACTTGCCGCGTCGCTCGCGAGAAGGTCGGCGTTCGGTAACGGGCAATTTGGCGCCGTGCCAGGATGACTTTTCTGGTCACCGACACTGGCGAACTGACCTTGGCTGCACTGCCGGAACTGGCCGCTGCATCCCCGCTGACCGACGAGCCAGTCGTTGTTGAACTGGTGGCTGAACCGGTCGGCGCGCTATTCTCAGCCGTCTTCGTGTAGGTCACGGTGATCTCCTGACGCTTGGCCGTGCCATCAAAGGCCACGGGGACACTGGTTTGCGAAGCGGTATACCCCGTAATCGTCGGTGAAGTCACGGTGGAACTTGGCTCCTGCCCCTGCGCCGTATGGTACCCGTAGATCACCTTATCAGCAGCCGCCGTGGTGCCATCGGCGTATTGATAATGAATCGTGGTGGTCATCAGATCTGCATCGGCAATGTACGTGACGGTCGCCCGTTGATCCGTCGTCCCAGTGAAGGTCACACTGGTTTTATCGGCCGTGTATCCGGTAAGTTTGGGAATAAACATCTCATCATCGACCGTTTGCCCAACGTACCCCGTAATCGTCTTATCAGTCATCGGTGCCTGAAGCGGACTGTCGGCAAATGACGGTAACGCCGCCCCATCTGACGTCTGGAAATGCACCTGCATCGCCGTTGTCGTCGCCTTAAACGGAATCTCCAGGGTCTGGCTAGTCGTCGTGCGCGCAATCTTTTGGGCCAATAGCTGCTTAAACCCGGCTTGGTCAAGCGTGAATTTGGCCGGGCCCGTATATGATGCCACCCCACTGGCGTCCGTCCAAGCCGACGTAAAATTGGCGGCACCATCTGCCAATGGCTGTTGGGAAACACCCTTGATATAGGCCATATCAAAGATGTCATTCGTATTCCAAATGCCATTCAAATAATTAGAGAACGCTACCAAATGTGTCGGAATGTCTTCTTGGAGGGTACCATTACCCGTGTCAGTTGGATTTTCCTTAGCGTATTCGTCGAAGACATCCTGATACGTGGTCGCACTGTCCGGTAGCTGGTTCACCGTGATGGTCTTGTCGAGGACAGATGTCTGCTTGCCCGTCAGTGGCGAAACGATGGTAAACGCCGATTGGTTATTGGCGTCTTCATTGACCATCTTCAGTGACAGGCTGTAACTCGAATCCGCCAACACCGGTCTTGGCGCCACACTTTGCCAGCCCCATCCAACACATACCCCGATTAGTGCAAGTCCTATTAGCCGCACCCATTTCACTGCCATCAGCCTCTTATTCGTTTATTTATTTAAATAATAAACCAATCGTCAGCGACTGAAACGGGTCATTTTCGGCTGTCTGTCCACCGCTTTTCAACTTTAGAAAAAACGGTACAAAAAAGCAGCTCCTCGGTGTGGGCACGGCGAGGGGCTACTTTAGTGAAGTGCTACTTGTCAGCCACCAACAGTTATTCGCTGATGTCGACCGCCAAACGATTTCTCATCGATTAATATAACACTGTCCTGTGAGGTTCACAAGCATTTTTTATCAAAAAATTAAACGTTTTACTTCACGCCCTCAGCGGTTAACAGCGTCACGTCTACCGTGATTTCTGGGAACGGATTGGCCTTGACGGCGGCCAAACGCGCTTCGTCAGCACCCCAGTGCATGGGCGTCATCAACATTAGGTCAGCAAACAATTCGGCGGGGACCGGGACTTGGTAGCGAATCCGCTCGGCCGTGGCCGTTGGGTAGTGTTGCCGGAACAGGTCCAAAACGTTGCTGTTGTCGTAGCTCGCGTGGGCACTGTCCGCCGGGAAAATGGCGTGGCGCAGTTCGATCAGGTAGTCCGGATTGGGAATCACCTTTAATAACTGGCCACCCGGCGCCAGCACGCGGTTGAACTCCTGGTAGGCTGACGGAGAAAATAAGTCGAGAATCGCCGTAAACTGGTGGTCCGCAAACGGCATTTGCGCCAGGTCGGCAACGCAGAAAAAGGCGTCATTCGCCAGTTGCGTCGCCAGGTTGATGCCCGGTTTGGACAAGTCAAAGCCCACCGCAACGTCGTGGTGTCCCGCCCGGCGATGGAGCACGTCATCTAGTGGCGTCCCCTCCCCACAGCCGACATCGAGAATCGTTTGCGGACTTGCGGGTAATTTTGCCGCAAAGGCTGCCGTGATGCCGGCAAACAACCCGGCCTGTAGCATCCGTCGTCGCGCAGCTAACATGGCGTTGTCATATTCACTGGCCACGGCGCGCTGCATAAAGTACAGCGTCCCCTTCTTGGATAGGTCGACGTTATGGCCGTTGGGACAAACCAAACTGTGGCCGTCCACGCTGGCATACGGGGTTAAGCACACCGGGCAGCGAAAGAGCTGGGTGTGTGCCGCCAAAAACTGCGCGGCTTGATCAATCTTCTTCATGCATGTCTTCTCCTGTTTCTGTCTTGACTGGCTGGACGTCTTCGTAACCGCCAGCAAATTGTTGGTACCAATGGAATATTTCGGTGGCAACGACGCGGATCACGGCGTACCCGGGAATTCCCAGGACCACGCCTAAGACGCCAAACGCCTTGCCGGCAATCAGTAAAATAAAAATAATCGTCAACGGGTGAATCTTGAGCGAACTGCCCAAGACCAGTGGCGAAATGATGCGGCCTTCCAACGTCTGCTCCACGATGAAGACAATCAGCACCTTCACCAGCATCCACGGGGAGATAATGGCCGCCACCACGACCGCCGGGATCATGGCTAAAAAGGACCCCAAATACGGCACCAAATTTAGCACCCCGGCGACAATACCCAGCAGCAACGCAAATTTCAACCCAACGATCAGGAACCCGACGTAAAACAGCACTGCCACAATAAAGGCGACCACCAATTGACCGCGGACGTAGTTGCTGACTTGCCGGTTCATTTCCCGCAAGAGCGTCACTACCGACGCCCGCCGCCGAACCGGCAGCAAACGGGCCAGATAATCGGGTAACTGATGACCGTCGCGCAAGAGGTAGAATAAAATGAACGGCGCCGTCACGACCGCCACCACAATGGACACGACCCGACTGACGATACCACCAACCGAGCTGACGGTCGTTTTAGCCAAGCCGGAGATGGCCGAAGACGAGCTGGCCGACAGCTGTTGGTTGAACTGGTCGAGTTGGTCCCGAATCCCGTCTAAGCGGTCATCCTTGAGCCACTGCAGGCTGGTCTGAGTCATCTGATGCCAGTAATGGGGCCACTCCGCCAGCAGCATAGTCGTTTGCTTTTGCACCATGGGGATCACGCTAAGCACGCCCCAGGCGATGAGTAGCGCCACGATGATAAACAAGCCAATGATGGTCCAACTGCGGCGCACCCCCCGGCGCTCCAAGCGATCGACCACCGGATTCATCAGGTAGTAGCCGATGCCGGCCAAGATCACGGGTAACCCCAAGATCTGACCGACCAGCACAAATGGCGTGGCGAGCCACGGGACTTTACTTAGGACCAACAAAATGAGTAAAATAAGAAGCGTGATCGTTAGGATAGAAACTAACCGATTGTTCACGACCCAGTTCCAAAACCACGAACGATGTTGCTTGGATTCCGATTTCACGGGCGTCCCTCCTAAAAGTTTTGGGGTGGCATCTGCCAACCCATCAGCATTGAATTGAGTGGATATATTGTACCATACTGTTAGCCGCTTTGCGTTAAGCAAGCGGAGAAAGGACGACGATTTTGCTATTAGTTGAACCGTTATTAGAAAATTATACAGACCTCCCCGCAGCCATTCGGGCCGGGGCTAAACGCGTGGCTTTGGCGGATAACCTGGCCGTTGGGGGTACCACCGTCAGTAAGGGGGTCATGGCTGAGGCCGTGCGTTACGCTCACGAACACCAAGTCACCCTCGAGCTGGTCATTGCCCCACGGGGCGGCATAGCGCCTTACAACGGCGTCGAAATCAAGATGATGGAAGCCGACCTGCTGGAAGCCCAACAACTCGGTGTCGACGGTGCCATTCTCAGCGGACTGACCGCGCAACACCAACTCGACGTTGAAGTCCTCAGCACCTTGATTGCGGCGGCTGGCGGCATGACCTTGACCTTTGGCACGGCCTTTGACCACATTCGGCCCCAAGACCGCGGCACGGCCATGGACTGGCTCGCCAGTCAAGGCGTGGATCACGTGCTAAGCACCGGTTCGGCCAGTGACGACCGCATCGCCGACTGGACCGCCAGCAAGCGCCTGGCCGATGCCGACGGGCTGACGTTGATCCCCGCTAACGTCACCGCCGCAGACGCCAGTGACGTCGCCGATAAGCTCGGCGTCAACCTGGTCTATGGCCCGGCGGTTTTAACTCTGGACTAGTGGAACTGGCCGCCTGACCGTTCGCTAGCGATGAGTTGGCACGCTGAGGGCGGACGGGTCGCGCCAAAGAACGGTCTCGACGCCTCGCTTTGAACCGCAGAACTCGTCTCAAAGACGCCAATTGCCTAACCCAAATAAATATGCAGCACCCAAAAGGACCTGACTGGTGGATTGAAGTTGACCAGTCAGGTCCTTTTTTGCGCGAACGCCCTTCAACGATGAGTTGCCGTGTGGTTGTTAACCGCTCAAGGAACCGCATTTCCCGAGGAGTTATCGTTGATGCATCCCGATGTTCGCATGCCCAAATAAATGCGCTATTTCGTTGACACCTGACCCGCGTGCACGTGAACGACGACCGGGTGTTGTGTGAAGACCCAATCCGCCAATCGTTGCGGGCGTTTCCAGCTCAGTGCGGCTAAGGCCAGGGCCGCACCGTCCATTTTCGTGCTGGTGATGCCGTGACGGTTGGCTTTCGGGGCCGCGGCGCCCACGGACCAGTAGCCCATGACCTCCGCACCGATTTTGCCGTGATCAAAGGCGTTGGTCCCTCGCGAACCGCCCGCCAAACTGGGAATGCCCAGGGCATGGCCAATCTCTCTAATCAAAACGGCCTGTTGCCAATCGGCCTTTTCTGTCGCTGATAGGCCCGACGAGCGCCAGTTTTGCGGGTAGAAAACCATCCCCTGGCGATCATAGGTCTGGCCGCCCAGCGACGTGTCCTTCTTAGCCGGTTGGGCATCGTGGATCACCTCGTCGCTGCGTTTCGCCGTATCGACCACCTGGACGATGCGTTGGCCGGCCAGCCGATTCCAGAAGGTCGCTGCCGCGCGAACCTTGGCCGGCGTCATCAGCTTAGAGGTCGTGTACAGCTGTAAGGTCGCGTCCGCTCCCATAAAATTACTGATATTGTCCTGACCCACCCGGTAGTGGTAGGTCGTCGCGGCCTGGTCGAGGCTCCAGTTACCGGTGTAGCGTGTGCCATGTGTCAGTGCGGTCAGTTGCCGCATCTGCCGCGCCGAACGCATTTTCTGATTCAACAGGCCGTCTTGGGTGGTGTAGGCCCGCGACCGCTGGTAGTAATGGTTATTGCCAAACATCCCGCGGTACATCCGACTCATCCCCCACATGGCACCGCCAATCAGGAGGGCCAGCCCCAACCAGACGCCGAGCCACTTCACTTTTTTCATGACGCGTTCCCCCCTTGACCGCTAAAACGGGATGACCACGGCAGAGATGCCATCCTCGAGCTGGGTCGTCGCAAATTTCGGGCCATCGGTCGCTACGATTTGCGCAAAATCGTCGGCCGACACGAAGTCCGGTTGCCAGAAGGTCTGGCGGTTATCCGCATAGATGGGACACCAGTACAGCCGCCGCTCAGCTAGGTTCAACCGGACAATGGCGGCGTATGGCGGCACATCACGCTTCTTGAATTCACCGTTGTTGTTGAAAACGCCGTTGCCAATGCTGTAGAGCACGGGCGCCGCGCCGATGTAGGTGATGGGCTGCAGCCGGTGCGGGCCGTGGCCGATGATGATGTCGGCCCCCGCCTGAACCAACCGGTGCGCCGTTTCGCGCTGGGCGGGCTTGACGTCGCCGTAATCCGTCCCCCAATGGGCGCTCACTAAGACCAGCGCACTGGGATGGGCCTGCTTGTAGCGGCGAATGTCTTGTGCCATCAGTGTGTCCAAACAGGCCACCCCCGCCCGATTGGCTCGTGCGTAAAAGTCAAAGAGGTTCTCCGCTGGATTGCGGTACCAGTAGCCGTTGAACAACGCCACCTGCTGGCCGTCGTAGTCCAACGTGACCACGCGGCGCGCATCGGTGCGGTCCACCCCGCCCCCCACGGTCGCGATACCAGCATCGTGGAAGGCCGCCAAGGTGTCCGTCAACGCCGCTGGACCGTAGTCGTTGGCATGATTGTTCCCCAGCATGGCCAGGTCAAAGTGGTGCCGCTGGAGTTCCGCTAGCGTCGGCTGCGCCCGGGCGTCCAGTACAAAGGGTTTCACCGCATCCAACGGACTGGCCCCCTGCGCAAAGACCGCCTCGAAATTAAATAAATTGTACGCGGTGGGACTGAAGAACTTGCCAATCTTTTCAAACGAATGCCCGTAACCGTATTTCTGTAGCGCATCCGGCTGGCCGCGGTGCTCCCGCCGACGGGTATAATCCTCGCCAAAATAGGTATCGGCCAGCAGATTGATCACGGGCGTTTGCAGGGCTACCGTGGTGTTGGCCGGGATCAACTGAGCACTATCCGCCTGGGCATCGACCCAATCGGCCATCAACGCGTCCGTAGTGCTGAGGTGCGGACTGTTGATGAAGGCCACCGCGTGTTTGCCCTGCTGGTCTTGGGTGAAGAACAACCCAGACTGTTCCTGCCAGTCGTTGAACAGCGAACCGGCGATCTTGCCGGTCTTAAATAGCTGTGAGCGTTTGTGATAAAAATGCCCGTTCACCATGATCTGTTGTGCACTCAACAGGCTGAAAACACCATTGGGCAAGCGGGTAAAGGCTTCGCCAATTTTTTCCAGGTCCGCCAAGTAGGTGCGTTGGGGTCGCTTGGTCGGCCGGCCCGTGACGTTGGCCACGGTTTGATCCGACAAGCCTAGCTGGGCAGCGTGACGCTGGAGCGCCTGCACAATTTGCCGGCCGTGCCGGCCGTACAGATGCTCAGCCAGGTTGGTGATGACGTCTGGTGCCGAGGCGACAATGGCGATCGTCAGTAGATCAAACACCGTGTACGCGGCCCCCTTGGCCAGGCCCACCTTGTGGCGACTGTGGTCTTTGGGCATCGGGTTGGTGATGGTCAGTGCATCCGTCAACTGCAGCTTGCCGGCCGCCAGTTCCTCCATAACTTTTAAAATGATCAGGAGCCGACCGACCCCGTTGCGACTGTAGGCTTGCGGTTGGGGCTCACCAATGCTCATGGCAAAGGCGCTGGCCGGCGTGGCCTCATAGTCCAGATTGGCCATCAGGTTATCGGCGATGCGGTCGATGGAGCTGTTACGACTATCTCCCTTGATGAAGATGACTAGGTCCTGGTCCGCCGTCTGAGCAATCGCTCGGGTCACCGCCCGGGGCGTGGTAAAGTAGCCGCCATAGCTGGCAAAATCAGCAGCCGGAATGACCCAGTCCATCTCGGGCCCATAGGTGTAAAACTGATCGAAGTTGGCCTGATTCAGGAGTTGAGTCACTTCCGTGTGGGTCTTGACCGAAATCTTGCGCAGGTTGATCACCCGGCCCTCGATAAAGAGCTTCTTGGTGTGGGGCGTCACCTGGTAGTGCTGGGCATAGTGAATAAAGTTCTTGATCGACAACAGTTCCGCGTTGTGGGTATCGTCCACGATGGTGATCTGATGACCATTAGCGACAAAGTGGTGGACCTTGCGGGTGCTGGTCTGCGCACATTTTTCACTAAAGTCCAGCAAGATGGCGGGCGTCAGTTGCCCACCCAACAGGTGGTAGGCGGCTAAGGCCCCCACCATGTCGCTGACCATGCCCTCATCCAGCCCCGTGGCGTCAAGCTGACCCAGCCGAATGCCGCGGTGGACCAGCGTTAATTGGCCATGGGCATCGAGTTGGCCAGCGTAGTCGCTGTCTGGTGTCAGCCCGTACGTGACCAAGTTTTGCGTGTAACGATGCACAAAATCAGTGACCTCATCCAGATTGTGAATGGCCGAGTTGACCAAAAATGGCGCCCCCGGCTTTAAACTGGCGCCCATCCGGGTCTTGACGTCCGCCGTCAAGCGAGCGTCCCATCCTTTTTGCCCAGCATCGACCTGGGTCAAGACGGCCAGGTCAAAAGCAATCAGCGCGGCAATGCCGATCCGATCCTGACCAGGTTCTTGGTAGTTAAGGGCCATGGCGGCCAGCTCCAAGACGTTGTATTGACTCTGCTCAACGTTGAGCGCCTGAATCTTTCCGCTGGTCCGCGAATTGTGATTGCCCACGGAACTCACGGTCGGCCCCAGGTGTTGGAGGAGATAGGCGATCAAAGTCTTGGTCGTGCTCTTGCCCACCGATCCGGTCACGCCAATGTTCTTGCCTTGATAAGCCGGTTGGATCACGCGCACCAATTTTTCCATCGCCTGATAGGCGTCGGGTACCTGCAGCTGTGGGACCGAACTCGTGGGCACGGGCCGCTCGACGATGGCCATCTTGAGGTAGTCTTGCAAGGCCGCCACTCGGTCGTGATTGTCCTTAAATGTGTGCAAATACACGCCCGAGTTGCCCGACCCGTGTTGCCAGTGCTCTAGCGACATCGCGAACAATAGGTTATTGGCGCCAATGTCGCGGCGAATCTCCCCGCCGTAGAGCCCGTAATGCTGGATGGTCGCCGTTTCATCTTGCGGGGCAACGACCCATTTGCCACCTACAATCTCTTGTATCTGTTGCATCGTCAGCTGTGCCACGTGAATCCCTCCAAATCAAATCTTTTCTTAAAAATAATATTGATGAAACCAGACGCCTGAGTCAGCCAGGGTTCCACCTGCTATGGGGAAGCGCCTCCAGCCTGAGGAGCGGTCTTCCGGCTCGCTTGAAAGCCTGGCAAAGCCCGCCAGTCTCTCAAGTCGTCCTGCGCTGTAGGTTGAGAAAAAACCTCAGCCAACACTAGATCAACTGCCAAGAAATCCCATAGCGATAGGCGTACTCGTAATTCCGGTAACGCCCGTTAAATAGCGGTTCCAGTTGCAACCAGTACTTCGCGTCGTGGGTGACCTCCAGGGCCATTTCGATGACGCGCTGCCGGGCTGACGTTTGCTTGGTACCCTGCCGCTCGGCAATGGCCTGATCAAAGAATTCGATCAGCGCCGCAGAATCGGTGACGATTGCTTGAAATTCAGTGAACTTACCAGGTAAAAATCGTTTAAACACAAATTTCACTTGCGCGGTCGCCGTCGCTGGAATCTGCTGGTGATGTTCGACCAAGTACAGATAACGGGCCAGGCAATAGGCCGCAATCTCCGCATTCATGCGGCCGTGGCGGACGTGAAAGCTGGCAAAGAAATCGTTGATGCGTAACACTTCGGCCGTCGTCGGCCCATCCAAGAAGCCCTGCCGCAACAGGCGTGTCACGGTCAGAATGCTGAAGCGGTTATCCGTTCGCGCGCTGCTCATCAGGTAAGCCGCGGCGTTTTCCGGAGCGATGTTGTGGTCACGCCAGTAGCGGTAGAGCACGCGATTGGCACTGGTGCTTTCGGCTAGCTGTTGCCACAGCGCGTCTTGGTCCGCCGCGCTGATGCCAGGCAACTGGTAGCGCAACGACTGGGTATAGGTCGGCGACTGCGGCTGCAGGTCCCCTTGCTGGATGCGCAACCAGGCATGGGACGAAAATTTTCGATTGGCCGCAAACGTCTTTAGTTCCGCCAACTCCGCGTCCGTGATCCGGTCCAAAGTTGCCGGTGATAGCGCCGCCATGGCCGCCAACACATGCTTGGTCGCCGCGTCTTGTACCGCCGGCTGCGGGGTTGGCTGAGCCGATTTGCGTTGCCACCAATGCCGATTAACCGGTGTTGGCGCCACCGTCTGGGACATGAAGGCCGTTAGAATCTCTTGGGAGTTCAAGGTCACGCCCAAGGCATCGTGCACCAGGTGCTTGCCTTGCCCAGAGTGAAAAAGGTCGGCAAATTCGATGGGCAACGTCACCGGTCCTAATTTCGTCGGATCCGGCAAGCTGCCGATGCGAAAATGTAGGGCCAACAAGCCGAAGTAGGCCGCGTAGACGCGCTCGAAAAATTTCGGAAACGCCGTGCCACCGTTCGTGGTATAGGTCTTCAGATCCGCCAGCAACGGGTAGAAGTCAATGACCCGGTAATAGTCGCGGATGACCGGATAGTCCCGGATGAACGGGTAAATGAAAAATTGAATGTTGGCGACCAGCCCGCGCGTGAAGGTGAAATCAGAAATGTCAAAGTTCACCAGCTTGCGGACGTCACGGCTGTACCCCATGAATGCGAAATCCGTGAATTGTAGGATGCGTCCCGTCCGTGCCTTGAAGATGGCGATTTGATGGTCGAACACCCGCGGCAATTGAGTTATCCCCGTGGCTTGAGCTCGGTCGCTCACCAACGGCAACGGGTCCGGCTCAGCCAGCATGGCGATCAGTTTTTTGGTCGCCGGCAATGCCCGGTCCGTGCGCGTCTTCAAGACGATGGCCTCCGGCGGGATCCGGTCCAACGCCGCTTGCATCTGCTTGGCCTGACGCCAATAATTCACGGAGTTGGCTTGCATATTGCCCACCAGCCCCTCATTGGTTGGCGACTGGATGACGTCCACGTTGTTTAGGGCCAGGTGCATTTGTAAATCCCCTAGCCCGTCAAATTCATGGACCCACGTGCTGACCACGATGCCCTGAATGATGCCTTTTTCCCGGCAACGCAAGAGGTAATCCATGATCAGACTAAAATCCACTTGGTCGCGGATGGTGCCACACACCATCGCCCAAACCGTACGCATACAACCGCCTCCCATTCTCTTTAAATAACTTCTGAAGGTTGAAAAACAAAAATCAGCTGGAACTAGTGTTAGCATGCGACTCATAGCGTCAAAAATTGTCGTTTTCAGCCACATAATTTGAACTGGTCGCCTACCGTTCGCCAAATATGGGTTGGAACGCTGGGGCGGACGGGCCGAGCCAAAGGACGGTCTCGACGCCTCGCTTTGAGCCGAAAGTCGCGTCTCAAAGACGCCAGTTGTCTAAGCGGCATGAACCGCGCCGCTAAGACAACTCCCACGGCTGAACCCATATTTGGCGAACTCTCGGCTACGGTAGTGCGTGTTAATAACAGTTGCCTTAGCCCCAGGTGGTAGCTACATTGACGACTAGTCTTTAATTAAACACAGTGTTGCTAATAGACGTCAACTTGCCGGAGGCAGCCAGGGTGGAGCCAGCTGTGTCGGCGGTGTTGGCTGAGGTCCTTTCTCAGCCTACAGCGCGGGACGACTTGAGAGACTGGTGGTCTTTGCCAGGCTTTCAAGCGAGGCGGAAGACCGCCCCTCAGGCTGGAGCCGTTCCCCAGAGCAGGCGGAACCCTGGCTGACGCAGGCGCCCGGTCTCACCAATTGTAGGTGTCAAAACACCGCTGTTACGGCAATCAGCGTGTTAATTTCACTTTCAACCTTCAGATAACTTGTTACTGCCCGCCTACCGCGGGATTGACAAACTAGCGCCTATAGCCAGTCAACGCATCAGGTAGCCTGCTACCATCGCAGGCAATGGTCTTCCTTATCAATCTTGAACCAGCAGCCCCTGTTCAACGGCGTAATCGTAAGCCTGCCGATTCAGTGGTTCGTCGGCGGTGAACAAGGGTTGGAGCTGTTGCCAATAGCGGCGTTGGCCCGTGAGTTCTAGGGCTAGCTCGATCAACCGGCGGCGTACGACTGATTGGTGGTCGGCCGTAGCCTGCTGGATATCCTGGTCCAGAACCGTTGTCAACTGGTCGATTGGCTGGGTCAACGCCCGTTTGAGTGCCTCACTTTTGGTCGGCGTGAGGTACCGCCGCAGGCAATAGTCGACCTGTTGCATTAATTCTGCTGGCAGCGCCAGACCCTGCTGGTGGAGGTACATCACCCGATTCAAGACGTAACCCGCGACGTGCACGTTGCCGCCACCGTGTTGCCGGACCAATTTGGCCTGGGTGTTGGCGACGCGTAATAACTCGGCAGTCTCGTGTGCATTTAAATACCCCCGCCGCAGGAGTCGCGACATCATCAGGATGCTGCGGGCCTGGCCGTTCTTGGCACCGCTGGCTAAAAAGGCGGCCGCATGGCTCGGCGCCACCGCGTGCGTCACGACAAATCGTAACAGTGCCTGGTCAAGATTGGCCGTCGTCGTACACGTTTGCCACAACTCGGCCTGTTCCGCAGCCATTAAGCCGGGAAACGGGTAGGCCAATGACTGGTCGTAAGTCGGCGGTTGCGTCGTGAGCACGGCTGGCTGCGCTTGCACCCAAGGAACGGTTGAAAAATCCTGCCGCTGGGCAAATTGTTGCAGGTCCGCTACTTCACTGGGCGTGGCCCGCTCAAATAGCTGCGGATCCACTGACCGTAGCAACCGTAAGACCCGCCGCGTCGACTCGTCGACCTGCCAAGTTGGCTGATCCACGAAGGCCGCGACCACCTCACTGCTGTTGATCATCGTGCCCAAACGATGGCCGGCCAGGTGGTGCTGGTGACTTTCGTGAAAGAAATCCGCTAAGTTAATGGGCGTCATCACGGCACCCAAACGTTCCGGCTGGCCCGGCACAATCCGAAAATGTGTCGCCAAGATCCCCAGGTAAACCGCGTAGAAGCGCTGCAGAAATTCCGGAAAGGCCGTTCCCCCGCCGCGCGTGTACCGGTCCAACTCGGGAATCAATTTTTCAAACCGGATGCGCCGCTCGTAGTCCGTCACGATGGGATAGTCCCGGACAAAGGCGTTGATAAAGAAGAGCATGTTGGCGTTGAGATACCGGTTGAAGGTCATTTCCGGTACCGCAAAGCTCAGCAATTTCCGCAGATCCGCGCTGTAGCCCATGAACGCAAAGTCCGCAAACTGAAAGACCCGGTTGGTGCGGGGGTGAAACGCCGCAATTTGATGACCCAAAACGGCCGGGAAATGTGCGAGGCGGTGCTGGCGTTTGGCCTGGGCCACGGTCGGTAACGGGGTGGGCGTAGCCAACAAGGCCAGCAATCGACGGGTTGCCGGCAAGGCCCGGTCCGTGCGCGTCTTGAGCACGATAGCGTCGGCCGGAATCACGGCCAGTGCCCGTTGCAATTGGGTGGCCTGCCGCCAGTAATTGACGGCGTTGGTCTGGATGTTGCCCACCATCTCGTCGATGGGCGGCGTCTCAATGATGACCACCCCGTTGGCCTGCAGCTGGGCTTTCAACGGCGAATCCGACGCAAATTCGCCCTGCCAAGTCGACAAGACGACGCCCTGCAACTGACCCGCCGCTCGCGCCTGGAGCAGCAAATCCACGATCAGTCGCACGTCCAACTCGTCGCGAATCGCGCCACAAACGGCCGCCCATACCGGTGTCTTCATGATGGCTCAGCCTCCTTGAACACCTGCAATTCCGCCGGTGTCCCCAACACGTGGACCGTCGCCACCGGAATATCCTTGATGGTCACGTGCGCGTGATTTTGTAAAAAGTAGTGATAAAACGGGGCCACGTAAGTCTCGCCGTACTCGGCAATCACCGCCGGCGCGAAGTCGTGGTACAACTGCAGGAAGTCTTGGGCCCGCTTGAAGTAATAGAAGCCCACGGACGCATGGTCGGAGACCCGCCGCTTTTCCACGACATCCACGACGCGTCCCTGATCATCGACCTGCGCGAAGGACCAATGATCTCCCGGTGCCGTAAAGGTCGTCAGGTGTCCGTCGGCCTGTGCAAAGTCACTCGGCAAGATCTGCCCCGGTTCCACGTAGGTGTCAATGTTATAAATCGCCAGGCTATCCGTCGGGTCCAAGACCGCTTGCGCCGCCATTACCGTGGAGCCCTGGCCGGCCGTGAGCTGATCGACTTCTACCAGCTGGTAATCACGAATGCCGGTCTGCGCAATCAACCGGTTTAAATTGGCGCGTTGATACTGACCTTGGCGCACCACAAAGATGAATTTTTCAGTCGTAAATGCCGTCAAGGAGCGCATCGCCCACTCAAAGAGGGTCTTGCCCCGCACGACGATCTCGTGTTTGGGGACCGTGACCCCGACTTGCTTGAAGCGCGACCCCTGGCCAGCCATCGTAATCACAATTTGCACGCTCATCCCTCCGTAACGCTGGCCATGAACGGGGCAAAGGTGGTGACCCCCACCGCCAACATGGCTTTTTGTCGTTCTGGTTTATCTTTGTGTAGCGGAATCATGCTGAGGAACAACAATGATTCGATCAATTGAATCTGCCGATAAACGGTCGGCCCCAGTTGCATTTGCAGTTGTTGGGCAAACAGGTCACCAATGGCAGCCTCGTTACCGGTCACCGTCAAGGCGTAGTCCAACCGCCCCGTGGTGTCCGCATCGACGGTAAACATGTCGGCGATGATACAGTCGTATTTGCCGACAAAGCTGTGCATCAGCTTGGCATAGTCGTACTTGGCATCGCCGTAGATGTCGAATTTACCAAATTTACCGCGCGGATCGATCAGCCGCATGACGTGCTTGGTATGGTCGTACAAAATGTTGGTCATGCAAAAGTCCCCGTGGATCACGGTCAACGTCTCCCCTACTAACACGCCGCTGCGGTCCAACACCGTTGGCAAGGCAGCGATAATGGCGTTGATGCTGGGATACGTGGTACCGTTGATCACCAGTGGCTGATCCGCAATGGCCGCGTAAAAGTCGTCCTCATCGATCAGCCGATGCAGCCGGTCGACGGTCTTATCCAGGTACATGGCGCGCACGGTCTGCCGATACGTTTCCGGCGTGACGCGGACCTGGTACTGAGCCATTTCACTGCGTAAGAAGACCAGTTCGTCAATGATTTCTCGCCAGAAGCCCAACTCGAAGTTACCGTATAAAAATAGGTTGTGCAGGCTTTCATAGGAGAAATATTCCATTTCCACAAACGGTGCGTTGTAGTTGAGTGAGTAATCAAAGATGCGCGGTGCAATGTAGGCCAGTCGCTTGGGCAGCTTCAAATACCACTGGACCTCACCCAAAAATTTGTCCACGTCCGTGCTTTCCTTGCGAATGATGCCCCGCTTGAAATCGATCTTCGTCTGGTTAAAGAAGCGCGCCTCCACCTGCTTGGCCTCCACGTACTTGTCACTGTGGCCAAAGTCCAGCCACTGCGTCGTGTCCGCCAGTTTCAGCGGATGGTGGGCATCGTAGACTTTCAAATTCTCGTAAAATGACTTAGCTCCCTGCCACAAGCGCGCTAGGTCTGCGCCAGCACTGAAGTTAAACACCCCCACGGCCGCGGTAAAGGCCGCTTGGTCGGCCGTCGCCACCTTATCCGTGAAGGTCACCCGGTGTGTCGCATCAACCGTCACGGTGGTCCACCGCCCGGCATCCGTAACCTGATGCGTAAAAATGGTGTCGCCTTGCGTGAGATTTTCCGCTTCAATCAGGGTGTCGCCAAAGACGATGGTCAGCTCGGCCACCGCCGTTTGTTCTTGGAGTTGGGCCAAGGACTGGGCGACCGCCTCGCTGAGCGTTAATCCGCTAGCAACCTTGAGTGGTGTCACCGGCAAGTGCTTTTGGGTCACATAGCTGACGACCGAATCGTCGCCGGCGCTGACCGCCACGAACAATTGATAGTCTAACGGTTGGTACTGCTGGACCACCCGATCAATAATCCGCTGGCCGTCTTGGACCGGGATCATCGCCGGATAAATCGTCCCAAAGGTCGTTTGCATGTCGTCCGCAATTTCCGCGGCAGACAGTAATAACACAGTCTTCGTCAATGCACGTCACGCTCCTTTGCGACCAGTTCGGCGATTTCCGCTTCGCTGTGAGCCAAGAACTCACTCGGCCGAATCGCGCGGTCATCGACGTAATACCCACCCCGACCGGCCCACGGCTTGCCAAAAATAATTTCATCGTAGGGCACCTGATACTTGGCCAACCACTCAGCCGTGATGGGTGCCGTAAACTTGTTGATCTTGCCCAAATTCCCCGTGTACGTCCGCATCTGCCGCGAGGTAAACAAGATAATGTGGTAGCCTGCCGCCTGATACTCCCGCAATCGGGCAATCACACTAGCCTTGGGCGCCACGTCCAAGTAGGTCTGCTCCGCCGTCTTCAAGTCACACAGCGTGCCATCAATATCCACCACAAGACTCGTCGTCTGGTCCATGGTCATCCCCCCCAATTCACTTTGTCGAAACCTGTCTAAACCTTCCAATTGGCTGATCTGAACAACCTACCTTGACCGCCCACGGGTCACTAGAGATGCGTTGAAATGCTGCGGGCGGACGGGCCAAGCCATGTTGCAATCTCAACACCCGTTTTGAGCCGAGAACCCTGTCTCAAAGACGTCAGTTTCCTGAGTGCTGTGACCCTACCCGTGCCGCTAACAGTTGAACTCATCTCTAGCAGACCCTCAGCTACCATAGCGGTCGCCAAGAACTGTTGGCATGCCAGTTGTTCGCGACAGCCACCAACGTTACCGATCACGGTTTAACGCTAAGGTATCCTGACCTCGCCGTCTATGCCGGAGGAGGCCAGGGGTGTAGCCAGCTGTGTCGACGGTGTTGGCCGAGGTTTTGTCTCGGCCTACAGCGTGGGGCGACTTTGGAGACTGGTGGGATTTACCAGGCTTCAAAGCGAATCGGAAGCCCGCTTCTCAGGCTGGAGATGTCCCCCATAGCAGGCGGAACCCCTGGCAGCCGCAGGCAACTGGTTTGCCTAACGTAGCCCTCAGCGTTCCCACTCATCTCTAGCGAACGGTAAAGCGGCTAGCCACCGCCAATTTACCGAATCACACTTCAACCTGAGGCTGGCTGAGGTTTTGGAAATAGTCCAGGAGCACCCGCCACTGTTCAAAGACTGCCTGTTCAGAATAACGCTTGGCATTCTCATAGGCGGCGTCGCTATATGCAGCCAATCGCTTTTGATCCTGCAGCATCTGAATCATCGTGTCGGCCAAGCCCTGGACATCCCCGTCCATGGTCAGCCGGCCACTCACGCCGTCGTCAATGATGTCGCTCGGCCCATATTTCACGTCATTGGCCACCATTGGCAACCCGTGCGACTGCGCCTCTAGCAGCATTAAGGAGAAGCCTTCCGCACGACTCGGCAACAGGCCCAGTTGCGCCCGATCATACACGGCGCCGATGTCGTGGGTGTAGCCCTTGAAGCTGATCACGTCGCTTAGACCCAGGTCTGCGGCCTCTTGCTTAAACTTCTTTCCGATATCTCCGTTGGCATACCCCCAGAATTCCAGCCGCGCATCCGGAAACTGTTGGTGCACCTGCGCGAAGGCTTCGATGGAATGGTTCTGCTGCTTTTCTGGTGCCAGCCGTGCCACGTGGACGATCAGGTCCTTTTGCCGGTGGCTGAAGGCTTGATGTGGGGCCGCAATCTGCGCGTCCGTGACGTAGCCCACCGGAATCGTGAAGGCCGGGATGTCCTTACCGAAGCGATCCTCAATGTCTTGGGACTGCTCTGGTGTGGACGAAATCACGGCATCCCACTCATGCCAGTTGGTCAAGGCATTTTGATAATTGTTGTTGAGCGGTGAATGAATCATATCGCTGGGATCGGCCACGTGGTCGTTGTGCAGGTGTAAGACCTTGAAGGCCGGTGTGTGCATGTGAAAGAGCGCCCAATCACATTCCACCGTCCGGTCACAAATGAAGACGTTGTGCTCGCCGTTATCGTTGAGCTCATCATAGAAGAACCGCGTCAAGGCGTTCATCCCGGTAAAGACCCAATCCCGGCCACGATAGTTCAGGACCCGCCAGCTGACGTGCTCCTTACCCGCACGGTCCAGCAAGTGACATTTTTCCAAATGGACCAGGCCGTCGGGGCCAAAATATTGTTCTTGAACGATTTTGCCGTCCCAGTCAAAGAGCTGCTCGAGGCATTTAAACCCACGCACATCCCACCAGGCCATCTTGAGCGTCCGTCCGGTCACGTCAAAGTACTGGATATTGCTGATCTCATCGGTCCCGGGCCGCAGGTAAATGATCAGCTGCATTTTCCCCTGGGCAAAGACCTGAACCTGATCATCCTTGCGCGATTGCGTGGTGTCACTGGGCAAGGACAGGTCATTTAACGCAAACCGGCGCGTAGGCACGTCCCCACTGCCACAGAAGAATTGAAAGAGATTCACGAACCCCGTGGTCGGGATGCCCGCCTGTTGCACAATCGCAGACAACTCCATGGAAAAGATGCGCGTCACGATTTTAGCCGGCACACCGTTTTGATTGAAGAGGTGCAGCCGGTTGATTTCCGCATGCTCGATGCCGGACTTGGAATATTGTAAATTGTCATTTAAAAAGTAATACATAGCACTGCTCCCTCCTAGGCCTGTACGAACCGTTGCCAGCGGTTCCAAACTTTGCGTCGCGTCCAGTTCTGGTGAGCGACATCGTAGGCGGCCTGACTCATCTCGGTCAACTGGGCATCATCCGTAAAGAGCGTTCGGACCTTGTCGGCCATGGCCAAGGCGTTGCCGCGGTCGATCACGTAACCAGTCTGACCGTCCTTGATGAAGGCTTGCGGCCCGTAGTTGAACGGGTAGCTGACCACTGGAATGCCGTGACCCATGGCTTCTGGCATGGCCAGTGGCGCCCCGTCGGCTGTGGCCATATTGACCAGCACCTGGTAGTGATCATACCGGTCGGCTAGCTGGGCGTCGTAGTCTTTAAAGGTCACGCTGGTCGTCAATCGGAGTTCCTTGACCAGGTCCGTCATCTGCGTCAGGTAGTCCGCACTACCGTAACCAAACAGGTCAAACGTCGCGTCGGGGACTTGGTACTTGACCAGTGCAAACATCCGCAAGAGCTGCTCGATCTGCTTGTCGGCCGCGATTCGGCCCACGTACAAGAGACTGTGAGCCCGGCGTTGCTCGGGCGTCACCAGCGTCGTCTTAGTGGCTGGCAACAGCGTCACGGCTGGAATCGCCGCGATCTTGGCTTGCGGGTACCGTTGCCGCAAGTGGTCCGCTTGTTGTTCGGTGGCCGTGATGAAGCCATCGAAATGGTTGAAATGTTCAAAGGCCGGCGCCAAGAAGCCATCCAGCGTGCCGTGGACCGGGTCGTTGGGGTCAACGGCGTGGTTGATCGGCAGGTAGACGTATTTCCGAGAATGATCATTCAAGGCCAACAGTGGCTTGACGCCAGTCCCCGGTCGGTCGCTGATAAAGGTCGTGGTCGTATCGTCTTGATTGCTGAGTTCGCCTAAGAAGAAGGTGAAGAGGTCGTCGGTATTTTGGAAGAATAGATCGCCGCGGCCGTGATAATCTTTCACAATAATCCGGGAGGCGAGCGGCTGCCCATTGGTGTCCGGGACAAAATACTGTTCCATGGCAATCTTCCCGCTTGGCGTGTAGTAGCGTTCGAGAATCAATTTACCATTTTGACCGAAATACTGGGTGGCGGACTTGAAGCCCCGCCAGTCCCACAGATTGGTCTCAATCACGTTGCCCAAGCCGTCGAAAAATTCCTGGTAGAAGACGCGCCCCACGGTGCCGGGAATAAAACCGACATTGCTGGTCGACCGGTCCCCCTCGGCGACTTGACTGAAGTTCGCGCCAACGGTGACTTCCGAAGCTAGTGGCAACTTGAGGTCGTCGGTATGCATGACTTTGATTGGCATGGGTGCCGTGGCCTCCTGGAAGAAATCAAACATGTTAACGATTTCATTGTCGGTCAGTCCAAAGGTACCAATTGTTTGGTGGAGCAAACGGTCATAGGTCTTGGTCACAATCTTGGCCGGTTGCTTGTAGTGATTGAACAACTTCACGCGGTTCATTGCGGTGTGCTCCACGCTCGAATTTTTTTGTAGGATATATTCATTAATAAAATAGAACATCGTGACACTCCAATCTCTTCGTGATTACTGTTCCCACGGGTATTTGCCATTCTTGTCCTTCTTGGTCTCGCGCATCATTTTCTTGGTCCGTTCGTCCATGCGCTTGCGGGTCTTTTCCTTATTACGCCACCGCACGACCAAGACCAGCACGCCGACCACCACATAGATCAGCATGCGAATGGCAAATTGAATCTTCTTGTATGCCAGTACGGTTGTTAAAACTGCCATGGCGGCCTCCTCTCAGTAGACGTAGTTGTAATAGTTGATGAGCCCGGATAAGAAGTGTTCACAGTCATCGATCCGGGTCCGGAAGTGGTCGTGCCGGGCGAAGAAACCACCGACAAACTTGCTGGGGGCATAGAAGTACATCGCCAGTTCCGGTTGAAACGCCCCCGTTGCCAACTCGTGTAAGGCACGATAATGCCAGGCACGGCGTAACCGCTGCACGTCATATTGCTCAAGCAGGTCGTCGTTACCGGTGCGTTTGATCATATCCGTCATCTTGACCGCCGCATCGAGCAATTCCAGTAGTGTCGGGTACGCCGTGTCACGCTTTTCAATGAAGTCCAGATGGTTGAACACGTTCTTTAACCCCAGACGCATGTAGTCGCGATTGTCGGTGAAAATCAACATGGCCTCATTGACTGCATAGGCGATCCAGTGGTCGTGGTAGCGGCCATAATCGTGCGCCACCATGAAGTCTAGCGACTGTTGCATCATGTCCAAGACGCGGTCGTCGTGGATCAACTCGTACAGCCGCGCCATCGCAAAGGTGATTTCCCCTTCGTAATAAATGATCCGGAAAGCATCCTTGACCGTCAAATCGGGATTCAAGACGTGGTTGAAACGCCCAGAAGGTTGACGAAAGGCAATGATGCCGTTGAACGCCTGCTGCGCCTGGTCCATGAAGGCCTCATCCTTGCTGACTTCTTGGTACTTGCACAACGCTAAGATCAGCATGGCCTGGGCCCCCAATTTGACTTCTGGATCCTTATTCTTTGGCCGCTCAATCACAAACAAGGCGTCATTGACGTGAATCGTCAGGTGTTCCAGCCCCCAGGTCAACGCCTGCTTGGCACGTGGCAGATCATCCCAATTGTCCGTATACGCAATCGCTTCCAACAAGGCGTAAATCGACGAGAAATGCCGCACACTGTTGTAACTACTCAACACCCGCTGTTCCGCCGGATAATAACCATAGACGAACTGTCCCGTCTCCTTAATTTGCCGGGCTAAAAAGGCTTCACCCAGCGACAAATAGTCCCGTAACTCTTGTCGAGGCGCAACTAATCGCCGTGTACCACGCTCACCAGCGGCTGATTCATCCAGCGGCCAGATTTGGGTCCCATTGGAGAAAATACCAGCAGTCGTAAATGTCCAAATATTCTGGGCAGCTGTCAAATCATCCGGTTGTTCGCCGTTGCGTCGCGTCAAGTACTTGGTAATCTGTGAGTAGTCAATCCACGAGGCTGACGGATTTTTTCCAATCCGGTGATCCTTGCCTGGCTTGAAGAAAGCGTGACCATTAATTTCCATTTCCAATAGCGCCGTCTTAAAGTCTTGATCAAAGCTCACCCCATCGCGCCAGTAGTTCATTCGCGTCATCGCTGCCAAGGATTTCTTGACCGCAGCTGCCGATCGCCGCTGGATGGCTTGGACAATCTCAATGCGAACCCAAGCATCTTGGGGTGCTGTGGCCAATGTCTCACTAACCTGTTGCCAAGCCTGATTGAAACTGTCGCCGCGATAGAAATGAACGGCTGCGCGTTTCTTACGATTCGACACGGAAACGGCCAGCGTGCTCTCCCCTGTTGATCGATCGGTAAGATCCCCCAAGTCAATGACCGCTTCCTTGAATTTTTTAATGATCGTTCTTTTCATCGGCAGGAACCTCCAAAGTTAGTCTATTTTCGTGATAATCACGTTATCATCGTCTCAATTGGTTTATTCTTTACATAAGTTTATGTTAACACAATTTTACCATACGTACTAATTTTTTCATTTGATTTTGATAATAATTTGATAACGATATTCCCATAACATAATTAGGCGACCACCTCAGCCATGATGTCCCGTCATCATAGGGTTTGTTTAGTGAAACTACTAAGTGATTTTTAGCGATTTGAATGCTTGATTTACAAACAAACCGGGTTAACCGTTTCATCATACCACATTGGCTTAATTGAAGCTTAAACTAGCCTTAACTATCCATTTTTGCGAATATGTGTGGTTTATTTTTGGCAGTAAAAAAGCACGTCAACATTTCTGCCAACGTGCTTTTTCACTTACTGGTTACTGCCAGGTATTAATCACCGTCGTTCTTCCGCCGTTTACTATCGAAGAACCACCAGGAGCCGCCACCTACAGCCGCCAGGGCTGCCAGGATCGTTCCCCAAAGTGTTGCGTGATTATCAGCTTGTGCCTTATCCGTCGCCGTTGCTGAATCACCATCACTGGCGGTATCCGCAGCGCCGCTCGTCGTTGTATCGGCCTTCGCCTTGTCCTTAGTTGCGTGATCATTAGCTGACTTGTCATCAGCCGGCTGATCAGTTGCCGCAGTGTCTGCCGCATCGCTAATCGTCGCCGGTGCACTCGCAGTCAAATCAACTACTGGCGTCGTTGCCGCTGACCGCGTGGTGTTGGTCAATGGTGTTGCGGTTGCTGCCGCAGACCCAGTCGCCACATTTGTACCCGCGGCTGATGCGCCATTTCCAGTCGTCGTGCCAGCATTGGATCCGGAATCGCCGGTCGTTCCTGTTCCAGAACCAGCCGAGCCACTCCCTGAACCATTTCCGCTGCCATTGCCTGATCCGGAACCAGAACCGGAGCCGCCGCCTGCGTTAGTGTCACTGTCGCCATCCGAGTTACCATCACCTTCTGAACCAGAATCGGTATCAGAGTCACTGTCAGTATCAGAATCTGTATCGCTGTCCGCATCAGAGTCCGAGTCACTATCTGTATCCGAATCACTATCGGAGTCGCTGTCAGAGTCCGTGTCGCTGTCGGTGTCGGAATCTGAATCGCTATCTGAATCGGTGTCACTGTCAGTATCAGAGTCGGAGTCACCGTCCGAATCAGCATCACTGTCAGAATCCGAATCAGAATCACTATCCGAATCAGCGTCAGAATCTGTGTCTGAATCAGAATCGCTGTCGCTATCTGAATCGGTATCACTATCACTGTCGGTGTCGGAATCGGCATCTGAATCCGTATCACTATCGGAATCGGCATCACTGTCTGAGTCGGCGTCGCTATCCGCATCTGAATCAGAATCACTGTCGGTATCAGAGTCACTGTCCGTATCGGAATCGGAATCTGTGTCGCTGTCTGAGTCCGTGTCGGAGTCTGAGTCGCTATCCGTATCAGCATCTGAATCACTGTCTGAGTCAGTATCTGCGTCGGAATCTGTGTCAGAGTCGCTATCGGAATCCGCATCACCGTCAGAGTCCGAATCAGAATCAGAGTCAGAATCAGAGTCAGTATCGGAGTCACTATCTGTATCACTGTCAGTATCTGAATCGGAATCACTGTCGGTGTCTGAGTCGCTGTCAGTGTCGGAGTCCGTATCACTGTCGGTATCTGAATCCGAATCCGAGTCACTATCCGCATCTGAATCGGAGTCACTGTCAGTATCTGAATCGGCATCGCTGTCCGAATCGGCATCGCTGTCCGAATCGGTATCAGAATCGGAGTCTGCATCTGAGTCAGTGTCGGAATCAGAATCACTGTCTGAATCCGTATCGCTGTCGGAATCTGAGTCCGTATCACTATCGGAATCGCTGTCAGAATCAGAATCCGTGTCGGAATCACTATCGCTGTCAGAATCAGTATCAGAGTCCGAATCCGAGTCCGTATCAGAATCACTGTCAGTGTCGGAATCGCTATCGCTGTCAGAATCGGTGTCACTGTCTGAATCTGAGTCGCTATCCGTGTCGCTATCCGAATCGGAGTCACTGTCGGTATCGGAATCTGAATCTGTGTCGCTGTCTGAGTCCGAATCACTGTCGGTATCAGAGTCAGCATCGCTGTCAGAATCACTGTCGGAATCGGAGTCGGTATCTGAGTCGGTATCTGAGTCACTGTCAGAATCCGTATCAGTGTCTGAGTCACTATCCGTATCGGAATCTGCGTCGGAATCCGCGTCTGAGTCCGTGTCACTGTCCGAATCAGAATCGGCATCTGTATCACTGTCGGAGTCCGTGTCGCTGTCAGAGTCTGAATCGGAGTCTGAGTCAGTATCACTATCTGTGTCGGAATCGCTATCGCTATCAGAATCGGTGTCACTGTCTGTGTCGGAATCTGAATCACTGTCTGAGTCCGAGTCACTGTCTGTGTCGGAGTCTGTGTCACCATCTGAATCAGAATCCGCATCACCGTCAGAGTCCGAATCAGAATCGCTGTCGGAATCAGCGTCAGAATCGGTATCACTATCCGAATCAGTATCAGAGTCGGCATCAGAGTCTGTGTCTGAATCCGAATCACTGTCTGAATCGCTATCTGAATCAGAATCACTGTCGGTATCAGAGTCAGCGTCGGAATCGGAATCACTGTCAGCGTCTGAGTCCGTATCGCTGTCTGAGTCGCTATCCGCATCTGAGTCAGTATCGGAATCGGAGTCGCTGTCTGTGTCTGAATCGGTATCACTGTCGGAGTCCGAATCTGTATCAGAATCGGAGTCTGCATCTGAGTCAGTGTCGGAATCAGAATCACTGTCTGAATCCGTATCACTGTCTGTGTCCGAATCGCTGTCGGAATCGGTGTCACTGTCGGAGTCTGAGTCCGTATCACTATCGGAATCGCTGTCAGAATCAGAATCCGTGTCGGAATCACTATCGCTGTCAGAATCGGTGTCACTGTCTGAATCTGAGTCGGTATCCGTGTCGCTATCCGAATCGGAGTCACTGTCTGTATCGGAATCGGAATCTGTGTCGCTGTCTGAGTCCGAATCACTGTCGGTATCAGAGTCAGCGTCGCTGTCAGAATCCGTATCAGTGTCTGAGTCACTATCCGTATCGGAATCCGCGTCTGAGTCCGTGTCACTGTCCGAATCAGAATCGGCATCTGTATCACTGTCGGAGTCCGTGTCGCTGTCAGAGTCTGAATCGGAGTCTGAGTCAGTATCACTATCTGTGTCGGAGTCACTGTCAGTATCGGAATCCGTATCACTGTCCGCGTCAGAATCACTATCTGAATCTGTGTCGCTGTCGGAATCCGAGTCGCTGTCAGAGTCCGTGTCGGAGTCTGAGTCGCTATCCGAATCGGAATCAGTATCTGTGTCGGAATCGCTATCAGAATCCGCATCACCGTCAGAGTCCGAATCAGAATCGCTGTCGGAATCAGCGTCAGAATCGGTATCACTATCCGAATCAGTATCAGAGTCACTGTCGGAATCGCCATCCGTATCGGAGTCTGAATCTGAGTCCGAATCCGAGTCGCTGTCCGTGTCGGAATCGCTGTCAGTGTCAGAGTCACTATCCGAATCGGTATCAGAGTCAGCGTCGGAGTCCGAATCTGAGTCGGAGTCCGTGTCACTGTCGGAATCGGAGTCACTATCCGAGTCTGTATCACTATCGGAATCGGCATCAGAGTCACTATCTGTGTCGGAATCACTGTCAGTGTCTGAGTCCGTATCGCTGTCTGAGTCGCTATCCGCATCTGAGTCAGTATCGGAATCTGAATCGGAATCTGAATCGGAATCTGAATCGGAATCTGAATCGGAGTCTGCATCTGAATCAGAATCGCTATCAGAGTCACTGTCTGAATCACTGTCAGTGTCTGAGTCACTGTCTGCGTCGGAATCTGTGTCAGAGTCGCTATCGCTATCTGAATCCGTGTCACTGTCGGAGTCTGAATCGCTATCCGTATCAGCATCTGAATCACTATCTGAGTCGGCATCAGAGTCACTGTCAGTATCGGAATCGGAGTCGCTGTCTGTGTCTGAATCAGTATCACTGTCGGAGTCCGAATCTGTATCAGAATCGGAGTCTGCATCTGAGTCAGTGTCGGAATCAGAATCCGTGTCAGAATCGGCATCGCTGTCAGAGTCACTGTCAGAATCAGTGTCACTGTCAGTGTCTGAGTCACTATCCGTATCGGAATCTGTGTCGGAATCCGCGTCTGAGTCCGTGTCGCTATCAGAATCGGCGTCTGAGTCCGAATCGGAGTCACTGTCAGAATCAGAGTCGCTATCTGAATCCGTGTCACTGTCAGAATCAGAATCGGCATCTGTATCACTGTCGGAGTCCGTGTCGCTGTCGGAGTCTGAGTCACCGTCCGTATCAGAATCGGCATCCGCATCACTGTCAGCGTCAGAATCACTGTCGGCATCAGAGTCACTGTCTGAGTCTGAGTCTGAATCGGAGTCTGAGTCAGTATCACTATCTGTGTCGGAGTCACTGTCAGTATCTGAATCCGTATCACTGTCAGCGTCAGAATCACTATCTGAATCTGTGTCGCTGTCGGAATCGGAGTCTGTGTCAGAGTCACTGTCTGAGTCTGAGTCGCTATCCGAGTCTGTATCACTATCTGTGTCGGAGTCACTGTCAGTGTCTGCGTCACTATCCGAATCGGTATCACTGTCGGAGTCTGAGTCCGTGTCGGAATCTGAATCGCTATCCGCATCTGAATCAGAATCACTATCCGTATCAGAATCGGAGTCACTATCCGCATCTGAATCGGAGTCACCGTCAGTATCTGAATCGGCATCGCTGTCCGAATCGGTATCAGAATCACTGTCCGAATCGGTATCAGAATCACTGTCGGAGTCCGAATCTGTATCAGAATCGGCGTCTGCATCTGAGTCAGTGTCGGAATCAGAATCACTATCGGAATCCGTATCACTGTCTGTGTCCGAATCGCTGTCTGAGTCACTATCCGAGTCTGTATCACTATCAGTGTCGCTGTCGGAGTCTGAGTCCGTGTCGGAATCGCTATCAGTGTCTGAGTCGGCGTCGCTATCCGCATCTGAATCTGAATCACTGTCCGTATCAGAATCGCTGTCAGAATCAGAATCCGTGTCGCTATCGGCATCGCTGTCAGAATCGGTGTCACTGTCTGAATCTGAATCCGCATCACTATCGGAATCCGCGTCAGAGTCCGAATCGGTATCTGAATCACTATCGGAGTCGGAGTCAGAGTCGGAGTCCGTGTCAGAATCAGAGTCGCTATCTGAATCCGAGTCCGAATCAGAGTCACTATCTGTGTCGGAGTCGCTGTCAGAGTCTGTGTCGGAGTCTGAGTCGCTATCCGTATCAGCATCTGAATCACTGTCTGAGTCAGTATCGCTATCTGCGTCGGAGTCACTGTCTGAGTCGGAATCTGTGTCAGAGTCGCTATCGCTATCTGAATCACTGTCAGCGTCTGAGTCCGTATCGCTGTCTGAATCGGAGTCACTGTCGGAGTCACTGTCAGAATCAGTATCAGTGTCTGAGTCACTATCCGTATCGGAATCTGTGTCGGCATCCGAATCTGAATCTGTGTCGCTATCAGAATCGGCGTCTGAGTCCGAATCGGTATCAGAATCACTGTCGGAATCGGAGTCAGTATCCGTGTCGCTGTCGGAGTCCGTGTCGGAATCAGAATCACTGTCGCTATCCGAATCAGTATCGCTGTCGGAATCACCGTCTGAGTCAGAGTCCGTGTCACTGTCCGAATCAGAATCGGCATCTGTATCACTGTCGGAGTCCGTGTCACTATCTGTGTCGGAGTCAGCGTCAGAATCGGAGTCGCTATCCGAGTCTGAATCACTATCTGTATCCGAATCACTGTCGGTATCAGAGTCACTGTCCGAGTCAGTGTCAGAATCAGAGTCCGTGTCAGAGTCACTGTCGGAGTCGGAGTCCGTGTCCGAATCTGAATCGCTATCAGTGTCTGAGTCGGCGTCGCTATCCGCATCTGAATCTGAATCACTGTCTGTATCGCTATCCGCATCAGAGTCTGTATCCGAATCACTATCGGAATCGGAATCCGAGTCACTGTCTGAATCACTGTCGGCATCGGAGTCCGTGTCCGAATCAGAATCGGAATCACTGTCAGCGTCTGAGTCACTATCCGAATCGGAATCACTGTCGGTGTCTGTGTCGGAGTCCGTATCACTGTCAGTATCGGAATCCGAATCGGTATCGCTGTCTGAGTCACTGTCTGCGTCGGAATCTGTGTCAGAGTCGCTATCGCTATCTGAATCTGAATCCGTGTCGCTGTCGGAGTCGGAGTCGCTATCTGTATCAGAATCTGAATCACTGTCTGAGTCGGCGTCACTGTCTGAGTCGGCGTCAGCGTCAGAATCGGAATCACTATCTGAGTCAGAATCGGTATCTGAGTCAGAATCGGTATCTGAATCCGTATCACTATCGGAATCGGAGTCGCTGTCCGAGTCACTGTCTGAGTCGGAATCGGCATCAGAGTCCGAATCAGAATCCGTATCACTATCTGTATCTGAATCGGTGTCGGAATCAGAATCCGTGTCGCTATCGGCATCGCTGTCAGAATCGGTGTCACTGTCTGAATCTGAATCCGTATCACTGTCGGAATCGGCGTCAGAGTCAGAATCAGAATCCGTATCACTATCTGTATCTGAATCGGTGTCGGAATCACTGTCGCTATCCGTATCAGAATCGGCATCACTGTCCGAATCAGAATCGGAGTCACTGTCAGTGTCAGAATCACTATCTGAATCCGTGTCTGAGTCACTATCCGCATCTGAATCGGAATCAGTATCGGAGTCGCTGTCGGAATCACTGTCAGAGTCACTATCGGAATCAGTATCACTATCAGAATCGCTATCTGTATCTGAATCACTGTCTGAATCTGAATCACTATCCGCGTCAGAATCACTTTCTGAATCGGAATCGCTATCGGAATCGTCTACACCAGCTGCAATTGCTAAGTTAGCATATGATTGCGCATCAGCTGCGGCGCTGGAAGCGTGATCTTTCGATTCCTTGGCCGCGGAGGCTGCTGACTCAGCTTCCTTCGCGTAGGATTGGGCGGCTGAATTATCAGCGGCGGCTTCCGCAGAAGATGCGGCCGAGTAAGCAGAGGACGCGGCAGCAGCGGCTGATTGTGCGGCCGAAGCTGCTGAAGTTGCTGTCGATGCAGCAGTTGCGGCATTGGCCGCGTGTGAACTTGCGGTCGATCCCTTAACGGCATATTGTGAAGCAACATCCCCATAGGAATTGGCAACGCTAGCGTAGTTTGCCGCTTCATTGGCAGCGTCGGCAGCCATGCTAGCTGACGATGATGCCCCTTCAGTGGAGGTCGCATTGACCGTCAAGTAGGCTTGACCCAAGGACATGGTGGTCTTCCCACTTGTCACAACCAACGTGTAGTATCCTTGGTTGCTAGTCGTAATGCCATCAATATTCAATGTCTCGCCGGTTTGCCCCGCAATCGCCTGCCCGGTACTGCCGGCCGTTGCTGAGTAATACCATTGATAAGTGACGCTACTATCAGAATCTGACGTGTCCATTTCTGGCGTCCAAGTCAGTGTGTCACCAGTGTTGGCCGTTTGATCCGATAAACCATTACCGACCGTGACTTCTTTGCTAGCTGAATAGCTGGTCCCGTCCGTATTGGTAATTGTGGCGGTAATCGTGACCTTCCCAGCGGACGTCTTCGTGGCTGGCGTCACGGTTCCGTCTGAACTGACAGTCGCAATCGATTCATCACTACTGGTCCACACAATCGTGCCAGTCGCGTTTCCAGGGTTCGTGGTTGCCGTGAAGACCCCTTCAGTTTGAGTCGACCCGTTGAGGATGTAATCATCCCCATCAATCGTGATTGCCGTGGCCGGAATTTCACTGTCATAAACATCGACCTGCGCGACGTTACTGTGGAAGTTCCCCGTAATGGAATTGGTTCCCAGGAAGCTGGCATCTGCTTGGAATAGAAGTGTTCCGGTATAATCTTCATCTAACGTTACGGTCAACCTATTCGAAGCCGTGGACAACGTGGAGTACCATGGCGTGATGTCTTCCGTGGTATACGTCCCAATCGAAGCACCGTTGGCATCCGTAATGACACCATCCTTCAGTTTGGACCAATTGCCATTGATCTGAACGTACCAGGTCGTCGAGTGAGAAATGTTAAGTGCTCCCAGCCCCGTCTTAGCAGTCGAGGTCAACGTGAACGTTTGTCCAGAAGTGGTCGAGGTCAAAGCGGTTGGTTGTTGTGTGAACCCACCTGAGATGACCATCCCTAAAACAATCAGGGCGTCACCGGTTGGCTTACCGTTAGGCTTACCCAAGTTATTGGAATACATGACCGCGTAGCTCGCAGCCTCACTGGCAGCGGCGGCCGTAACCGTGGCTGTGGAGGCTAACTCTGCGGCGGTCGACAGCTCTGCATCCGCAGCTGTCGAGTATTCACTGGCCATGGCGAAGCTCCCGGCAGCAACGGCCGAGGAAGCCAGCGCCATGTAGCTGTTAGCGTCACTGGTAGCGGCATCCGCCGTGGCAGCCGCGTATTGGGCGTCTTGCGCGTATTGCGCAGCAGCGGCCGTGTAGGAGGCCCCCATGCTGGTATTTTGTGTCATAGCGGCGGCTAAGGAAGCGGCCGTCGAACCGGCACTTTGCGCCACTAAATTAGCAGCGGAGTCAATGGCCGCTGTGGCGGCAGCGGCTTCACTGGCGGCTGATGATTGCCCATCAATGATGATCTTCGTCGCTTGACTAGCAGAGCTGGCAGCCGAACTAGCGGCTTCTTTGGCCCATTGTAAATACGTACCGGCATCCGCCGCGGCGTTGGAGGCCGAATTCAAGTCCCCTGCAGCCGCGTAGGAAGCGGCAAGTTGTGAACTGACCGCGGCCTGACTGGCGTTGGAAGAGGCATTGGAATTGGCCGTGATGGCCGCGTTATTGGCCGCGTTGGCCGCCGATTGATACAGTGGCGCCGAGGCAAAAGCGTTGGCGGCATCGGCAGCGTTGGAGTTGGCGATTTGTGCCTGATCCATGGCTTGACTCGCAGCCGTTGACGCAGCGGCCGCGTAACTTGAGGCCAAGTAGGCGGCAGCTGAAGATTGCGTTTGCGCGGCGTTGTAAGTCAAGGCCACGTAGGAAGCGGCCATGCTAGCGGCGGAAGAGGTCTTCTCACCGTATTCGGCGGCTTCGCTTTGCGCGGCGATGGCCGCCTGAGCCGCACTAGAAGCGCTGGAGTAATCCCGGCCCGTTTCGTAACTTGCAGCTAAACTGCTAGCCTGACTGGCAGCTGTCGCAGCACTAGAAGCCAAGGCTGCGTAGGAAGCCGTGTTAGCCGTGTGGGCCGCGGCACTCGAGGCGTAGGATTGAATCGTCACGCTGGCCCCAATTTCCGTGGTCGTCGTCAATTGTTGGTAAGACGAGCTAGCCGCCGAAGCCATGGCATTGGCCAGTGAGGCAGCGGTTTCAGCCGCGGTTGCCGCACTGGACGCCTGATCCGTGTAATTGCCGTTGACATCCGAGACCACGATGGTCAAGACATTAGACGCGGCCGAGAAAGTCGCGGTCGAAACCGTTCCTAACAGATACGTGGCCGTCTTGGTTCCACTAACCACTAACTGGTAGTAGTAAGTTCCGGCTGCCGTGTAGGTCGGCGTATAGGTCCCCGTCGTCCCTTTTTCGGTGCTGGTCGAGGCCACTTCCCAGTTTGTGCCGTCCGTGGACACGTACCAAGTGAAGGTAGCCGACCCCTTGAGATTGTAGTCTCGGCTCCCGCCACCAAGCAGCCCGTTGTAGTAGCTGCCCAGTTCCATCGTATTGCTGAGGGAAACGCTTTCGCCCACCGTCACGGCCGTACTAGTCGACGTGATGGTGTTGGTCGTTGCTCCCGCAGCCTCTTCGTCACTGTCCGTCGTGGTCTGCGTGTTGCTGGTATCCGTGTCATACGCGGCGGCTAAGGAAGCGGCGCTGGAGGCCCCAGCCAATGAAATGGCGGCTTCGGAGGCTGCTGAACTAGCGACCCGCGCTAAGGAAGCCGCGTCGGCTGCACTCGTTGCGGCAGCTGCCTGTGAAGCGGCCGAGCTAGCTAAGCTTGCCGAAGAGGTTGCCAACGTGGCGTAAGAGGCCGCGCTGCTAGCGTAGTCATCGGATTGGTTCCCGGCGTATTTTCCAGCTTCTTCGGCCAGAGAATTCGCGGAACTCGCATAGCCAGCCGCTAAAACGGCACTGGAAGACGCTTTGGTTGCCGAATCCCCAACGGCTAAGGACGTTGCGGTATTGGCGGCCGATTGCGCCGTGTCATTGGCTTCACTAGCCGTATTGAAGGCCGCTAATCCTTGTTCGGCCAAACTGTTGGCGGCCACCAGTGCTTCACTGCCAGCTTCGTAGTCACCGCTGATTGCGGCGCTAGAGGCCAGAATATATTGCGCTTGGGCGTCACTGGCTAAGGACGTCGCCAATGATGAAGCCGCGGCCGCGGCCGAAGCAGCACTGTTAGCCGTAGCGTAGGCTTCAACCGCGGCGGCATTACTGGTATCGTATTGCGTCGCGTTATAGGCACTGCTGGCAGCCGCAGCGGCGGCGACAGCGGCGGAACTAGCGGCAGCGGCAGCCGAGAACGTCGGCGTATTGGCGCTGCTGACCAAATCCTTGAGACCAGCCGCAGCGGCTGATTTCGCCATTGCCGCAGTACTAGAGGCCAAATCAGCATAAGAAACGGCTTCATTAGCCGCAGAACTAGCGGAAGATAATGCGGTCGTGTAGCGGTCGATCATGGTGTCGGAATCGCCCATGTCGTCCGCAACTGCCTGCTTATAAGCCGAAGCCAGACTGTTGTAATACTGTGTGATATCGGCAGCGGTGGCCGTCTTGGCCGCATAGCTACTAGTCGCGTTGTAGGCGTTCTTGGTGTCCGTGGTTGGCACTAATGCCGCGTAGCTGCTGGCAGCTTCGGCGTTGGCTTGAGCCGCAGCGGCCGCACTACTGGCACTGCTAGCAGCCGCACTATCCGCCCCACTGGTGGCACTGGAACTGGCAGCCGCAGTGACCGTCGTCACGCTCTCCGCAACCGGCGTCACCACGCTCTTCTTGGTCGTGGCAACCTTGGCGACTGTCTTAGTCACATTGGTGTTCAACGTCACATCGGTGGAAACGCTGGCAGCGGTACTAGCCGCGATACTGTCAGCGCTCGCCTTGGTGGCTGAACTCGTTGCGCTACTGGTGGCCGTGGCCGCACTAGTCGCTACGGCGCTGGTTGAAGTGGCGCTGGTTTGCGTATTATTTGAAGTACTTGAAGATGAGTTTGCTGAACTGCTAGTAGTAGAAACTGTTTGACTTTCTACAACTGCTGAGCTCGCCGTGCTGGTGGTACTGGTGCTGGCTGCACTGGTGGCTGAGCTACTAGCGCTCGAAGCCGTTGATTGACTTGATTCTGGTTGATCCGCACTGGCACTCGAGGTGCTAGCGGCCGATGAAGCGACCTTGGTACTACTGGTACTATCTGCTTGACTGGTGGTATCTGCACTGGCAGACAACGTCCCTGCCCCCAGCAGAGAGAATGACGCCAACGCAGCGAAAACCCAGGTCTTCCCTACCTTGTACATCTTGTACCGTAATTTAGGGTCGCCGTTAAAAGCTTTATTCCGCATGAATTTCACTTTAAACGTCCTCCTTAAGTTAAACATGTGATAGTTGAGTGACAATCACTACTCCCATTAATTGGCTATTAAAAAAATTGCTAAATGTCTTGGATTTGGTCTATACACATTACCCCAATAAAGAGTATCCCCTATAAACCAATATCTTAACAATCGTTATTTTAACACAAATTTACGCTGCGTACTGTTTTAAAGATAAATTTATCGGTGGTATATACAAAAATCTTAATTACCGCATTCTAATGTTAAGGAAATCACATTTCATTTTCATCTCACCTTTAGCCTACTGATTAGTCACTTGTGAGCGTTAACGGAAGTATATTAACTGACTACATCAGTATAGAAATACTGTAAAATCAGCATTTTTGAGCAATGCACTGGATTTTAATTAATTATCACGCGATTATTGTTGGGGCAATACCATTAACGATAGCTGCGTTTCACAATTTCCTGGGTTAGTCGATAAAATTAATTTTCGATTAGAAAAGTTGTCCACATCGGAACTTCCGTGAGTCACACACTTGGCCATTTTTTTACCTAAAACGCAAGAATTTTAACCGCGTTTTTTCTAGTTTTTCGTTTTACCCTTCTTGTTTACTCACATAACTTACAATGTGTAACAGTCGGTTAGTTTGGTTTTAAAACCACTTTTACAATTAGATGTTGATTATTCGCAGTACCTTGCTAGCGGCCTCCAGGCCCGGTATCAACCGTTTTCATAAATCCTCTTATCCTTGAAACTCGCCCATCCCCACCTTCACGTCTTGTATAAACCGGCTAGGCGGCTATCAGCCCATCAAAAAAAGCGCCCAACCAACCTGTCAGTTAGTCAGACGCCAAATACGATTATTTAGTTAATTATCTCCTGGGTGATGACCCGAGCCATGTCGGCTGGCAATGGTGCGTAGCAGGTAATCCACTGGCCGCTAAATGGCTGGTAGAACCGCAACCGCGCGCAGTGCAACGCCTGGCGGTGAATCCACGGGTTCGTTTGTTGGCCGTACAACCAATCGCCGACCAAGGGATGGTCGATGGACTGGCAGTGCACCCGAATCTGGTGGGTCCGTCCGGTATGGAGCTTAACCGCCAGCAACGTTGCTGAATTTGACCGACCGCGGACCCAAAACTCAGTCTGCGCGGCACGGCCATCCGGTCTGACCATCCGCTTGATAAACGAATCCGGCGCCCGGCCGATCGGCGCATCGATCAGTTGATGATCGACCGGCACCCGGCCGGTGGCCACCGCGATGTAGCGCTTGTCCAACACACCGTCTTTCAACTGCTTATCCAGTACCGAATGGGCAAAGTGATGTTTGGCAAACAGTACGGCCCCACTGGTCTCACGGTCCAGGCGCGTCACGATGTGCGTCACCGTGCTGGCCGCTTGAATCTTCGTCAGATGACCTTTGACCCGGTTGGCCAACGTGTCATCTGGATACAGGTGGGACGGCACACTGGCCATCTCCGCCGGCTTATTGACGACTAGGAAATGCGGGTCCTCATACAAAATCTCTAATGGCTTAAACGACGTCGCCACGTGGGGGTTGGCCGGCTCTGGTGGCAACTGGAGCCCCACCGTTTGCCCCGGTTGGGCCATCGCAATCACCCGCACCTCTTGGCCATCCAGCGTGATGACGCCGCCGTGAAACTTGACTTGTTTTAAAAACGTGCGGGTCACGCCATGGGCCATCAACACGGTCCGGACGTGTACCGGACTGGTCCCCGTCACGCGCCACTCAAACTGGATCATGACTGGTCGCGGCCAATGAAGGACGCCTCCACGCGCTGCCAGAAATGGGTGTGGCGATATTCCGCAAACGCGATGCGCTGCCGAGCAATCCGATACGTGATGGCCTTGATGGGCCGACCCTCGATGCCCAACTGATCACACATCAAGACGTTATCCGTGGGATCAGTGGGTTCAATACGAATCCATTCGTCAGCCGGGATAATCAGCGGCGACCCCAACGTCCGGAAGACCAGATTGTTGATCGACGCGATCTCAGCCATTTGAATGGCATTAAAACGTGGGTTCAAGACGGCCCCGCCCACGGACTTGTTGTAAGCCGTGGAACCGGTCGGCGTCGAGATGCACAAGCCATCCCCCCGAAAGCTTTCGAAGAGTTCGCCCTTGATGTAAACGTCAGCCACCATAGTCCCGGAAACCTTCTTGATCGTCGATTCATTCAGCGCTAACGCCTGATCTGGATGGGTCCCGTCAGCATAGTCGACCTGAATCGACAACAACGGGTAGCTAACGCTTTGACCGTTGTCTTGGGCCAGACTGGCGACCAATTCTGCGACCTCAAAGTCCCGCCAATCGGTGTAAAAGCCCAGGTGGCCTGTGTGTATCCCGACGAAGCGCACCTTGTCGAGCCGGTCATTATAGTGATGGAACGCCGAGAGCAGTGTCCCGTCGCCGCCCACCGTCACGACCACGTCTGGGTTCAAACTGTCCAGCACCACGCCGGCAGCCAGCAAGCCTTGATGTAGCGCCGTCGCCACCTTTTGCGACGCCGGCCCGTTATTACTAAAAATGGCAACCTTCATGTTATTCTTCCTTATTTTGATGAGGTGTCGCGTGCGCATCACCATCGCTTTTCGGTGAATACTGCTGGGCCTCTTGAATTTCTTCGCGAATCTCGGACATTTCCGTGTCCAGTTTAAAAGCCGCCTCCGCAGCCCGTTGCAGTCGATCACTCAGGGCTTCGGGAAAGGCGCCTTGATATTTGTAATTTAATGAATGCTCAATCGTGGCCCAGAAATTCATGGCCAGGGTCCGTACCTGAATCTCCGCCAAAATTTTCTTTTCGCCGGAAACCAGCTGAACCGGATACTCGATCACAATGTGGTAGGACCGATAACCACTCGGCTTCTCGTTGTGAATGTAATCGCGTTCTTCCAGAATCGTCAGGTCGGTCCGCTGCCGCAGCAGGTCCACGACTTGATAAATGTCCTCGACAAACTGACACATGATCCGCAGACCCGCAATGTCTTGCATGTCTTGTTCCAGGCGGTTCTCAGCAACGTGGCGCCGCGTCATCTTTTCCTTGATGCTTGGCACCGGCTTGACCCGCCCCGTGACGAATTCAATGGGTGGACGTTCATTTTGATTTTCAAATTGCTTTCTGATGCCGCGGAGCTTCACCTTGAGCTCGCTAACGGCCTGTTGATAGGGCAATAAAAATTGATCCCAGTTCGTTACCATAATGACTATCCCCCAACCTTGATTACAGTGCTCATCTTTCGATTTTACCATATTTCTGAGCGAACTGAGAGTAATTACCTCAGCTGATTGTTAATTTCTTCACTATAAGCGGTATTCTGCCGCCAATGAACTTTGACGAGGCGTTTAGCTTTACCTCAGTCGAAAAATGTTGCATGATAGGGTTGCGTTTTAAATGAACGGTCTTCACCTCAAACAAACGTTCCAATTGCTATTTTTTGAAAATTTGGTAATGTAGTGGTATTGTTACTTTTTGTTCGGCGACCCTTGCTGATTGCCAACTAAGACAGATATAGGAGGAAGCAATGTGTTAGAAGTCTATTTGTTCGTCAACCCGCTGGGAGCGCGCTGTATGCGTTCTGAGCGCAACATCATCCGGTTGGCCGATCATCTGAATAGCAAGGTGTCATTTCAATTTGTTCCGCTGTTGAACCAGCAAACGGTGGCCCAGTCACTGGCGCCCCACCCGACGCTGGCGGAGCGCAACGCCCGCTTCAACGTGACCTACCAGGCCATCTTGGCGTACAAGGCCGCTTTGTTCCAGGGTAAACGGAAGGGCCGGAAGTTCTTGCTCAACATGCAGGACGCCGTTGTCAGTCAACACCAGACTTTTTCAGAGCAACTCACGTTAGAAATGGCCAAGAAGTGCCAGTTAGACCTCGACATGTTCACGGAAGACTGCCAATCCGATTTGGCGAAACAAGCCTTTCAAACGGACCAGAAATTGGCTGCCGAGATGAAGATCGAACAATCCTCATCGGCCGTCATCTTCAACTGCGACGTTTCCGACTGCGGTCTCCTCTTAAACGATGTGACCTATGAATCCCTGTGTGACGTCTGCGAGAGTCAAGGCGTTGCCACGAAAGAAATGTTAATGGCTGAACCTAATTATCAAACTAATGAACAGGCGACTTCATTAATGTTGGCAAACAATCAGTCTAATCTTCACGTATTATAAGCCCTGATGAATCGTTTTACGTTAATTCAGTCACCTCATGACCCATGACGTCCTGCGTTGTAAAATCCCAGCGATTTTACAACGCTTTTTTATTGACTACCTTTTGGTCCCCCAAAGTTTTTGGCCACCATCCCCTGAAACGTCAAGGTTTTCACTACCAGAATTTACAACGATATGGTATGATGAACCCAACTATTTTTGTTGACTGAAGGGAAAATTTATGCGAACAGCTATTGTTACGGACACCGCCTCATATCTCAGCCCTGAACAGATCAAGCAATTTCACATCGTGGTTCTGCCCATCACCGTGATTCTGGGCGACCAGCAGTATGCTGAGTCTAAGTTAAGCCTCAAAACATTTTACGATTACCTAAAGACCGACCAGGAATTACCGACGACCGCCCAAGTCTCACTGGGCCAAGTCGAAGAAGCCTACGACCGCCTGGCCAGTGAAGGCTACGACGAAATCATTTCGATTCATCTCTCCAGTGGTATCACCTCGTTCATGAGCAACCTCAAGATGTTTTGTCGCACCTACACCAAGGCCAAGATCTACCCGGTCGACTCTTTGGTCGCCAGTGCCGGTGAAGCCAACCTGTGCCTGTTAGCCGGCCAACTCGTGGCCAATGGCAATTCGGCAGCCGACATCGTCCCCCAACTGGAGGACCTGCGTGATACCATGGAAGTCTACTTTGCCGTGGACAACCTCAGTCATCTGGCGCGGACCGGCCGTTTGAGCAACCGTTCGGCCATCATTGGCAGCCTACTGAACATCAAGCCACTGCTGACCTTCAATGACGAAGGCAAGATTATCGCCATCGGTAAGGAACGGACCATGAAGAAGGCCTTCCACTACATGACGACCAAGTTACAAGCCACGTTGGCGAAGGTAGACTATCCCCTGCTGGTCACGGTCATCAACGCCAACAACGCTGAACTGGCCGATGACTGGACGGCGGCTTTGACAGAACAATTCCCCGAAGTCCGCGTGGTTCAAAGTCAACTCGGCCCCGCCATCAGTGTCCATACCGGCGAAAAGACCATGGGCCTACTGTGGCAACGTGACTGGCAGTCTTACTAACCTGACTGAAGGTTGAAAACAAAGAAACTCACGACGTTAGGATTAGTCGTTGACCGCATCATAACGGGAACTGGTCGCCGACCAACACAATGTTACTGATAACTGTCACCTTGTCGAGTTCAGTCGGGGATGACCCCAGCGAGGTGGAAAAACGCCCTCAGACTGGAGTCGTTCCCCAGATCAGGCCTCACCCTTGACTGACGCAGGTCACCAATTTTAGGTGTCAGAACACCGCTTTTGCAGCAACACTATCTTCACTCCTTACGAAACCGACAACAAGCAAAAAGATTGATCACCAATGGTAAACATCGGTGACCAATCTTTTTTTCGTAAAAATTTTTTAAATTCAGGACTCAGCCGGTCACCAATCCACCAGTCAGTTCGTTAGTAAGGGTGACGGCTACTTTTTCAAGTCACGCGCCAACTGGCTGAATTCGGCTAACCGGTCGTCAAACGTCTTAAAGGCCGTTTGGAGGTAATCCGGTTGGGTCATGTCGACCCCGGCACGTTTCATGACGTCCAGTGGCAAGGCCGAGCTGCCGGACTTCAGGTAAGTCAGGTAAGCATCGCGCTTGGCCGGATCGCCACTCAAGATGCGTTGTGACAACGTGGTGGCCGCCGCAAAGCCCGTGGCGTATTGATAGACGTAGTAGTTGTAATAGAAATGCGGAATCCGGGTCCATTCATCCGCAATCTGCGGATCCGAGATAACCCCGTCGCCGTAGTAGCGGTGGTTCAAGTCGCCGTAGAACTTGCTCATGAAGTCCGCGGTCAACGTTTGCCCACCGGCGGCTTGTTGATGAATGTAATCTTCGAACTCAGCGAATTGCGTTTGCCGGTAGACCGTGCCCTTAAAGCCATCCAAATAATGGTTCAAGACATAGGCGCGTACCTTAGGATCGGTTTGCGTCTTCAACAGGTAGTCCGTCAGTAAGTTTTCGTTGGTCGTCGAGGCAATTTCCGCCACGAAGATCGAGTAATCGCCGTACTGGTACGGTTGGTTGGTCCGGGTGTAGTGACTGTGCATGCTGTGGCCCATTTCGTGAACCAGCGTGAACAGGCTTTCCAGACTATCTTGCCAGTTGAGTAAGATGTACGGCTTGGTGTCATACATCCCGCCAGAATAGGCGCCGGTCCGCTTGCCCTGATTTTCGACCACGTCAATGGCGCGGCCATCAAACATCTTCTGGACGTTGGCCACGTAATCGGGGCCCAAGACGTTTAAGGCCTTGAGTGCCTCTTGTTGCGCGTCTTCATAGGTGTAGCGCAGGCTCGGTTCCCCGGTGATCGGCGTGTACAGGTCGTACATGTGCAATTCGGGCAGACCGAGGATTTCCTTACGCAGGTTGACGTATTGGTGCAGCGAGTCCAAATGGTCATTGACGGTCCGGACCAATGTATCATACACCACCGCCGGCACGTTGTTAGCACTCATGGCCGCATCCCGGGCGCTGTCATAATGACGAATCTGGGCGTTGAAATTGTGCGTTTTGACCTCACTAGCCAGCGTTGAGGCAAAGGTATGCCGGAACTGCTGATAAACGCTGTAGAGGGCCTTAAAGGCCTGTTCACGGACGGCTGGGGTGGTCGACTCCAGCAAGACGCCATAGAGACCTTCCGACAACCGAACGTCATTGCCCTGCTCGTCTTGGACGACCGGGAACTTCAAATCGGCATCACTCAACACGCTGTAGGTCTTAGAAGACGCCGCAAAAATGTCACTGGCGCCAGCTAACAGCTTTTCTTCTGTCGCCGATAAGGTGTGGGCCCGGCGCTTACCCAAGACATCAAAGAGATGTTGATAGGCCGCGAGTTTAGGTTCGGCGTCAATCAGTTGTTGTAAGGCGTCGGCGTCCAATGCCAAGACCTCGGGTTCAAACCAAGAGACCGCCGCACTGACCGTCGCCACCAGGCTTTCGGCTTGACCCATCAAGGCCTGGGCGTCCGCGTTACCGGTATCCTGATCGTTTTTCAGGGAGGCGTACACGTACAGCCGTTCCAGCTGCCGGTTCAAGTCCAAATAAGCCGTGGTGACCTGGTACAGGTCCGCACCATTCTTGGCCAGATGACCTTTCAATTGGGCCACCTGGTCGGCTTGCGTCTTCACGGTCGTCAGCGCCGTTTGAAAGGCCGCGTCGTCAGGGTAGATCGTGGTGAGGTCCCAGGTCAAAGCCGTCGGTACCGCCGCACGTTTTGGAATTTGTTTCAAATTTCTCATCCTCCTTTAACATTGCATAGCAACATTTTACCACTTTTCCCCTGACTGTTGGACCATCAGCCCAGCTTTTTCTCATCATTTTCTAACCATGCAGTGTAATCCGCGGCCCATTGCGGTTGGGCGAGCACCCGCCAGCCGTTGGGAATCCGCTGAAGAAAGTGGCCGGCAACCAGATCAGCCAGCAAGTCGGCCAAGGCACGGTCCACCAACTGGGGCCCCTGAAACCGTATGGCCGTGGTCGTTCCGCCGACCAATCGAAAGGCCTCCTCCCCCAGTCGCCGGGCCGTAGCCAGTGAAAAGCGAACGTGTTCAAAGAGCCAGGCGGCCACCACGATCCGCCACAACAGGACGCCCCGACCAAACAGTGGTGGCGTCACTTGGGTCGTCACCAGGCTCTCGGGAAACCCAGCCAGATGGTGTCCCGTCAAATACACCGCCGTTTGCAGGGGCTGCAATACGGTCGACGAGCGGCGCAGGTCCCGGTCTAGTTCCCAACGAAAACGCGCCAGGTTGGGGTCCGGCCACCATTGTCGCCGTTGCGGTCCGCGCACCAACATCGCTAGCGACGTGACCCAGGTCTGTTGGCACTGATAGTCGCCGGTCACCGCCTGGCAAATGTGGTGGTCGACGCGCAACCGTTGGCGGTCAACGTCCCAGAAGAGCAGACACAAGCCCCACCCCTTCAACCAGCCGGCAAAGCGATCGATCAAGCCCCAGCCCAATTGTTGTTGGGCATAGCGTTTGCCCAAAAGCCAAAACGGATACGCCCCCACCTCACGGTAACCCTGCGTCCGTTGAGCCACGTCATCGCGACTAATGGGGCTGCATTGAAACTCCAACGCAATGGCCTGTGGCTGATGGGCGATCCAGCAGTCGGCGCGTTGCTGAATCGTCGGCAAGATCCGCTCCAACGTCACGGTCCCCCAGTCCGCAAAAAACGCGGCCAACTGGCGTTTCCCCTGCACGTGTTGGGCCGTCTCTCCTTCGCCCGGAAACGTACAGGGTGCCGCGGGGCGGTGGGCAAAGTACGGCTGGACCCGTGTTCCCTTATGTAACACCACGCGCTGCCCACAGGCCGGGCACACGTAACTCCCACCCCGTTGGGCATTCTTGGCATCCACTAGTGCCGCATCAAGCTTAGCAATCAACATCGTCAGTCCCCCTTTACAGATCAACTCCGTAAAGCGGGCCGGATTATTTTAAATTGGTGAAAAAAATGAGCCTGGGAAAGCCTCCCAGGCTGGTTCGCGTCACTTTTACCTAGCTGAAACGTGCGCCAGAAGACAGCCGGTTCCGCTCTCGAAAAAAATAGAGCCTGAGATTTTCACTCAAGCTCTAAAAACAGGTTCACTTAATCTTCGTAGACCAGGGGGTGTTCCCCAGAACGGGACCACCCTAGCCTGACGCAGGTGCCTGGTTTCACTAATTTTAGGTGTCAGAACACCGCTGTTACGGCAATCAACACGTTAATTTTAGATTCAACCTTTACTTCTCCGTCGGAAAATGGGCGATGACCTGGTAAATGGGGCCCTTAGCGGAGAACTTTTGCTCGTATTCCGTCTGGATGTCCTCTACCCCATCAGTTGCGGCGTGCAGGTCCAACCAGACGCCGTCAAAGACCATGCCGAAGTTATTCAGACTGCCTAAAGAGTATTCGAACAAACCACGGTTATCGGTCTTGAACTGCAGCGACCCGGCCGGCTGTAAGACGTCGGCGTAGTGGGCCAAGAACACGGGTGAGGTCAAGCGGCGTTTGGTATGACGCTTCTTGGGCCACGGATCAGAAAAGTTCAGGTACAGGCCGGCAACTTCGCCTGGAGCAAAGAACGTGTTAACGGCCTCGCCATCGGTGTGAACCAACTGAATATTGGTCAACTCACTGGCCACGACCTTCTTCAAGGCGGCCGCAATCACGGAAAATTGGATCTCAATGCCGATAAAGTTGCGGTCGGGATGTTGCCGGGCCATCTCCACGATGAATTGGCCCTTCCCGGTACCGATTTCGACAAACAGGGGTTGCTCTTTCGAAAAGCGGCTTTGCCAGTTGCCCTTCAAGGGTTCGGGTTGTTCCACCAGTTTATCGGGATGTTCGGCCACATAGTCCTTGGCCCACGGTTTATTACGCACACGCATGGTAAGATTCCTCCTATAATCACAACGGCGGGCGCAAGGTTCACCCCCGCTCCCGCCGACGTTGTTCTAATCAGTGACTGACTCACGTGTCAGTTTTTCTAGTAAAATTAAGTGTTGATTCATAATTTGGAAGCGTTGTTGGTGAAAACTCTCCGCAATCACACTCAGACAGTGGACGCGGGCATACCAGTTCACCCGAGCGGTCAAATCGGCCGTCGTCGTTTCACCATAATCCTGTAGCCAACGTTGCCATTCCTCTAACGGCACGTACTCACAGAGTAAAGCACCGAGGTCAAAGGCGGGATCCGCAAAGGTCGCGGCATCCCAATCGACTAGGTACAGCCGTTGGCGGTCGGACAACAACCAATTCTTATGGTTTAAATCACCATGACAAACTTCATAGTGCGTCTTGGGCAGTTGTGGTTGCTCACTTTGCAGCGTCGCAAACGCCGATTGAATCAGCGGATGTTGTCGCAAGTCAGCGGCTAAGGCTGGCTGTAAGCGAGTCAACAACTGGGCGGGCGTGGTAAATCGTCCGCCGACTTTTAATAACATATCATGCAGCAAGTGGGAATGATGGACCCGGTGGATTAGCCGGGCGACCCGCTGTTCGCGCATTTCACTGCGCTGAAGCGTGCGGCCGTTCAACCATTCCTGCGCCGTCATCACGTCGCCAGTCGCCAAGCGCTTGGTCCAGACCAGCCGCGGCGTGATGCCCTCCATCGAGAGCGCTGCTAGAAACGGTGACGCGTTTTGTTTTAAGAACACTTTTTGTGACGCCTTGGTGCCCATATAGGCCGTGCCGGTATTACCGCCCAGCGGATACAAGCTCCAACCGTCACTAAGATCTAGTGCCATGCGTGCCACCCCTCCTCGATTTGTCAGCTATTATTAATTCTATGGGGAAATGGCGGCCACGTCAAGCCTTATTTTTGGTCCGCGCGTGCTAACCGGTGCGGCGTATAGATTCGCGCCAAGTACCAAACTTCAACGACCTCGACTGCAAGCGTGATCCCCGCCGTCATCAGGTGCGGATTGGCGATCACCACGACCACCCACAGGAGTAGCGCCGTGGTGCTTAAGATCAGCGTGACCAGCTTGACGAAGTTCTTGAGTCGCAGCGCTGGCAAGACGGGATAGACGTGCGTGAAGACCACGTCATCGTATTGCTGGAAGAACGGCAGGAGCTGAAAACCAATCAGGTAGATGAACAGAGCCGCGAGGATGACTGGCAGCCACTCACCCCGCACAAAGTACAGGAGCAACATGCCAATCACCGTCAAGCGGACCACCAACCCACTGAAGTCGCTCCCCCGCACCATGCCGCGACTGAACAGGTACAAGTAGGTTTGACTGTGGGTAGGCTTGATGCCCTTGAACAGCCAATCTAGATACCGCCGGCGTTTGATGGTTCCAGACACCATCGGCACTTCCGTAAACATGTTAAAGAAGCGATAGATGCCCAGCATCCGGTTATCCTCGATCTTGATCTGTTCTCGCCAGCGAATCTGTTGGCTCTGCCAGTGTTGCCGTTCCCAAACGGCCACGGCGCCATCAGCAACCAGCGCTAGGAGCAGCCCCACGTATGGACTCAGCCACACGCCACTGGCGACCACGACGATGGCCAACAGCCATTTGAACGGCCATTGGTTCATCCGCCGTTGGCCGGTGACCTGATAGACACTGGCCAAATCGAGGCGCAACAGACTGTCCTTTAAGACGACCTGCGCGAGCGCTAAGACTAACACCTGTGGCAACGTCCAGCCCAAAGCGACACTTAAAAACGGTGCCAAGATGAACAACGCAATCAGTTGCGTACACTGCGCCAAGAATTGGCTGTAACGCCGCGCCGCCACTAGATAGGCGTGCATCGCCCGTTCCCGTGGCAACAAGAAGACCCGGTCGGCATCTTCGATCAACGTGGCAAATCGGCCAATCTGCGCGACGATGACCAGCACCAATAACACCACTAACGGTGCCCACCAGAGGCCGGCTTTCAACGTTTTCAAGACATTGGAGTAGCCCCAACCCAGACCCCCCAAGAAGAACAGTAAGGCAAAGACGAAAAAGTCATTGAAGACCAACCGCAAATACTTGGCCATTTCCCGGAGATGGCGTTGCAGTCGGGTTTTAAATAGCCCCGTCATGCGCGGTCGACCTTCGTCATTGATAGGTAGATATCGTTCAACGATTCCCCCGCTTCCGGAAGAGCGGCTTGCAACTCGCTGAGGGTCCCTTCGGTCTTGACTTGACCGTCATGCAAGAGTACGAACCGATCACAGTACCGTTGGGCCGTATCCAAGACGTGGGTCGACATTAAAATGCTAGCCCCCGTCTTTTTCCGTTGTTCGATCAGGTTCAACAGGTCATTGACGGCCAGTGGGTCCAATCCCAAGAACGGTTCGTCAATGATAAACAGCTTGGCGTTGGTCAAAAAGGCACAGACGATCATAACCTTTTGCTTCATCCCCTTGGAGAAGTTGGCGGGGAACCAATCCAATTTGTTGGCTAAGCGGAACGTCTTTAGCAGATCGTGGGCCTTGTCCCAAGCGACCTTTTGATCCAGATCATAGGCCATCATGGTCATTTCCAAGTGTTCGCGCAGCGTTAACTCCTGGTAAAGTACCGGGGTTTCTGGAATGTAGGCAATCTGTTGCTTGTAGGCCTGACTGTCCTGGTCGATCGTAATCCCGTTGATACTGATTTTACCTTTATGTGGTGTGAGTAATCCAATCACGTGGTTGATGGTCGTGGACTTCCCGGCCCCGTTCAACCCGATCAGACCGACTAATTCGCCGTCTTTTACATCAAAACTAATATCTTTTAAGACGGGAATTTGTGAGTAACCACCCACTACATGGCTGACTTCTAAAGCCATTAAACATCCCTTCATTTCCTTTAAATTAACCGCTCCATTATACCATAGGTGACGGTGGGTTCGCTGTTATCTTGTGGTTGCTGGTTCAGGCGGTGCCTTTACCTGGTTGAAATTGCTCGGGCTGGCCGCCTTGCCGTTGCGCGAAAGTCTAGGCTGGAACGCTGGGGAAGGAACCGCCGCGAGCCTGAGACCCGGTCTCCCGGCTGAACCCAAATTTGACGAACTCTCGGCTACGATGGCGATTCTCTGCCAGCATTGTATCCCCATTCCTTTCACGAATATTAGCCATCCTAACTCATATTGCCGTATCCATGCCTGCCACTCGTCGCTAGTAACTCGCTCCCACACTTATTTCTCAACAACCACGTACGCATTAGTATGCTTAACGTCAATGCTAAAATCATGCGACCGCCTTAGTATCGTCGGGTCTCTCGTTGATATAGGTCCTGATTCCCACACGCTAACAGTCAATGCTCATCACCAATTCACAGTGACGGATGAACTGGCCGCCGTGGTGGTGTATAATGAATGAAATTGAACCGAAAGAAGGAGTTTTCATGGATCAAATGACCCTCGAACCACATTACGCTGACGATTGTGTTTTCTGCAAAATTTTGACTGGCGAAATTCCCAGCTACACGGTTTACGAAGACAACATCGTCAAGGCCTTTTTAGATATCTCGCAAGGGACACCTGGCCACACGTTGGTGATTCCGAAGACCCACGTCAAGGACATCTTTGCTTATGACGCTGATTTGGCCGCCGCGGTCTTTTCACGGATTCCCAAGATTGCCCGGGCCGTGAAGGATTCTGACCCCGCTATCAAGGGCATGAACATCTTAAACAACAATGGGCAAGTGGCCTATCAATCCGTTTTCCACTCCCACATCCATCTGGTTCCCCGCTACACAGACCACGATGACTTTAAGATGCTCTTCAAGGACAATTCCGGCAACTACACGCCAGAAGCCTACTCAGCAATTCAAGCCAAAATCAAGGCACAATTGGAGGCATAATTATGGGACTTGGTCGTTTTCTCGCGGGCACCACTCTGGGGGTGGGCGTTGGTTTGGTGGCTTACCTAACACTGACCAACCAAGATCCTATCACCTGGGGCACCCACGTTAAGCAACAGCTCACCCACACCGCCCAGCAACTCAAAGACGTGCAAGATGCCAAGGACAACCTGACGCAAAACGCCGCCAAACTGTCCGCTGCCGTCACTGCCGCCCAACCCGTGTTGGACGACATTCAAACGGAGGTCGATAAATTTGCGTTCAAAGCGGCTCCCCGTTTGTCAGCCATTCAAGAAGTTCTCGACCGACAAAATGCCGATTAATTTTGAACTTTTTGTAAAGCTTTGCTGACCTTTTTGGGTTTGCCACTATTTATGTTATGATAGGCAAGTATGGTGCTTGCACCAATTTTGATGAATGGATGTGTTGAGGAATATGAAGAAATGGTTTATCGCCTTCGCTGGCTTGTTACTGACCGTAACACTTGCCGGTTGTGGCAGCCAAACCGTTGCCACTACTAATGGTGGTAAGATTACCGAAAGTGCGTACTACAGCAGTTTAAAGGGTACTTCTTCTGGTAAGCAAGTCTTGCAACAAATGATTTTGAACAAGGTTTTGGAAAAGCAATACGGCAGCAAGGTCAGCAAGTCCGCTGTTAACAAGCAATTCAATACCTACAAATCACAATACGGTTCATCATTCAAGAGCGTTCTTTCCCAAAGTGGGATGACGGAATCCAGCTTAAAGACTGAAATCCGTTCCAACTTACTCTTGAAGGAAGCCGTTAAGGACAACGTCACGGTTACCGACGCGCAACTCAAGAAGCAATTCAAGAGCTACGAACCTAAGGTCACTGTGGCCCACATCTTAGTTTCTAAGAAGTCCACTGCCCAAACGATCATCAAGGACCTCAAGGGGACCAAGAAGAGCGATTTGACTAGCGAATTTACGAAGTTAGCTAAGAAGTACTCCACTGATACGGCTACCAAGAACAAGGGTGGTAAGTTGAGTGCCTTTGATAGCACCGACACTTCCCTGGACTCAACCTTCAAGAAGGCAGCCTTCAAGTTGTCAACTGACGAATACACCGCAACGCCTGTTAAGACGCAATACGGTTACCACGTCATCTTGATGTTGAAGAACCCTGGTAAGGGCACGATCAAGGAACACAAGGCTGAACTTAAGAAGCAAATCATCGACAACGACATGAACGATAGCACCGTTCTGCACAATGTGGTTGCCAAGGTCTTGAAGAAGGGTAACGTTTCTATCAAGGATAACGACTTGAAGAACATCCTTTCCGACTACCTGTCCACCAGCTCAAGTTCTAAGAGCTCATCTTCATCCAAGTAATCAACGCAGTTTTGCGTGAAAGCACCGGCCGTTTGGGTCGGTGCTTTTTTCGTACCTACCGCTAGCTGGCCGCCTAGTTTCACCAATTTTAGGTGTCGGAACACCGTCGTTACAGCAATCAGCGCGTTAATTTTAGGTGCAACCTTCAGAAATGCAGATAAAAAGCCTGCCAACGTCAATCGTCAGCAGGCTTTTTTAAGTTCCCTATTCTGGGTTAATCCGTCGTCGGTGGCTGGGGCGTGGTCGTGGTTGGCCGGTAGAACCGTCGCCCGTCCATGGCAAAGACGCGCTCGGAAAATTCACCCGGTGCCGTGTGTTCCACGACCGTATCCAGCATCATGATGGAGGCGTCCAGTTCGTCCAGTTGATGTAAGACGTCCGCCTCACGCAAGGCTGGCCGCACCGGTGACCCGTATTCCAACAGGCCGTGATGGCTGAGGATCATGTGCCGCAACAATAAGACGTCTTCGGCTTGCGGATCTAATTTCAATGCGTCACAGGCCCGGACCAGCTCGCCATCGATCAACACGATGTGGCCAATCAAGTTGCCGGCCAACGTGTAGACCGTGGACTTGGGGCCCGACAGTTCAATCGTCTTGCCCAGGTCGTGCAAGATGGCGCCCGCAAACAGCAACGGCGCGTTCAGGTCTGGATACTGTTTGACCACCGAATGGGCCAATTTCAAAATCGAAATCGTGTGGTAGGCCAGTCCCCCCTGAAAGGCGTGGTGATTGCTTTTGGCCGCGGGATAGGTGTAGAACTTATCCGCGTATTCCTGCAAGAGCTTGCGGACCAAGCGGTTCCAGGTCGGTTGCGTGATCTCAAAGACCGTCTGGGTGATGTATTCTTCCATCGCCGCGCGCGACATCGGCGCCTGCTCGATGAAGCTGTTGGGGTCATTGGGCTCGCCAGGATGGGTCAAACGCAGATGGAAAATTTTGATCTGGGGATGCGTTTGGTAATTCTCCCGCTTTCCCTGCAGGTGAACGACGCGTCCCGCCACGTAGTTTTCAATGTCGTCCGGTGAAGCATCCCAGTATTTACCCGAGATCTCCCCCGATTGATCCTCGAAGACCAGCGCAATGTATTGCTTGCCGTTTTTAGCCGTGCGGACATCCGCTGATTTCAACAAGACGAAGAGGTCGACCGCCTCATCGACATTATAATCTAACAATTGTTTTGTTGCCGCCATATTAGCCCTCCTATTCACTAAGCCGAAGCACCTTACCCGCCGTTAACTGTTCAACAGTGGTATCTGCCGTTAAGAAAATGACTTGTAACGTGTGACTAATTTCCGCTAACAACGCGTAAGCCGCCTGGCGTCTGTGGGCATCGAAATTGACGAAGCCATCGTCGATCACCAGTGGCATGGCGACCTGCTGGTTCATGACCACGGCAAAGGCCAATTTGACTGCCAAATCCAGCTGCTCTGCGGTACCCCGCGATAGTTGGTTGACCTCGCGCCACTCGCCATCGTGTCGGCGGACCCGTAACGTCGTCGCTGTCAGTTCAATTTCAGTATACCGGTTTTCCGTCAATTTGCCATAATAATTGCTGGCCTGCGCCACAATTTGCGGCAACCGATCGCCCGAGGCCGCGGCCAGGGTCGCCGCGATCCACTGACTGGTCAGGCGTTTGACCAACCAATCCTGAGTCGTGGCTCGCATCTGGGTCTCCAAGTTCGCCAGCTTTTGCCGCAACGTCGCCTGCGTGCCGCTAGCCGTCAAATGAGCCAACTGCCCCGCTAGCGTCGCCAAACGCGTTGTCGTCTGGTCTAGCTGTTGTTGTGTCGCCGCCTGTTGGGCCTGGGCCTGCGCCAGTTGGTCGGTCAAGGCGGTATGGTCGCTAAACTGTTGTAGCGCCGCCAAGTTGTCGCCCAATTGTTCGGCCAGAGCCGCACGCTGTTGCTGGCGATTGGTCCGCTCACGTTGGGCTTGATAACGCTGGTAAAAGGCCTCGACGCTGCGGAGATTACGGGTACTCAAAAAGGTCGTCAGCGCCTGTTGGGCAGCATCGACCGCTGCTTGGGCCGACTTGAGCCGGTCGGTGGTCGTGGCCAGGTCACCGGCTTGCGTGGCCAGTGATTGCTTGAGCGTCTGTAGTTGTGTCAACTGCGGTGAAACGGTTGCCCAATCGGCCCCAGCCAACGTGGGCAAGGCCTGCGTGAGCTGGGCCAGATAGGTCGTCACGGTCTGTTGGGCCTTGGCAACCTGGGTACCCGTGGTCTCCAGCTGCCGGGTCAGGTGCTCCCATTCACCGATGGCCCCCTGTGCCGCCGACCACTGGGCCACGGGCAGATCACCCAAGCCGTGGGCAGACGCGATGGCATCCAGCTGGTTATTCAGGTCATCGACCAACTGACCGCCCTCACGCAATTGCGCCTGGCTGTCACGGATATCGGCCGTCAACGTTTCCAATTCGCGGCTAGCGGGTGTACTGCTGTCGACCAGAAATACCCCGTAATAGCCAATGGCCACGCCCAATAGCGCGCCGACCAATTTAAACAAGGTCCCGGGCAACAACAGCGACCCGACCAGAACGACCAGGCCAATCGCCAACCAGACGATCTGCTTGTCGGCCAAGGGATTGCGCTGTTGGCGACGGTTCGGTTGTTGGCGTTGAAATTGCTCATTGAGTTGGTTCAATTCTTGTTGGAGGCGCCGGCGCTTTTGACTGGCCGCCGTTAACCGGTCCTGGAGCGCTGCGACCTGTTGCGTGGTGACCAAGGAAAATGGCCGCGGCATCTGGCCGTCGATGGCGTATTGTTGCTCCAAGGCAGTTGCTCGTGCCTCCAGGTCCCGTTGGCTAGCCACTAAACGTTGTTGGTCTTGCGCCGCTTGTTCGATGGCGGGCAGTTGCGCCAACAACGGGTCGACCTGCCCGGCCACCGGTAAGTACGCCTGAAACAGCGGTGGTAACTGGGCAGCTTGCTGAAGCTGTTTTAACTGCTGCTGATCCTGGGCCAGCGTCTGGGTGCTGGCGGTCAGGTGGCTGCGTAATTGTTCCAACTGGGTGGCATCTTCGGGCGCAAATCCGCTCACCGGGGCCTGATCAGCCGCACCCAAGCGCTGCCACTCCGTGTAAGTGGCCCACAGTGCGGCTTGCTGCGTCAATTGTGCCGTGACAGCTCGCTGTTGGGCCAACGTCTGCTGGATGGCCTGTTGCGTTTGCCGGAGTGTTTGCTGATCCTGCAGTAATTGCCAATAGGTGTCATAAGCCGCGTCGGCCTTGGCCAACTTCGCCGTGAGCTCGCGGTGTTCGCGTAATTGTTGATTCAATTGCGGATTGCGCCCCTGTGGCTTATATTGCGCCTCGGCTTGCTGGTCGAGTTGATGGGCCTGCTGGAGCCAAAAGTCACTGCCCACCGCCCCCACGTGAAGCAAGCGATCGATCAATTCCTGTTTAGACGAGGAAAAAACGGTCCCCAGCCGGGGCTCGTTCATGACATAGACGCTGGTAAACAGCTGCGCATCGACCGGTGCTAACAGCCGCGCGAGCGTAGCGGCCGGCAACGCCAGGTCATGGGTCACGTCGCGCAGCGTAACCTTGCCGCCGTGTGGCCCCGCAACGCGACTGACCACATAGGCCACGTCACCTTGGGTAAAGGCAATCTCCCCGCCCAGGCGACTGCCATCAAGCGGTTCATAGCGCAAAGCCGGATGCTTCTTGGTCGGAAAACCAAAGAAGATGGCCGTAATAAATTGGTTCAGAGTCGATTTGCCCGCCTCGTTGGCGCCCAATAGGTAATTGAGGCCGGGTGTCAGGTCGAAGGTCCGGTCGTGGAAATGACCGAAGCCATAAATCGTCAAGCGATTAAGATACATCAGGGTCCTCCTTCCCCATTAACTCTGCCAGGACTTGTTCCGCCTGAGACCGGAATGTCGCATCCTGCGTCGCCTGCGTGAACCAGTCAGCCAGTGCCGGTTCCTGCGCCAATTTGCCAAAGGTTGCCTGTAAGTTGGCCGGCGTGAAGACCGTGGCCGCTCCCTGGTCCCAGTACTGCTGGTCGAGTTGTGGGGCCGTGAGCGCTTGTGGCTGAACTTGGGGCGTGACGCTCACCAGATAACGGTGGGCAGCCTTCAATTGCCGCGCATGGGTCCGTAAGTATAGGTTCAGCCACTCGCCCTGCCGTAAGCTGGTCAGGTCGGTCGCGTCGAGTTGTAAATGTGTCACCGTCAACGCCGTCAGTGTCGGCTGGTCGGCCGGTTGGCTCGCTAGCCAGTCCGTCAGGCGCGTGCCTAGTGCCGTCAGCGTGGTCAGATTGGACGCATCCAGTGTCGCCGTTGCCCATTCAATCGCCGCCGTTGAAAAGAACTGCGGTTGTAAGTGGCCGTGGTCGCTGGTGACCAGATAGGCCCCCTTGGCACCGGTCTCGTTGATAGCACGCCCCTGCGTGTTGCCCGCGTACAGAATGGGCGGCTGTTGATTGAGCGTTTGGCGATGGTGGATATGCCCCAACGCCCAGTAATCGTAGCGCTTGCTCAAAAGCTCATCCACGGTAAACGGCGCGTAGTGGTCATCACTTCCCGTGGCCACCGCCCCGTGCAGCATCCCGATGTGCCAGTCCGTCGCCGCGTGGACCGGAAAGTCTGGCAAGGGGTCACTAGCCACCCACCGTTGTGGATAGCTAAAGCCGCTGATGGCGACGGTCTCACCGTCAGCCAGCGTGAGTGTCTTGGTGGTCACCTGACTGCCTAAGATCGTCACGTTTTTAGGGTAGGCGACCGTTTGGTGCTGATCGGCCAAATAATCGTGATTGCCGAAGCTGACGATCACCGGAATCTGCGCCTGATCAAGTCGGTCGAATTGCTGAAACAAGTAGGCCTGCGCCGCCACGCTCTGCTCGGCCCGGTCGAACAAGTCCCCGGCCAACAGGACAAAATCCACTTGTTGCGCCAACGCCTGGTCAAAGACCTTGGTCGCCGCCGTAAACGTGGATTGGCGCACAGTGGCCAACAAGCTGCTGGGCAGACCAGTCAAGCCCAGAAAAGGACTATCTAAATGCAAGTCGGCCGCGTGAATAAATTTCATGATAATCCCCCTCAAATTTTTATAAAAAAATCGTCGGCGCACCGACCTCACCAAAATGAGTGGTTGCGCCGACGATCAACAAATCCTTAACCCGCGTAAATATCTTGAATGGGTTGCGTAATCGTTTTGTTTAATTGGTTTAACATGGAGTTGACCCCACGTTCTGCTTCCATCAGGTTCTTGATGGAGTCGATCTTACCGACTTGGTCGGCCACTTCACGGGCGTGCTTCATTTCGTCGTCCGTTAATTGTTGACCAGACATCTGCTTTTGTTGTAAGTCCAATTGAATCTTTTGGAATTCCTTAAACAACTTGTAGGTGTCGGTGTCTGCCTTCATTGCGTTGAATGCTGCTTGCAATGCTTGGAATTGTTCTGAATCTTTGAGTGCTTGGGTCACTTGTTCGCCCAACTCTGCCATTTTGTCGGCCATGTCCATTTCCTCCTCAGTGGGCTCGCGGCCCATTTACAATACAAATTCTATTGTACCATGTTAGGCGCTTTCATCCCACCCACATTTGGCTAATTCATAATGGAATTCCACCAGGACTTGACGGTATTGGCCGCGTTGTTAAACGACTTGCCAGCATTGTCGATACCCTTTTGTACGGAATCCCAAATGTCGGTAGCGTCGGTACCACTATTGTTGTTGGCCGCCTTGGCGATTGTCGAGGCATCCTTGGTGTTAAACGCGGTCCCCTTGGTGTTGGGGAGGATGCTCTGCATTTCGGCCTGATACAATGGACCTTCACCGGTGCCGCTGACGTTTTCCAAATGGTGCTTGGCGCTGGTATTGTCAAAGCCTTCCCAGGTCGCCACCACCACGTCCGGCGTGTAGCCAACGATCCATTTATCCCGCGTCGCGTCGGTATCCCCGTCGGCCTCGGTACTCCCGGTCTTGCCGGCAATCGTATAGCCATACGGCTTGGCGCTGACCCCGGTTCCGTAGTTGAAGACACCCATCATCATGCTGGTCATCTGCTTGGCCGTCTTGCTGGACATGACCTTGGTCGTCTTAGCCTTACTGTCGGTTGTATCGACGACCACGTTGCCCGAAGCATCCACGATCTTGCGAATGTAATGGGCCGACGACATGGTCCCGTTGTTGGCAAACGCCGTGTAGGCCTGGGCCAACTGTTGCGGCGAAACCCCGGTCTTCAAGCCCCCCAGCGCTAACGCCAGGTTCTTATCCGACTTGGTCACGGGTAACCCGAACTTCTTCACGGAATCATAACCCTTGTCGACGCCAATCTTGTTTAACAACCACACGGCCGGTGCATTTTTACTCTGCGCTAACGCCTGGTACATCGGCACCTTGCCACTGTACTGGTTACCATAGTTGCTTGGCGAATAGTGGTTGGTCCCGTAAGACTTCTTTTTATCCGTCAATTCCGAATCATAGTAATAGCCATTTTCCAGCGCTGGTGTGTAGACCGCGAGTGGCTTAATGGTCGAACCGGGTTGCCGTTGCATCTGTGTGGCCCGGTTGTAGCCCCGGAACACGTGCTTGCCGCGGCCACCGACCACGGCTTCGACGCCCCCGGTATTCGGATCAATGGCGATCGACGCGGCCTGAACCTTGGTCCCATCGGCAGCGTTGGCCGGGAAGTAACTCGGGTTCTTAAACAGCGTCTGCATCTGTGTCTGATTGGCCTGGTCTAAGGTCGTGTAGATCTTGTAACCCTTGTTCATGATCTCCGACTCGGTCAAGCCATACTTGCTGACGGCCTCATTGATGACGGCATCAAAGAAGTATGGGTATTTATACGTGTTCTTGTAATTATAGGTATCATTGGTGGTCTGGGCCGTGGCTTGATACTGTTTGGCCTGAGCACTGGAAATCGCGCCGGTCTCCGCCATCAAGCCCAATACCACGTTTCGCCGCGTCCGTGATGCTTGGGGATGATCCACCGGATTGTAGGCGCTCGGTGAGGTCAACATCCCCGCCAGAGTCGCCGCTTCCGGCACCGTCAAATTCGCCGCCGTCTTGCCAAAGTAACGTTCGGCCGCATCCTGAACGCCCCAGACCCCGTTGCCGAAGTAGGCGTTGTTCAGGTACATGGACAAGATATCCTTCTTGCTGTAGACATTTTCGACCTCAATTGATAAAAACAACTCTTTGAATTTTCGGGTGAACGTTTGCTCTTGTGTCAAATACGCATTCTTCACCAATTGCTGGGTCAACGTACTCCCCCCACCACTGATGTAGTTCTGCCGTAACAACTTATTCTTCGCGTACAGGAAAAATGCCCGGGCAAATCCCTTGACGGAAAAGCCGTATTCATGATAAAAATTACGGTCTTCAGTGGAAATCACGGCGTTTTGCACGTTCGGTGAAATCTTGCGTAACGCCACGTAAGTCCCTTTTTGTGAATACAGGGTTCCCGCTTTTTGGTTCTTACGGTCATAGATCTGCGTTGGGTTTTCCAGCGCGGCCTTCAAATTACCAACGTTGGCGGTCTTCGCCATAAACGTCAGGTAACCACTCACCACTAAGATCATGGTCAAGACGACCACAATTAGCCAACGCGTCAGTTGGTACCGCCGCCAGAAGCGTTTGAAGTGGGCTTTGAAGCCTGACCAAAAATTCTGATTAGGTTCTTGGTTATTCATAGAAATAGCCTCTTCTTATCTCAATTGTATTAGACCTATTTTAGCATAGTCCAGCGCACACACCACAATTCCCGTGAATCTTTAATAACCCTTAACCGCAAGAAGCGGACCAAGTCGCTGATTTCCGACCAGGTCCGCCTCATTTACTTGACTAAATTAGTGTACGATTTCCGGATTCATTTCCTCTGCGATTTCATCATGCAGCTTCTCGGCCACCTCGGCGCTAGGACTAATGATGAAGATCGTATCATGTCCCGCCAACGTCCCGGCAATCTCTGGCAAGTTCAAATCGTCAAAGATGGCGGCCAACAGGTTACCGTTACTCGGCAGCGTTTTCAAAATGTTCACAAATTCTACCCGCGTTAAGCCCGTCACGACTTCGTTGATGGTCTCACGTAGGTGCTCTTCTTCACTGCGATTTCCCGCCTTAAAGATGGTGTAGCGCAAATGGCCGTGGCCATCTTGGGCCTTAACGATCTGCATTTCACGAATATCCCGGGAGATGGTGGCCTGAGTCGCTTGAATACCCACTTCTTCCAAATGTTCCATCAATTCTTCTTGAGTCCCAATCGGGTACTGATTAATGAGTTGCTCAATGCGCGCTTGGCGAATACTTTTTTTCATGGCGACGGCCCTCCCGCATAAAATTGCATTAAGTATAGCAAAGGATTCGGAATGAAGCCACATGCCTCTGCATATTTATAAAGCAAGTGTACCAAATATTCGTTTTGAACGCAAAGGACCCCGCCTAAATTTCAGGTAATCAGGTAAGTCACCGAACCTGGGGAGGCAATCGGCCACGTATGACGTTACCAGGGCTTCACTACTGCTCAAAAGCGGTTGTCGTTAACCCCTGCCACCCGATATCATGACGAAACTGAAGCTGTCCCGTATCTAGCTGAGCCAACTGGGCGTAGGCCTGCCGTTGCGCCATGGCCAGGTCGGCTCCCTGCGCCAGGACCATCATCACCCGGCCCCCGGCGCTAACCAAGTGCTGCGGCGTGCCACTGACCCCGGCATAATCGGCCGTGGGCAGGGTCGGCACCGCACCACCAGTCTGCGGGTGGTCGGGATAGCCCGGCGTTGCCAAGACCACGCCTAAATACGTGGCGGCCGTTTGCCAGGTCAGCGTCGGTTGGCGGTGATGACACAGGTCGACGATGACTTGGTAAAAGTCCCCGCGCAACTGCGGCAACAAGATCTGCGTCTCCGGATCACCCAAGCGCAGATTATATTCGATGACCTGAACACCGGTTGCCGTCAAGATACCACCCACGTAGAGAACCCCGTTGAACGTGGCACCATCCGCCTTGATGCCTGCAATCGTCGGTTTAATGATCTGCTCAATCGTCTGTTGGCGAATGGCTGGCGTGATCTGCGGCACGGGCGAATAGGCGCCCATCCCCCCGGTATTAGGCCCGTGGTCGCCATCTAACAACCGCTTATGATCTTGGGCCGTGGGCAACAGGCAAAACCGATCACCTCCGACCAGTACCATTTGGGAAAACTCGAAACCGGCCATAAAGGCCTCAATCAGAATCGTCTGCGTGACGGCCAAGGCCGTGGTAATGGCGTGTTCGGCTGCCGCATGGGTCTTAGCCACGGTGACCCCCTTACCTGCCGCCAAGCCGTCGACCTTGATCACCTGCGGCAAAGGGGCCTGCTGACTATAGGCCAATGCCGCCGCGGTATCATGAAAAACGGTAAAGTCTGCCGTGGGGATCTGGTGACGACGCATGAAATCCTTAGCAAAGACTTTGGAACTCTCCAACCGGGCCACCGCCTGATTGGCCCCAAAGATGGGCAACCCCTCGGCCTCAAAATAATCAACGATTCCTGCCGCTAAGGGGGCTTCTGGCCCCACAAACGTTAAATCGATCCCTGCTTGACGTACAAAATCGCCCAGACCGACGAAATCCATTTCGGCAATCGCCACACATTGGATTCCGGTCAACGTCATACCGGGATTACCGGGTGCGCAATATACCGCCGTCACTTGGGGGCTGGCCAACATTGCCCGACCAATGGCGTGTTCTCGACCACCACCGCCAACTATCAAGACTTTTGCCATTGTCTACCACCTTTCTCGCAACCATCGTGCGGGTTAAATTCGCTGTTGTGCTAAGAGTTGTTGTAATGTGTCCGGATAGAATTGATGCTCCACCGCGTGAATGCGGGGCGCTAGTGTGGCATACGTGTCTGTGGGGAGGATTGGCACCGCCCGCTGGCCAATGATCTGCCCCGTATCGATGCCGGCGTCTACAAAATGAATCGTCACCCCGGTGGTCGTTACCTTCGCCGCCAAGGCATCTTCAATGCTATGCCTGCCCGGAAAATGTGGCAACAATGCGGGGTGTAGATTAATGATGCGCTGAGGATAGGCGGCTAACAACGTCGGGCCAATCAAGCGCATGTACCCCGCCAGTAAGATGGCCGTCACCTGAGCGGCCCGTAGCTGGGCCAAAATGACAGTTTCGGCCTCGGCTTTGGTGGCGTACGCCTTGAAATCAAGACAAAATACTGGCACCCGAGCCGCTTGGGCGCGCTGAATCACCGGCGCGTCGGCATGATCACAGACCAGCAGCGCAATCGTGGCGGGCAACTGGCGGTCTTGAATCGCTTGCCACAACGCCGTAAAGTTCGTGCCATTTCCTGAGGCAAAGACCGCCAAGCGCTTAACCATGGGTCGCCTCCTTAAAGACGACGGGCGTCTCACCAACGCCCACTCGACCGACGCGATAAGCCGGCTGATTGACCGCCGCCAATTGAGCCAAGGTGGCCGCCACCTGTTCGGGATGGACCACTAGCAACATCCCCAGTCCTAGGTTAAAGGTTTCCCGTAAGTCCTGCGGTGTTAACTGTCCCAATCGACTCAACACGGTCATAATGGCTGGGACGGGCCAACTGCCCAGCGCTAATTCGGCACTCAAGCCGCTCGGTAGGGCCCGGGCCACGTTTTCAATCAGGCCACCACCAGTGATGTGGGCCATGCTGGCAATGCGGTGCTGTGCTAACAACGGCCAGACACTCTCGACGTAAATTTGCGTTGGTCGGAGCAGTTCCTCTTGTAAACTGTGGCCCAGTTCGGGCAGCACCGTTTCCAGGGGCAAGTCATGTTGTTTAAACAGAATATCGCGGACTAAACTAAAGCCGTTGGCGTGCAGGCCATTCGATGGCAAGCCGATCAAAACATCACCGGCCCGCACATTGTCTGGGTCCAAGAGGTCTTGTCGAGAAACGATGCCCACCGCAAAGCCAGCCAGGTCATAGTGATCTTGGGTATACATATCCGGCATTTCGGCAGTCTCGCCCCCAATCAGTTGCGTCCCCGCCTGACGACAGCCGGCAACGACGCCAGTCAAAATGGCTTGGACCCGTGCGGATTCCGTTTTACCCAGGCCAAGATAATCCAGAAAGAATAGCGGCCGTGCCCCTTGGGCCAAGACATCGTTGACACACATTGCCACGAGATCGATGCCAATCGTCGTGTGTTGGTGCGCCGCAATGGCCACCAACAATTTCGTTCCCACCCCGTCGCTACCGGCCACCAAAACAGGATCCGTCAAATCTTGGCCAGCCAAGGGAAATACACCGCCAAAGGCGCCTAATTGGTCATTGCCGCTGAGTTGCTTTACCGTCTTTAAGGCCGCATAGCCGGCGGTTAGATCCACGCCTGCTTTCTTGTACGCGTCACTCATTACCCCACCCCTTTCATTTTTGTGTGTGAACTTGCACCTCAGCGTCATATTCCGCTTGATAATCATATAACGGCGTTGGATAGTCGCCATTAAAGTACGCCATGCATAAACCACCATACGGTGCCGTCGTCTGTAGGCCCACGGCATCGATCACGCCGCGTTCACTCAAGAAGGCTAGCGAATCGGCACCTAAAGTTTGCCGCATTTCGGCGACCGTTTGTTGCGCCGCAATCAGCTCCTTAGTCGATTGAATATCGATCCCGTAGAAACACGGATACCGTAACGGCGGCGAAGCGATCCGCAGATGCACCGCCGCAGCCCCCGCATCCTTAAGGAGCTTCACGATGCGCCGGCTCGTGGTTCCGCGCACGATGGAATCATCGATCAGCACCACGCGTTTGCCCGCAACGACCCCCTTGACCGCCGATAGCTTCATGCGCACCCCCTGCTCACGCAAGGCCTGGGTCGGTTGAATAAACGTCCGCGCAGAATACTGATTCTTGATCAAGCCCATTTCGTACGGTAACCCGCTAGCTTCCGCGTAACCTGAAGCCGCCGACAGCGACGAATTGGGAACTCCGACCACAATATCAGCAGCCACCGGTTGTTCTTCCGCTAATCGCCGGCCCATTTGCTTTCTCGCCGAATGAATGTTAACGCCGTAGATATTGGAATCCGGCCGGGCAAAATAGATAAATTCCATGGCACAGATGGCAAGTTGCGTGTGTGTGGTGTAGCGACTGATGTGCAGCCCTTGATCATTGATCATCACTAGTTCACCGGGTTGCACATCACGTAAGAACTCGGCCCCCACAGCATCTAACGCGCAGGTCTCACTACAAACAACGTACCCGCCCGTTGGTAACTGGCCAATCACCAGGGGGCGTAACCCATTGGGATCCAATGCTGCGTACAGACGATCATTGGTCAACAAAAGATACGCAAAACCCCCGTGGACCTGCCGCAAGGCCTCCTGCACCTGCTCGGTCAAGGTGGCGGCCGCGCTTCGACGAATCAAATGCATCAAGATCTCGCTATCTGAACTGGCGTGAAAGATGGCCCCGGCGGCCTCCAAGTCACGACGCAAGGTCCGAGCGTTGGTCAGATTGCCGTTGTGTGCAAGGGCAAATTGCGCATCACTGAAGTTAAACGCCAGTGGCTGAATATTCTCCAAGCCGTGGTTGCCGGCCGTCGCGTAACGCACGTGTCCGACCGCCGCCGTTCCAGTCAAGCGTGCCAATCGCCGTGGGTCACGGAAGACGTCAGCCAGCAAGCCCAACCCGCGTTCAGACTGGAGATTACCGGCATCGTTTGCCGTAATCCCCGCGCCTTCTTGCCCCCGGTGCTGCAGGGCGTGCAGGCCAAAATACGTTAACGTCGCCGCATTGGCCGCTCCCCAGATGCCAAAGACACCACACTCTTCATTTAATCCTTTGACTTCAGTAGGCACGGAATCGCCTCCTCCCATAACTGTTTAGCTTCACGCACACTGACTTGTACCAGTTGATCGGTCGCTTGCACCCGCAAGTCATCGGTGGCCGTCACCTGGCCCCAATACGTCACGGCGGTCCCCATCAGCGCTTCAAAGGCCACTTGCTTGGTCGGCGACACAGAAATGACGAAACGTGACTGACTCTCCGCAAATAAGGTGACCGCACTCAGGTCCGTCGTCAGGTCCACGCCGAGACCACGACCAAAGCATGATTCGGCGATGGCCGTCAGGAGCCCCCCTTCGGAAACGTCATGGGCACTGGCCACGAGGCCTGCCTGAATGGCCGCTAACAGCAGGTCTTGGTGTTGCTTTTCAATTGTCAACGAAAAGTCGAAAAGTGTGCCACTAATTTCGCCCGTCAAAAGCTTTTGTAACTCGCTACCATTGAAATCACCTTGTGTGGCGCCTAATACGTAGACCAAATCACCGGCCCGTTTAAAGTCCTGCGTGGTGATGTCAGCGTGGTGACGAATCAGACCAACCATCCCAATCATCGGGGTGGGATAAATCGCCTGGCCATTTGATTCATTGTTTAAGGAGACATTACCGGACACCACCGGCGTATTTAATTTGCGACAAGCCCGACTGATGCCCTGCGCTGCCTCATCCAGTTCGTAAAATTGCTCTGGTTTTTCCGGATTACCGAAGTTCAAGCAATCGGTAATGCCCAGGGGTTGGGCCCCCGACGCCACAATGTTCCGTGCCGCTTCGGCCACTGCCATTTCACCACCTATCCGTGGATTCAGGTACAGGTAACGGCCATTCACATCCGTGGTCAGCGCCAAGGCCTTGTCCGTGTGGCGAATACGAACCACGGCGGCATCCGAGCCCGGCTGCACGACCGTATTGGTCTGTACTTGCGAATCATAGGTGCGATAAAGCGACCGTTTAGACGCAATCGTCGGCTGTTGCAACAAACGTTTCAGTGTCGCCGCGGCATCGCTCACCATCGGGCGGAATTGCTCCCCGGCTTGCTGGGCGAGCCGCTCTGGTTGCCGGCCAGTTCGCTGATAGACCGGCGCGTAACTTGCCAAAGCGTCCACGGGAACATCGGCGACCAGTTCGTGATGATGCCATAACCGGTATTGATGACCGGTCGTGACGGTCCCAATGGCCACCGCATCCAAGCCGTAACGGGCAAAGACTGCGGTGATCTCATCTTCCGCGCCCGCCTTCACACACAGTAACATGCGTTCTTGAGATTCCGACAACATCAATTCAAAGGCCGACATCCCGATCTCGCGTTGGGGGACCAAGTCTAAGTTCAGCTCCAACCCACTGCCCGCCTTAGAGGCCATTTCGGCCGAAGCAGACACCAGTCCGGCGGCCCCCATGTCTTGAATCCCCACTAGAACGTCACGGTGCTGGTGAATGACCTCCAAGCAAGCGTCCATTAGTAATTTTTCCATAAACGGATCGCCCACCTGCACCGCCGAACGTTGGCTCTCACGGGCATCGTTGAACTCGGCCGACGCAAAGGATGCGCCACTGATACCGTCCCGTCCCGTCTTGGCGCCCACGTAAATAATCCGGTTGCCGACCCCCGTTGCCTGCCCCTTTTGCATGTCGGCTTGATCCAAGATGCCGACACACATCGCGTTGACCAAGGGATTGTGCTGGTAACAGGCATCAAAGCCCGTGTCGCCACCGACCGTGGGAATCCCAATGCAGTTGCCATAGCCACCGATACCGGCCACCACCTGTGAGACCAAGTACTTCGTGTGCGGATCAGTCAATTCACCAAAACGCAAACTATCTAAAATGGCGATTGGCTGGGCCCCCATGGAAAAAATGTCGCGGATAATGCCCCCCACTCCGGTCGCCGCACCTTCATAAGGCTCAATGGCCGACGGATGATTGTGGCTTTCCGCCTTGAAGACCACGGCCTGGCCATCCCCGATATCAATGATGCCCGCGCCTTCGCCAGGCCCCGCAATGACCTGATCGCCTTGCGTCCAAAACTTCTTTAAAACGGGCTTCGAGTTCTTATAGGAACAATGTTCACTCCACATTCCGGAAAATAACCCTGCTTCAGTGTGCGTAGGTAAGCGTTTGAGCACCTGATCGCACAGTCGCCGGTATTCGGCATCGGTCAGCCCCCACTCCCGATAAATCCGGGTGGCTTGGACTTCTTCTGGTGTTAACGTTCTGGTCTTAAGCATGGCTCTCCTCCTCGTGGGCAATCAGTGATGCAAACACGCCTAGACCGTCGATAGAGCCTAGTAAGGCTTCCACCGCCCGTTCCGGATGGGGCATCATCCCTAACACGTTGCCTTGGCGGTTCATGATCCCCGCAATGTTGGCCACACTACCATTGGGATTATCGACGTATTCAAAAACGATTTGGTGGTGTTGCCGTAACTCGGCCAAGGTGGCCTCATCGCAGTAATAGTTGCCCTCACCGTGCGCGATGGGCAATTGAATAGTTGCTTGTCCCGCGTAAGCCGTGGTGAAGCGCGTATGCGGATTGCTGATGCGCAGGGTACTGGCCTGACAGATGAACTGCGAAGACCGGTTGGCACGTAAGGCCCCAGGCAGCAAACCTGCCTCCGTTAAAATTTGAAAGCCATTGCAGACTCCCAAGACCGGTTTCCCCGCAGCCCCCAGGGCTTTCACGGCCGTCATCACCGGCGCCAAGCGAGCGATTGCGCCACTACGCAGGTAGTCCCCGTAAGAAAAGCCACCCGGCAACACGACCGCATCGTAACCCGCCAAGGTCGTTGCCGTGGCGGGGACCAGGTCAACCGTACAGTGGCACACATCACGCAGGGCGTTGGCCATGTCATGATCGCAGTTGGACCCCGGAAAGACGATCACGGCAAATTTCATGATTGAGCCTCCATTTCCGTGATTTCGTAGTCGTACGTTTCCATATTGACGTTGGCCAATAGCCGGTCACACATTTCGGCGACCTGTTCTGCTACGGGACGGTCACTCTTGGCGATTCGTAATTCGAAATACTTCCCCAGTTCAACGGATTGCACGTCACGGTAGCCCAGGCGTTGCAAGGCATCGTTGATGGCCTCGCCCTTGGGGTCTAAGATGGATTCTTTATAAGTAACGGTGACCTTAACCAGATACATGTGTGGAACTCCCTTCAACGGTTGCCAGACGCGTCAACACTTCTTGGTAGACCGGGGTCAATTCCCCGAGATCCTGGCGAAAAACGTCCTTGTCTAATGAGCGATGTGTCGCTTGATCGACCAGCCGGCAGCTATCCGGTGAGATTTCATCGGCCAACAAGACCGTGCCCGTCGCCGTTAAGCCAAACTCCACTTTAAAATCAACCAGCTGAATTCCCATGGCCGCAAAGATCTCACTTAACCGGTGGTTGACCTGCAGGGCCTGTCGTCGCACCTCAGCTAACGTGGCTGGGCTAGCCAATTTGAGCGCATGAATCTGGGAATCATTGATAGCCGGGTCGTCCAACTGGTCACTCTTGTAGAAAAATTCCAAAACGGGTGGGGTTAAGCGAGTCAAATGCGCAACCCCAAATTTACGTTCAAAACTCCCCGAGGCGGCATTGCGCACCACGACCTCCAAGGGCAACATGGTCACGCGCCGGACCAATTGGACGTAATCGCTGGTCTGGGAAATAAAGTGGTTGGGGATGCCATGTGCGGCCAGGTCCTGAAACAACAAGCTGGAGATGCGATTGTTCAACAGCCCTTTTTGGGCAATGGCCACCTTGCGTTTACCGTTTAATGCCGTTGCTTGATCCAAGTATTCGACCCACAACACATCGGGGTCGTTGGTCGCATACATAGCCTTAGCCTTGCCGGTGTAACATAACTCGCCTTTTTCGATCACGTTCAGTGGTCCCCTTTCAAGTTCGTCAATTCAAGTAGCGTTGCGGAAAAATCATCGGTCAGACAGGTCACGTGCCCCATTTTCCGTTGGGGCAAGATCTCCGCCTTGCCGTAATCGTGGAAATGCCAATTGGGATGCGTCATCAGGGCGTGCCGGGCCAGCGTCAGGTCCGTCCCCAGCAGATTACGCATGACCGCTGGACGGGTCTGGTGGATCTCGGGCAACGGCAGGCCACAAATGCTGCGAATGTGCGCCTCAAACTGAGAAATATTGCAGGCCTCAATGCTGTAATGGCCCGAATTATGCGGTCGCGGTGCCAGTTCATTGACCACCAATTGGCCATCTGGGAGAACGAAAAATTCAATCCCCAACACCCCGCGCAAGGTCAGTGCCGTCGCAATCTTCTTGGCAATCCGTTGCGCCTGGGCGTGCACGGTTGCCGGTACCCGCGCCGGGGCCAACGTCGTGTGTAAAATGTGGTGGCGGTGTTGATTTTCCACCAACGGAAAGGTCACCACGTCCCCGGCAGCGCTTCTGGCGACCATCATCGCCACCTCACAGGTAAAATCTTGGCGCGCCTCAAGGATACAGGACCGCGCTGTCAACGTGGGTGTCTCCAACGGCCAGATAGTACCATCCAAATCCAATTGACCGTGACCATCGTACCCACCAGCCACCGTTTTTAAGATCGCCGGTGTGCCCACCTGGGCCAAAGCCGCGGGTAAGGCCGCCTGGTTGGGCACCGCCGCAAACGGTGTCACCGCGATTCCTAGCTCGGCCAAAAAGCGTTTTTCACGCAAGCGATTGCCGGTGATCTCTAACAACTGGACGCCCTGAGGTAAACTGGTCTGGGACTGGACCGCCGCCAATGCCTGCACATCAACATTTTCAAACTCGTACGTCAAGACGTCGCTTTCCCGGGCCAGGGCTTGCAGGGCCGCCTGATCTTGGTAGTCAGCGATGACCTGAAAATCAGCCACCTGACCGGCTGGGGCATCGGGGGTCGGGTCTAAAATACCCACACGATACCCCATCTGCTTAGCACTGAGCGCCAACATCCGGCCCAATTGACCGCCACCCACGATACCGATGGTGGCTGGGGGTAAAATCACATTTTCAGAGTTCTTGTTCACTACGTTGGGCCTCCCGTCGCTGTGCCAGTCGGAAATCCTGTAACGCTTGTTGTAGCTTGCTATCTTGTAATCCCACGATCTGGGCAGCCAGTAACGCCGCATTTTTAGCCCCTGACTGTCCGATTGCCATCGTGGCCACCGGTACGCCGGCCGGCATCTGCACGATGGATAGCAGCGAATCCATCCCGTTTAAGGCCCGGGATTGCATCGGGACTCCAATGACCGGCACCACGGTATTAGCCGCTAACATCCCCGGTAAATGGGCTGCCCCACCGGCACCCGCGATGATGACCTGGATGCCGCGAGCCTGCGCCTGTTCCCCGTAACTTTGCAGCGTCGCCGGCATCCGGTGGGCAGAAATAATCCGCCGTTCACAGTCCGCCCCTAAATCAGCTAATTGCTGGACTGCCAGCTGCATGACCGGCCAGTCCGAAATTGATCCCATGACTACCGCAATCTTCGTCATCGCCATCCCTCTTCCCATATTTTAGGCCAATTTTAGCAATAATTGCAGTTTGTGTCAATCAAAACGAGAACTTTATTTGATATAAATATATTAATATACGGTTTATGGCGAATCTATTTACGGTCTATCTAGCGAACTGCCCTCACTGTCACTACTGAAAACGGTGTCTTCCAGCAAATATAATTGTTTTTATGTTCGTCACGACAAAATACCCAAAATCAACGAATATCCGAACATTAAAAAAGACCCGCCCAAATGGCGAGTCCTCGTAGTGAAATCTTAAGTTTTACATTTCGTCTGGTGCTTGGACGCCCAACAACCGCAGACTTTCCTTCAAGACCGTCGAAACCGCCTTGACCAGTGCCAACCGTGCTGGCAACTCAGCGTCTTCCGTTAAAATCTTGGAGTGCGCATAGTACTTGTTGAAGGTCTTGGCTAAGCGAATCGCGTACTTGGCAACCACGGATGGTTCCAATTCGGCACAGGCCATTTTAACGATGGCTGGGAAGTCAGCCAAGGCCTTGATGGTATCCCAGGCTTCCGGATCAGCCACTTGGTTACCGGCAGCTTGCACGTCAACGTTACCAGCCTTACGCAAGATGCTTTCGGCCCGGGCATGGGAGTATTGCACGTAAGGACCCGTTTCGCCTTCGAACTTCAGCTGATCAGCCAAGACGAAGTCGATGTTGTTGGTCCGTTCGTTCTTGAGGTCGCCAAAGACGATGGCGCCCACCCCAACTTGTTTGGCAACTTCTTCCTTGTTTGCCAGATCAGGGTTCTTTTCGTTGATTTCTTCGCCCGCCAACTTGATGGATTCCTCCAGCACCTTGGCTAACAAGATGATCCGGCCAGAACGCGTGGACAGCTTCTTGCCGTCGACGGTGATCAGACCAAACGGCACGTGGTGTAAGTCATCCGCAGATGGCACACCCATTTCCTTTAAAACGGCCTTCAATTGCTTGAAGTAATACGTCTGTTCGGAACCAACCACGTACAGGTTTTGGGCTGGGTGGTAGGTCCGGTCACGGTACAAGGCCGTCGCAATATCTCTGGTAATGTACAGCGAAGCCCCGTCACTCTTCAAAATCAGGGCTGGGTTCAAGTCATATTTGCTCAAATCGACCACTTGGGCGCCTTGTGATTCCACCAGCAAATGCTTGTCCTTCAAAATCTGAACGACTTCGGCCAGCTTATCGTTGTAGAAGGCTTCCCCATTGTAGGTATCAAATTTCACGCCTAATTCATCGTAAACGTCATTGAATTCTTGCAAGGACGCCTTACGGAACCATTCCCACAGGTGGTGGGCTTCTGGGTCGCCGTCTTCAAGCTTCTTGAACCATTCCCGCGCAATGTCGTCGAGTTCCGGCTTGTCTACGTCTTCTTTATGGAAACGTACGTAGTATTCGACCAGCTTGTTGATGGGGTCTTTCTTGACGTCTTCTTCGTTTCCCCACAGCTTGTAGGCCGTGATCAACTTCCCAAATTGGGTCCCCCAGTCACCCAAATGATTGTCCTTGATGGGGTGGTAGCCGTTCTTAGTCAAAATCTCGGCAATGGAGTTTCCAATGACCGTCGAACGCAAGTGGCCCATGGACATTGGCTTGGCAATGTTTGGTGAGGACATGTCGATAGGCACGTTGCCGCCGTTACCGTCGGCGTTGGTCCCATAATCGGCCCCCGCTGTCAACACCGTGTTCAACGTTGCCTCACTATAAGCGCCCTTGTCAAAGAAGAAGTTCAGGTAAGGACCCACGACTTCCACCTTTTCAAAGCCGGTCGTATCCAGCTTGTCGGCCAGATCTTGCGCAATTTGTTGCGGCGCGCGGTGCAGGACCTTGGCTAACGTGAACGTTGGAAAGGCCATGTCCCCTTTGTCTGACGTCTTGGGCCGTTCGAGCTTGGCTGCAATCTCATCTGCCGTCAGTTGGCCGTCTAAGGCCGTCGCTAACGCCGTGGTCACCGTTTGTTTGTAATCCATCCTGTATTCCTCCTATTTCTTGACTGACGTTGATAAGCCTAGTTTACACCAATTTGGTTCACGGAATAAAAAAACGCCCCTTACAAAATTACTTGTAAGAGACGAGATTACCCGCGGTACCACTCTGATTGACTTATTAGTCCACTTTAAAAGTTCATTTAAATGTCGCTAATGCCCCGTTCTGCCAATATTCTTGATCCGGCTCACAGCCACCCGGACTCGCTGACAAGACTTGATTGACGTACTATTGCATTGACGGTTAAAACTTTCGAATAATAAGAAAGACGACCCTGAAGGCCGCCCCATTCGAAAGCGGGTGACGGGAATCGGACCCGCGACGCAAGCTTGGGAAGCTTGAATTTTACCACTAAACTACACCCGCACAACACAAATGAGTATAGCATACCATTTGTGAGTTGTCATCATTTTTTGCAAATAAATTCAAAAAAGTTTGAAAAAACTAGTTTTTATCCGCACTGTTCCCGGTAATCTTAGCAGCTGACTTCCGCACAACGGCACGGTTATTCATGTCGCCCACGGCCGTTTTGTCGGCAGGATCGTAGTCCCGAATCTCTACTAAAACTGAATTATCATACACTTTGGTGACTTCCCCAGTGAAATCGTGTTCCAGGGGACCAAATTTCTTCGCCGCAACGTAATCGCCAATCTTAATCTCTTTAGTCTCAGCCATTGTTCGTCGCTCCTTTCGTATGCAAAATATCATTATAGTCAAGTTTCCTAGTCGACGCAAGTAAAGTCCCCCACGCGCTGGCGGAAAAGTTTTCGGCGACTTTGCAATCGAATTGTAAGATGATTGAAACAAAATGGTAGAACCGAACTTTCCCGGTTTATTCGCCAACAATTACGACACAATACGACCATTAGCATCTTTTCAACGACTAAAATGTGATTTTTCTATGAATTTCCGAACGACCCCACATTTCGCCAAGTAGAACACGCGTACGCATTTCTGCGGAAAATAAGTTATAATCGAGTCGTTGATTCAGTTCTGTTTAGTTCATAATTAATTTCTATAGGAGGAGCAGACATTATGAAAAAATGGCAACGTTGGGCGGTTCGGGGAATCGCTCTGACCGCGGGATGCGTGGGTCTCTTTTGGGGCAGCAACGCGGTGACGGCTAGCGCCAATGCAATCAATAATTATATTGCCAATCAGCATTACGCCACGCCAACAATTACGAAGAATATTTGGTCTGGTTTTCCCAAGAATAGTTACCGCAACGGGAAGCCAGAAGGGGTCGTCGTTCACGAAACGGCCAACCCGAATTCTACGATCTATAACGAAATCACCTATATGAAAAATCATTATGGGAATGCGTTCGTGCACACCTTCGTGGATGCCAACCACATCATTAACATCGCCAACACCAAGTACTTGTGCTGGGGAGCCGGTCCAATCGCCAACGCGCGCTACGTTCAATTTGAACAGGTCGAAGTCCACAGCAAAGCGGCCTTTGCCTCTGAATTGAACAATGCCGCCTACTACACGGCTTACATTTTGAAACAATACGGGTTGACGCCTAAGCGCAATTCGACCATCCTGTCTCACCATGATGTATCGCTGAATCTGGGCGGCACCAACCATACCGATCCGGACGGCTACTGGAAGTCTAACGCCAGCGCCTACTTTGGGACCACGTACACCATGACCGACTTCGTCAACCTGGTCAAGACGCAATACGCCGACCTAGGGGGCACGACGACGGACACCGATACCGATACTGATGCATCGACGGACCACACGCCCGCGACGCCGAAGAAGACGGTTAAATACAACCACGGTGGTAACAATGAGACGGCAAAATTGGCGAACAACTACACCAAGTGGACCGTCTACAATCACGTTAAGGGAACCAGCGGCGCTTACAAGATCGGTTGGGGCCGTCTAAGTGCGGACCACCGTGGCGCTAAGGTCTACGTTGATTCGCGCGGTGTAAAAAAAGGCGGCTGGAGTGGTACCTGGTACCGGATTCGTTTCGGCAAGAATTCCACGGCCAAGTACTGGGTCTACAGCAAGGTGTTGAAGTTCCCGAAGGTCACCTACAGTGACGCGAGTGGCAATTACACGTTGAACACGGCCACCAACTACACGCTGTACAACCACGTCTTAAATTCCAATTACCTGTCCAAGACCACTGGCCACACGACCGACTTCCCAGCCGGCACGAAGGTCACCGTCAACAAGGCCGGCTACAAGGCCAGCGACGGCTCGAACTGGTATCGCATCATTTTAAACGACAAGCCTTACTGGATCCAAGCTGCTGGCTTGAACGGTAACGCCTAACAAATTGAAAGGCTCGCAGATGATTGGCTGCGGGCCTTTCGTCTACTTAAGGAGGACCTCAGTCATGGGAAAATTGATTTTTTACGGCGCCACCTCACTCGACGGCTACCTGGCCACTAGCGACGACAATCTGGACTGGCTCACCCAGTTGACCGGCATCCCCGCCGATGCTGGGACCGCCACTTTGGCGAGCATGACCGCCGCCATCATGGGGCGAGTGACCTACGATTATGTCGCCCAGCAGGCCCCTGACGCGCCGTTTAACCCGGCCAACCCGCAGATGCACAATTACGTCTTAACGCACCAGAATCGGCCAAATTTGCCGCTGACGACCTTTACCGATGAAGACGTGGTCACTTTGGCACGCGACCTACGCACCCAACCAGGCGATACCTGGATTGTCGGTGGTCAAACGATTCTCACACCCCTTTTAGCGGCGGAAATGGTCGACACGCTGTTTCTGCAACTGGCCCCGATTCTCTTGGGCCAAGGTAAACGCCTCTTTGGCGACTTGACTCAGCCGCAACACTTTGACCTGATTCAGGCCCACCAGTTAGGCCCCCTAGCCGAACTGGTCTATCAGCGGAGAAATTAGTACCCCTTTATCAGGTGAATATGGTACGCTTAACCTATATTCGTACGCGAAGGAGCGGTTGGTATGTGGTTAGCCCTACATTTTTGGACCTGGATTATTTTAACGTTACTCGTCATCGGTGGTCTCACGCGACATTCGGAAAAGCGGGCCACCCAGTTCCTAATCCTCGCCCGGCTGGCCTACCTGGTCATGATTATCAGCGGCGTGGTCTTAAGCATTCGCACCTTTGGCCACGCTCCCGTGTTGATCAGCCTGAAATTCATTTTGGGTATCGGCACCATTGCCCTGATTGAAATCAGCTTCGGTCGTAAAATGGAACGCGACACGCCGCACCTGGTCTACTGGATTTTGGGACTGGTGGCGCTACTGACGGTGGGGCTGGGTCTGACCTTGGCCTTTCACTAATTTAAATCTAAAAAAACCGCGCCAACCCACCTCCCATCTTAGGGAAGTCAGGTTGGTGCGATTTTTTTAGGCTTCACGCATCTTTAAAGCCAGTTCCAAGGTCCGGTCAACCAATACGGATTGGCCGTCCACTAAAGGAATCTGTGTTTCGGGTTCGCGTTCTTGGGCCAGTGACAACTCGGTGCAGCCGAGGATGACGATGTCGGCCCCCTGTTCGTCGATCATTTGCCGCAAGATGCGGTGGTAGAGCACAGGATCCACGTGGTCTTTTTCCTTGATGTTGTCGTAGATCAAGGCCATGGTCTCCGCTTCGATCTCATCGGTCGGCAACACGGGCGTCAACCCCGCCGCCAAGACCTCATGTTCATAGACCTTGTCCGTGATGGTCCCCTGCGTCCCGGTGATACCGATGCGCTTGGCATTGGGGAACTTGCGGATGATTTCCTTGACCGTTTCGCGCGGCATGTGCAGCAACGGCACGTCGGCCGCCGCTTGCAGGTCATCATAAAAGTAATGTGCCGTGTTGCATGGCAAGGTGAAAAAGGCTGGGCCCAGTTGATTCTGCTGGCGAATATCCTCGAGCAGACTTGGCAACGGGCTCGGTTGGCTGTGATCTAAAATGTAAGCCGTCCGGTCCGGCACCGTCGCGTGGTTGACCAAAATATAATTCAAATACTCCTGATCGGCGTGGGCTGGCGTTCGCTTATTCAGCAAGTGAATATAGCTTTCGGTCGCCATGGTGCCCATGCCACCAATGATCGTAAAGAATTTTTTCATGGTAGTTACCCCTTATTTTCTGCGAAATACTTCTTAAAGTTAACCGTGTAGTTGTGCTGCATCCATTGGATCAGGGCCCAACGCTTCAGGTTCATGTCTTGATCGTAACGGTAGGTCGTGCCGTACTTACCCGCCGCAATCAGCTTTAAGGCGCGTTCCTTGTCGGCATTTTCGCGAGTGTAGCGCTTGAAGACCTTGACCGGTACTCCGAGCCACAAGGCGTGCTGGCTTTCATCTTGGTTGCCGTAAACGGTGGGCGCGTCCTTGAGACTATCCTTCACGTAGTCCTTGACGACCCAATCGGCCAGGTTGTAGCCGTTGAGCGTCACGAAGAAACTGCTGCGGCCTTGGCGCAAGTTGATTTCAAACAGCTTGAACGACTGGTCACGCACGTCGTATTTCATATCGAAGTTGGCGTAGCCGGTGAACTTGATGGCTTCCAAGAACTTTTGAATGTTGTGGTAAATGGTCTCGTTGTATTCGGGAATAATGGCCACGTAATTGCCGATAGCCGATGGTGCGGGATCTTCTAACAGCGGGTGACCCAGACACATCATCTTCACGTGATGGTTGCGGTCCACGTAGGCGTTTAGCACCCGCATGTTGCTGTCATCGCCGGGGACGAAATCCTGTAAGATCAGGTCAGACGTGTAGCCGTTGGCGTAGATCTTCCCCACGATATCCTTGAATTCGGCTTCACTTTGAATCCGGAAGGCCTTCTTGCGGCCCTCAAAGTGGACATCCAACCACTCCACACTGTTGGCGGGCTTCAGGGCCACCGGATAGTCAAAGGGCTGTTCCACGTCGCCGGCCGTGGCTTCAGCCTTGGTGATGATGCGCGTTGCCGGATATGGCAAGCCGTATTGATCACAGACCTTGTAGAAGTTTTCCTTATTGTTCAAGTGGCACAACTGATCGTAATCAATGTACGGGCAAATGAACACGTCTTCCAATTCCGCCTTGTGCTTACTGATCAACTCGGCATAGCCATCTCCACACCCGATCAGAATCACGGGTTCCGGATGATTAGCGTAGCGTTCCTTCAACTTGCGCATGGTTTCGATCCACACGGGGTCCTCATCGAATCCCGGAATCAATTCCAAGTTGACAACTTTCGTGTAGCGGGTCGGTGCGAGCTGAATGCTGGCAAAGGCCTGAACGGGTTGGTGGTACAGTTCATAAAATGACCGCGCCATCCCGTAAACGTTAAAGTCACTCCCCAATAAAACGGGCGTGAATTTTACTCCATTGGTTTCCATAACGAATTAAAGTCCCTTCACAACGTACTGGATTTCTAAAAATAAATTTTGCTAAGTAAACACAATCAAGGTTGTTAACGGACGAGTCCAATAGCAACCTTGATCAGGGTCGGTCCTGCCAAACGGCGGTCCGGTTAAATTAAACTTGCGTGCGGTGAACTAAATCGACCGTCTTGGCCGTCGTGTCTTCTGGGAAGTAAACTTCGTACCACAGAATAAACGTGTAAATGGTAAAGATCTTTTGCATGCTGGATTTGCCATTGATATGTTCGTGCAAAATTTCCATCAACGCATCGGTATTAAAGAACTTGTGGGCCACGTCAGAGTTGAAGGCCTCGATGATCCGCGACTTGTAAGGCTCCGTCTTGATCCAAGTGGCGATTGGAGATGGGAAGCCCATCTTTTCCTTCTTGGCCACACGTTCTGGCAATTCGGCTTCAGCGGCCGTTCGCAAGGATACCTTAGTCTCATCGGCGTGAATCCGCGTCTTGACGGGCATGGTTGCCGCAAATTTGGCCACTTCTTTATCCACTAATGGCGTCCGAACTTCTAGGGAGTTGGCCATGCTCATCCGGTCGGCCTTGTGCAAGATGTCGTAAGGTAACCAGGTGTTGATATCGAAGTATTGCATTTGCGTCATTTCGTCTAAGCCCTTGACGTCGTCGAATAGATGCTTAGTGTAAGCCCCAGCGTCTTGGTTCAGACTAGGGTTCTTCAAGATCTTGTTGCGGTCATGGTAGTCAAAGACGTAGTTGACCCGGTAGTAACGTTCGCTCAGCGGTTGCGCCCCACGAACTAAGAACCGCCGGCCGTGGAACCGTGGCAGCTTTTCGGCGATGCCACCCAGCATCTTACGAATACCCTTAGGAACCCACTTTTGGTAGCGTTCGAACGGAATGGCTTCCAGGTAAGTGTTGTAGCCCCCGAAGAATTCGTCGGCCCCTTCACCAGACAGCGCCACCTTGACGGATTTCCGCGTCCCTTTGGACAGGTAGTACAGCTGCATAGCCGATGGGTTCGACAGCGGTTCGTCCATGTAGTACATGATGGTTGGTAAGATGTCAAAATAGTCATCCCCGGTCATGTACAGTGGTGTGTTCTTTTGTTTGATTTCCTTGGCAAATTCCGTGGACCAGCTCAATTCACTGTACTTGGAATTCTTGAACCCTAAGGAGAAGGATTGAATTGGCTTTAACTTGGACGCTTCGTTCAAGACGTAGGAAGAATCGATCCCACTGGATAAGAAGCTCCCCACTTCCACGTCGGCGATCATGTGCGCCTTAACGGATTCGTCCACAATGCCGCGAATCTTCTTGGCATCTGCTTCAACCGTTTGGGTGTTGTCGATGTGATCGTAGTTGAACTTGAAGTAACGGTGCGTTTCCGTTTCCCCATTGGCGTGGTGAATGAAGTATTGGCCAGGCAAGACCTTGTAGACGTTCTTGAACATGGTGTCACGTGAAGGAATGAACTCAAAGCTCAAATGGATTGGCAAGAGCGCTTCGTTGAATTCCTTCTTGAAATTAGGATGTTCCAAGAACGCCTTGATTTCAGACGCCCACAAGAACGTGTCGCCGTCATCATAGTAGTAAAGCGGTTTGATGCCAAAGTGATCCCGGGCACCAAAGACTTCGTTAGTCGTCTTGTCATAAATGACAAAGGCGTACATCCCCCGCAGCCGGTCCAACAGCTTAGGACCCCAAGCATCGTAACCGTGGATTAAGACTTCTGAGTCCACGTCCGTTTGAAATTCGTAGCCTAACTTTTGTAAGTCAGCCCGAATTTCTTGATAGTTATAAATTTCACCGTTAAAGGTCAAAACCTTGGTTTGATCCCGGTTGTACATTGGTTGCTTTCCGTGAGCCAAGTCAATGATTGACAGCCGGCGGAAACCCATCACGGCTTGTTCGTCGTGGAAGTAGGCCTCGTCATCCGGCCCCCGGTGCTTAATCCGATCTGCCATACTATTGATGGTGTTAGTCGGAACATCTTTTTGATTCACGTAGCCAACGAATCCACACATGTGCGTATCCCCTTTTTTCTAAGTCATTTAAAGTCTAATTTTAGTCGTTCATTAAGATAAATGAAACACAACACCCATTATTTTAGCAAATTTGTTTGGTGAATACCATAATATTAAGGATTCTTAAGGGATAGCTAACCCGTTACCTATTCAGGGGCCACCGCGGCCAACGCCGAGCTATCCAAAACCTTCACTTGTCGGCGACCAATCGTTTCGATCACGCCGTCCTTGACCAGCTGGCGTAGCTTACGGCTCAAGGATTCTGGCGTCATTCCCAAATAAGCGGCCAGGTCTTGCTTACTCATCGGTAAGTCGATGGTCCCGGCCTGATGGCCACTGATCTCTTGCAAATAGCCGGCTAACCGCGGCAAGGCATCCGGAATGGCAAGTAAGGTGGCCTGCCGTTCCGCCGTCTTCAAGCGATCTGCCAGTGCCCCTAACAAGGCCATTGATAGCTGCGGCATGTCCTTGATCAGAGCCGTTAGCGAGGCCCGCGAGATCGTACACAATTCACTATCCTTAGTAGCTTCCGCATAAGATGAATGAATTTCATCCGTAAACAGGGCAATCTCCCCAATGAAGTCGCCCGGATTCAGAACCCGCAAGACCTGTTCACGGCCGTCTTCGGCCAAGTGATAGAGCCGCACCTGGCCGACGTTGACGATGTACAGCGTCTGGGAGACCTCACCGGTACTGAAGACGGTGCCCCCCTTCTTGGCCACCACGGGCCGGGTCACCTGAGCGACCGACGTCAACTGATCGGCGGCCAGGCGCTGAAAGATTGGGACTTGCGAAACGCATTCTAGTTCCTGTTCGATTGATTCATGCTGATGTGCATGTGCCATACCGGCATCTCCTTTTTGATTTTTTTAATCACTCTAATCGCCTGGGCAACGCTAGTGTGTGCTGGCCGCCTACCGTTCGCCAAATATGGGTTGGAACGCTGGGGCGGACGGGTCGAGCCAAAAGGCGGTCTCGACGCCTCGCTTTGAGCCGAAAAACACGTCTCAAAGACGCCAGTTGCCTAAGCGGCATGAACCGTGCCGCTAAGGCAACTCCCACGGCTGAACCCATATTTGGCGAACTCTCGGCTACGATGGTGCGTGCCAGTAACAGTCGTCTTAACCCCAGATAGCAGCTGAATTGACGACTAGTCTCTCATTAACGCAACGTTGCTGATAGACGTCAACCTTACCTTGGCTGACGCAGATGCCCGGTTTCACCAATTTTAGGTGTCAGAACACCATCACTACAGCAATCTGCAAGTTAATTTCATTTTCAACTTTCAGCCAGTAATAATTGATCTAAAGCAGGCATTAACTTGCCAGCGATGACCAGGAATAGGGCCATTGGGGTCGGCGGTAGGCTGCCCCACCGGCTGGAAGCGTTCGCCAAAGTAGGCGCACCCCCAACAAAAATACGCGTTGCCACTTAACCATGAGACTCACCCCTATTCTAGCAAACTTTGCTGATTTAGCGGTGGCGAATGCCTCATGCCCGCAAACCTTCATACATATCATGGGTTAGTGTCGCAATTGTGCTATAGTAATGACAACTAGTTTCAACCTAACGTTAAGGAGGAATTTTTCATGACCCGTCAAACTCATGCGGCGTGCACGTCATTTTTGGCCGGCAAACTGGCCACCATCGATGGCAGCACGCTGATTGCCCGCAACGAAGATAATTTTGTGGCGATTTGGCCCAAACGCGCGCAGATTCACGCAGCTAACGAACCGCGGGACCTCAATTTTATTTCCAAGGGCAACCATTTTACCACGACACTTCCCAAAAAAGCCTACCATTACACGGCAATGCCCGATACCGATCCTAGTGAAGGTTTCTACGAGGAGAGCGGTATCAATGAGAAAAACGTGGCAATGAGTGCTACCGAAAGTGCCTATACCAATTCTCGAGTGCTGGGTGTGGACCCCTTAGTCGCAGACGGCATTGCCGAAGACGCCATGGTGACCGTGGTCTTGCCCTACGTGGACTCCGCTCAGGCCGGCGTTCAACGCCTCGGCAAACTGGTCACGACCAACGGCGCGGCCGAAACCAACGGGGTGCTGTTCAGTGACAGCGAAGAGGTTTGGTACATGGAAATCGTGAGTGGTCATCACTGGGTCGCCCAACGCATCCCGGACGATGCTTACGCCGTAGTCGCCAACCAATTGGCCATCGAAGACATTGATTTCGACGACCCGCACAACTTCATGTCCTCACAAGGTATCCGTCACTTCGTCCAGGTCAACCGCTTGAACCCGGACGGCAATCGGTTCAACTCTCGCCATATCTTTGGGACTCAGACCAGTGACGACGCCCACTACAATACGCCACGCGTGTGGTACGGCCACAAGTTGTTTACGCCCAGTGCCTTTGAGAACCCGACCAGCCAGGACCTCCCCTTCATCCGGCACGCCGAACAAAAAATCAGCGTGGCAGCCGTTCAGGAATTCTTAGGCTCCCACTATCAAGAAACACCCTACGACCCACTCGGCAGCGGGACAGCAACGGAAAAACACCAATTCAGAGCGGTCGGCCTGTCGCGAACGCAAAACTCTCACGTCTTGCAAATTCGCCGCAACGTCCAGCCGGTCCTCGCCGGTGTCATTTGGCAATGCCTGGGCAATCCCGCGTTTAGCCCGTATTTGCCTTTCTACGCGCAAGGCGACCAGGTTGGCGCCGCTTACAGTGCCGATAACCAAGACTACACCCAAAAGAACCCTTACTGGGCCAACAAACTGCTCGACGTCTTAAGCGAAGCCCACTATCACCAAAACCGCAAGCTCCTAGACAGCTTCCTCAAGCAAACGCAAATCGCCGGCTACCACCGCCTACAGGTCGGCGACCAACAGGCGACCACCTCGGCCACGGGATTAGGCGCGTTCAACGCAACCACGGCTGCCACGATGGCCACATTGATGCAAGAACAGATTGGCAAATTAGTTGCAGCCAACGCCGAGCAATCCGCATTGACCTTCACCATGGATGCCGGGTTGTAATTTGGTATCGTTTTCAAGGCAAATGCGCTATAATGAAATTAGCAGCTAGCAGCGAAAGGAATGATTAGATGGATGAAGTAGTCCTTTTCAACCCAGGAGATTCAATTGGTAACTTTCATGATTATCATGAAGCTGTGCAGCAAGCTCAGATTTACCGGGAACGTCACGATGAATCCGGCCACGTCCTGGTCGTTAAGAGCGAACACGGGGAACCATCATTCGATATCTTTTTAGCGGAGCAACAGCTAACGGATAAGGCGGAACCCTCGACCAAACAACGCTACACCGTTTCTAAGAAAATGTAATCCAAATAAAGCGCACCGCCGAGTAATTGGCGATGCGCTTTTTAGTTCGTCTAGCTAACAGTTAGTCTGTTTGACCCGACCATTGATTGGCCTGTGGCTGGCGTCATGGTTTCACCAAATTGATTGGCATAACGACTATTTGACCATCAACGCTGACTAAGCCCGTTGTCCGAACAAGGCCAACTGGTCCTTGAGGTACTTGCCCGTGACGCTCCCGGGTGTTTCACTCACAGCTGCCGGCGTCCCCGTGGCAACCAATTGGCCCCCGTTGATTCCGCCGCCGGGACCCATGTCGATCACGTAATCGGCATTGGCAATCAGGTCCAAATCGTGTTCAATCGCGATAACTGTGGCCCCCTGCTGTAGTAGCTGGTCAAAGACCTTGACCAGCTGTTGAATATCCAGCGGATGCAGGCCCACCGTGGGTTCATCAAAAATAAACAGCGTACCGTTTTGGCGTTTGCCGATCCGAGAGACCAGCTTGAGCCGTTGGGCCTCACCACCGGACAAGGCCGGCGTGCTCTCCCCTAACAAGAGGTAGCCCAGCCCCATGTCATGCAGGGTCTGCAAGGTCTGTTCAATACCGGCTTCCTCGGCAAAGACGGGCAAAGCCTCATCCACGGACAAGGCCAAAACGTCGGCAATGCTGTAGTCATGCCACTTCACGGCCAACGTTTCTTGATTGTAGCGCTGACCGTGACATTGCGGGCAGACTTCCGTGATGTCCGGCAGGTACTGCACATCTAGTGAAATTTGTCCGGTCCCGCCACACATTGGGCATGCGCCCGCCTTAACGTTGTAAGAGAAGCGACTATTGGTATAGCCGTGTGCTTTAGCCGCTGGGGTGGCCGCAAAGAGTTTACGCAGCCGGTTCAAAATATCCGTATAGGTGGCGACTGTGGAGCGCACGTTTTTGCCGACCGGTACCGAATCGACCTTCACCACGTGGCGAATGCCGGCCCGGTCCAAATGGGTCACGTGCCGCGGCAAGGTCCGGTGATCCACGTCGGCCTCGATAGCCGGAATCAGGCTGTCCAAGACCAGCGTCGTCTTGCCGGCCCCGCTCATCCCCGTGACCGTCGTCAGCCGATTCTTGGGAAATTTCACGGCGACGTCAGCAATGTTAAACCGGTGTTGCACCTCGATGGCCAGCTGGCCCTTTTGCCAGAGCGCGTCGGCCGCCAGTTGTGGCCGTTCACGCAAGGTCGCCGTCCCGTTGAGAAATGGTGCGATCAACGAATGCGCACTATGGGCCACCTGGTCGACGGTACCTTCATCCACCACGGTACCGCCGTTCTTCCCGGCACCCGGGCCAATTTCGATCACGTAGTCGGCCGCGCCAATGATACGGGTATCGTGATCGACCACGACCACAGAATTGCCCTGGGCGACCAGTCCGCGAAAGGCCTTGATCAACCCGGTCACGTTGGCCGGATGCAGTCCCACTGAAGGCTCATCCAAGACGTAGAGCACGCCCGTCGTGGCACTGCGCAGGGTCCGCCCCAACTGGATTCGTTGGAGTTCCCCGGTCGACAGCGTATCCCCCGGCCGGCTCAACGTCAGGTAATCCAGCCCCAAGTCGACCATTGGCTGAAGGCTCAGCCGCAATTCAGCAACCAAGTCACTACCGAGTTTGTGCATCCGTTCGGGAAGCCAGTCGACAATGGTCGTCGCAAATTCGCGCAACTGATTGATGGGTAAATCGGCGACCTCGGCAATATTTTTCCCGTTTAGCTGTTGCCGCAGTAATTTCGGATTCAACCGCGTGCCGTGACAATCCGGGCAGGTATCAAAGGTGTAAAACTTGTTGAGCTTGGCAATCGTCCGTTCGTTCTTACTGGTGGCCATGCTGTCCTCGACCGCGGCGAAGGCGTTTTCGTAGACCGCCTTGTCCATGTGAAAGATTTTACCCTTGCTGCTGGGAATATCGATGGCCACGTACTGTTTCTTACCGTGGAGCACGCGTTGCTTGTCGGCTTCGCTCAGATCCTTGTATGGCACGTCGATGGGGATGCCAATGGCGTTGGCCACGATGGGCATGAAATTCCGCCCTGGCAGATGCCAGGACGCCACCGCGCCTTCTTCTAACGTCTGGTCTTCATTCTTAATGATCAAAGACGCATCCAACTGACGGACCTGCCCCAAGCCGCCACAGGTCGGGCACGCTCCGGCTGAATTAAAGGCAAAGTCTTCCGCGCTGGGCGCCATGAAGGTCACCCCACAGGTCGGACAGGTCACGTAGCCGTCATTTTCCGCGACGTCCAGGGTTGGCGGCACCCGATGGCCGTTGGGACAGACCGACGAGCCCAACCGTGAAAAGACCAGCCGCAAGATGTTAAAGCTCTCTGACATGGTCCCGACCGTGGAGCGGACACCGGGCACCTGTGGCCGTTGACGTAAGGCCAGAGCCGATGGCAAATACTCGACGGAATCGACAGCCGCCTTGCCCATCTGGTTGATGCGCCGCCGCGTGAAGGTCGATAACGCGTTCAGATAGCGCCGTGCCCCCTCCGCATACAGCACGCCCATTGCTAGCGATGACTTGCCCGAACCACTGCGGCCCGTGATGGCGACGAACTTATTTAGCGGAATGTCCACGTCGAGGTCCTTGAGATTATTGACCTTAGCGCCACGCACCTTGATCTTGGTTGGTAAATTAGTTGGTTCCATACCGTTTCCCCTTTCTCAAATGAGTGCTGAGTCAATTTTCCCGCTAAACTCTGGAGAACTCAAGCCAGGCGAATTTAAAATCGCCAGTTGCGTAAAAAAATATGGTCCGGACCATTGTCCGCCACCGACGGACCCGGTATACTGGACTTATTGAGGAGGTGCGGCCATGATTCGTTGGATTCCCGCCGTACTGGTCAGTCTGATTTGGCTGGGACTGAGTCTGCGTGCCGCGCGTGCACGGCAGTATTGGCGACTGCTGTGGTGGCTGGGCTGTTGGGGCCTTAGCCTCTTGACTTGGACGCCAATCGCCTTTTCTTTTGGCAGTGATAGCGTCAGTGTCATCACCACCCACTGGATTGCCGGGGGCATCTGGGTCCTGCAACCCCTAGGCCGCGGCAGTGTTGACGCGTCATTTTGGTGCAACATCTTGATGACCGTGCCCCAGGGGTGGTTACTGCGGTTAAATTGGCCCCGTCTGCGGTGGCCCCATTGGCTGCTGGCGGGACTTGCCACGGGGTTGAGTCTGGAAGCCGGGCAAGCCCTAGGCAACTGGCTCGTGAGCTTAGGACGCTGGGTCGACATCAATGACGTCATCACCAACTGTACCGGCATCGTAATTGGCGCAGCCCTGGCCACTTTAGGGCAACACTATTGGTCCAAAAAATTTGAGGGGGATTAGACATGTTTATGACAACTGGTGGGTTGAATCGCACCCACGCCATCCAAGGCATCTTAACCGCAACGGCGAGCACCATGTTGCGGTCAGAAAAGCCGGATGAATTTTCACTGTTCGACGGATTATTTGATGAGGTCAAACAGGATTTGATGAAGCAGGCTCAAGAGACCGATGCCGATGGTTTGATCGAGGTTCGTTTCAATACCGAGGTCGTTCGGATGAACGTGGCACCGAAATTTTTAGTCGTTCATGGCTATGGTACCGCGGTTAAATTCCCAAATTCAAAAAAAGTTGAATAAAGGGGTTCCCTTTTCCAAGACTTTAGTGTAATATATTACTTGTTGTTGAGTTGCCCCGATGGCGGAACTGGCAGACGCGCAGCGTTCAGGTCGCTGTTTGAGAGATCAAGTACAGGTTCGAATCCTGCTCGGGGCATCATGAATAACTTGGAAAAGCACTTCGCAATTGCGAGGTGCTTTTTTGTTATGCTATTTTTCATCGACCTAAGCCAGTGTCTCCCCACCTCAGTCGATAACGCTGCTATTGAGCTATTCACAAGTTTCCAAGCGCTGCTTTTTCTAAAAATTATATCTGTGATGCGGATCGATTCGACAAACGCAAAAGTACCCTAATTCATCATAGTACCCGTGAATTCTGAAATCTCTTTTACCATTATCAAAATGTACGGTCAATCGATCTTCATCGTGAATCTTTTCTTTGTTTTTAGCGCCATGCGGACCGTCCTTACGCAAATACAAGGCCTCGACTTGAGAAATTGTCAGGTTCTTGCCAACCGTTTTCTTCAAAAAGATACTAAATTCTCTAATGTCACCGACCTTCATTTTTTCAAAGGTGTACGGTGCCTGAAGGAGTTCTGGTAACGCGAGTTTAAAACGCAGACTAGTTCGATCATCCGGCGCTAATAGTCTCGGAACTTTCCCCAAAGGACTGGTTGTCTGTTCCGTTAACTGGCGGATTCGATTTTTCTTACTCGAAGTATGATGGGTCAATTTCGCCAAGATTCAGTCCCCCGCATAAATGCTCAAATAAAATTTCGCCATCGTTTCTGCAGAGATTTTGTTATGGCTAGACTCAGTTGTCCGGAGACCGCGGCGTGCTTCTCGCCAAGGATCCTCATGATGGGTTAACGCCTCAAGCTCATCACCACTCTTATCGCCATACGTTTCCCAAACCGACCCTAACAAATCAGCGACCTGATGTTCATTGGTGATTTCCTTTCCTGGAACAACTGGCGTATCAATGGGCGTCCAGCCAAACGACCGGTACTCGCGATAAAGTTCGGGTGAGACGGGGCCGTGGACCCACGCTTCAAACGCAGTATCATTGACAATAGGTTGCTTTAACAGTGCCCAGCCCCAAGCAACGGCATAATAACAAAGTTTTTGTAACTTCTTATCACTCATCGGCTCCTGGTTGATGAACCAAGCAGCAATATCATTAATTGAGTACATCTGAATTTCCCTTCTCTCTTAAACCCACTTCTCAGGCACGCATCGCTATCTTAGCGAAGTTCCTGACACAGGGCAACTTTTTACACCCGACATCTTAAATCAAGTATAGCATAATCTAGATGCCGTCTAGGGGAACATACGTTTTAGAAAAAGTTAAATTCTCTGCGCAAGCACGTCATGTATCATCCCCCGCATGACCAAAACAAAACCACCGAACGACATCTCTGTCGCCGGTGGCCTTATATTACCGTCCCCATCAGGATTAGGAACAACTGTAAAATACCACACTTCCCGACCAGTAGCGGGAATCCCGCTTCATTCAGGCGTGTTTAATCGGCAAGCTAACATACCCGTGGCGTCAATCTTTGTGGCCATGAAAGAAGCGTGGGCCAACCGGCTACCTGTTGGCGCAGGTTTCAGCTAGGCATAGACGAAAGAGCCGGGGAAAGCACCTCCCAGGCTCTTGGTTATCACCTCTATTTGCGCGTTAGCCAATCGTCTTTTCTCACGCGCCTGCCTAATGTTTCCGCAATCTCAGACTGGCCAGTCCCAATGCCCCCAGCAACGTGGCAACTCCGGCTAAGATGTAATTGCCGGTGCTTGCTTCGTTGGTCTGTGGCAAGCTGGTCTTGGCGGCCGTCGTTGCGGCTGAGTGACCCGTGGCTAATTTAGTCGCCGCTGGTTGGCTCGTCGCCTTTAGGTTCTTGACGCCTGTAACTTGGCCTTGGGCTGGACCGGTGACCCGGTTAGTCCGCCCGGCCGGTTGGGTTTGATCAGTCGCAATCGTATCAGCTGCCCCGCCGGTCGTCACGTCGCCTTGCTTGGTCGTGTCCTTGGTGGTTGGCGTCGTATCGTCGATTTTATCCGCATCGCCGGCATTTTTCAGCTGGTTGTAAGTGAAGGTGACGGTCTGCACGGCCGCCGTGTAAGTGCCTTGCGCATGGGTGACGCCGGTAGCCTGGTAACCCGTGATTTCTGGGGCATCAAAGCTGTAGGTGTCACCGACATTCCCGGTCTTGACCTGTTGTGCGACGACCTTGCCATCTTGATCGACACTCACGATGGTCACCGTCCCGGTCGTGACGCCTGGTTCCGGTGTTTCTGGAGTCACGGTTCCGGTCGTCATCTTGTTCACAACGGAGAAATTGACCCACGCATCCAGGTCACGAGAAGTCCCATCAGCCATCTTGACGCGAATGACATAGTTGCCATCCTTAGCCTCTGGCTTGGCCACCAGCAGGAAGCCATAGGGGTTCGCCGGGTTGGCCACGATGGTGAACCAATTCGACGCATCCGTTTGCGTTTGGGCCCACGCGTTGTGGTTCGTGATGCCCGCCGTACTGTCGGTTGAGTAGACAACGGTCGCGCCCGTGTTAAATTGTCCCGGTGCTAATTTGATATCCGTAACCGGCTCGCCCGTGGTAAAGTCCATGAAATCGAAGAGCCCCTCGGTCGGATCAAAGCGATTGTTGGCGTTGGTCAGGACGTGGTGTCCGTTGTCCAACGTTTGCCCATTCCCCACGACGAAGGCCCCGGGCCGGTAAGACCCTGGCGCAATGGCCGTGGTAATTTGATTGGTTCCGTACTCGATTGCCGTTAACGTCGCCGTGCTTGGTAACTTCCCAGAGAACTTATTCTTGGTGATCCGCAACGTGGTGATCGACCAGTTGGCCATATCTGGCAGCTGCCCGCTCAATTGGTTATCGTTGACACTCAATGAGAAGAGATTCTTCAAGTAGGAGATGTCCGGCAGGTTCCCGGTCAATTGGTTGTTGTCCAGACTCAGCATGTACAATTCCGGGTAAGCCGTCAGATCAGGGAAGCTGCCATTTAAATTCAACCCGCTCAACGTCAGGTACTGCAGCTGATCGTTAGTCGCAAAGTAGGTGTGCAAGATGGTGTCTGGCGCAACTCCCCAATCAGTCACAACGCCATCCGCATTGAAGAGCGTGAATTCCCGTAAGTTCGGCGCAAATGAGAAATCAATCATTCCCGCCAGCGGCAATTCCGCGTCACTAAGCTTGAAAGTTCTGAGGTTCGTGAAGTATTGCAGTCCCTCTAGGCTCTTGATTGGTCCCAAATCAAAGTATTCTTGCATGGTGTTCACACCGTAGGTCATCCAGCCATCAAAACCAGCATACTGGTAGAGGTTCGCCGACGTGACTTTGTGGTTGCCACCATAATATTGTTTATCAATCGAGCCAATAACCAACGCCCGTAAATTGGCATCCGGCATCCATTCCGCGGCATCCTTCCCCAAAATATTGTCAAAGTCCGGGGCCCGGTAAACTGGCACGGCTACCAAGGTCTTCGGACCACTGGAAACCGCCATGGCTGCCCGCATCATCGGCCGGCGGGAACTCGTGTTGACCGCGGGTGCGACTGGGTCGACTGGCGGTGTAATCGGCGTTTGCACCGCTGAATCCGTCTTGACGTTGTTTTGATTGTCTTGATTGTTCACCACGTCTTGGGATTGTTGATTGTCTTTGTTTCCGCTTACATTTTCGTTTTCACTAGGTGTGTTGTTTTCTTGCTTCTGCTGTTGATCAACCGGGGCTAGCTCCTTCTCGCCTGTGTTGCCCGGTGCTAGCGTCTCTTCCTTAGGCTGAGTATCTTCATTAACAGCGTCGTCTTTGACCACGCCAGCATTATCTGAGTCGTCATCTTTAAGCTCATCATTATCTTGACTGGCATCACCAGAGTTAATTGCGTCCTTATTGACCGGTTCAACGTTGCTATTATCCTTAACTGACGCAGTCGTCGGTTCTGCAACAACCGCCGTTGGTTCTTCACCAGTCGCCGCCGCATCGGCTTGCGCGGACAGGCCGGTACCCCCAACGAGTCCCAGGCCCACCGTCGCTACCGTAATACATGCGTAGAGCCAACGTTTGCCTGCCTTGTATGCCTTGTAATGTTCTTTGGTCCCAACTAAATTTCGCGTTCTCATGATTCATATCCTCCTCGTTGGCGACGGCTAAACCTGTCGCAGTCCTTCCCTAGTAAGGCAACACACCTTAAACTATTATTTCCATACTTTCGGTCGTCAACGACCTAACTAAAGATTATCCACGGGATTTATCAACACCCATCAGTTATTCTCACAGATATTTAAATGTGGATAAATCTTTCTACACCCTTATTGTACCTAATCCCACGTAAATAGCAAGATAAACTATCCATGCTCAAAACCAGTTTGCCTAGTTTTCATTTCGGCCATAAACTAGGGGTTATTTGCAATTAAACTATCGGCTGATAATTGTTTTACATTGTGATTAATTAAAGTGGTCCTAGTCGTGTCCTCATGCGATTTTAATGAAAAATTTCACTAGTTTTACTTTCCTTTTACAGAACTTCTGCTATACTTGGATGCATATGGTTAACTAACTAAGTCATTTTGTTTTTCATTGACAAAACGGGTCAGTTTCGGTAATTTGTCACATTTAATGGGGTTAAATGCACCCACCATGGACGATTTTATTCGAATTTTCTTCACTCAAATAAATCGCCGTTAAACTTGCACACCCCCCGAACAAACCAATTGCCCTTTTAGAAATTCGCGTAAATAAAAACTTGTTTTATCAATAATTGTTGAAGTTAGCTATCGATATGCTATATAATTATTTAGACGTTACGTTAAATCGTTTCTGGGGTCATCCCCCCGCCAATCTCTGCAAGGCAATCCTCACAGGCCATTTAAACCGGGAGTTTTTACTTGCAAGCGGCAATTTAATTGTATACAATACTCTGGAAAGTAATTGAAAGGAGGCCTGTGCCATGCCGAAAGTTACACCGATTCTTTTAGATGAGCAGCTTTGCTTCTCCATCTATTCTGCCAGCAAAAAATTTAACCATTTCTACCAAAGCGCCTTGGCACCCTTTGGTTTGACTTACCCTCAATATATTGCGATGTTGGTGCTATGGGAAGACGCGCCGCTGACCGTCCATCAACTAGGTGAACGCCTGGAACTCGACAGCGGGACCTTAACGCCCCTGTTGAAGCGTCTGGAAAAGCAAGGCTGGGTCGAACGGGTTCGGAGTCGGACCGATGAACGGCAAGTGCTGATTCATTTGACCGAAATGGCCACCGCCAAGCGTGACGAAGTTTACACTCGGATTGGTCAATGCCAAACGTTATTGGGCATGTCCGATGACGAAATCGACGATACGATGCGCGAACTGGTGACCATCAAGAGCCAGTTGGATGTCGTCAGCAATCAACGCAAGATTGCCAAGGAAGTCGACAAGGAACTTTAATCCCTACTAAAGTCAAACGCCCTGACTGAACATGTGTTCAGTCAAGGCGTTTTTTTCGGCTAATGAAGCGTCAGTAACATCAGCCCCACGGCGATTAAATTGTTGAATCCATGTAGGAAAATCGTGCTCTGGAGCTTGCCGGTCCGCTTATAAACATAGGCGAACGTGCCGCCCATCATGGCGTAGATCAGCCAGCTGACGGGATTGGTGCTCATGTGCACGATGGAAAAGGCCACCCCACTGACGATGATCGGCAACCAAAACATGTTGGCCGGAAAACAACCGTCGATCAGGACGCCGCGAAATGTCAGCTCTTCGATGACCGGACTGGCCAGAACCGCCGTTAGACTCAACATCACCATGGTCAGCGTCCCCTGATTCATGAACGATGAGATGGCCTGGTTGTTGGCCGTGCTGGTCTGGTGATAGAGCAGGCTATTGTCCATTCCCAACACCATTTCAACTAAGATCACAAAGCCGTACGCCTTGACCATCAACCACCAATCCTGACGCGTCAGTCGCTGCCACTTAACCAGGTGCACCCGCCGATAGATCCACAGGCCTAAGGCGATCACGGCCGCAAATCCCGCCACGTAAATCGCTGACCAAACGAACCGTTGACCTATCGCTCCGTGGTTTAAAAATAGCAGTGGCAGTTGCACGAGGTTTAAAATAATTACCAGTAGAATCAACCACAACCACGCGGCGGTGCTCCCCAATTTTCTGTTTTGATTCGTCAAAAAACCATCCTCTCACTTTTGTTGATTCGCCTAACAAACCCCGCAATTAGGGAACAAGACGACATTCTGTGGCGTCTCACCCGCTGATTTTTTGCGTTGTTAACGAAATATTTATATTTTAATGGCAATTTCCCAAGGAATGCGGTACTATATGGTTGCGGGGAAGTTTTAGGACTTACCTCGTGAGGCTTCTGTCCTCATTCAACAGACTGATTTCATTTTACTCCCCCAAAGTAGATGAAATTTTTGCAACATAATCCCCCAATTATGTTGTAACCTTACTCTTTGGCCATTGCGACTTATCGTAATGGTCTTTTTTTCGTTCTAAATTTTGGTGCTTACTGGCAGTGTTGCCCGATTGGACCGCCTTACCGTTCACTGGATATGAGTCGGTACGCTGTGGGCGGACGGGGCGGTCTCGACACCTTGCTTTGAACCGAACACCACGTCCCAAAGACGGTAGTCGCTAACCCATCAACCCGTTTAGACCAATATCTCCCCAAACATCCGCGGGTGGCAAAATGTCTAATTCTACCAAAATTAACCCAACCAGATAAGCGCAAAACTTGCTGCGAAGATGCCCAAATTCTGGTGTCATCTTGACGGCCACCCTACTCATCATCGTCCTCAAACGAAGGCGTCCGCGGCCAGAGAAACCAGAATAACAGAAGGTTGACGACCGTCGCCAATACGAAACCGACCACGCCGATCAAGACCTCCAGCCACGCCGCTATTGCTAAGGTCAGCATCAACCAGATGGTCCCGCCCACGATGCCTGCCGTGAGGACGACAACCAGGATACTTGTGACTAATTTCACGGTGGGTAACCCCTTTCACTTCAGTCTTATGTTTCACAGCTTAACACGTTTAGGCGAATTTTTCGAAAGATTTTTCAGGGAAGGCTGTTTTCTCTGATGAAAACGATTACAATAGACTTGTGAAATAAAATTTTACTGAAGGAGTGACACTCATGACTAGTGTTTTAGTAACTGCACCTATTCCCCAGTCAGCCCTGGACATTTTGAACCAAGCCGGGCTCGATGTTGACAGCTATTCAGGTAGCGGATTAATCACAAAGGACGAGTTGTTGAAGCGGATTGTCGGCAAGGACTATCTGATTACGCCACTGTCGACTCAGGTAGACAAAGACGTGATCGACGCCGATCCTCAGTTAAAGATTATTGCCAATTACGGCGCTGGTTTCAATAATATTGACGCCGCCTACGCCCGTTCCAAGAACATCCCCGTCACCAATACGCCCAAGGTCTCCACGACTTCGACCGCTGAAGTCACGACCGGCCTCATGATCACCCTGGCCCACCGAATGGTCGAAGGGGACAAGTTGATGCGGACCAAGGGCTTTGACGGCTGGTCTCCCCTCTTCTTCTTGGGTCATGAATTGGCCGGCAAGACGCTGGGAATCGTCGGCATGGGCCAAATTGGTCAAGCCGTTGCCAAGCGGATGGCCGCCTTTGACATGAAGATTCTCTACACCCAACGCCATCCCCTCGACGCCGCAACGGAAGCCAGCTTGAATGCGACCTACGCCACGCTGGATGAAGTTATCGAAAAGAGTGACGTGTTGACCTTGCATTGCCCATTAAACGATCAAACCCATCACCTGCTGGGCGCTCCTGAGTTCAAACGGATGAAGAAGTCCGCTTACCTCATCAACGCCGCTCGGGGTCCCGTTATCGACGAGGCGGCCCTGCTCCAAGCCTTACGTGACGGCGAATTGGCCGGCGCTGCCTTGGACGTTTACGAAGCCGAACCAAACGTTGACGATGGCTTCAAGGCCTTAGACAATGTTATCTTGACCCCTCACGTCGGTAACGCCACCGTCGAAGCCCGTGACGCTATGGCGGCCATCGTGGCCAAGAACGCGGTCAGAGTCGATAAGGGTGAAGACCCTCTGTACGTGGTCAACTAACTTTAAAATCTAATACGTGTACCGTGGGAGAGTGGGCCAAAAGGCGATTAGCCGGTGAGCATTAAGGCTGCTAGCCGAATAATCCCGGTTTTGGATTGTTTGGCTAGCAGTTTTAAGCGGAACCGGCTGCCTTTTGGCGCACGTTTCAGCTATGTAAAGGTACTGTGAACGAGCCTGGGAGATTTTGTCCCAGGCTCGTTTTTTACCGCCAAGTGAGACTATTGGCGCACGTTTTCGCCATCGCCAGCCCCCCTGCAACCGGCAGCCTTTTTTCAGCACCACCTCCACCCAGCCGCCACGCATTCCGCCGACGCTGACGGGTGCTACAACCAAGAACACCAAAACGCTGCAACCGATTGCAATTGCGCCATCTCGGCATTTATAATAATATTAATTTTGACCTTTCCGAACGGAAATAATTGCTTATTGCGGTCAGTTAGCCTAAGATTAACTGTGAAAGAATACGCTATCATTTAGCAGAAAGGATGACGACTGCGCTTTGAAAATTATTACGTTGCACGTCTTAGATGATTCATTGGAAGTCAGCTACCACCCGACAGATCAGACTGGCGAGCGGCAATTTATTATCGCTTACAATTCGGAACAGACGATTGGTGAGAACCTGGAAAACTTGCGGTTGAAGCTAGCGGGGCTCGACGTCGATGCCGCCGTGGTGGACAACGCCTTGAGCTACCCGTTCTCCGACACGGTCGTGGGCATCAACCACCAACGCATCGATATTGGGTTGGCCATTACCAACATGTTGAACATTCCGGTCGTTAGCAAACAAGCCATCGCCGATCAAGGCCTGGAGGCGGCTCTAGCGACCAAACGCGATTACCTGGCCTGGCACCTGGACTATTACGGCCAATACCAAGGTAAACGCAATTACGGCCAGGAAGCCATGCTCACGGTGGGCAACGGGTTCTTCGGTGTGCGGGGAGCCTATACGGAAGCCCACGCGGACGCCGACAACTACCCCGGCATGTACACGGCCGGCCTGTATGACCAACTGACCACCAACCTCAATGGCCGCCAAGTCACCAACGAGGACCTGGTCAACCTGCCCAACGCTCAAGCGCTCTCCTTTGGGGTCGACCATCAGAATCCGTTTCAAATTAAAGCGGCCGACATTCAAGACATCTACCGGAGCCTAGACCTACACACCGGGACGCTGATCACGACCATGCTGGTCCAGCTGTCAACCGGCCACACGCTGCAGATCAAGACCAGCAAGGTGGCCAACTTCAAGGACTGGCATCGACTAGCGATTCGTTACAGCATCACCCCGATCAACTTTGCGGGCAGCCTGCAGGTCTACTCGACCATCGACGGTAGCGTCGTGAACGGCAACGTTGCCCGGTACAACGCCTTTGACCAACGTCACCTGCGCGTCACCGGCACCAGCCAACAGCCCGACAGTATCTTTTTGGAAGCACAAACGCGGTCATCACACGTTGACCTCACGCTGGGCGCCCATTTGACTGGCCCGGGCGAAGCACTAACCGCCCCTAGTGACACCCGGCCGAACGCCGAACAACAGGTCCGCCAAATGCGCTCCGTGGACGTTCAACCGCAACACACCTACACTTTTGAAAAAAATGTGGTCTTATTCACCAGTCGTGAGACGACCGGCAACCTACTAAGTGCCGCCACCGACGAACTCCAGCAGGCGTCGTTTGCAGACACGCTGGCCAGCAGCACCGCCTATTGGCAAAAGCGCTGGGCGGACGCCGACATCCAGATCAGCGGCGATATCACGTCGCAAAAGCTGACCCGGGTCAACCTGTATCACCTCTTCTCGGCGGTTCAGGCCATCCGTTCTGGCAAGATCGATGCCTCGATCAACGCGCGTGGACTCGACGGCGAGGCCTACCGAGGACACGTTTTCTGGGACGAAATGTTCGACTTGCCCGTCTTTGCGCTCCATGACCCTAAGCTGACGCGGCAACTATTGATGTACCGTTACCGACGATTGCCAGCGGCCAAGCAAAACGCCCAAGCGGCGGGTTATGCCGGGGCCATGTTCCCTTGGCAATCCGGTGAACACGGCGATGAACAGTCGCAAGTCACGCATTTGAACCCCCTGACCAACACCTGGGACCCCGACTACTCATCACTGCAACGGCACGTTTCTTTGGCCATTGCCTACAACGTCATCCTGTACTGCCGCATCACCGGCGATACCGACTTCATGGCCAAATATGGTCTAGAAATGCTACAAGAGATCGGGCAGTTCTGGCTCAGCAAGACCACACTGAACAACGCGAACCATCGCTACACCATCGACAAGGTCATGGGTCCCGATGAGTTCCACGAAAACTATCCCAATGCCGATACGACGGGACTGGCCAACAATGCCTACACCAATCTAATGGTCACCTGGCTGTTTAACCAGCTCAAAGAAATTCGACAAACTTTGACACCGGCGACATTGAAAGCGGTTGACCAAAAGACGCAGGTCACGGCCGAGACGCGCCAACAATTTGCGGCCGTCAGTCACCATTTGAAACTGGACATCAGCCCGGATGGCATCATCGGGCAGTTCGAGGGATACTTCAAGTTGCCGCAACTGGACTTCACCAAGTACCGGCAAAAGTACGGCGACATTTCTCGGATGGACCGGATTCTAAAGGCCGAGGGCAAGACGCCGGACGCCTATCAGGTCGCCAAGCAAGCCGATGCGCTGATGGTCTTATACAACCTCGACGCGCCGCAAGTGGCCGATCTCTTGCAACAACTGGGCTATGAGCTCCCGCACCACGCCTTGATCCAAAATCTCCAGTATTACCTGGACCGCACGACGCACGGATCCACGCTGTCACGCATCGTTTACGCGGCTTTGACGGCCATGGCGGGCAACATGGATCAGTCCTGGAAGCTCTTCTCACAGGCGTTGTTCTCTGATTACTACGATATTCAGGGGGGCACCACGGCCGAAGGCATCCACCTCGGCGTCATGGGGGCCGTCACATTGATGTCAACGCGCTACTACGCTGGTGTCGACGCCTTAGGGGAAGATTTGACCGTTAACCCTCACCTGCCGCAAGCCTGGGACGCGATTAAATTTAGCCACCTGCTACGTGGCACTCGTTACACCTTTGCGATTGACCACCATCACGTGACCGTGACGGCCGATCACGCCGCAACACTTAAAATTGGGCAACAACCTGTTTCACTAAAACCTAATGTTCCACAAACCATTACTTATTAAGGAGTGCTTCACATGACTAAGTTTGCTGATATTAAAGGATTTGTTTTTGACCTCGACGGTGTCATCACCGACACCTCCATTTTGCACGGAACTGCTTGGCACCAACTCGCCGATTCTTTAGGCGTGGCTTGGAGCGACGAACTCGCCAACGGCTTGAAGGGCATTAGCCGGATGGACTCTTTGGAAATGATCTTAAAGGCCGGTGGCAAGGAAAACGACTACACCCAAGCCGAAAAGGAACAACTGGCCACCCAAAAGAACACCAATTACGTGGCCGAAGTCGACAAGATGACGCCCGCTAACATTTTACCCGGTATGAAGGCCTTCTTGGATGACTTGCGTGCCAAGGGCTATCAACTGTCATTGGCGTCCGCTTCCAAGAACGCCCCACGGGTCTTGGGCAAATTACAACTGGCCGACTACTTCCCGAAGATCGTTGACCCAGCCAGCCTGACGCACGGCAAGCCGGATCCAGAAATCTACACCAAGGGTGCCGAACTGCTGAACCTGCCAGCCAACCAATGCATTGGGGTTGAAGATGCCGCCGCTGGTGTCGCTGCTATCAATGCGGCCGGTGAAGTCTCACTGGGCATTGGTGACGCCACGGAACTGGGCGCCGCTGACATGGTCTTCGCTGACACGGCAGAAGTGACCTTGGACAATATCGCGAAGAAATTGGGTTAATCTTGTGTGAGCACGCACCTGCCGTTACCGGGAGGCGGCGTGCTCTTTTGGACTTAAGCGTGTGACGACAGGCAACCACCTGTTGGCGCACGCTCCCCCTACTCTTACTAACGAAATCCACCGGCCATTGGTAACCCACCGTACCCTCGACTTTAGGTTTTTTTAACCACTGGCTAGTAGCCTTTCGTTTCATTCTAAAAAAACCACCACCGATCAAGAGACCGGTGGTGGCGTGGGTGAAGCTTATTTAACTGGCGTGCGGATGTCCTTTAAGGCATCGTCGATTTGGGCCAATACCAATTCCGTGTTCCCAGGAACGTCCAGATCATACTTTTGCAAGTCGATCTTGATCTTTGGGCTCACGTCGTAGTCGGCGAACCAGCCTTGGTAGGCCGTCCACATCTTCTTGTAGTAGGATTCCAATTCAGGATTGTCATCGAATTGTTCGTAGTCGCGGCCACGTTTCTTGATCCGGTGGAGGATCGTATCGAAGTCAGCGTCGGCGTATACCAACAAATCTGGGGCCTTCTTTGGCAATTCTTGCAATTCGTTCATCATGTTGTCCAGCAGGTTGAGGTAAACTTCCAGCTCAGTGTCCGTAATGTTGCCTTCTGCGTTGTTTTCCCGCGTGAAGAGCGCGTCTTCATAGATGGAGCGGTCCAAGACGTTGTTGTCGTCCGCTAGGGCTCGCTTGATCATGCTAAACCGCTTGTTCAAGAAGTAAATTTGTAACAAAAACCCGTATTGCTTCGGGTCCCGGTAGTAAAGTGGTAACACTGGGTTATCACCAACCGGTTCAAAAAATGCTTGAGTTTCCAAGTGTGACGCAATCTTTCCAGTAAGGGTCGTTTTACCGACACCGATCATTCCAGCTGTAATTATCACCATGATAGCCCCTCTTTAATTCAAAATACAAGATATAGTGTAACATAAAAACGGCAACTACTACATCTGCTTGGCAAAAAAATTACCGTCATTTCGTCAACTTTGGTTCTTGCTGTATAATGGAACCGCAACACGTCAACATTTAGGAGGTTAAATATGTATCAAGCAATCGTCTTTTTTGATTTGGATAGCACCCTGTTTGACGACCACAAGAACGTCTTGCCAGCCAGCATCGCTGCCATTCACGAAATGCAACAACATCATATTTTACCAGTTATTGCGACCGGAAGAAACATTTTTGAAATTCAATACGTCCTCGACGCCACCGGCATTGACTCCGTCGTCGGCGCCAATGGCAGTTACGTGCAGTTTGAAGGTAAGCGCCTGACTGCCTCAATCATTGATCAGCCCACGCTAGACGCCATCACAGCCTTTGCCAACGCGCATCATGACCCACTGGCATACTACAACCGCGCAGGCTTTCGGCTCAGCCAGGCTAATGCCGACACCACCGAAAACTTTCAGCTGTTGCGCCTGAATCCCGTGGTGGACCCCGAATGGTATCATCACCAAGAGATTAATTTCATCAACGTCTTCAACCGTGACAAGGACCAATTATACCACGATGAGTTCGCGGGTCAATTGGATTTAGTCCGCAATAACCCGCGTTGCCTAGACACCATGGTCCACGGTGTCAGCAAGCAGTCTGGTATCCAAGCCCTCTTGACCAACGCTGGCTTGCAAGATGTGAAAACGTACGCGTTCGGCGATGGGTACAACGACCTGCAAATGTTTGACGAGGTCGACGTCCCCATCGCCATGGGCAACGGCGTTCCAGAAGCCAAGGCTAAGGCGGCCTACGTCACCACGTCCAACACGACGGATGGCATCGTCCACGGCCTGCGCCATTTCGGCTTGATTCGCTAATTTGACGTTGCTGCCACAGAAAAGACAGTGTTCCGACACCTAAAATTGATGATACCAGTTGCCTGCGTCAGCCAGGGTTCCACCTGCTATGGGTTCAGCCGCTGAATAAGAGTGTGACGACAGGCGGTTAGCTGCCTAGCAGTGTTAAGTGTTGGCGCACGTTTCGGCCATGAGGCAGCTTTGAGACGTAGACTGCGACTCAAAGCGAGGTGTCGAGAACGCCATGAGGCACATGATAACAATAGTTTCACCTGATTTCGTCTTTCAACCGTCAGTCATTTAACCACAAAAAATGGTGATTACTACCAGGGACATCCCCCGGAGCAATCACCATTTTAATCTCTCACAAATTTAACGGTCATTCGTCTCGGATGGCAGCAGGATAATCTGGCTGTCACCATCATCGTAGGCCAACACGGTTTCTGGCAGCTCTGGCGTATAGCCAAATTCTGTGTCGAAACCCGCCCGCAACGTCATTTGATTGTCGTCTGATTGGACGTACTCAAAGGTCGTGGTGCCTTGGTGGTTGTGCAGTTTAAAGGTCAACAGATTATCTAATGGAAACAACCCTTGGAGGTCGTGATCAATAATCTGCCAGATTGCGTCAATCATATCATCCGGCAAAGCCGCAACCGTGCCATAACTCGCATACCGCGCGTGATTACTTTCAAACATCTTATCGCCTCCACTTTTTGGTCGTTTAGCATTATTATACCGTATCTGAACTTAAAACGGGACTAATTACCCCTGGTGCCCGGTGACCTGTTCCGTATCCTTGCGATCAAAGAAGTTCACTAAGAATGAAATGATGATCAGCAGTACCCCACCAATAAAGATCACGTGGAGCCCTTGGTATAGAATACCATGCAGGGTCGGTAGGAGGTGCGCCGGCAACTCCTTGGCCGTTTGGGGGTTAATTAACTTATTCATCATTGCCAGGTTGGTGCCCGGATGACTGGCCACGCCACGCGCCATTTCCAGGTTCATGATGATGCCAAAAATGGACACCATGATGGTCTGGCCCAGCGTCCGTGACAAGGTGTTAAAGGAGGTTGCCACCCCCACCTCATCGACGGCCACTTTACTTTGCACGGTCACCGTCGTGGTGGTAATGGTGATTCCAAACCCGGTCCCACAGATGGCCGCAATCACGAAGAAGCACCAGAATGGCGTGCTGGCCGGAATCACCGCCATGGTCACGGCACCAACCAAGACCAGGACCAACGCCAGATTAACAATGCTGTAAGGCGACCGGTTCAACAAGAGCTTACCGGCAATAAAGGACCCGACGATCCACATCAATGAACTAGGCGTGATGGCGAATCCGGCTTGAGACGCCATTAAGCCCAACAACCCTTGCGTCCAAGTGGGTAAATAGACTTAAAAGCCCATGATGAAGCCACTCAACAGTGCAGCAATCAAATTTTGAATCACAAAGGTCCGGTTGCTAAAGAGTGACATGGGGATCAACGGGTCGGCCGTTCGTTTTTCTTGGCGAATAAACAGCGCAAAGGCTACGATGGCCACGACAAACCCGATGATGACCCATAAGACGTTGATCTGGCCTTCACCCAGCAATTGGAACGTCAGCATCATGGCCAATAAGCCCACCGATAGCCACAAAGAGCCAAACCAGTCCATGGTAAATGCCTTGCGTTCGGTAGTTTCATTTAAGAAGAACCAAATCAGGGCAATGGTGATGATGCCAATCGGGATGTTGATGAAGAAGATCCAATGCCAGCTCAATTGATCGACGATGAAGCCCCCGAGCAAGGGTGCGACCACGGCGGCAATTCCCCAGGCAGACCCGTTGAGGCCCATGACCCGAGCCCGTTGTTCAACGGGATAGATGTCGGCAAGAATCGTAAAGGAGACCGGCATGATGGCCCCAGCCCCGATACCTTGTAGTGCCCGCCAAGCAATCAGCGTTTCCATGCTGTGAGACATCCCCGACAGCGTGGACCCCAACACGAAGATGAACAGGCCGACCAAGAAGACCGATTTTCGGCCCACGGTATCCGCCAGCTTGCCGTAAATGGGTGTCGCCAACGCATTAGTTAACAAGAAGATGGAGAAGACCCAGTTCATGAGGGCAACCCCGTGTAAATCACCGACAATGGTCGGCATGGCCGTCGAGACGATGGTCCCCTCAACGGCTGACATAAAGGTGGCCACAAAGACCGCCACAGTGACTAATCCAACGTTAGTTTGTTTCTTAGACATAATTTCCTCCTGACGTTGGCCCCACCACTCAACGAATCTACGTAGCCAATTGCTGCTACTGCCCAATTTCTGTTATTCAGTAATATACCAATTATCGCGGCTAACCGTTAAAAATACAAGCTGTTAGCTTACTTTTTATTGCTCCTACTTGCTAAAAGCCTATTTATTAGCAATCACGGCTGAAAAATTTCGCAAACCAGATGCCTGCGTCAGCTAGGGGTTCCGCCTGCTATGGGGAACGCCTGCAGCCCACAGAACGGTCTTCCGGCTCGCTTGAAAGCCTGACAAAACCCGTCAGTCTCTCAAGTCGTCCCACGCTGTAGGCTGGGAAAGAACCCCAGCCAACACCGTCGACACAGCTGACTCCACCCCTAGCTGTCTCCGGCGGGTTAGTGCTCACCCACGGTACAACATTAGCTTAGCAAGTTGCCCCAAATACTTTGATCCATGATGTGAAGCGTAAGCCAGTCACCACATTACTAGCAATCGTGAAAGTCCACCTCAGTTAACTGGCTTTACCGTCACGCTACTCAAATCGACAGATGGCCATCCTCGCTATTACAAACCAGCGCGTCCACCGTAAACAAAAGGCCGGCACGATTGCTCGCCCCGACCTCCCTGTTTCATCTTAACTTATTTAACGGCTGCTTTTAAGGCCTCGACCTTATCCAGGTGTTCCCAAGGTAAGTCGATATCGGTCCGGCCAAAATGACCGTAAGCGGCAGTCTGCTTGTAAATTGGCCGCTTCAGGTCCAGCATTTGAATGATGCCGGCTGGGCGCAAGTCGAACAGTTGCCGTACGGCGGCGTTCAATTTGCTTTCTGCCACGGTCCCGGTGCCAAACGTGTTGATGTAGACCGAAACGGGTTCGGCCACCCCAATGGCGTAGGCAATCTGCACTTCACACTTCGTGGCTAATTCAGCTGCCACGATGTTCTTAGCGATGTAGCGCGCAGCGTAACTGGCAGAACGGTCCACCTTGGTGGCATCCTTACCAGAGAAGGCGCCCCCACCGTGGTGAGCGGCCCCACCGTACGTATCAACGATAATCTTCCGCCCCGTCAAACCGGCATCCCCTTGAGGACCACCGATGACGAACCGACCGGTAGGGTTGATGAAGTACTTGGTCTGGTCATCCAGTAAGTTGGCTGGAATCACGGGCTTGATGACCTGTTCGATCACGTCTTGACGAATCTGATCCAACGTGACGTCGGGATCGTGTTGCGTACTTAAAACAACCGTGTCGACCCGAACTGGTTGTTCGTTATCGTCGTATTCGACCGTGACTTCGGCCTTGGCATCTGGCCGCAGGTAGTCGATGACGTCCGTCTTACGCAGCTTAGCGATCCGCCGCATCAAGGCGTGACTCAATTCGATTGGCAGCGGCATTAATTCAGGGGTCTCATTGACGGCATAACCGAACATGAGCCCTTGGTCACCGGCACCAATCTTATCGAGGGGATCTTCATCCCCTTCACGCGTTTCCAATGAGTCGTCGACCCCCTGCGCAATGTCAGGTGATTGTTCGTCAATGGCCACGAGGACGGCACAGTTGTCGCCATCAAAGCCATACTGGCCATCCGTATAGCCGATTTCCTTGATGGTTTCACGCACCACTTTTTGGATATCGACATAGGCCTTGGTCGAAATTTCACCGAAGACCAGGACTAAACCAGTCGTGACAGACGTTTCGCAGGCAACCCGGGAATCGGGATCTTGTTGCAGCATCGCATCTAAGATGGCGTCACTGATTTGATCGGCGATTTTGTCGGGATGACCCTCGGAAACGGATTCTGAAGTAAATAAATGTCTTTCTTGCAATGGATATTCCCCCTAGATATAGTAGACGGCGAGTTGACCGATAATCTCAACGCCATTCGGTTACAAGGCAGCTTCACAAAACGCGTGAATCCTATCGGGAATTGACTCATAACTCAAGAATTTTAACACAAATCCGGCCGACTTAAAAGGAAGCACCGGTAAATTTCTCAAAGAACCGTTGACCCGCGGCCAAATAATTACTAAGATAAAAGGCAACACTATAAACCCAGTTGAAACGGAGCGATTCCATGACCACTCTCATGGCCTTCTTTAAAAACCGAACGGTACAGCAACTGTTCCTGTTTATTTTCTGTCAAAATTTTCTCTGGTGGCTGGCGGGAACAACCGCCTCGACCGGCACACCGCTAGCGACCGATGTGAAAGTCTTCCTCGCCATTTACGGCATCTTTTTGGCCGGGGGCGTCTTTCTCATCTTAAAGCGTCACTTTCAGTCAACGATTGGGCCCATCTTAGTCGTTGCCGCTGCTACCATGGGGTTTCTCGCGGCCCCCGGTAATCACCTGGTCCAACTGTTCGCCCTGCTGCTGTGCATCTTTTTGGTCTTGGCCTGCATCCCCCAGCTGGGCCTCCAATCGGCTTACGGGCTGGTGGTCTTCAGCGTGCTGGCCGGCTGTGGTGTACCCGTAATTTTATTTTTCTTACGTAACCATTACCTGGCCTTACAGTTTTTAACGCCACTCGTTCCGCTGATGGCCAGCTACCTGGCCTTTTTCGAGCCCTATTACTTACCGACGAAACGAGACTGGCGGTTAACCTTAATTGCGCCAATTACTTGTGTTCTTTCCTTATTTATGGGGTCGCTTTCTTGGCGGACACTACTGATCATCCTCTTGTTAGCGGCCCACTGGTGGCTTCAGCAGCGGCTCAACCAACGTTACCAGCTCATTTTCTCGGGAATTTGTCAATTTCTGACCGGCGTTTTGATTTTAGCTTAATGATTAAGTCGCCGAATTGTCGCCGCCGAGACTTTAAAGTTTCGCTAAACCCAAGCACAACGCCTACCGTTTTCCCGCTAAACCATGCTAGAATGAGGCATCATCTAATAATGGAGGAACCAGCATGACCGAAATCAAAGTGATTGGTGACATCCTCAGTGGCAAATTTCAGCCCACCCTCACTGGCAACCGAATCGTTGATGCCGCATTACTCACTCACTTTTGTCAAAACTTGGCGACTGCGCTGCACATCCCCACGACGCAGGTCCACGCCGAACATCATTGGGACCTCACGGTAGCGCCCAACGCGCTATATCTGATCGACGACGAAATTCTGGGCACCAACCAGCACTTACGCAGTCGTTCCAACGTTATTGCCGTTGCGCACAAGGACTTATTGCGCGGCCAAATCACGGCAACCAAACGCCTGCTAGCAAATAAGCTGGCCTTGAAGTCGACGACCAACTGAAAATGACCAATCCCCTAGCGATTGGTCATTTTTTGTTGGCAAATTTAGGACTGGTACGCAATATTGGCCGCTACCCGCTCGTTTTCTGTAGCACGCCTGACTCAACCAGGTCTCGCAGCCAGTCAGACGTAACCGTAGTGATCAGGTAAATTCCTTAATCTTCAAGACCGTTCCTCGCAGCACGGGCGCGCACGCTTCCAGTTCATGTTGGAGTTGCATCAACCCGTCCGTCAACGGGACTTCCCGCCCCGCCACAAAGAACTGGGACTTTTCCCAATAAAGGTGTCGACCACGGATTTCAAATTTCCGCCGTAAGCGAAAGTTTAGATGGGCGTATTCTAACGTTTCGACTGCCGTCCCCGTACTGAACTCTCGGCAAGCCGCCTGGGTCAACTCCAAATCAGAAAAGTTATCCTTATGATGCGATTCCCGGTCCCACAACTCCAAGCGATAGGTCAATCCCACCGTCTTTTGCAAGAAGTGCCCGACTAACTCGAAAAAGTTCAACCGGAAGTGGGCCAAGTCGGCCACATCCAAGTAGAAATGGCGTCGCTGCTGATAGTGGTCCAACGGCGCCTGCAAGGCATCCTCAATCCGCCGGGTCACTGACCGATAGGCCTGGCGAATCTCCAAAAACTCGTCGATCAATTGGCGATTTTTCTCTGAAATAGGCGTGTACAAGGCCTCCTCAATATCTAAAACCCGCTTAATCTCTTGTGGTTCAAGTGTCATGCAATTTTCCTCCTCTTTGCTAGCCGGGGCTAGTACTGTTTCTAAATTAACACACTTTGTTCTCAATTAACACCTTCGATTATTAATAAGCAGTTAGTCCCAAACAGGTGTTAGCCAGCCAATTTGGATAGGTTTTGCAAGAAAGTCAAAAAGCAGGCGCTACCTTTTGCATAATCACCCGCAAATACCGCGGATATGTAACCGGTCGGCAACAAATTTACTAATAACGCGTCAGCAAAATTTATTTTGGCCGCCTCCTTGACTTGTCTTTTACCGGTCAGCTAGGTATATTTAAAGCAACACAAGGAGGAATTCCCATGACAGAAATCTTAGTGACTACCACCGAACACATCCCCGGCCAAGAATACGAGGTCATCGGCGAGGTCTTTGGGTTGACCACGCAATCGAAAAACGTTATCCGTAACATTGGCGCATCCCTCAAAAACGTGGTCGGCGGTGAAATCAAGGACTACACCAAGATGCTCGACGAAGCCCGCAACATCGCAGTCGACCGCCTACGCGTCAATGCGCAAAACATGGGTGCGGACGCCGTGGTCATGATGCGCTTTGACTCCGGGTCGATTGGCACCGACATGCAATCCGTAGCTGCCTATGGGACTGCGGTCAAATATTTGTAATTTACTGGTAGTTTATCGGACTTATTCGGTCAAATGTTCGTTACACTTTTGCTGTTCCGCTAAATCATCTCACGGTTCCCATTCCCTGGTTGTTTCCATCGACCTGAGAATGGGGGCCGTTTTTATTCGGCCAAATTTTTAACCAACCCGCTAACCGCTTACATCAAAAAGTGGCCACAATGCTTGATATGTAACCATTTATCGCCACACTATCGCGTTTATGGGATAATGATTATCCACTTTGCAACTATTGTCCCGTTGAAACTATCCATCCCCATAGAAGTGTCCGTCCAACTCTTTTAGTTCTCGCTTTATACTAACCATAGTCAATAAGATAGTAAGCAATTAAAAAGCGAATCATTCGGAATTAAAAGAAAGCGGGTATTCAAAATGTTAAAGAAAATTGTTAAATGGACCGTCTTAGTTATCGCCACCTTGGTTGTCACCTTAGCCACTTGCAGCTCCACCATCTTCGCCGCCGCTACCAGCAAGCCAACACCTTCCTGGGGCGCTTGGGATCAAACCACAATTACATACAAGACCAACACCAGCTCCAGCTACTACAAGAGTGTTTGGAAGAACGCCGTTAAGCGTTGGAACAAAGTCGGCGTTGTTCAATTAAAGGCTGCTAAGAGCGGCGAAAAGGCTGACATCACGTTGACCTCTTCCAAATCCCTCAGCACCAAGAGCGGCAAGTTAGCCGGTTACACCAACTACTCTTACTTGAACAAGGGCAACGAAAACGAAATCGTTTCCGCCAAGTCCACGTTGAACCGTAGCTTATTAACCAAGTACGGTTACACCAAGAATCAACGGACGAACGTTGCGACCCACGAAATTGGCCATGCCTTAGGCTTAAGCCACTCATCCAGCAAGTCCAGCGTGATGTACGCATCTGATCGTTACGCTTCCATCAACCACCAAGACAAGGTTGGCTTAGAAGACGCCTACAACGATTAATCACTATCAAACATTGACGAATACCTGCAAAACGCCTAGCCGCCGGTCCAGCTAGGCGTTTTTATGTTCCCCAATAACTAGAACCGTTGGGTGCAGCCATTGCGCTGCATAGCGGAAACTAGCCATACAGATGACTAGCCCCCGCAAGTGACTTGTTAACTGGCTATCAGCAACATTGTGTCAGCCGGGATAGCCAGTGATGGCCCCGCTGGTGTAGCTGAGATGTTGTCTTAATCTACACCGTGAGACACTTTTAGCGCCTGCAGGCCTTGTCAGGCGCTCAAGCGAACCAGAAGACTGCTCCCCCTCACCCATTCACCACCGACTACCTGGGGACCTCACCGAACTTCAGTTGTTAGACCGCCGATTCCTCCATAAATTCAAACGGCCCAGGCACACGCATCAACGCGACCTGGACCGTTTTTGGAATTATTTCATATGAATAGCAAATTGCGGGTTGCGGTTGGCAATCTTCGAGATGTGCACCGACTTCCCAGCTTCTTCAATCAACTTACCATGACCAATGGCCATCGCCACGTGGTAGGTGTATTTCTGCCCGGCAATCTGCCAGAAGAGCAGGTCGCCGGCTTTGGCCTTGCGAACGGCCACGTGCTTACCTAGCTTCTGTTGCACGCCGGTCATCCCGCCAATATCACGGTGTTCAACGTCCAAATAGACCTGATCAACGAATGAGGCGCAGTCTAAGCCCCCAAAGGCATCCCGTCCGGCATATCTGTACGGAACACCGCGATAACGCTTGGCGTCCGCAATCAAGCGCTTCACGCGGGTGCCTTTCGTCGGCACTTTGCCTTTGAATTGTCGGTTGTGCTTGGCACTGGTAGCCTTACCATTTAAATTGATCTGACCGCTCTTTAAGTGGACCGTCAGCAATTTTTTCTGGTAGCGAATCAACAAGTTCCCCTTCTTAGAGAAGTGCAGCTTGACCGGCCGGCTCCCCGCCTTGATGGTCGTGCCATGGCCCCGACCAAACTGATGGTAAGCCACCAGGTAGTTGCCGTAGACCGTACGATCATTGTAGGCGTACAGCTGACCATTACGCAGCTGGCGCACGTTGATCCAATGGCTAGCGTAGGTCGTAAAGTGATCACGCTGCGGCTTGGCGTAAAACATCACGCTCACGTTGCGAATCCGCCCCGCCTTGTTCTGGGTCACATACACGGATTTATAGCGGCTAATTCGCCGTTCAAACGACCGTGTCGCGTCCAAACGCTCATGCTTAGCCAAGTACCCCTCACGCGCAAACATGCTGTTATAGCTCGCCTGAGCCGTTCCTCCGGCCAGGTGCCAGCCAACCAATACGGCAGCCAAGCCCAAAAGAATCTCCCAATTTCGTTTTCTCATCATGAACCTCCCAATTCTGGTGTGTTTAATCACAAGATTAAGTATAGGCCCAAATACTTGTCACGGCAAACGGAGAATACCCTGAACACTTCTAGAAAAGAGCGGTCCACGCGCTAGCGATTCATTGACCCCTGCTATGTGATACGTCCTCTCTACCGTCCCACGAATAGCCCCCGACTAAAAAAGAGCCACCACCATCAGACATTAATCTGACGGTGATGACCCGCTTAAAATTTAAGTCCCCCCACGGACAAGGCCGGTAACAGATCTATCGGAAAAATCAATCCATTTTTAGGCCATCTGGACAACCAGAAGATCGCATTCACCCGCTATGCGCCACCGAAAAGACACACGGATTTAAGCGACTCGTAAACGCCCGTGCCGTGTCAGATCACCGTCAACCAGCAAGCATGGACGGTGCTTATCGCCGTGGCCTTGCTACACCAACTTTTAGGAACAACAAAAAAGCCATCGCCAATTGCGATGACTCCCGAGATGAAGCTTCTGATACCGGAGGTGGGGTTCGAACCCACACGACCTCAACGGTCACTGGATTTTGAGTCCAGCGCGTCTGCCAGTTCCGCCACTCCGGCAAAAAATTCATAAAGATTGATTGGATACACCCAGTCAAAGGTGGTAATCGGATTCGAACCGACGATGAAGGTTTTGCAGACCTCTGCCTTACCACTTGGCTATACCACCATAATCGCCTATCCAATCTGACTGGACCAGCTGAATAAATCAAGATGCCCCAATCTAGGGCGGTATGTGGGAATCGAACCCACGCGTGCCGGAACCACAATCCGGTGTGTTAACCCCTTCACCAATACCGCCATCACATTACAAACAGGGATAGTAGGAGTTGAACCCACATCGACGGTTTTGGAGACCGTTGTTCTACCATTGAACTATATCCCTATAATGATGGTGGGGAGTGGATTCGAACCACCGAACCCGAAGGAGCGGATTTACAGTCCGCCGCGTTTAGCCAGACTTCGCTACCCCACCATAATGGCGCGGGACGGAATCGAACCGCCGACACATGGAGCTTCAATCCATTGCTCTACCGACTGAGCTACCGAGCCATATACCATCATGTAATATGTTTGTTGTGTATTAAATTATTAATAACATAACAACGGTCCGTACGAGACTCGAACTCGTGATCTCCTGCGTGACAGGCAGGCGTCCTAAACCAACTAGACCAACGGACCATAATTAGAATGTTATGTTACCTATGGAGGATACAGGGCTCGAACCTGTGACCCTCTGCTTGTAAGGCAGACGCTCTCCCAACTGAGCTAATCCTCCAAAATGACCCGTACGGGATTCGAACCCATGTTACCGCCGTGAAAGGGCGGTGTCTTAAACCACTTGACCAACGGGTCATACTATTTCAAACGGAGAGTGAGGGATTCGAACCCTCGAAACAGGTTAGTACCCGTTTACAGCATTTCCAATGCTGCTCCTTCAGCCACTCGGACAACTCTCCATTATAAAGCTCCGGCAGGCGGGCTCGAACCGTCGACAACCTGATTAACAGTCAGGTGCTCTACCAACTGAGCTATGCCGGAATAATCGCGTGGCAACGTCCTATCCTCGCAGGGGGCGATCCCCCAACTACTATC